>NZ_CP014855.1:0-600000 GCF_002214385.1 Thermococcus gorgonarius | reverse complement strand
GACGGCGTTGCTGATGTGGACGTGGGGCACAAGGGGAGCAAAGTAAGTCCCGCCCCTCACAACCAGAACCGGAAAGTTCGCCAGCTCCCTCGCGGCCTTTGTGATTATGGCAGGAGTCGGATGGCCCTCGGGCGTTACGGGAATCACGTCAATGGTCAAGGGCTTCTCGTGAAAGAGGTACTCGGCATCGGCGACCGGGGTGAGCTTCGTGAGTTCGGGTGTTGCCCCGGCGACGCTTATTCCCGGGATGGTGCTTATCTCGGTGTTCCCCAAAACGAGCAGGAAGAGGCTCTCCATTCCAATCACCGCTGGAGGTTTTATCCAAGGGTTTATATGGCCTTCGACAAACGTTCCCCGGTGGGAAGAGGGGAAAGCGTTGATGGTTCAGGGGACATCATCAGGCGCCGGCAAGTCTCTCCTAGTTACCGCACTCTGTAGAATCTTCTCGAACCTCAGCTACGACGTTGTTCCCTTCAAGAGCCAGAACATGAGCCTTAACTCCGCCCCGAGCATCGAAGGCGGCGAGATAAGCCGTGCCCAATACCTCCAGGCAATAGCCTGCAGAAAGAGGCCGAGCGTGAAGTTCAATCCGATTCTGCTCAAGCCTGAGGGAACATGAGAAGCCAGGTCGTCTTTATGAGAAAACCTATCGGAAGCGTCTCCGCCAAGGACTACATGCTCTCGCGGAAGGAGGAGCTGTTCCGAAAGGCGATGAAGGTTCTAGACGAGCTGAAGGAGAGGCACGACCTCGTCATGATCGAAGGTGCCGGCAGTCCGGTGGAGATAAACCTGAAAGATTACGACATAGCTAACACGCGCGTGGCAAAGCACGCGGGAGCCAAAGTTATCTTCGTCACCGACATAGACCTCAATAGAGTCTTGCCTTCACCAAGAGCAACGAAATGCCTGTTAGGGCGCTGAAGGAAGTTGAAAGGGAGATGAAGAACGAAGATAGGGCCTTCAGGCCCCGAACTTTTCCGAGCGGTTCATCAGGTCCATCATAATCGGAACGATGTCGTGGCCCTTTATCCTTCCGAGGCCGCCGCGCATGCACTCGCGCTCGCCAAAGGCCTCGGTGTGGTCCGGTCTAACGCCGCCGCCAGCGATGAGAAGCGGAACCGGGTCGCCGCTGTGGTTCATCACTTCGCATGGCGTTGAGTGGTCGCCGGTTATCGCTATGACGACATCTTCAAGGTCGATGTTGTCCATGATGTAGCCTATCATCCTGTCAGCCTTCTCTATCATCTCCGCCTTGAGCTTGGGGTTGTTGTCGTGGCCGGCCGCGTCGGTCGGCTTGAAGTGCAGGAAGACGAAGTCGTACTCTTTGAGCAGTTCAACTGCCTTCCTCGCCTTGACCATCTCATCGGTGTTGTACTCACCCGTTGCCCCCTCTGGCGTGTAAACGTCGAAGCCTATCGCCCTCGCGACACCCTTAACGAGCGAGACCGCTATAACCGCTCCCGCCTTGACCTTCCACTGCTCGGTGAACTTCATCGGGATGTTCGGATAAGTGCCAGCGCCCCTGATAAGGAGGTAGTTGGCAACCGGCTTTCCTTCCTTCCTGCGCTTCTCGTTTATCGGGTGTTTGTCGATAACCTCGTGGGCCTTTCTAACGAACTCCTCAAGGATTTCCGCCACTTTCTTACTCTCATCATCCTCCCAGGTGAAGGGGTGAGGCGGCTTACCGGCCTCGTGGGGGTCGTTCTCGCCGACGCGGTAGCCTTTGGCCATGCCTTTGAGAACGAGTACGGCCCTGTGACCAGTTGCTCCGACGAAGATGAAATCAACCGGTATCTTGACGTTCTCCTGAATGGCCTTCGCCAGCTCGTGGGCCTCCTCGGTGCTTATCCTGCCCGCGCGCCTGTCGGTTATGATGCCGTTCTCGATGGTGGCGAAGTTGACGCGGAAAGCTAAGTCGTCCTCGCTGAGGTCGAGACCAACACCAAGGGCCTCGAGGAAGCCCCTTCCACGGTAGACTTTGTAGGGGTCGTAGCCGAAAATGCTAAGGTGAGCGGTATCGCTTCCCGCCGGTTGTCCGGGCTTTATCGGGTCTTGTTGCCCAAGGATTCCCATCTTGGCAAGCTTATCCATGTTCGGCGTGTTAGCGTATTCGAGCGGCGTCTTCCCGCCGAACTCTTTGATCGGCCTGTCGCCAAGGCCGTCGAGAATTATGAGCAATCCTTTCCTCTGCTTCATGTCTATCACCGAGGGTGATTAGGCCACCAGTTTAATAAGTTTGCTGGACAACCTTTTAAAAGGACCCTCTAGACGCACTTCTGGTGAGGAAAATGATTGAGTTTGCAATCTGGTCGCTGTCAATACTGGCCGGACTCGCAATTCTCGTTCTCGCAGGGGATAAGCTGTCGGATAAAATAATCGAGGTGGCAAGAAGGGCAGGTGTCTCACCACTTGTTATAAGCATCGTTCTCGTGAGCCTCTCAACAACGTTGCCAGAGATAACTACCAGTGCTTTGGCAAGTTATCAGGGGGTCAATGGGATAGCCCTTGGAAACGCCCTCGGAAGCATATTCGCCAACATCGCCCTGATTCTCGGTCTTGCCTCCATGATTAAGCCTTTAAAAGCAGGCCCCTCCGCCTATGAGAACTCCCTCATAATGCTTGCCTCGTTAATCATTCTCATAGCTCTATCGATTGACGGAACGTTGAGCAGGCTCGATGGATTTCTACTTCTCCTCGCCTATGCAGTGTACCTCCGCTGGCTGTTGAGGAAACACGTAAGGAGTGGAGTTGACTGGGAGCCCATGGGAGGAGTTGGAATTATCGACTACGTTCTTCTCGTCGTTCTCGGTCTCTTCCTCGTGGGCGGTGCCGAGATGGTAGTCTTTGGTGGCAAGAACATCGCCCAGGCTCTCGGCGTCTCTGACTTCGTGGTTGGAGCAACGGTAGTGGCAATAGGGACATCCCTCCCGGAGATGACCAACGCCCTCTATGGAGCCATAAGGGAGCGCGGGAGCATAAGCATCGGCAACATAATAGGGGCAAACATCATGAATGCCCTCGTTGTTCTCGGAATAGCTTCCCTCATAAGGCCCCTCCAGACTGGAGCCTCAGTGCTGACAATAGCCCTGGTTCTTTTCGCAATGATCCCGATGATAGCCTCTCTCAAAAAAACAGGGGGGATAAACAGGTACGTTGGGGCTTATTTCCTTGCCCTCTACGCAGTCTATTTGGCCCTCCTTTTTTATGGCGTGGAGCTTTGATTCAATTCTTTTTCCAATCCGCGCAAAAGTTAGCAAAGGTTAAAGAAAGAGGTCAGAACTCAAGCTTCTCAAGGAACCTCTTGGCGTACCTTATGTCCTTCTCAAGCTCAGCCTTCTGGAGGAGCTGTCTCTCAATGGCACGGAGAGCATCGTGGACGGCCTGAATGGCACCCCAGGTCTCACCGGTGGCCACGAAGACTCCTCTGTCAGTGACTATCCTCATCCTTGCCTGATATAGGTGAACTCCTCTGAACTTCTCCTTGAACCTGCGGATGTAGAGGTATATTATGCCCTCCTGGCCAAGCAGATCCTCGTAGCCGTCAACGAATCTTTTGATGTCGCTGATTATCCTCTCCCTGGTAAAGTCGCTGAGAATTGAAGCGTCACCGCCGAGCTGGAGGTAAAAGCGAGCCTCCTTTTCTGTCATCTTTGATATGGGCAGGAGGAGGTCCTTGACGGTGAGCACTCCAACAACTTTGTTGTCCTCGTTGACGACCACCAGCCCGTCGATGTCGTTGTCCTTCATTGTGGCAACGGCTTCCCTAACGGTAGCATCGGGGAGTATGGTTATCACGCCCTTTATCATCACATCGCGCAGGGGCATGCTGAAGGGCGGTATCTTCTCACCGGCAACTTCACCGTACTGGGCCTTAAAGCGGGGTTTGATAAAGCGTATTATCAAATCGTGAAGGGTAACCAGGCCTTCCAGTTTGCCTTCCTCGTTGACTATGGGTATCCTGGAGATAGCGTGATCCCTCATCGTAGCGAGAGCCTTTGCCACGGTGTCCTCAGGTGTGAGGGTTATAACGTCCTTTGTCATGTAGTCTTCAACCTTATCCTTTCCAAACTTTTCTTGGGCAACCCTTTCGAGAACGGCCATATCGTTTACGACACCGATTATCTCGGCTTTTGATTCGCCAACGGGAAGCGACCTTAGATCAACTTCAAGCATGAGTTTTGCAGCCCTGCTGAGGTCATCATCTGGTTTAATAACCGGGGCAGGCTTGTAAACATCCCTAACCTTGGCCTTGGTAGGATCCCATTTGAGGTGGGATCTAATTATCAGATCCTGAGTCAGAACACCCTTGTACAGGTTCCCATCGAACACGAGAATCAGATCCGGGTCCTCCTTCTCGAATATGCCTATCGCCTCAGAAAGCGGGGCGTCGATGTCTATCTTCTGGAACCTGTCTGTCATAACCTCCTGCACCAGAATTCCGACCATGCTGTCACCTCCTTTCATTTTTTTCTTAGGACGTCTAAGGATTTAAACCTTTGCAATCCGCGAGGTTTTAGTAAAAATAGGTTAATAAATTTTTCGCGGGCGGATTTACATGATCCTGTTCAAAAAATCAGGAATCTGTAATCGAAATTGTCTCCCACAAACTAACTATACCAGCACAATTTTAAGCAGAGCCTGGCCACAGACTCAGACTAAAAATTTATAAACTCAATCAAGCCCCTACCAATGGGAAGCGCCGGGGTAGCCTAGCCTGGGAAGGCGCGGGACTCGAGATCCCGTGGGCGTCCGCCCACCAGGGTTCAAATCCCTGCCCCGGCGCCATCGCCGAGCCCAAGGTCTGTTCCTTCCCCACTTCTCTTAAGTTGCATGCAATCAAACTAAATGCATTTTCACCCTCAACCAGAACAGAGGCATCAAACCAGATAATGGGAAGAAGACAAAACTCAGGCTCAAGTCGTCACGTAAGCACCGTCCTTCTCAACTATCACCGTGTGCTCGAACTGGGCAACCATACCGCCCCTTATTTCCCTGAGGATTGGATAGGCATAAATGGCACCGGCCTTTTCAAGCTGAGATAAAGCCAGCTTCAGCTGTCCCTCCGGCAGAAAGCCCTGAAGCCAGCGGTAGGCAAAGGGCAGCGTCTTGTACTCGTTCTTGATCTTCAGTAAAAGCCTCCGGGCGTGGACGTTCCTGACCGGTCTGTCGCGGAGGTACATAAATATCAGCGCCGGGGGAACCTCTATCACCTGCCCCGCTCCTGTTGTCGCAAAGGGCTCTATTGCTATTACATCCCCCTCCTTGAGTTCGTAGGTATCGTTCTGCCTGTAAACGTTTGGAATGCTTACTCCAGCATGGAGCTTGTAGCGCTCTATTTTATGGCCACTTAGGTTTACTATAGGATTGAAACCATTCCTCCGTATCGTCTCCTCGATGGCCTTTCCAATCTCCCTTATCTTTACCCCCGCTCTAACGGTGGCTATAGCGTTTTCAAGGGCTTCCCTTGCCGCTTCCATGAGTTCGTCTTCTTCCATACCAACCCTAACGGTCACCGCGGTATCGGCGATATATCCATCGATGTGAACCCCCAGGTCTATCTTGAGGTAGTCTCCCTCTTTCAACGTGGTTTCATCGCCCTTGTATGGAGTGTAATGGGCCGCCTGTGCGTTTATTGAGAGATTGCACGGAAAGGCTGGATTGCCCCCAAGCTCCACAATCCTCTTTTCAACAAACTCCGCTATGTCATAGAGCTTTGCCCCAGGTTTAACGAGATCCATAACCTCCTTTTTGACTTGCCTGGCTATTTCTCCCGCCTTGATCAGAGCTTCCCTCTCATCCATCCTTAACACCGAGCCTTTTTAGGATCCCCTAACCCTTAAACTTTTTTGTTCGAAAACCTTTTATTTTCCTCCACCTGCTCTATTCCGGTGTCGTATGTTAGAATTCAGGAGGTACATTAACTCAACCGAAGATCTCTTCGTCGTTCAGAATCTGATAGGCGCGATACTTGAGGGCGTTGGCATAGCTTACCTGTTTCCGGTCCTTCTCACATGGTTCTATCCATCGGAGGTGAAGTACGTCCCCTACTTCGCTGTTCCAGGTTTTATCAACATTATCCTGGGGGCATGGCTTTCCAGGCAACAGGAGAGGATAGAGGACGTAAACCTTAGACAGGCGATGATCTCGGCCGCGTTTATATGGCTCTTCGCATCACTGGTAAGCGTTGTTCCCTTCATTAAAATAGCCCACATGAGCTTTGTGGATTCATACTTTGAGAGCATGAGCGCGTGGACTGGGACTGGTTTGACGATGATGAGCAACTTGGAGAGCTACCCACACGTTTTGCTCTTTTGGAGGGCATGGATGCAATGGCTTGGCGGGATAGGAATAGTTCTCGTTGCCCTCTCCATTTTGATCCGCCCCGGAGTTGCCGCTGCCAGGCTTTATCGGGCAGAGGCCAGAAGCGAGAGAATTCTGCCCAACCTGGTCAACACAGCCAAGGTTATATTCCAGATATACTTGGTTCTCACCTTAATCGGCACCTATCTGTACTACGTAAACGGCATGGAGCTCTTCGATGCAATTACCCACGCAATGACCGGCCTGGGAACTGGTGGTATGAGCAGCCACGATGCGAGCATAGGGTACTTCCACAGCATGAGCATAGAGGCCATTACGATCTTCTTGATGATCATGGGTGCAGTCAATTTCACAGTTCACTACAAGGTGTTTAAAGAAAAGCGCATAGGCCCGTTTTTTGACGACGTCCAGGTCAGATACATGTTCCTCTTTCTCGTTCCAGCAATATCGCTCATAGCCTACGGTCTCGTTCAGTATGGTGATTCTATTGGCGATTCCCTTAGACAGGCTGTGTTCCATGCTGTTTCAGCAATTTCATGTACGGGTTTCAGTATCTCAGATCTCTCAAAGTACCCCGAACTGGGCAAGTTTTTACTCGGTCTGCTGATGGTCATTGGAGGAGGCGCAGGAAGCACAGCAGGCGGCATAAAGCTGATCCGTTTCACCCTGATGTACGAAAGCCTGAAGTGGACCATTCAGCAGTCGATACTTCCCAGGGGTGCTGTCATAAAAAGGAAGGTTCAAAACTACGTCTTCACAGCCGAGGATCTCCAGGAGGTCACAGGCTTTGTGATAACATACCTGGCCTTCCTTCTCTTCGGAACCATCTATATGATGGTTCGCCTTAAGGTATCTCTGGTGGACGCATTTTTTGAAGCCGCATCGGCTCAAGGCAACGTGGGCCTGAGCGTTGGGATAACTTCTCCGCTTTTGCCCAGCGACGTTAAAGTCCTCCTGATAACCCTGATGTGGGTGGGCAGATTGGAGATATTCTCAGTCCTCGTGTTCGTGGTCAGCCTAGTGGCCATGATGAGGGTGAGAAAGTGATCATTCCATTAGAATTTCTGCCAAGCTTATGCCCTCCGCGAAAGAGTTGCCAAAAAGTCCCGAGCTTGAAAAGCTCGGAGAGTGCTCCCTCAAACTGACCCGAGCTAACCGGATTTCAGTATAGGGTACTTCTAACCTATCGAGATCTAATTTTTCAGCTCCCCCTCTTAAACCGAAAAGATCGTCAAGAATCCCCATTCTTGGATCGCTCCATCAAGAGTTCAAGGTAAGACCTCCGTTCAAAATGTTTAACACCCAGCTCCTCCAGAATTGCCCTGAGGTGCTCTACAGCCTCCTCAATTTTCTCCTGATCCTCAACAAGGGTTTCGATCTCGATGAACTTTCCGATGTTTTCCACTTCGTCAAGAGCTATGACGACGCCCTTCTCAACGTAGTACTTTTCACGTACCTTGGTAATCGTGAGCACCTCAACAAAGCCCAGACGTTCCAGTATTTCAGCGTACTTGTCCGGATCGGTCAGCTCAACCTCTATCTCCTTCCTGGTCTTTGATTCCCTGTCAAGCTTCGGTCCCTTGTAGGTCATGAAGGCCTCAAAGTGCCCGTTAAAGCGCTTCACCCTTATCCTGAGTGCCTCGTCGGTTTTGGAGAAATCCCTACAGGGATGCTGGAAGTACGTGTCCTCGTGGTACTCCCTCCTCAGGAGCTTGTACTTTTCCCGGACCCTTTCAAAGATTTTCTCGTCGGCGTAGCCCTTCAGTTCCACCTCTATCACACCAACACCTCCAGGTTTTTGGACAGCTTCTCCGCACAGGTGGAGCAGTAGAGGGGACTTTTAAGGTCAGTATCTAGTATCGAGTTGGAAAAGTGCATAACGCACCTTGGATCTGGGCAGTGCCCCAGCCCAAAGACGTGGCCGAGCTCATGCATGGCTTCCTTAATGGCCCTCTCCTTTAAAAGCTCTTCATCCGGTTCCTCACCATAGAATTCAGGTCTTAACCTGTGGAGGGATATTATGGCCGCCTTAAGTGATGGATTAGCTAACCCAAAGATGAAGTTTAACCCCTCCTCGTAGAGGTCGAGCCCTGTAATGCCAAGAACTGCCTTTCCCCCAACTTTCTTCCTGAGACTTGCCAGGGTCGGCAGAAAAACCCGCCCGAGGTACTGCCCCCTTATTGGATTGAAGGCGCGGGAAAAGGGCTCCACAGGGATCTCCGGGAGTATCCTGGTGGAAAGGCCAAAGCGAGAGTAATAGACCCCCACGAAGTTGGACACTGTCTCCAGGATGGTATTCTTAACCTCACCGATAGGGACTATCAGTATCACCGGCATCAACTAAGATTGGAGAGAGAAGCCAATAAAGTTTTCGAGGGGAAGAAAAGTCAGGGAGTTAAATCCATCGGCCTGAGCTCCTCAAGGATGTGCTTGGCAAGCTTTATCGTGAGGTCAATGTCCCTCAAATCAGCTGTCTCGACCTGGCTGTGCATGTACCTTATCGGTATGCTGAGAACGGCCGTGGCAACCCCCTCTCTGTTGATCTGCATTATGTTGGCGTCCGTTCCGGTTGGCCTTGGAGAAGCCTCGACCTGAAGCGGTATCTCGTACTTCTTGGCAACTTCATCGGCAAAGGCTCTGAGCTTTGGATTGATGTTGGGCCCTACGTCCATAACCGGCCCGCCGCCGAGCTTTGGCACTATCTTACCCTTGTCGCCGACCTGCTTGGCGAAGGTTACGTCCATGGCAATGCCTATCTCGAGGTCGATTGCGTAGCTGGCAACCCTGGCTCCCCTGAGGCCAACCTCCTCCTGGACGCTGGCAACGAAGTAGATATCGGCTTCGTGGTTCTCGAGGGCCTTGGCAGTTTCAATCATGGCGTAGAGACAGACGCGGTCATCAAGATAGGGCGTGGCTATGCGGTTTTCGTTGAGCTGGACGAAGGCAGGGGCGAACTCTCCTACCGTGCCAACGCGGAAGCCAAGCTCTTCAGCTTCCTCCTTGCTGTCAACACCAATGTCAACGACGATGGTGTCCCAGTCGGCCGCTTTCTTCCTGTCCTCGGGCTTCTGGAGGTGCGGTGGTATGTGGCCGACAACACCAAAGCGCTCGCCCTTCTCGGTGAAGAAGCGAATTCTCTGGGCAACGAGGGTTCTTGGGTCAACGCCTCCAACCGGAACGACGTGGAGGTAGCCCTCCTTGTCTATGTGGTTCACCATAACGCCTATCTTGTCCATGTGGGCCGCTATCATAACCTTTGGCCCGCTTCCCTTCTTGTGAGCTATAACGTTTCCGAGCTTGTCCACCTTTATCTCGTCAACGTAGTCCTTCAGTTCTTCTATTACAACGTCCCTGATTCCCAGGAACTCGTATCCAGAAACGCCGGGGGCTTCAACGATTTTCTTAAGCAGTTCGAGGTTCACCATGGCTTTCGCCTCCGTTTAGATTTCCATCTAAATGTTGTGGCAGAAGTATTTAAGGGTTATGGAAGAGAACAAGCAGAGAGAAGCTTGGTGAGATAATAAAAAGCATTGGATGAGGCCATCAGGCCTCGGGCTCGGCGAGAACCTTGATCTTCCTGACCTCGGCGCGCTTAATCGGGTATATCTTCCTGGCTTCCTTGGCTATCTCGCTCGCTATCTGACCGTTGACAGACTGGAGGACAAAGTCCGCGAAGTTGAGCTCCTCGGCCTTCTTGTAGATAATGTCCTGGATTATCTTCCTTATGGCCCTCTCCTGGCTGGTCTGAATCCTTCTATAGGCGATGACCATGCCCATGACGCGGAGCTTGTAACCGTCCTTGGTTGTGACGTTGAAGATTCCATCAACGCGGGTAGTCCTCCTCCTGACGAGTGAACGAATGTAGCTCCTGGCCAACGTGTGGCCCTTGAACTTGGTGTAGGCGTTCTGGCCCTTGACGTCGTAGACCTGGAAGTAGAGCTTGACGTGCCCCTTGGTGAAGTCCCCGGTGAGGTCCTTGAGCGTGGTCTCAACGACCCTGCCTATAACCTTCTCCGGATCGTCCGCAGGGGTTAGGCCTATCTCCTTACTCCCGAAGAAGTCGGGAGCGTAAACCACGTACCACTCCTTAAGCTTCCACTTGTCCTTTGCAGCCGAGACCCTTCTCGGATTAGCTTTCGCCATCTTAACACCTCCACTTCACACCTTTTCAGTCATTTCCTCGGCGATTTTGACCGAAAACACAAGATCATCAAGCGCCTTGATGAGTGTATCAATCTCCCCCGAGTATTTAACCTTTGTCCTGACGGTTCCATCATCCCATCGGGTTTCCAAATTTAAACTTTTCTTTAGGCTTTCTGGTATGCCCTCGTTGTCCACCTGAACTGCCCTTGCGATTGCCTCAGCTTTTCTGGCATCACCGTAGTGCCAGACTATCTCGGCCTCAACCCTGATCTTCACCCTGCTCCCCCCTGAGCTGCCTTGCCAGTGCCTCATTGAAGAGCCTGATGAACTCATCGATTTTGCCCTTCGGGAAGCGAATCCCAGCGGCTATAGCATGACCTCCACCCTCTCCTCCAAGCTTCTCCGCGACTTCTCTCAAGGCTTCGCCAAGGTGGTAGCCCTTGGCGAGGGCTTTCTCAGTGGTTCTGGCAGAGCCCTTCACCAGGTTCTCGTCTTCATCGCTGTCGGCCAAGACAACTACTGGTTTTTCTGGATCTGCAAGACCGGCGTTTATGGCCATGTTGGCAGCTATCCCAACGAGTGTGTCCCTAATGTTCTTTCCTGCGTAGAAGACGTAGGCGTGATCACTTTCGTTGACCATGCTCCAGTTCTGGATTATGAACTTTCTTGCCTCAATCTGCTCTCTCTTGTAGTCTTCGAGCATTTTAACTGCCCTCTTGTAGGCATCCTCATCCCCAAGGCAGATAGCTACTCCCAAAGTCCCCTCGTTGAGTCTCCCAGTGGCGTTTAAGAGGGTAGAAAACTCCCTGGCCTCGTGCCTGGGGTCGCCTTCCGGATAGAGTGGGCTTATCACAACGTCTCCAATGAGCCTATCTATGGTCTCCTTTGGGGCGCCGTGCTTTATGAGGTAAAGAACCAGGGCATCGTGGAGCTTTCTCTTCTCCTCTTCTCTGAGCTGCCAATACCTCATTTCTGGGTCGAAGCCCTGGGAGCGGAGCCATTCTATGGCTTTTCTTTCGTCTCCAGTTATTTCCGGGATCTCGGGGTTAGTTGAGTAAGCAAGCATCTGGTAGAGGGGCCTGCTCTCCCTTCCGAACAACCTCAGCTCTTTCCTGACTTCCAGGATTCCGAGCTTCTTCCCGTCCTCCAAGATTTCAAGGTTCATGCCGTGGAACTGGCCGTCTATTTCCTGCATGTCACCAACTGCGCCAACTATCGCTATGTATGCCATATCCCTGTTGGCATCGTTCATCTCCCTGGCAACGAAGTAGGCAACACCTGAACCGCTCAGATCTCGAACGCTGTTGGCACCGAATGGAACGGGGTTGACGAGGAGGTGAGAGTCGTTTGAAAAGCTTTCCTTCTCGGGTGGATGATGATCGGCCACAACAACCGTTGCGTCGCCGAGGTATTTCTCTATTAGCTCCATCGAGCCGCTGCCAAGGTCACTGAAAACGTATATCTCCCTGTTCTCACCCGCGAGCTTTTTGAGAAGGTCTTCACTGACCTGCTTGACGATGCTCAGCTGGAAGGCCCCACCTTCCCTTGCCACGGCCTTGGCAAGAATGGCACCGGCAGTGATGCCGTCTGCGTCGCGATGGGAGATCAGCCTTATCGTGTGACCTAACTCGATATGCATCTTTATCAGTTCGGCCCCTTCCCTGGCCCGCTCTAAGAAGGCACCCTTATCCACGGGGCATCACCGGTAAGAAGAAGGAAAGGGATCAGCGGACCAGGAGCTTGGCCTGCTCCGGATCGTAGCGCCACTTCGGCGGCAGTTTTCCGGTTCTTCTGTAGTACTTGACGAGCCTTCTGATCTTGCTCTCGATGAGCTGAAGTCCCCTCATGGAGTGCTTGTCCTTCGGGTGCTGCTCCAGGTGCTTCCTCAGGTTCACTGCGCGCCTGATGAGGAACATCAGATCCTCCGGGATTTCCGGGGCAAGACCGTTCTCCTCAAGTATCTTGGTTATCTTCTTACCCGTGATGAGCTTGACGCTCGGGATTCCGTACTGATCCCTCAGGATCGTTCCGATCATGGCAGTGCTGTAGCCCTCTTTCCTGAGCTTTACAACGAGTCCTTCAACTTCCTCCGCGGTATACTCAACCCAGGCGGGTGGAGCGGTCCTTGGAGGCCTTTTTGATCCAGACTTACCCCTCTTTCTCGCGTGTATCCTTGCCATTTCCTTCACCTCCCGGTGACGGCCAGCTCCCGCCAGCCGCCCCTCCGCGTAGGGAATCGAGATGGGATTTAAAAAGGTTTGCCCGACCGGAGCCCATTTAAACCCCCCCACTGTTGAAGAACCTGGTGGTGAAATGCACGAGATACCCTTCGATGAGATAGTGGAAAGGCTCCGCGAGATTGGCTCAAAAAGGGTCCTTATACAAACGCCAGAGGGTCTTAAAAAAGAAGCCCAAGAACTTGCCGATTTTCTTGAAGCCAAAGGTATAGAGGTCATAATAAACGGGGACATCAACTATGGGGCGTGTGATCCCGCTGATTCAAAGGCCAAACTGCTTGGATGCGACGCGCTTATACACCTGGGACATAGCTACATGACGCTACACCTGGAGGTTCCAACGATCTTCGTCCCGGCTTTTGCAAAAGTTGATCCAATCCCCGCCCTCGAGAAAAACCTCGGTGAGATAAGAAAGCTGGGGAAGAGGATAGCCCTGGTTACCACCGCCCAGCACATACTCCATCTTGAGAGAATGTGCCGCTTTCTCGAGGAGAAGGGCTTTGAAGTCCTGATTGGCAGGGGAGATTCCAGGGTAAGCTGGCCGGGACAGGTTTTAGGCTGCAACTTCTCGGCCGCCAAGGTGGAAGCGGAAGGGGCTCTCTTTGTCGGGGCCGGTTACTTCCACCCGATAGGCGTGGCAATTGCCACGAAAAAACCCACTCTCGCTGTAAACCCCTATTCCGGCGATGCCATCTGGATAAACGAAGACGCGGAAAGGCTGGTCAGAAAAAGATGGGGCCAGATAGTCAAGGCCATGGACGCAGAGAAATTCGGGGTCGTCATAAGTACAAAAAAGGGACAGCTCAGACTGGCGGAGGCGAGGAAGATCATTAATCTTCTCAGAGAGCACGGAAAGTACGCCAGACTTATAGCCATGGACTACGTAAGCTATTCTGCCCTGGAAGGCTTCGATTTTGATGCTTACGTTGTAGTTGCCTGTCCGAGGGTTCCAGTAGATGACTACGAAAACTGGAGAAAGCCAGTGCTTACACCAAAGGAGGTCGAGATCCTCCTGGGTATTCGTGAGGAGTATGAATTCGATGAGATACTCGGTGCCGAGAGGAAGGAGGATGAGCCCTACGGGATCTCATTAAAGATGCTGTGACTGAGACAAAGACGTGGAAACAACTCCAACTACAGCTTAAGGAACTCCCACCCCCTCTGGTGAGTCTCTATCCCCTCCGCCTTTACCCCAAGGCCTTTTATCTCTTCCTTCAGCTTCCGCAGAAACTCCCCGAACTTCCCGCGGTCGGTCAGAGCCTCGGAGCTTTCCGGGTACCCCTCTTTGAGCAGGGCCTGAAACTCCCTTCCCGCCGCCCGAAGGTTCAGAACCTCGAAGAAGTAGTAGTCCGCAAAGTCTCTCGTGTCCTCGACTATCGCGAAGACGTCCGTTATTCCCGGGATTATCGGGCTAACAAAGACGTACGTCCTCAGCCCGGCTTCCTTCAGCTCCTTTAGTGCGCTCACCCTCGCCCCGTGAACAGGCGTCAGCGGTTCGAAGAGCCTCTTCTCTCTTCCCGTGAAGCCGTTTATCGTTAAACCCACCTCTATCGAGCGGAAGAGTTTAAAGAGCTCAATGTCCCTCGTAACAAGCGGCGACTTCGTCAGGATGGAGAGCTCGTTCCTCTTGTCCATATACTGGAGAATCCGCCTCGTCAGCTTTAGCTCCGCTTCTATCGGCTGGTACGGGTCACTAACCGTGGACATGACAACGCTCCCTTTAACGCGCTTTCTGGCCAGCTCGGGTGCGTTGGTCTTAACTTCCACCCAGGTGCCCCACTCGCCGTAGTCTCTCCATTTCGCCATGAACTTGGCGTAGCAGTATTTGCAGGCGAAGGTGCAGCCGACGTACTGATTCACTGTCCAATCGACGCCGGGAATCCTCGAGCGGGTGTAAATGCTTTTGGCCTTTTTCTCGATAACCCGAAGGTTCATAAGTTCAAGTTGTCAGATTCCCTTAAAAGGTGATGGGATGGACTTGGAAATCAGGAGAAGACCCGTCAGGTACGCGCGGATTGAGGTGAAGCCTGACGGCAGGGTAGTCGTTACCGCACCCGAAGGCTTTGACGTTGAGTCCTTTGTGGAGCGCCATAAGGGGTGGCTTGAGGCCAAGCTCGCCGAGATTAAAAACCTCCGCGAGAGAACCGGGTCGGGGTTTCCCATAGACGGGGAGCCATACAAGGTCATCCGCGGGAGAAAGACCAGGGTGCACGAGAAGTTCAGAACAGTCGTCTTCTCAGCCTATCCAGACGAGGCCATCGCCGAGCTTAAGTCATATCTCAGACCCAGGATACTGGCTTTAGTCAACGAATACTCCAGAGAGATGGGCGTTTCCCCAAAGAAGGTATTCATCAGGCACCAGCGAAGCAGGTGGGGAAGCTGCTCTCCCAGGGGGAACATTAACTTCAACGTCCGCCTCGTTTCCGTCCCGCCCGAGCTCAGGGAATACGTGGTGGTTCACGAGCTGGCCCACCTGAAGTACATGAACCACTCAAAGGAGTTCTGGAACCTCGTCGGGCGCTTTTATCCAGACTACAGGGAAGCCAGAAAAGAGCTCAAGAAGTGGTGGAGCATCATCGAGCTGAATCCATACTGGAGATGGCTTGGTGGTGGGTAATGAGGAACCTCATAACGCTCCTCGCGCTGGCGGCGGACGAAATCGCTGTGGGCCTCTTCATTCTTATTGTACTTCCGAGATTCGGGGTTGCGGTTCCCCTCTGGGCGGTGGCGGTCATCATAGGCATCCTTCTGGTCAAGGACTTTCTCATCGCTCCCTTCGTCCTGCGCGGCGGCCTCAGCGCCAGGCCCCGAACGGGCCCCGAGAGTCTGATCGGGAAAACCGCCGTGGTGGTTGAGGATTTAGCTCCAGAAGGCCTCGTGAAGATTAACGGTGAGCTTTGGAGCGCCGAGTGTATAAAAGGAACCGCAAAAAGGGGAGAGAAGGTAGTGGTGGTAGGGGTGAAGGGGACTAAGGTTCTCGTGGAACGCCGAGCATCGCCAGAATCCGGGCAACCTCCTCGGGATGGTTCGTCGTGAAAGAAACCGTCCACCCCTTTTTCTGCCTCAGCATTACGCAGCCCTTGGCTGGGAGACTGAAGTGGACTGCTCCAGAACAGCTCATCCAGCCCTCCGCGACGGAGAAGCTCGCGATGTTCTCTATCCTGACTGTCTTTCTGGTGATGAGCCCGATTGGCCCCCGTATCCTCACCTCGCGCTCGTCTATCTCGATCCTCAGCTCCATAGCATCTACCAACACGAGCACGACGAGAAGCGCTGTGATGAGCATGAACTCAAAGCCCTCACCGGCCATGTAGGTCGCATAGAGGCCGAAGAGCATCGGCAGCGCTGCTAAGATCAGAAAAATCCTGAAGCCCCTGCTCGAAACCTTCTCCTCGTAGAGGGCCATTGCACCACCGGAAATTCTTGGAGGGTTATTCCTTTAAACCTTGAGGTGGAAAGCAGGCTGGTGGTAAGATGGTAAGGATAATGCCCGTTGACAGGCTTAGCGATGAGGAAATCAAGGAAATACTCACGAAGTACAGGAAGATAGCCCTCGTGGGAGCTTCTCCAAAACCGGAGCGCGACGCCAACAGGGTGATGCGGTATCTCCTAGAGAAGGGCTACGAGGTCTACCCTGTAAACCCCCGCTATGAAGAAGTCCTCGGAAGGAAGTGTTACCCAAGCGTCCTCGATATCCCGGATGAAGTTGAGATAGTCGACCTCTTCGTCCGCCCGGAGTTCACGATGGATTACGTGGAGCAGGCGATAGAGAAGGGCGCCAAGGTCGTGTGGTTCCAGTTCAACACCTATAACCGGGATGCCTTTAAGAAAGCCAAAGAGGCCGGACTCACAGCTGTGGCACACAGGTGCATAAAGCAGGAACACGAGAGGCTCATTGGGTAACAGCTCCAAACGTTTAAAAGCGGATCCTCTAATTTTTAATCATGCCTGAGGAGATAGTTGCCATCTACCGCGGTGATGTGATAATTCCACTCAAAAAACTGAACATACCCCCTGGTTCACGGATTAAGCTGCTGATCGAGAAGGTTGAAGTTAGGGACGCGATGAAAGAGCTTGGATACCTCAAGCTCCTGCAGGAGGGGGAGGATGCCGAGGAGCTCTTCGAATTTTAGGCAGGGTGAGATACTCCTCTTGGGGCTTCCCTTCACAGACTACCTGGGAGAGAAGCTCCGTCCAGTACTGGTTGTCAGCTCCGATGAGCTAAACAAGGTAAGCGACGATTTGATAGTGCTCAAAATAACCGGAAGCCCACACTTTGAGGAATTTCAGGTTGAACTTGAGCAGAAAGACCTCCTTCGGGGTAAGCTCAAGAATAAGAGCTTCATAGACTGTTCTTCTGTTTTTACGGTCAAAAAATCGCTCATTATCAAGAGCATTGGGGAGATTGGCCCCGAGAAGATGGATGAAGTTAAGGAGATCCTGAAACGGACGTTCGGCGTTGGTTAACCCCTGTACCTCAGCACGTGGATGTCCCTGATTAAGCGGTGCCTCTCCTCGTAGTCCGTGTATCTCCCCAGAACCTCGAAGCCGAGCTTTCCGAGCCACTTCCTCTCTTTTCTGTATATCCCACCGTCGCTCAGCTTGTAAGCCGGGAAGACGAAGACGACCTTTCCATTTCTCTTGAGAACATCGGCAAAGCTCTCGAAGACCGAATAGTAGAACCGGTCGAGCTCGTTGGCGAGTTTAATTGCCTCCCCCCTGCTCGGGTTTCTCCGGAGGGGCTTCCCAAGATAGGGTTCCGTCACTATGGCGTTGAACCTCTGTCTAAAACAGCGTTTTAACTTCCTCGCGTCGCAGACCTCTAAATGGGCCGAGTTTTTAAGCCTGAACTCCTTCCTGAGCCAGGTGAGGTTCTTCTTTGCCGCCCGTATCTGCTCCGGATCGCGGTCGCTCCCATAGGCGTTCAAACCTTGAAGGACGAACTCCTGAACCACCGTCCCAATTCCGCAGAAAGGATCCAGGAAGCTGCCTTTTCTTACTTCCGTCAGGTTCACCATTATCCTCGCAAGCCTTGGCGGGATCGAGAGGATTGGCTTCTGAACCGGCCTCTCGACGTCGAGCTTCTTCAGCTCGAATGGGTCGGTCACTTTAACGGTCTCGCCGACGAGAAAGCTTCCGTCATCCCTAAAGAGGAAGACGAAGTCCTTAACTTCTGGAAAGCCCTTCAGGATGAGCTCCGCAGGCATCGAATAAACCTTGGCGGGCTTGAAGAACTTAGCCGGCCCTTCTTCCTTGAAGTGCCTCTTTATCTCGCTTCCCAGCTTCCTCCAGAGCTTCCAGTCGCTCCTTCCGTAGAGGCTGACCGTGAAGATTTTGGAGTATTCAAGGTCTTTGATAGCCTCTTCGCCTTCGCCAACTATTCTCACGAGCTTGAGGGAGCCGCCGAGCCAGTAGAATTGCCTTTCAACGTCCGGTGATGAATCGAATAACAACCAGTGACGACTGGACTCGATTGGTCGAACTTTAAGGCCGAATCTCCTGCTGAATGAATAAAATTCGGCCTCACTAAGGTCTGGATTTTTGCCAAAGATTACTGCGTACATAGAAAAAGCTTTACTCGCCCTTTTAAAAGCATTTGGGACGATAATATTAAGAACCCTAATTCCGAAATAAAATTCCGGGGGTATCGCTAATGGTAATAGATGAAATCATTGAAACTGTTGAAACTATCCCCGACCCCTACCTGAGGGCAACCACCTACGCGAAAATCGCCGAGAGGCTGGCTAAAATCAACGACAAGAGGTTCAAGTTCGTTTTTATCAAGGCTATTGAGACGTCAAAGAATATAGAAGACCCTGTAAAGGTCATGAAAGCTCTTCTCTCCATCGGATACTCAATGGCAAAATCCGGCCTGAAGACGTCGAAGAAAGTTTATCAGCGCGTTGTTGAGGACTCAAAAAGTTTGCCCGCTCCGATTAGGGATGAGCTAATGGCCCTGGCGGCCAGGTACATGCTCGGCCTGGGGGAGATAAACGAGGCCATTTATTATGCCAGCGAGATAAAGTCTGAGGGGTTGAGGGATGCAGTCCTGCTCCAGATAATCCGCAGAAATACAGCCCTAATAGGGTCAGAAAAAGTAAAAGTCGCCTACAGAATCAGAAAGAGCAAAATGGCACTTGAGATGATACACTCCGAGCCCTTCCGTTCAAAGGCTTTAATAGAGATAATGAAGTCCTACTTCCTTATGGGGAGCTACGAAAATGGGATAAACGTCATAAAAGAGATCGGACTCAGGGAGTGGGCAAAGTACGCCTTTAAGGAGGCCCTCTTCTTCCTGAAAGAGTATGGGGTTTTGGAGAGGTACGTGATTCCTCTAAAGGAGCTATCAAAGGAGCTCGTTGAAAAGTTTGGAGAAGATTTCAAAATTGAGCTGGCCATAGCGTTTGCCCTTACCGGGGAGCCCTTTGAAGCCGCAGATCTCATAAGAAAGCTTGATGGAAAAGAGCTTTTGGTTGAAGCTTCACTCAGGCTTCTTGATGTTTCTCCAAAGCACCTGGCGGACTTTATTCGTACCCTAAACGACAGGGAAGCTGCCGTAGTCGGGAAGGCAGTTATGAACAGGTTCCTGGAGAAGCCAGAGGATGGCGACTGGGAGGTAGTAAGGGCCATCTGGGAGCGTACTGGAAACGAGGAAGTAATGGTGAAGATGGTGAGGTATTCTCTTCTTCGCGGTGACGTTGAAGGGGCCATGAGGGTTGCCGAGAGGATACGGAGCGAACGCCTCCGTTCAATAGCCCTGGCGGACATAGCACACAGTCTCTTGAAGCTTGGGAATGTCTCAAGGGCAATAGACGTTGCCCTAGAGGTCAGGGATAGGAGGTTCTCCTCGATTCTCATGGCTGAGATCCTCCTCAGTGCGGCGGACACCGAGATAGAGAAAAAGGTGATCGCGAATGGAACGGCTAAGGGGCTTAATGGGAAGAAGGCATGAGGATGATCCTCTGGATTACGTGAGGGATCTTACAAAGGCACTACTCGAGGGAAAGCTTATCGGAGAGGAAGTCCTCTTCAGAGACGCCGTTGGGGAGATATATTCCACCCTCAGAAAGGAGGTTCTCTCAAAGACCTCAGACCAAGACTACGAGAGATTACTCAGGGCTTATGAGCTGGCCGTTATTCTGAGGTACTTGGTTCAGGACGGCGTTAAGACCTCAAGGGAGATCCTCGAGGAACTGCTCAAAACACTCTGAGGCCGAAAGGGTTTAATCCCCTTTTCTTCTATTCAGTTAGGGTGACAGGGTTGATTTTCACGATAGAGGTTCCCACAAAGGAGAGGTTCCAGATAATCGACATAACGGACGAGGTTCAGCGGAAAGTCTGGGAAGGAAAAATGAAGCACGGCATAGCACTGGTGTTCACGAAGCACACTACCACCGGGTTGATGATAAACGAACCCGAGAGAGGCCTTCTCCAGGACTTCAAGTCAAAGATGAAAGAGCTGATACCGAAGGGAAAGGGCTACCTCCACGACAGAATAGACAACAACGCCCACAGCCATCTCAGAGCCTCTCTCCTTTTGAACTCCGAGCTGGTCATACCCGTAGATGAGGGAGAGCTTTTGCTTGGAACATGGCAGAGAATCCTTTTTGTGGAACTGGACGGACCAAGGCATAGAAAAGTCCTGGTCATGCTCTGTCCCTGCCAGGAACTCCCGGAGGAGTGAGGGATGAGGGCCTTTGTGTCCATAGACCTTGAGGGTTTGCCGTACATAGTTTCTCCACTCCACCTGCGGCCGGGCACTCCACTCTACAACGAAGCCAGAAGAATCGCCACGGAGATCGTGAAGATCGCGGCAAACGCTCTCTATGACAACGGCTTCGATGAAGTCGTGGTTGCCGACGGCCACGGGCCCATGATAACCGTTATCCCCGAGGAAATGCCCGAGTACGTCGAGCTGGTCAGAGGATCCCCAAGACCCCTTGGAATGGTTGAAGGTGCCGAAGGTAGTGACGCGGCCATCTTCTTGGGCTATCACGCCAGAGCAGGAACCCAAAGGACCTCCTTTGATCATACGTACAGCAGCTCTACCGTCGACTGGATAAAGGTAAACGGCGTAGAAGTAAGCGAGTTCCTGCTGAATTCCTACCTTCTGGGCGAGAAGGGTATTCCGGTAATCCTGGTGGCTGGGGACAGAGCTCTCATTGAAACCGACGTGAAAACTTATGCCCCCTGGGCTGTGGGGGTTCCACTCAAGGATTCGATCACGCGGTACTCCTCGAGGAGTCCCAGCATGGTCAAGGTTAAAGCCCTTCTAACCGCCGGAATAACCGAAGCCGTGTTAAAGTTCGAGGAAGGCGAGACAAAACCCTTAACAACAGAAAAGCCGATGGAAGTTGAGATCAGATTCCTGGGAAGCCACATGGCAGATGCAGCAGAGCTATTGCCTTTCGTTGAAAGACTGGACGGAAAAAGGATAAAGTTTAGTTCAGAAACAGTTGAAGAAGCGTATAAAACCATCCGTCTTCTCCTGCTGGCCGCATACGGGGTTTATTCGCTCATGAAGTGAAAAAACTTTTCAAGGCATAACCCAAAATTCCAAACGCCCCCGGGAAACCGCGGCGGGTGAGCGTCCGGCGAGCCGTGATCCCGCTTCGCTCCCCGGGGGCACAGCGAAACATTTATGGTAACTTACAAGAAAGGGCTGTAGATGAAGATTGTAAAGGTACCCGATGAAGATAAATTTGGCGTGATTCCCTATGGATCCCCTCCTCAAGTTGAGCTTGAAATAGAGGTCATTCCCAGGAAGGGTGGGATAGTTCTCCGAATAAGCAACCCCAACTTAGCCAAAGTCGAGATAACGAACGAAGTTGAACTCTATGAGTATGTGGGCTTCTGGCAAAAGCTTAACTTGGGCCTCGTCTTTCTGGAAAAAAGGATCGTTCTCATACCGGGTGAAACCGTTGAGCAGAGGATCCCGGTTGAACTCACTCCGGGGGAGTACAGGGTAGTCAAGTTTGCCTACGTCAAAGGTGCAAGGGTAAGGGTTGAGAAGGAATTCACGGTTCGCTGAGGGAGTAAATGGCCTTTAGCCTCCCGGCCATCTCATCCCGCCCGCCCTGGGCAACGAGCTTTCCGTTGCTGATGAGGTAAATCCTGTCCACGACAGGAAGCAGGGGTTCCCATATATGGCTGATCAGAAGGAAGCTCGAGCCATCCCTAAACTCATCTATCACCTCCACTACTTTTCCCATGGAGTCAAAGTCGAGGTTCGCCAGCGGTTCGTCCAGCATTATGAGCTCTGGATCCCCCAGAAAAGCCTGGGCGAGACTGAGCTTCTTCCTCATTCCGGAAGAATACTCCCTAACCCTTCTGTCAAGAAAATCAAGCTCCAAAAGGTCGGCTACATCCTTCACACTCCCTCCCCTGTACTCGGCAAACAGTGAGAGCCATTCCCTGCCGCTCATCAGGGGTGGAAACGCCGCAGGATCAAAGGAAACGCCCACTTTCCTCTTGAAATCTGCATCGACCCAGGGATCTTTTCCAAGAACTCTGATTTTACCCCCCGTCGGCCTGTAAACTCCCGCGGCTATTTTGAAAAACGTGCTCTTACCCCCACCGTTCGGCCCAACCACAAGGTTAACGCCCTTTGGCATATCCACCGTCAGACCATCCAAGGCCTTTATACTACCAAAATACTTCCTGAGCTCAACGGCCTTTATCACCCATACCACCTCCACAGCAGGAGCGAGAGTAACACCGAGGAGAGAATCCCGATCAGGGAATACCTCTTTTGGGTTTTGAGGGGAGCGTGGAAGTCTGTGACCACGAGACTGCAGGTGGCAGAACCGTTCCCACGGAAGTCGATGGAATAGGTGCCTTCATAGGGGACGGGAAAGCTGGCCTTCAAACTCCCGTAGATTGGAGCCTTAAAAACGACCTTTCCCGTAAAGACGTTGTAGACGTAGAGCTCCCCAGTACCGTCGCCGCACGTGAGGTTGACCCTGGACCATGCGGGGATGTGGAGGGAGAGACTGTTGTGGACTGTGTAGTTACTTCCCTCGGCTCTGCTCACCCGAACGGGAGGAGTTGTTATTGAGGCGCCCGACTTCAAAGGATAAACTGCCGCGAGTGCCAGGGCTGAGAGGATGAGGGAGAGGAGTATCCCAGCCAGGAAGCGCTTCAAACCACATCCCTCCTCTCGGTCAGTATCAGGGAAAGCAGCATGAGGATCCCGGGGACTATCAGTCCCTGAAGTATGTACCCGGGGCTGAAGACCGCGTTCAGATGTTTGGGGATGGCGCTTACAAAGCTGAAGGGCGGGAGACCTATACCGAGGAGGCTGGGAAGGAGGAGCAGTATGAAGGCCACCATTATTGCCTGAGACGAGTTCGGGAGGACGAGGGAGACGAGCGCGGAGAGGGCAGACGAGTAAAGTGCGAAGTACAGGGCGAACACAAGGAGGTTCCTGAAGTCCGCCCAGCCGAGGAGTTCCGAGAACAGGTCGGGGACGCTTGCAAAGGCGGTCGCGAGGAAGAGGAAAACGGGGAGGTAGAGCAGGAGAAGCGAGTATATGAGCAGTACCGCGAACTTGATCCCGAAGACCTTTCCCTTCGAAAGCGGAAGGGTGAATATTGCCTGTGCGTAGCCGCCCTCCCTGTCGGCACGGAAGACCATCACGCCCATGATGACTATCAGGATCAAGAGGAGGATCCAGAAATGGTTTATCCCGAAGACTGACAGTATAACCTGGCCGGTGGGGCTATGGGAAACCGACCACTCGGAGATCTCCACCCCAAGCGAGCCGCCGCTTGAATAGGAGAACGCCCGGGCATAGCTCAGAAGATCGGAAACCAAAACCATGAGCAGGACGGGGATCCCGATCACAAGCATCGAAACCCTCAGGTGCTCGGAGAGCTCCCATTTGAGCAGTCCTCTCAAGCTATCACCTCCTCACGTAGGCAACAAGCGGAAGAACCAGCGAGGCCAGAAAGACGTAGACTAGCGGCGTTTTAGGAGCCTCACCCTTAACGTACACCCCATCCACCTCGATGTTGGTATCGTAGAGGCTCAGCCCCGAGGGGCGAATCACCCTGAGCTTTCCGCTAATGAGCTCATCCCTGTGGGCCAGGTTGTAGCGCTCCGCCTCAACGTCCTGAACCGAGAGCGAGGCTATGTCTATCACTTTAATATCCGGGGGGGGCGTCCATGATGACCCCTGTAATGTCGAGGGCCGGCTTGTAGTAGTAGACGCCCATGAAGTGGGTCTCGTAGAAGGGCAAGACGACGTGAGTCCAGTTGGTCACCAAGTTGCCGTTGGGGCGCTGGAATGTTTTCCAATATGTTATCAGGTCGTAATCAACGTTGTTGTTCCTGACGACCCTCACAGGAGTTCCGTTGACGTAGGTGAAAACGTCGCCCGGCTTAAGCTCGTAGAGGCCCCAGAGGGCCGTGTGCCCGAGGGGTCTCCCATCGCTTCCGTAGACCGTGCCGTCCTCAAGGTTCACCAGGTAAGTGCCGCTGAAGGTCAGGGGGTGGTACACAATGATCGTGGTCACGTTAATAAGCTTCCCTCCCTCGTTCCCGTAAACCGTCCCATTTAACTCCTCCCCATCCCCCCAGAACCCGCAGGAACCTTCGGATCCGGACAGGAAGGTTATCCTAAGGCCTGGGCGAACGGAGGACTCGTTTTTAAGGGCCGGTACAAGAACCAGCTCAACCCTAACCCTCGCGCGGTTTTCGTACACCTCAAGCACAGAGAAGTTGACCGTGACCTCGGAGACACCGGATATCAAAAAGTAGGTGCCGTTGCAGTGATAGACAGCTAGATTCCTCCCGGCGGGATCCAAGGCGTGGTAAGACAGGTAGGCACCGGGCTTGAACCAGGGAGGAGCGGCGGAAGCCAGGGGAAGTGCAAAAAGGAAGAGCAGGAGAAGGGCTTTCCTCACAGAACCACCTCCAAGAACACAAGGGCCAGCAACACCACGGCCGCTTTTCTCATCGTTCTCCCCCATTTGGTTGTGGGGGTATTTAGAGTTCGACATTCTACCTTAAATATTTTTCGTCATAGCACAAAAAACTTCACATACAGAAGTCAAGATTTACTGACCCTTGTTGTTAGCCCAGAACTTTTTGAGATAGAACTTCATCTTAGCTAGATCAACGGGCTTCATGCCCTCTCCGAGCCAGTCGGGCAGGTCTTTTCTCACGCTTCTCCAGAGGGCACGGTAGTCCAGGATGATTATCGAGCCCTTCTCCTCGGCGGAACGATGAACCCTCCCAGCAGCTTGAACGAGCTTTCTGTGGGCGGGCAAATAATAACCGTAGTACCTGCCCTTGCCCGGGAACTTTGCTTCGAAGTACCTCACCTGGGCCTCGATTCTGGGCGTTGGCCTCGCATACGGAAGACCGACCAGAACGACGCCGTTCATCTCGTCCCCGCTGTAGTCCTGCCCCTCGCTGTTCCGCCCGCCCATAACTCCAAGCAGAACGGCTCCGTTGGTTTTGGAATGTGCTTTGAACTGGGCTATCATGAGGTCGTTCTCCTTGGAGGATGCACCCTGCTTCTCAATGAAGACGGCCTTTCCAGTTTCCTCCAGCTTCACCTGGAGATTAGCCGAGAGAAGTCCCTGGAGGACTTCGTAGGAGGCTGTGAAGACACCAACGTTCTTCGGTATTATCCTGACAGCTTCGACGATGTAGTCCACCATCTTCCTGTAAGTTTTAAGGGATCTTTCCTCTCCCCTCGTGGAGACATCCCTTGCAACGAGAACCAGTGCGTTCTCTCGCTTTACCATCCTCGGGAACTTCTTCAGCATTGAGTTCTCAATTCCCATAACGTCCCTAAAGGCCTCCAGGGGAGTTAATGTTCCAGACATGAAGATTGCGCTCTGAACCTCTCTTACAAAGGTCAGGGCCTTCGATGGATCAAGGGCAACCAGTTCAAGGCTCAGGCCCTTTTCTCTGGTCATCAAAAACAGATAGTCATCCCTACCGATCAGAGAGAACCAGAGAAGAAGAAATTCACCGACCCTGCCGATGTAACTTCTAGGCGGCTGGTTTTTCTCGATCCTGTATTCCCTTATGGAGTCCCCCACAGCTACCATCTCGTTAAGGGTCTTTATCAGATAGCGTGCGTCAATCCCGAGGACGTTCATAAGATGGGCAAAGATGCTCTCCGGAGGTATAGGAACCTCCGAGACTTCCCTGTCCGAGAATTTCTCCGAGTAAAGCAACTCAAGTCCTTTCCCGAAGATGCTGAGGAAATTCGCTATTTCGTTCTCTCGGTACTCATCCGCCTCCTTTATAGCCCTGTTTACCGTGTGAATGCTCAGTCTGTCGCTTAAAGCCGAGATGGCCTGATCGGGAAGGTTGTGGGCCTCGTCAAAGATCACGATAAGATCCGAGTATGTAAGGCCCAGGCCTTCTAAAAACGCCTCCCTAATCCCTGGTGAGATCATGTAGAGGTAGCTGGCCACGATAACGTCGGCTTTCTCCGCTACCTTCCGGGTAAGGTCATAGGGACACAACTCAAGGGTTTCTGCATAATCGAGTATCTCCGCCGGGTGGGCCGGTTCACTCAGAAAGAACTTCGCGACCTCCTCAAACTCCTCTCTTTTCTTTTTCTCGTTCTCGTAGAACTGACACTTTCCGCTTTTCTTCAGATTCTTACAGACGACCATGGCAGTGTACGCGTCGGTGGTGTATTCTCTAAGGTAGTTGTGAAGGCAGAGCTCTTTTCTGCTCCTGAGCTCGACTCCGGAAACGGAAGTCTTTTTGTTGATCTCCTTAAGCTCTTCTATGACCCGATCCATCTGCCTGTGAGTTCTTGCAAGATAGAGGACCTTGTAGCCCATCTCCTTTGCATAGGGCAGAACACCGGCCAGAACGCTGATTGTCTTTCCAAAGCCGGTGGGGGCTTCGATTATTAGATTACGACCGCTTCTAACCGCTTCGTTAACGAGCTCTATGAACTCCTTCTGATGAGGTCTAAGGATCTTGTAGGGGAAGTACTCCATCACGTCAGCTCCCGCCCCGATTTGGGAGGGGAACTTTTAACGTTTCCCGTCCAAAACTTTTTAACCACCACGGTAATTCGGGATACGGCGGGAGCCATGGAAATAGAGAAGCTCATGGAAAGCATAAGTTGGGGTAAAGTTGTCGAGTACTCGGTCGAGGCTATTCTCATCGGCTGGTTTACGTATCTCTTTGCGTATCAGAACTATCTTCTCTACAGATGGCATAGGGGCCTGGAACTTCCCTCGAAGCTCCCGTTTATTTTCATGGGGATTTTAGCGGGCCTGCTCTTCTTTGTATACGAAATCAATCAGCTTTTAAAGACCATGAGCAAAAAACCGCCCACCCCGGTTGCTCCTTCTGAGACTACTGTGAGCGAAGAGGAGATAGGACCTATCAATGAGTCCGAATCTGCCTTTCCTCTGGGCTCTGACGGGGAAGAAGGACAGCAAAGCCTCCAGGACAAAGCTTTTTAAACACCTCTCCATCAACCCACGACATAACTGGTGGAGGTTTTGCCATGACAAAGTTCATATTCGTCACGGGTGGTGTCGTCAGTGGTCTCGGTAAAGGCATAACCAGCGCTTCTCTCGGCATGCTCATGAAGGCAAGGGGCTTTAGGACAACGAACATCAAGATAGACCCCTACATCAACTACGACGCCGGAACGATGAACCCCTACCAGCACGGCGAGGTTTTTGTCCTTGACGACGGCGGCGAGGTTGACCTTGATCTAGGCAACTATGAGCGCTTTCTGGACACCAGTTTAAGCTTCGACCACAACATAACAACCGGGAAGGTTTACTCTGCCGTAATCGAGAAGGAGAGGAAGGGCGAGTACCTGGGAGCGACGGTCCAGGTTATTCCCCACATCACAAACGAGATTAAAGAGCGCATCAGGAGAATAGCGAGGGACTACGACGTTGTCATTGTCGAGATAGGTGGAACCGTTGGTGACATCGAGGGGATGCCCTTCCTCGAGGCGGCTAGGCAAATGCAGCTCGAAGAAGGCAGGGAAAACGTCGCCTTCGTCCACGTCACCTACGTGCCAAAACTTAGGGTCGTCGGCGAGCAGAAGACCAAGCCAACGCAGCACAGCGTGAAAGAGCTTAGAAGCCTTGGAATTCAGCCTGATGCCATAGTGGCCCGCTCGGAAGAACCCCTTGAAGAATCGGCCAGAAGGAAGATAAGCCTCTTCACAAACGTCCCGGAGGAAGCCGTGATCAGTGCCTACGACGTTGAGGACACCTACGAAGTTCCGCTGATGCTTGAGAGGGAAGGGCTTGGGAGATACCTCACCAAGAGGCTCGGCCTTCCGGAGAGAGAGCCCGAACTTGAGGCCTGGCGCGAAATGGTTGAAAAGTACAAGTCACTGGAAAGGGAAGTGGAGATAGCGATAGTCGGAAAGTACGTCAAGCTGGCCGATTCTTACCTCAGCATTAAAGAGGCCCTGAAGCATTCCAGCGTTGCCAACGACGTGAAGGTCAAAATACGGTGGATTGAGGCGGAAGACGTTGAGAGAAAAGGCGTGGGCCTTCTGGAGGGCGTTGATGGAATAATAGTCCCCGGTGGATTTGGAGCAAGGGGAACCGAGGGTAAAATGATGGCCATACGCTACGCCAGAGAAAACGAGGTTCCCTTCCTCGGAATCTGCTTCGGCTTCCAGCTAACAGTTGTCGAATTCGCGAGAAACGTTCTCGGCCTTAAGGGGGCACACTCAACAGAGATAGACCCGCAGACGCCTTACCCGGTAGTGGACTTAATGCCCGAACAGCGCGACCTCGACAGGCTCGGCGGAACCATGAGGCTCGGGGCTTATCCAGTTTACATAAAACCGGACACGCTGGCCAGGAAGCTTTACGGCCGGGAGATAGTCTACGAGAGGCACAGACACCGCTGGGAGGTTAACCCCGACTACGTCGAAAAGTTTGAGGAAGCTGGTCTAGTCTTCAGCGGCATCGCTGGGGACGACGAGAGGAGGATGGAAATCCTTGAATTGCCCGACCACAGCTACTTCATAGCGACCCAGTTCCACCCTGAATTCAAATCGAGGCCAATGAATCCCGCACCGGTCTTTAAGGGGCTTGTCAAAGCTGCGAAAGAAAGAAGATACGGGTAAAGCGCTTTCCTTTTAACCGTTTTTAAACTGCTCAGATATCCCACGAACTTTTCTTCCGAGTGGAACCTTTAAAGCCTCTTACGTCCAACATAACATACCAAGGTGCTTCCGTAATGCTGGGGTTCATGCGAAGGAGAAAGCTCAGAAAACTACGCTCTTCCTCAGAGGAGACGCTCATCATGCACATAGGTGATACGCCGGAGAGCGTTTACTCCTTTCTAGGGAAGTTGATTGACGAGTTCAGGCCGGAGGTAATTGTCCATACGGGCGATCTGGTGGACAACGTCAAGCTAGAGAGGAAGCCCGAACTCCTCCCCCTTTACCGAGCTGGACTAAGAAAGCTGGCGAGAATCCTGAAAAACTCCGGTGCTAAGCTTTACATCGTCCCGGGCAACGAAGATGACCCGGAAATGGTTAGGGAGTTCTTTGGAGACGCCGTCGTTGAGCCGGGCACTGTTGTGGAGATAGAAGGAGTGAGGCTGGCCCTCGGGCACAGCTGGGAGGATGTTGCCGGCGTTGAGGCGGACTTCAAGCTCTACGGCCATAACTTTAAGGTCGTTCCAAAGGGGCTAAACGCGGTCCTCGGCGTTAACTTCCTCTTCCTCCCCAGCGGAAGGATTGTGAGGATTGACTACCCCGTTGGAACCGATATGGATAGAGGTTACAAGCTCTGGAGGGGTTTGTGATGAGGTTTATGCGCTTCGGGCCGTCCATAATCTTCCTCAGGACTGCCCATCCGGAAGCTGTTAAGAAGGCGATAGGGGAGATATTCTCCGTCAGGGAGATGCCGACGGAAGAGGCGATAAGGGAGAGCAGTGAGTTCGAGACGGTTCTATTCGTCACCGACGAGTGGATAAAGAAGACCCTCCCGCCCAAGACGGGGTTCCTGATAAAGCACGGAGCAGCATACGTCATAAGCACCGTGATAAACCAAAACCTCCCCGTGGAGAAGGTTCACGTGGAGAGCACGCTCATATTCCTCCGCGTTCCAGAGAAGGTTGAGGAAGCCCTAGGGTTCATAGCCGAAAAGTACGGTGGAGAAGTCATGTCCCTCAAAGATGCCCTCGATGAGGGCGAAGCCGGCGATACAGTCATTGGAGTCACAAAGAAAAGGCTCAGCTGCCCTATTGGGCCCGAAGAAATCGAGGGTGCCGTGCTGATACGGAGGGGCTTCCTCCATGTCTACCGCGAACTCAGCATCGACGCGCCTTTGCTTCTCTTCAAGCTCCTTCCCGAGTGGAACGAACTGACGATAAAAATCTACGACACGGAAAAGCGCTACGAGGAGAACATCGCGAGGCTCATGATGGTTATCGAGGATTTAGACCTCGGCTTCGTAGTCGGGGAGGGCTGGGACTGGGATTATCCGAGGCCCTTCATGCGCGTTCCAGTTTACAAACTCAAGCTCCTGACGTGGGAGAAGCCCGAGCGCGTCAAGTTTCTCCTCAAGGGCATCGAGTACTCCGGCTACAAGCGTTTGTGCGACATAGATGTATTCGTCGAGGGCAAGAAGATACACTGGACGTCGCTCGGAAAGTACGACTCGAAGTTCGAGCTGGCGAAGGCCGCCAGGGAAGAGCTGGAGAAACACCTCAGCGAAGACGTCCTTAAAAAGCTCAGGGAAATCGAGGAAAAGCTTGTCAAGGAATCTGAGGACTGACTCAGAGCTTTTTGATTTTCGCAACGAAGAAGCCGCTCGTCCCGTGCCTGTCGGGATAGAAGCGCCTCGCCTTTGCTATCTCTTCGCTTAACTCAATTCCAAAGGGCTTGGTTAAGGCCAGCTCGCCGTAGCGGAGCGGGAGCAGTTCCACGTTGAAGTTGTCGAGAACCCACTGGATAACGAACTCGTTCTCCTCCGGCTCGAGGGAGCAGGTGGAGTAGACGAGGATTCCGCCCTTCTTAAGCACGCTCAAACCCTTCTCAAGGAGCTTCATCTGGAGGCCCTGGCAGAACTTAACGTCCTCCATCGTCCTGTTGGCCTTTCTCTCAGGGTTCTTGTGTATCGTCCCGGAGCCGGTGCAGGGTGCATCGAGAAGGATTTTGTCGAACTCAACGCCGAGCTCGTCTATGTAAAGGGAAGATCTGTGGAAAAGGACCGTGTTCGTAACGCCGAGGCGCGAAAGGTTAAGCCTCGTCTCCTTTAACCTCTCCTCGCCGACGTCGAAGGCGTAAATAATGCCCTCGTTCTCCATCAGCTGGGCGAGGTAAGAGGTTTTTCCTCCCGGCGCTACCGCCATGTCGGCAACGGTTTCACCTGGCTTGGGGTCGAGGGCAACGGGGGGATACATCGAGCTGGCCTCCTGGATGTAGAGAAGACCGCTTAAGTATTCCGGCGTTGAGGTTATCGAGAAGGGCTCGCGAGTGAGGCAGAAGCCTTCCCTGGCCCAGGGAACTCGTTTAAACTGGAAGCCCTTCTTGTTGAGGAGCTTGGTGAGCTTCGGCACCTCGATGCGGAGGGTATTAACGCGGAAGCACCTCGGTAGGGGCTTTTCCATGGCCTCGGCTATCGCCAGTGCCCTCTCTCCCCAGAGCTGGTAATATCTTTCAGCGAAGGTCTTGGAGTAGCCGAGGCTGAAGAGCTTTTCGAGCATGGTTGTGAGTTTGAGGCGGGGTTTAAAACAATATTGAACACCCAAAAGAGTTCAGATCCACCCCTTTCTCCTGAAATACACCAGCATCCCAACGGCTATGGCCAGCATTAGGAGCAGAACCGCCGGATAGCCGTAGTACCAGTTCAGCTCGGGCATGTTGTAGGGCGAAGCCTCTGGATTGAAGTTCATGCCGTAGAGTCCGGTTATGAAAGTGAGGGGTATGAAGATCGTGGAAACTACCGTGAGTATGCCCATTATCTCGTTGGTTCTCAGGGAGATCGATGAGTAATAGATATCCAAAAGGCCGTCTGCCATGTCCCTCTGGCTTTCTATCAGATCGAGAACTTCCAGAACGTGGCTGGATAGGTCTTCGAGGTAGATTTTGGCGTTCTCTCCAAACAGCGCCGATCCCTCAACGCGGATTTTCCTAAAGCTTTCAAGGAGTGGAAAAATAGCCCTCCTGAGGAAAAACGTCTGCCGTCTGATGCTCTGAATGTGCCTCAGAAGCTCCCGATCAGTCCTTTTCAAGACCATGTCCTCGAGCCTCTCAACTGAAGTGCTGATTTCCTCAATTATGGGAACGTAGTTCTCAACCGTGGCATCTAGGAGAGCACAGAACAGGTAATCCGGCCCGGAGTTTCTGAGGACGCTGCCCTCGTTTCTAATCTTCTCGCGGATCCTGTTGAATACATCCCCTGGCCTCTCCTGTATCGTCACCACGAGGTTGCCCTTGAGAAGGAACGCGGTTTTCTCCTTTTTGAGACCCCTCTCAACGCGGTAGACCTGGTGGGCCATTAGCAGAATTTGATCCTGCAGAACAATCGCTTTGGAACCCCGAAAGCGCCGAAGAACCCGGACAAAAAACCCCGAGAAACCGAGTTCTTCAAGAACCTCAAGCCCCTCCATACCGTTGACGTTGACCCAGACCACGGGATAATCAGCGTACTCTTTTATTTCCTCCGGACTTTTAAGAGTCTTCTCAACGAGCTTCAAAGGAGAGTAAGCGAAGAGCTTTATCCGGGATTTCTGGTTCAATTTAAAGCACCCAATCACAATTGTTTATTTTCCCTTATGGCTTTTACTGAGTGCTTCCAACAGCCCGTCCTCCCCTCCGGGAAGAACTAGTGGCCTGGAGAGGTGCTTTCTTGCATCGGGAGGAACCTCGTAGATCTTCCTCTCCAAATCACGTGGAATCTCGATGGGTATGAGCTTTTTGGGCATCTTGAAGCCACAGCGCTTGCATTTGAGGTAGTCGCCCTTACTCTTCATCGTTCCGCCACATCTGGGACAGTTAGGCTTTTTATACTCGATCTTGGGAACGAGTTTAACCGGGTAAAACTTCTCGAGGTTGAGCGTTAGAACGCCCTCGTGTTCCTTAACGCCCCCGGCGGCTATGATCTCATCACCGGGAAGGAGCTTTCTCACGTAGTTGCGGAACTTCTTGGTCGGCTCAAAGGCCGCTACCCTGATTTTTCCGGTCTCGTCCTCAAGCTCGAAGAAAACGTGCCTCCCGCGCTCCCAGTAGGGCGAAGCAACCCTACCGCGAACGATAGCACTGTCGTAGAGTTTGAGCTCGCCTATTTTCTTCGGGACTAAGTGGTCGTCGGTGTTCTGGTTGGTCTTATAGAGCTGGTAGAAAGCGACGGGCTCTTCGAACTCAACCATCTCAAAGACCTGAAGGACTTTAGCCCTGTCAATTCCCCTGATCCCCGCAAGAACGGGGTCCTTGCCGTGCGGCGTTATGAGGACGGTTCTCTTTTGGGGATCGACGTTGTCGTAGCTGAATGGATAAGCCCATTTGTCCGCTAAAAAAACGCTCTCCGAATTCACTCTCCTCGGCTTCCCCCAGTTTTCGGGCTCGCGGTATGCTAAAAGCTCGTAGGTGAACCTCTCAAGCGGATAGCCTATCGCCGCTAGAGAGCCTATAATCCCCCTGCCGAGCTTGAACTTGAAGTACTCGGCTCCAGCATCTTCAGCAACTCTCTCGGCCTCTTCGATGGTAACGTGCTCCCTCAAAGCTTTAAGGGAAAACTCCCTCAGCTCCTCCGGAATCTCGCCCTCGAAGAAGACGACGCCCGGGTTGGTGTTCTCGTGCTCAAAATCGGCCAGCTGGCTCACGTAGAACAGGACTGTATTCTTGATGTCGGGGATTAGCTCTTCTTCGGCTTCAAAGCTAATGGCAACTGCCCCGTTTCCCCTCGTCTTGTAGGGAATGTTGGGGTTGAGCCTTATAAGCCTCGGCAGATCGAGAGGCTCGGCTAACATGGACAGTTCCCTGTAGAGGAGGGCCCCAAGGTAGGTTGTGCACATGCCGTTGGGTGAATCGGTGTCGTCTATTCCGATGTGGATTATCATCGAAGGAAGGTTGAGGTTGAGTTTAAAAATCAACCGCCCGCAAGCCTTTAAAAGAACCCGCCTCAGCTAAGCCCGGTGGTGAGAATGGCAAGGATAGCGGTCATCGATTACGACAAGTGCAATCCCGATAAATGCGGACACTTCCTGTGCGAAAGGGTCTGTCCCGTCAATCGAATGGGTGGAGAAGCGATAATCATAGACGAAGAAAACTATAGGCCAATCATCCAAGAGGCGAGCTGTACCGGCTGTGGAATCTGCGTTCACAAGTGCCCCTTCAACGCCATAACCATCGTCAACCTGCCGGAGCAACTCGACGAGGACTGCGTCCACCGCTATGGCATTAACTCCTTCGTCCTCTACCGCCTCCCGGTTGTGAAGGAGGGCATGGTTGTTGGCGTTCTCGGACCGAACGGAACCGGTAAGACGACGGCCGTTAAGATACTCTCCGGCCAGCTCCTCCCGAACCTCTGCGGCGATAACGACTCCTGGGACAATGTGATAAGGGCCTTCCGCGGCAACGAACTTCAAAACTACTTTGAAAAGCTCAAGAACCGCGAGATAAGGCCGATCGTCAAGCCGCAGTACGTCGACCTCATCCCGAAGGCGGTGAAGGGAAAGGTGAGGGACCTGCTGAAGAAGGCCGATGAAAGCGGAAAGTTCGAGGAGGTCGTTAAGGAGCTGGAGCTTGAAAACGTCCTTGACAGAGAGATACAACAGCTCTCGGGCGGTGAGCTTCAGAGGGTTGCCATAGCGGCCGCCCTGTTAAGGGATGCCCACTTCTACTTCTTCGACGAGCCGTCGAGCTACCTCGACATAAGGCAGAGGCTCAGGATAGCGAAGACCATAAGGAAGCTCGCCGAAAGCGGAAAGAACGTCCTCACGGTTGAACACGACTTGGCCCTTCTGGATTATATGAGCGACATAATCCACGTCGTCTACGGCAAGCCGGGAGCGTACGGTATCTTCTCCCAGCCGAAGAGCACGAGGAACGGGATAAACGAGTTTCTCAGGGGCTACCTGAGGGACGAAAACGTCCGCTTCAGGCCCTTTGAGATAAGCTTCACGAAGAGAAGCGAAAGGAAGAGCGGAGAAGGCGAGATACTCGTCCAGTACCCGAGGCTCGTAAAGGACTACGGGACTTTCAGGCTTGAAGCCGAAGGAGGAGAGCTCTACGTCGGCGAGGTCGTTGGCATAGTTGGTCCGAACGGCATAGGTAAGACGACCTTCGTCAAGATGCTCGCCGGAGTTGAGAAGCCCACCGAGGGCGAAGTTGACTGGTCGCTGACCGTTTCCTACAAGCCCCAGTACATCAAGACGGACTACGAGGGAACCGTTTACGATCTCTTGAGCAAAATCGATGCTGCCAAGCTCATGAGCAACTTCTACAAGACCGAACTTCTGAACCCGCTCAGCATTCCTGACCTCTACGACAGGAAAGTCAGCGAGCTTAGCGGTGGTGAGTTGCAACGCGTTGCCATAACGGCCTGCCTGCTCAGGGATGCTGACCTGTACCTCCTCGATGAGCCCTCAGCTCACCTCGACGTCGAGCAGAGGCTTGCTGTTTCGAAGGCCATACGCTCGCTGATAGCCAAGAACGAGAAGACCGCTCTAATAGTCGAGCACGACGTCATGATGGTTGATTATCTAAGCGACAGGCTGATAGTCTTCGAGGGCGAGCCAGGAAAGCACGGAAAAGCTTTACCCCCGATGGGAATGCGCGAGGGAATGAACAGGTTCCTGGCCAGCGTTGAAATAACCTTCCGCAGGGATCCTGAGACGGGAAGGCCGAGGGCCAACAAAGAGGGAAGCGTTAAGGACAGGGAGCAGAAGGAGAGGGGTGAGTACTACTACGTCTGATGGTCTTCTTCTGCCCTTTTATTTCAAACGGAAAGGAAAACGAAATAAGGCTAAGCCCCGAAAAGTCCAAAGGTGATACGATGGCCACACCTAGATACGGGCAGGGGGAAAGGGAAACGCTCGGGGGGTCAATAGAAGAGATCGAGGGTTTGGACTACAAAGCCCTGCTGTCATACATCATCAACCAGGAGATGAAGAAAGCGGAGATGTACAACACACTTCGCCTCTTGAGCAAGGATGCCGTCTGGGATCAGAGGGTAACCAGGCTTTTCAAGGTTATGTACGAGGAAAGCGTTGGGAATGCGGAAAGGCTCCTCGAAACCTTTAGAAAGGAGTTTCCCGGGAAAAATCCCGCCGATTCTGGAGGTCACTTTCTGGAAGTCCAGCTTTCTGAAGATCGCCTTAGGGAGCTGGCCTACAGTGGGAATCTCGAGGAGATCCTCGAACATATGATTGGGGCCGAAAAGCTCACCGCTGAGATCTATCAGTATCTGATGGAAAAAAGCGAAAACGAAAAAGTAAAGGAACTTCTCCGCAGTCTTTCGGAAGTGGGGCTTGAAAGGGCAAGGAATTTGGAGGAAGTCCTCTCCTCCCTCCAGCAGGAAAAGGGTTCATGAGGGAGAAGTCATGCTTCCAGCCGGGAAAGTCCCTTCCGAGATTCTGGAAAAGCTCTTCAGGACACTGGGTTCGGAGGATGAGAGGGTTCTGGTGGGGCCGGGAATTGGAATAGACTTTGCGGCAATCTCTTTTGGGGACAAGGTTGTGGTGGCATCAACCGATCCAATAACCGGAGCAGTCGAGGATATAGGCTTTTACGCCGTTCACGTCAACGCCAACGACATAGCCGTTTCCGGAGCGAGGCCCAGATGGTTCCTGGTAACGATACTCCTGCCAGAAAACTCCGACGAAGAACTTCCGGTAAGGATTATGAGAGACATCGACAGGGAAGCTAAAAAGCTTGGCATTTCTATCGTGGGTGGGCATACCGAGGTTACCCCCGGCCTCGACAGGCCCATAGTGGTTGGAACGATGCTGGGAGAGAAAGAGGGGAACCCAATAAGGCCGAACAATGCAAAGCCGGGAGATGCAATAGTGATGACCAAGTGGGCCGGCCTGGAAGGGACTTCCATAATAGCCAGAGAGAATAGAAAGGAACTGGAGGATGTCTTTGGGCGGGACTTCGTTGAAAGGGCGGCTTCTCTTCTGGATTACATAAGTATCGTCCCCGAGGCGATAGTAGCTGCTGAATTCGGAGTTAATGCCATGCACGACCCGACGGAAGGTGGAATAGCGAACGGCCTCCACGAGATGGCGGATTCCTCAGGTTTGGGGATAAGGGTTTACCCAGAAAAGATCCCCATCAGAAAAGAGACAATGGCGATATGCAAGTTCTACGACTTAAATCCTCTGGCTTTGCTTGGTTCCGGATCACTGCTGATAGCTGTAAAGAGGGACCATGCCAGGGCTCTCGTTGAGAGACTCGCCTCCAGGGGAATAAACGCGGCAGTAATAGGTGAGTTCCTGGCGGAGAAGAAGAGGGTGGCGGTGGTAAACGGCGAAGAACGGCCCTTCCCAAGGCCCAGATCGGATGAGCTGTGGAAGGTGTTCAAGAGGTGACCTCTATCTCTACCTCTCCCAGGTTCTCTCCCCTCAGAACCCATGCCCGGAAATCCCCAGAGGAAGTAACTATGAGCCAGACGTTTCGCCACAGTTCCATCCCCTTAAAATCTTTTTCGGAAGGGACAGGTGGACAGCCTAAGTGGGAATGAAAAATTCCGACGATTTCAAGGCCCATCTTTTCGGCCTCGTCCAGAACCTCAGCGATTTCAGGGGGGTCTATTTCAAACTCCACGGGAGAGTTAAGCCTGTTGGCGGTTTCACGAACCGTCTCAACTAGAACCGCCCCATCGCTATTTTTCCCCAATAAAAAGCCGCAGACTTCGATCTCGCTATTCTCAGCCAGTTTGAGAATCTTTTCGAGGTCTTTCCGCTTTATGATGAGCCTCATAGTTCCACCGAAATGTTGAGTTTTTTCTCCTCGTCAAGCTTGATCAGTATCTCATGGGCCTTCTTCTCCTCAATGGGAATCCTCTTGAGCTGTTCGTATGCCGCCATTATCTCCCTCTTCTCGTTACCGAAAGCCTTCTTGCCCATGTACAGGAGAACCGCCAGAAGAACACCCTTCATAGTTCTTTCTGGCAGGGGAAGCATTTTCCAGCCGTTGTCGTAGACGTAAGCCGCCTTCGGGCTTTCGTGTCCCTCCAGGAGATAAACCGGTACGATTCTCTTTCCCTTATTAACTTTAAGGTATTCAAAAAGGGCCTCTGGGGGATAGCCCTCTTTGAGCAGCCCCATAAAGCTCAGCTCCAGTGCCTTTAGAAGGGAGGAAATCCTCTCTATTTCAGTTATTCTGTTCTTTTCCAGGAGGGAAAGCTTGAGGGCGGCCTTCATAGGCGGTTCGTTTAGAAGATCTACCGAAACCAGTATTCTCTCCCTCAAACTGGAACCCACTTCAAAGGCCTTAACGACTATCCAAGCGGCCCCATTGGTCAGTATCCCGTACCTTACGCCCGTGGAGAAGCAGTACTTTGCCAGCTGTCTGAGGGGCTCTTCCCTCTTCAGAATGTTCACTCCAAGGTTCTTGGCCTCCAGATAGGCTATTGTCTCTCCCCCAAGGATTATAGCGTAATCGGCCCTGCCCTCGTCGGTTCTCCATTCCGGCCTGACTTCCTCGGGGTTGTCCCACTCCCAGCCAAGAGAGGTCATTATCTCCCCGATTAAGTGCTGCTTTACCGCCTCCTCATTGCTTTCGTAAAGGCTCCTGTGGGCGTTTATCTTCTTGAGAATCCTCATTATGCTGGCCGCTATGTTGCTGAGGTTCTTAACCTCCGGTGAGATTGAAACACCAACTTCCTTGGGAACGGAAGTCTTGACGTCCTCCATTGACTCACCTACCAAATAGTTACTCGGGGTAACTCCCTAAAAAGGGTTTTGGCAAAGGTTTTTGGCAGGCTTTTACTATTATCTCCGGTGAACACCATGTGCCGGGTTCTTTTTGGAGTTGGGGAAGGGAAGAGGATTCGAGCCTTATTGAAGGCATTCATCGACGCCTCGGAGAACGATCCATATAAAGAAGCCAGGGGAAAAGGCAGGGCCCACGCCGACGGCTGGGGCTACGTCCTCTTAAGGAAAGGGTCTGTAGACCATTACCGCTCCGAGAAGCCGGTTTTCGAGGACGAAGAGGGCGTTGGAAAGCTTGAGACTTCACTCGATGGCTTCGTGGTTCTTCTGGCCCATTCAAGGGCGGCCAGCCAGGGAACCAAAGGAATCTTCAACGCTCAGCCCTTTGCTTTTTCCACTAGAAGGGGCTTTTCCTTCTGGCTATACCACAACGGAGATCTAAATAAGGACGAAATCATCAAACTGGCAGAGTTCAGCGAAGACGATCTTAAACACACCTCCGATAGCTACGTTTTTGGTGCATACCTCTGCAGAAAGCTGGAGTCAGTATCCAAAGAAGACCTCTTAAAGTACTATTCAGAGATCAAAAGGACGACAAAAACCAGCTTCAACACGGGGGCGCTTTTCTTAACTCCGGACTCAATAACCGGGTTCGTCACAGCTTATTCAAAGCCCGAATACCTCCTCAGAAGAGAGAACTGGGAGTACGTAAGGCAGATCGTTTTAAGCGAAGAAAACCTCTTTGCCGTTGCATCGTCAACGCTTGAACTTTACCACAGGGCCAACTGGAGAAACGCCGTCAACGGTACTGCCTTTTACATTGAGATCGACCTCGAAGGGGAAAAATTCAGCGTTCAGGAGCTGATTCTGGGGTAGAGTTTTATACTTTCGAAGCATAAGCACAGGTGGTGATTTCCATGGATCTAAAGGCCCCTATCAAGGTCTACATGAAGAAGAAGTTGATAGGGGTTAAGCCCGAAGATACTGTAAAGAGGGCCGGCGAGATAATGGCCGAGTTTGACATAGGTTCTCTGGTCGTCGTTGACGACGAGGGGAACGTCGTTGGCTTCCTCACCAAGGGGGACATAATAAAGAGGCTCGTCATCCCGGGCCTGCCCAACACAACACCCGTGAGGGAGATAATGACCAAAGATCTCGTCACGGTTCCTTCAACGGCCACTCTGGGCGAGGTTCTGGACGTCCTTTCGAAGAAGGGCATCAAGCACGTTCTCATAGAAGAGGGTGGAAAGATAGTCGGAATCTTCTCCATAAGCGATCTCCTTGAGGCCAGCAGAAGGAAGCTTGAAACCGCCATAGCCACGGAGTGATGGCCATGATAAGGATAGCCCACATAAGTGACACCCACATAACCAACGAAGGGGCTTTTAAGAGCTACGCTTTCGACCTCATAGTGGAAGAGATCAACAGGGGAAACTTCGATTTTGTCATCCACACAGGGGACATAACCAATCAGGGCCTTCGCGAGGAGTACGAGCAAGCAGCATATCAGCTCAAGAAAATAAAAAAGCCCCTCGTCGTTCTTCCTGGAAACCACGACGTTAGAAACGTCGGCTACAAGCTCTTTGAGGAATTCATCGGTCCACTCAACGGCGTTTATGAATTCAAGGATGGAGTCGTCATATGGGTGGATTCAACGATTCCGGACTTGAGCGACGGCAGAATAGGCGGCCATAAATTCCGATGGCTTAAGGAGAAGCTCGAAGAGTACTCCGACAGAAGGTTCAAGATAGTCGCTGCTCACCACCACCTCGTCCCCCTTCCCGACACCGGAAGGGAGCGCAACGTCCTCTTCAACGCAGGCGACGTCCTCGACCTTCTCTTGAGGAACGAAGTCACCATCTACACCTGCGGCCACAAGCATGTTCCCAACGTCTATCGCGTTGAGGATTTGATTATAGACAACGCCGGCTGTACTTCCTGCAAAAAGACGAGGAGGGGCGATGTCAACAGCTACAACATAATAGAACTTCACGAAAACGGTAAGGTAAAGGTGACCATAAGGCGCGTAACAGGGGACGAAGTCAGCAAGGAGCACACTCCGGTGAAGCCAAAGATATTCGTTCCCAGCGGAAAAAGAATCCTCCGCATAGTGCAGGTGAGTGAGAGCAACGTTTCTGACAGGGTCTACTTCAGAAGAAAAACGCTGGAGAACGCCATTAGAACGATCAATGACAGATTAAAGCCCGACTTGGTTATCCACAACGGGGATATCGTCGATGCGGGAATAGAGCGCTATTACGAAAAGGCCTACGAATACTACCAAAGGATCAATGCCCAAACCGTGGTGATCCCCGGTCACAACGACATAACCTACCTGGGCTACGAGCTTTTCCAGGAGTACTTCGGCGAACCAGAGGTTCTCGAGATGGGAGACATCGTTATCATTCCCGTCCTCAGCGCCCAGTACGAGACACCCATAGGAGTAGTTGGCAGAATGGGGCAGAAAAAGCTCAAAAAACTCCTGCAGGACTACGAGGGGAAGTTCAGGATCGTGGCTCTCCATCACAACGTCATACCCATACCCAAGAGCAGGGAAGTCGGTTTTCTCGAGGATGGCGGAGACGTCCTGAAGGTTCTAACGGATGAAAAAACTGAACTCGTTCTAACGGGCCACGGCGGAAACGCCTACGGGGTCAAGATAGAGGATACGCCGATAGTAAACTCGGGCTCGATCAGCTGGGAGCTCCACAGAAACCCCTTTGGGAACAGCTTCAACCTTATAGACATATACACGGACATGGTCGTGGTCTGGGAGGTTCAGTCAACGTGGGGCAGCAAAAAGCTCCTCGGAATATGGAAGAGAAAGACCTAAACTTCCTCTTTTTCCAGCCTGCTTATTATGTCGTTGATTATTGAGGAGACCGTTCTTTCGGGCTCTATGTTTTCTATTATGGGAATCCCGTATTCCTTGGCCGTGCTCACGATGTACTCCTGAATGCGAAGTATCCTGTCGACGTTCTTTACGTACTTTTCAGCGTCCCTCTGGGAATAGCGGGCCCTCTCATAGAAGTGGGCAATCAAATGATCCCTTCCGGGGACGGTTATTATGTACATGAACTCGTTTTCTCTGGGCATTACAAAGCCGGGAACCACGTGGATGCCCTCTATTATGGCATTAAGCCCCTCTCTCCTGGACCTCTCAAGTACGGCCTTTATTCCAACAGAGACGTGCTTTACCTGGGTCTCGAAGCCGTAGATAAGTGGATCAGCGTTTTTTGGAACCTTTACAACTTTTTCGGCCATAAAAGATGATACATGGATATCCGGTAGCAGTTCCTGGGCTATAATCTTTCTCATGACTTCCCTTATAGTGTCCGTTCCTATGATGCTCCTTATTCCAAGTCTGAAAGCCAGTTCAGTTGCTATCGTTGACTTTCCGACTCCGGTGGCACCGCCGAGCAGGACGGTCAGGCGGATCTTTTTCCTCCTGAGTTCGCGCCAGAAGAGGTATCTCCTTGCTTCCTTTTTTAAACCCCTCTCAACAAGCTTCCGGTAAGTGAGCTCCCTTATCTCCTCCGTCGAAACAACTTTTTTCCCCTTAGCCTCCAGCTCCTTCTGGACTTCCGTTGCTATGGCGTAGGCTATTCCAACGTCTATACCGGAGAGCGTTATGGAGCGGGTTAAAATGCCCCTGGAGAATGGCAACTTGATCTTCTTTTCTTCATCGGTGACTATTATCATTCTCCTCGCCCCAAGACTTTTCTTCCAAGCTTTAAAACAGCTTCCCTCAGGTTCTTCCCATCCAGGTTTACTGGCTCGTTGTCCAGGTAAATCACCTCAATTTCCCTCTCCAAAGCCCATCTGGTGACCACGTCGACAGCCGCCGCCTTCAGCTCAACGGCTACGGCTTCAATGCCGGTAAAGTTCGCGAGGTCTTTTCTGAGAAGTTCCCTGTTGGAGAGGTTCCCCGAGAGGGCCACGACCTGAGCACCGAGGTCCTCAAGGTGTCTTTTTGCCTTTGGAAGTGCCGGGTATGACGTCATGACCAGACCTATTCTCTTCCCCGAAACGTTGCCAAGGGGCCTGGGCCGGAACCCGGTAAGGTGAACGTCGGCTTCGGGGTTTACGTTCTTGATAGCTTCCAAGATCGCCTCCCGCTTCTCCCCGCTTATCTCATCCGCCATCGTGACTACCACAACATCTGCAAGGGCAATTTTGAACGGGCCAAAGTAGTTTCTGAGAAAGTCCACCTTCTGCTTTCCACCCACGACGAGCACGTATGCATCCGCCTCGTAGGCCGGAAACGTGGCACCGCTTCCTTCAAGGATTACAAGATCGTGGGGAAGGGACTCCGCAAGCTTTATTCCCTCGTCCACAACATCGAAGAACGGAAAGCCCGCCATTCCGCCACCGCACCTTCTGCAGCCTATGGTCGTTACCCCCGACGTGAGGGCGTCTTCAAAATGATCAGACGCGGCGTGTTTTCCTTCTTCCGCCACTTTAAGAAGGAACTCGGGAGTTATCTCCATGGCTTCGCCGTCTATTATTTCGGGCTTTTCAGGCCCACCCCTGCCCATGGTTACTACAACGGGCCTGGATATCTCCTTAAGCGTCCTGGCTATAAAACCGCTGATAGCTGTCTTCCCCACTCTCTTCCCGGTCCCGATTACAGCGATGCTTGGCTTTTTCACTTTCTTGAGTGGTTTTGGCGTAAAGACGAAATCCGCGCCCCTGTACTTCACACCCAAAAGCATGCACAGGGAGGCCATTCTAAAGCGGTCCTCATAAGTGAGAACGGGTTCATCGCTCAGATCAACCACTTCATCAACATCGTTTTCAGTAACCGCCCGCTTTATGGCGTCCAGATAGTTAGAGGAGGTATAAATAGGAACTCCGATTCTTTTTTCAAGCGAACTTAGACTTCCTATCTTCTCGCTGCCGCCAAGGAAGACAGCGCAACAAACATTTCCCAGCTTTTCAATAGCCCACCTCGTAACGTCCGGGTAATGCTCACCATCTATCAGGACGAGCTTCATCTCAATCCCCCGGGAAACTTGTTCAAGAGTGTTTAAACCTTTTCTGCCCCTCACCAAGGAGAACGGAACCGGTATCTTAAGAGGTGCCCCCGTATGTTAAATTCTTCTCGAGGCCCACAGGAAGAGTTATAAAGCTCAAACTCAAGTTACAATGGGAACCGCGGCAAACGGTTCCCCATTAAGGAGGTGTTCAAAAATGGTTGAGATGCTGGTTAAGTCCAAGGTTAAGGAGGCCGTTAAGGCTATAGACGAAGAAATGAGAGTTAGCCCAGAGTTCTACGACGCCCTCGAGGCCGAACTCAAGGTTCTCATCGAAAAGGCCGTTAAGAGGGCCCAAGCCGAGGGCAAGAAGACCCTCTACGCCAGGCACGTTTGACTTTCACGCCCTAAGCGCCTGTGCCCTTTTTCATTTTGTTATGATGCTCACTACACGTTGTTTTCCTCGGGCTGCTTCTCTGTCCTGTTCTTGTCTTCCACCCAGAACCTTCTCGTCCGTATAAACTCTCTCTCGCGCTCCATGAGGGCAACCAGAAGGGCATCTCCCCTGTACTGTGCCAGAAGCCTCGCCGCGGTGTCCGGCCCCGTTCCATAGCTGGCCAAAGCCAAAACGGCCTCAAAACCATAGGTATCAACAAGGTCGGCAGCTTTCAGAAGTTTTCTGTAGGTTCTCTCTTCCTTTCTCTCAAGCGGTTCTCCACGCCGGACTTTGTCAAGAACAGGGAGGAATTCCTCGGCATCAATCGGATGGGCAACGGCCAGCATCTTAGAGCCGCAGCGCGGGCACTCCCTGTCTTTGATGCTCCTCAGCCTTGAAACCTTCGTCTTTGAGTACCAGCCGCAGTTGGTGCAGACCAGGACCACCTCATGGTCAAGCAGTCTGTTCCTAAACAGCTCAAGGATTTCGTCCCGCTCGAGCACGCCTGTAAGCAGAAACTCCCCGCCGACGGTCATGTTGAGCCTCGCCAGCGTCGAGGGTTCCCTTCTAAGCTCGCTCTTTACCCTTATCGTGCCCCTCTTGAGCATCTCGAGGACGAGTTCTCCTTTGCTTACGTCCACCTTGTCGTGGTACAGCTCGTTCAGCGTCTCCCTCTCGATAACGGTCCCCTCGAAGAGCCTCTCCACACGCCCAATCCTAGCGTCTCTCCTCAATGCCCCGAAGCGCTTTGCGACGTTCAGCATACGCCAGCGGTAGGCGTGGGAGTCCCTCAGCGCCCTTGCCACGATGAACTCCAGGCTCTCTGGCTCCTGATAGAGATAACCCTTCACCTCCTCTGGGTTCAGCTGGAAGGGCGTTTTAAACACAACGGCATGGGCCTGTGCGCGAACCGAGAAAACCCTCCCGTAGCGCAGGATTAAAAACGAGTGCACGAGTCTCCCAAGGGCTTCGTTCGCCCTGTTGCCAAAGTCCGCGTGGATTACCAGTGCTTTAGGCGTGCTCTCAACTACGATGTCCCTATCAGTTGAGAACGGCTCGCCCTTTATCTCCTCGAAGGCTCGTTTCAGCTCCTCCTCCCTGAACCCGACGCCCTCCAAAAGCTCCTTTGCCTTCCCGAAGTCAAAGGCCAGCTCCCTCTTCAGCCTGCCGACGGCGAGGGCAACCCCAAACGGCACGGGAATCATCTCGCCCTCCCAGCTCGGTATCGCACTCTCCAAGCTTTTGCTCTCGCGGACCTTCAAAAGCCTCGCCTCGTCGTCTATCTTGAGCACTATCCAGCTCCGCCCGTTCATCACGAACTCCATGCCCTCTTCCAGATCCATCACGAAGCTCTCGTCCAGTCTCCCTATCACGTGCCCACTCCTGGCGTCGAAGACTCTCCATGAGACTTCGTCCGGAATCGTTGAGAGGTTCTCGTAGTAGTACTGGAACGCTCCCCTCCTGAGGTAGAGCAGTCCCGTCTCTTCGTCATAGCCCACCAGCCTAGCGTCCTCTAAGACCCTCAGAACGTCGAGGTAATCGCTCCAGCCCAGATTCCTGTAAACGTATGCCCTCCTTGCTATCTCGTATGGCCTCTCGCGCGGGAGCCTCTTATACTCTATGAGCAGTCCCACGATGAAGTGAGCGAGAACGTCAAGGCCGCCCATCGGCTCAACAGCCTCAAAGCGGCCCTCAAGGGCGTGCTTTGCTATCACCAAACTCTGGAGGTAGTCCTCGACGTTAGATGTGATAACGTAGGCTTCGCTGACCTCTCCAATACGGTGCTTCGCCCTCCCCGCGCGCTGAACCAACCGGTTCACCTGGCGCGGGCTCATGTACTGAATCACAACGTCAACGTCGCCGATGTCTATGCCGAGCTCCATCGAGGAAGTGCATATCAGCGCTTTGATTTTCCCCTCTTTAAGGGCCCTCTCAGCCTTTATCCTCGCCTCCTTGGAAAGAGAGCCGTGGTGAACCTCCACCGGCTTCCCCCAGGCCTTAAGCCTGTGGGCTAAAATCTCGGCAAACTGCCTAGTGTTCGTGAATATCAGGGCTTTTCCATGTTTTTCCACAATCTCCCAGAGGAGCCTTAAACGAGCCGCTATCTCCGGCGAGAGGCTCAGCTTTCTCGCGAGCTCCTCATCCTCCTCGCCCGGCTTGGGATAGAGGACGTGGAAACGGTAGTTCTTCTTCCAGGGCGGCTTTACTATAACGTCGGCTTTCAGCCACTCCCTCACTTCCTCTTCGTTGCCGACCGTAGCGGTCATTCCTATCCTTTTGAACTCCGCAATCTCCGCCAAACGTTCAAGGTTTAAAAGGAGCTGCGCCCCGCGCTTGTTGTCCACCAGCTCGGCTATCTCATCCACAATGACGAACTTAACATTTTCAAGGTGCTTCCTAAGTGATTTAACCGTCAGGATGACGCCGAGGGTTTCGGGGGTTATGATGAGCATCTGAGGTGGGTTCTTCGTCTGTTTTGCCTTCCTGTAGGTTGAAGTGTCGCCGTGCCTCACCTCGACGCTTATCCCGAGCTTTCTCCCCCACCACTCGAGCCTGTCAAGCAAATCCCTGTTCAAAGCCTTGAGCGGGGCAATGTAGAGGGCGGAAATCGGCTTAAGACCGTTCTCAAGGATTTCGTTGAACACCGGAAGGACAGCGGCCTCCGTTTTGCCGGAACCGGTGGGGGCTATTATCAGAACGCTCTTTCCCGAGCTAACCTCCTTAAAAGCATCCTGCTGGAGCCTGTTGAGCCTTCCGAAGCGCTCTTTAATGGCCTTCCTGAGGAGGGGGTGCATGGTGTGAGCTTTATTGGTGAGTTTATAACCCTAACCGCTAAGCTTATAAACCAACCTATCGTTCGATATGTCGGTGATAAAGATGAACGTCATGAAGAACGCAGAATATGACCTGGCCTACGCAAAAAAGGCCATGCTCGTGGTGGTCATCCTCCCGCTCCTCGTCATGTACACGGAAGCGATGCTCACGCCGGCACTCCCGACGATCCAGAAGGAGTTTGCCATAAACCCCAATGACGTGAGCTGGGTTCTCACAATTTATCTCCTCGTTGGAACGGTCAGCGTCGCCCTATTTGGAAAGCTCGGCGACATGTACGGCAAGAAGAAGATGTTCCTGGTTGCGTTGGGATTCTACACGCTCGGCGTCATCCTCAACGGCTTCGCCCCGAGCTTCCAGTGGCTCCTTGTGACGAGGGGAATACAGGGATTTGGCATGGCCATCTTCCCGCTCGCCTTCTCCCTGGTTAGGGAGGAGTTCCCGCCCAAAATGGTCCCGCAGGTCCAGGGAATGATAAGCGCGATGTTTGCGGTGGGTATGGTCATAGCCCTACCGCTTGGAGCTTGGGTAACCCAGAACTGGGGCTGGCGCTGGACCTACCACTCGGCGGCACCCTTCGCGGTGCTCATGTTCTTCCTCGCATGGAAGGTTCTCCGCGAGAGCCGCTACATCAACCCGGGAAAGGTTGACTGGATTGGAGCAGTTCTTCTCACCGTCGCCGTCGTCCCGGCGCTCGTCGGCGTTACGAGGGCACCTAACGTGGGATGGACGGCCAGAGAGACGCTCGTCCTCTTCAGTGTGGCCGTAGTCAGCGCCATCATTCTCGTCCTCTGGGAGAAGAGAGTCGAGAACCCGCTGATACCAATTGAAATAATCTCCGCAAGAAACCCCGCGATAGTCAACATCGGGATAATGTTCGCGGCCTTTGGCATCTCCATGATGAGCCAGGCGAACACATACATCTTCCAGATGCCTAAGCCCTACGGTTTCGGCAAGACGATACTCCAGAGCGGTCTCCTAATGACGCCAATGGCCCTCGTTATGCTCATCGTTGCCCCGATAGCAGGAAAGCTTATGCCAAAGGTCGGCGCAAAGCCAGTCGCCCTGACCGGGGCCTTAACAGCAAGCATCGGGCTGGGAATTCTGTCGAAGTATGTCCCCCAGCTTCCGCCCGACCACCTCTGGGCGTTTATTGGACTAATAACGCTCGTTGGAACGGGCATAACGCTGATTAACATCTCCCTCATCAACGTGCTGGTCTTTTCGGTCCCTCCAAGGGCCATGGGAGTAGCAACTGGAGCGAACAGCCTCTTCAGAAACTTCGGCTCCACGTGGGGGCCAGCCATCGCCGGCACCATCATGAGCACATACTACATCCTCTTCCATCCGCCAGGGGCTCCGCCATGGGTCAAGATTAAAATCCCGACCACAAAGGCCTACGAGGTCCTCTTCGGAACCTCAGCGGCCATCTTCCTGCTTTTGGCCCTGCTGATTTTGGCTCTCAGGGAGGTCATGAAGGGCGGAAGGATCCACGAGGTGGAAAACGAGGGGGAGAAAGATGTTGCGGTGGAATGAGATCTCTCTTTTCTTTCTTCAACAACATTCATCAAACTTACCAAATCCTTTTTAACCTGCCGGTGAAGTACACCCGGTTGAAATGAAACTGAGCGACCTAATAAACGTAAAGTCCGGTAGAATTCTCATGAGTGGCGGGCCGAAGAGGATAGCCAGGATATTCATCAACGAATGGGTGAGGATGGGATTTAAGGTTCTAGCGGAGGGACTTCCCTTCGTGGTGGACGGGGAGGTCTTCATCGGAAACCCCCTAGAAAACCCTGGGTTTGATGCATACCTCATACTTAACCCCCTCTCAAAATCCAAGTCCGAGCGGGAAGTCCTTTACGGGTGGCTTGCTGAAAACAGGGACAAGCTGGTCCTGCTGTACGAAACCAAGTACGTTGGGGATTCAATAGTCAGATACGGAATACGGAACTTCATAGACTACCTCCTCGCCTACCGGAGAGAAACGGTCGATACCGAAGTGATAAAGCTCTACTGCCTTAAAAATGGCAGAATAGTTGAATCAAAGGAGTTCATACGTCGTGGAAGCCGATGATGAGTGGCTTCGGGTCCGAAGGGTGAGGACACCAGCTATCGCTGAGGCCGATAACGATATATAGCCGGCGAGGTTTGCTTTGGTGGTGGTGAGCATGTTCGGAAAGCTCAGGGAGAAGCTCAAAAAGTTCACAAAACAGGTAGAGGAGAAAATCGAAGAAGAGGAGAAGACCGTTATCTCCAAAGAAGAGGAAAAGAAAGAAGAAAAGGCCGGCCTTCTGGACAGGCTTCTCCAGGTGGAGATAAAGGAAAAAGACGTAGATGATGCAATAGACGAGCTGGAGCTCGAGCTTCTTGAGGCAGACGTTGCCCTTGAGGTGGTTGATGAGCTCAGAGAAAAGATAACGGAAAAGCTCGTTGGCAAAAAGGTTAGAATCGGATCGGACAAAGGGAAAATCATTGAAGAGGCCGTGAAAGAGGCTGTACTGGAGGTTCTAACACCCCCGAGAAGAATAGACCTCGTTGAGGAGATAAGAAAAAAGGAAGAAAAGCCTTACGTTATAGCCTTTGTGGGCTTCAACGGCTCCGGGAAAACGACGACCATTGCCAAACTCGCCCACTGGCTTAAAAAACAGGGTTTCAGCGTCGTTATAGCGGCCAGCGATACATTCAGGGCCGGAGCAATAGAACAGCTCGAAGAACACGCCAAAAGAGTTGGCGTCAAGGTGATAAAGCACTCCTATGGAGCAGATCCCGCCGCTGTGGCCTATGACGCCATACAGCACGCAAAAGCCAGGGGCATAGACGTGGTTCTCATCGACACAGCGGGTAGAAACGAGCGCAACAGGAACCTCATGGACGAGATGAGGAAGATAGTACGCGTCACAAAGCCCGATCTGGTTGTCTTCGTTGGCGATTCTCTGGCAGGAAACTCAATAATAGAGCAGGCGAGGCAGTTCAACGAGGCTGTTAGAATAGACGGGGTTATCCTTACCAAACTCGACGCCGACGCGAGGGGAGGCGCTGCCTTGAGTATAAGCCACGCTATCGGTGCCCCGATACTCTTCGTCGGCGTCGGCCAGGGCTACGATGACCTGAAGCCCTTCGACGAAAAGTGGTTTGCCGACCTTATCTTCGGTGAGGAATGAGCCTTTCCATTTTTAAACCCTTAAAGGAAAACGGAGAAAAGGATCAAATGCTCGTGAGAATCTCGATGAGGCCCTTCTTCGTGGGAACTTTGGCAAACTTCTCTGGATCCTTTACTTTGAGTAGGATTGGAACGTCGCCGAACAGCTTGAGTATCTTGCTGAAGGGAATCTTGCCCTCCCCCGGCAGGAGGTGCAGATCACCGACGCCATAAGCCAAAGCATCCTCGGGCTCAACCTGCGGGAAGAGCTTTCCGAAGTTATCGTGGATCATCAGGATTATCGTCTTGTCGGTTCCGAGCTTTACATCCTCCAGCAGTTTGTTCTCGTCGCCCTGGGCGCTGAGGAAGGCGTGGGCAACGTCAAGGGCAAAGCCGACGTTGTCCCTGTTCACGTTGTCCACAACGTAGAGTGTGTCCTTGACGCTGTAAGTGTTCTCCAGGGCTATCTTTATGCCAAAGGGCTTTACCATATCGGCGAGCTGCTGAAGGGCCTCTATCTCGAGATCCAGCCTCCCGGTTTTTCCGCTCTGCATGACTATTACCTTCGCCCCGAGCTTTATCGCCACGTCGGCCACTGCCTTGGCAACGCGGAAGTGCCTCGTGTGGTAGATGTGATCCCTGAGGTTCATGGAAGTGGGCATCCTGATTATGTAGTCTATGCCGACCCCCCTGAGGGTGTTCTCGATGTTGCGGAGTTTCTTCTCAAAGACCTGGCCGTTGACGATGAGGCCAAGAGTATGGGGGAAGATCGACACGAAGTCGTAGTCCTTTATCTTAACGTCCGCCAGTATGGAGGCCAGCGTTTTGTCCTTCGTGATGAAGTGCGGATAAACACTTACCCCTATCTCCATGCCCTTCACCTTGATTAATGCACGCCAGCAGAGTATAAAAATCTGGTGGAGGAAACGTTTTAACCCAACTTCCCCAAACGATGTATGGGTGGTAAAATGAAAGTCCAAAAGGCTCTATTGGCTCTTGCACTATCACTGGCATTCCTTATCCTGCCGGTGGCATCTGCATCCAGCTGGGAGTTCAATGAATCAAAGGTTCACTTCTACATGTACGGCCTCTCAACTTGCCCGCACTGCAGGCACATGAAGCAGCTGATCCCGGAAGTTTATGGTTCCGACAAGCTCACCTACTACGAGCTCAACGGAAACCGACACAACATGGAGGTCTTCGAGAACATCTCACACTTAACGCATATAACCGGCGTCCCGGCAATAGGGATAGTCTATGACGGCCAGCTGGTGGCTGTGATAGAGGGCGAATTCAACGTTTCAGCGACGCCGGAGATTGTAAAGACGGCCATAGACCACAACGGCACCATACTCATCGTCGGAGGGGTAACCTACTTAATCCGTCACAACACCACCGAGGGAGTGAAACTGACGAACGAGCTGTACGAGCTATTCGTCAGACCCACGGCCACCACAACTACGACCAGCGAGGGTGGTGGAGGACTCTGCGGCCCAGCCGCTATAATTGGCCTTTCAGTGATTCCCATCCTCCTGCGGAGGAGAAAGTGAAACCTTTTTACTTTTCCCCTCTACTCCAGCAAACTTTATTTGCCGAACCTCCCATTTTTTCTGGGTGAAAATCATGGGACTGCTTGAGGACAAGGCTTTGGTTGAGGCGGCCCTCTTCGTTTCTGGAAGGCCTCTGAGTCTGAAGGAGCTCTCAAAGGCCCTGGGAATAAAATCCCTAGATTACCTTGAAAAGCTCATAGAGCTCATAGCGGCTGAATACGCGGAGAGAAAGAGTGCCATAGAGGTGGTCAGGGTTCTGGGGGACAAGTTCGTCATGCAGGTCAAGCAGGAGTACAGCCAGAAGGTTATTCACCTCATGCCGAGGCCCGACCTGAGGACGGGCGAGCTGAAGACTCTGGCCCTTATCGCCTACCTTCAGCCCATAGAACAGAGCAAGATCATAAAGCTCCGCGGAAGTCAGGCCTACGAGCACATCAAAAAGCTCGTGGAGATGGGGCTTATTTACGCTGAACCCTACGAGAGGACAAAACTCCTTGGCACGACCCAGAAGTTCGCCGAACTGTATGGCTTCCCGGAGAACGATCCGATGATAATCAAAGAAGCCTTCAAGAAGGTAGTCCACGCCGAGTACACGGACATCATAGCCAAACTCGAAGGCGAGAGTTCTGCCGAGACCGAAACTGAGGCCGAAGCTGAAAAAAATGAAGGGGTTGAAGAGTCTTCTTGAAGTTTTTTAGAACCTTCAGTTATCCATTTTCTGCGAAAGTAAGAAGTTTAATCCCTTGAAGGGCTGATAAAGGCTTAGAAAAGCTTAAATACCTCGGGCAACGATTACCATTTAGGTGAGTTCTATGATGGTGCTTACAAAGGACGACATAGTGAACCTCATCCGGTCCAAGACTGGGATGAGCCTCGACGAGATTGAGGAGAGAATCAAGGAAATAATGAGAAGGGAAGGCATAGGTGAACACGCCGCTGCTTTACTTCTGGCAGAAGAACTGGGTGTAAGCATAGAAGGTGAGGAAGAGCCCCTTCACATAGCCGATCTTGTTCCAGGCATGGAAAGGGTGAACATCGTTGCGAGGGTTCTCAGGAAGTATCCCCCCAGGGAGTACGTGAAGAAAGACGGGAGTAAAGGCCTCGTGGCGAGCATGGTTATCTACGACTCTACGGGTAAAACCAGACTCGTTCTCTGGGATTCCCAGGTTTCGAAGTACTACAACGAGATAAACCCTGGCGACGTCATCAAGGTCATCGACCCATCGGTCAGAGAAGGCAGAAACGGCGTTGAACTGCACGTCAATTTCAGGAGCAGGATAATTCTCAACCCCAAGGATGATCCGCGCGTTGAAGAGCTACCCCCACTCGAGGAAGTCAGGAGCTATAACTACAGACGCGTCAAGATAGCCGATCTAATGGGCGGTGAGAAGTTCATTGAACTGAGAGGAACAATAGCAAGGCTTTACCGCGTGACCGTGTACAACGCCTGCCCGCAGTGCAGGAGAAAAGTTGATTACGATCCCGCCACTGAGAAGTGGATCTGCATTGAGCACGGCGAAGTCGAGCCCGTAAAGATCACGGTTGTGGACTTCGGCCTGGACGACGGCTCCGGCTACATCAGAGTCACCCTCTTCGGGGAAGACGCCGCCGACCTTCTGGGTGCGGATCCAGAGGAGATATACCAGAAGCAGAATGAACTTATCGAGGCAGGGGCAACCCCCAAGGAAGCCTCCAGAAAACTCGCTGAGGAAGAGTTTTACACAGTTCTCGGACAGGAAATCGTCGTTAGGGGTAACGTGGTGGACGACAAGTTCTTTGGTCTAATACTGAAGGCCTTCGGCTGGGATCCAGTAGACTACAGGAGAGAACTTGGCCTCATTAAAAGCGAGCTTAAGGAGGCCCTCAAAAAGGTAGATTCCGAGCTTCAGGGGTGATGTAAATGGAAGAACAAACCTTTAGAAGGAGAAAACCTGCTGTTGAGAGGAAGATAGCGGAGATAAGCGAAGAAGATACCCGTGTCGCTCTCATAGGAAAGGCTTTCAAGATCGACAAGATGGACTATACCTTCTGGATCGACGACGGTACTGGTGTTATTCTTATCGAGAGCGAGGACAACGTTCTTCCAGAGCCGGGACAGCTCGTCAGAGTTATCGGAAGGGTGATAAGGGAAGAAAGTGGAATCCACATTTACGGTGAGGTCATCCAGGACTTCAGCGGTGCCGATCTGGATGCCCTTGAGGAAATAAGGGAGCTCGAAAGGGAATACCTCCCCAAGATTCGGAAGATAACGGCTTTCTGGGAAGGAGGTGAAGAGCTATGAAAAAGCGCCTCCCAGCGAGCAGGGTCTACATCAGCGACATTCTAGATGGCTACTACATCAAAAGCGACGGGGACCTTGAACCCAACTATCTGATAACAAAGGATGCAAGGAAGGTTTACCGCGTAAAGGTCGTTGCCACAGTTGTCAGGGAACCGTTCATCAGCGATGACGAGACCTATGGAAAGTTCCAGCTCGACGACGGAACTGGTACAATATGGGCCCTTGCCTTCCGCGATGATACCCGCTTCGTCAAGCTCGTTAAGAAAGGCGACCTTGTCCAGGTCATAGGAAAAGTAGCGGAGTGGCGCGACGACAAGCAGATACTTGTGGAGGGCGTTGCCAAGGTAGATCCCAACATGATGATCCTCCACCGCTTTGAGACGCTGAAAGAAAAGGCAGAGCACGCAGTAAAGGCCAAGACTGCCTTTGAGATATACGACCGCTACGGCATAACGGCAAAGGCCAAGGTTATAGCAAAGAACAAAGGTGTCAGCGAAGACCTTCTCCTCACAATAGACGAGCTCTACACCCTGATGCTCGAGCAGAGAAGTGCCGAGCTTGAGGAGGAGCTCTTCGAGGAGGAGATTGAAGAGGAGAAACCAGAAGAAAATCCAGAACTTGAAAAAGCCAAAAAAGCAGTCATGGATCTGCTGAGGGAAAAGGCCAAACCTCTATCCCACAGGTTCATCGTTAAAAAGCTCTCCAAGGAGTTCGATGAGGAGCTCATAGAAGAGGCCATAACACGCCTTCTTGCGGAGGGAGAAATCTACGAGCCCGAAACGGGTTACTACGAGCCTTTATGACTTTTTTCCTTTAATCCCTGGAAGATAAAAGGAGAAGAATCAGTACTGCTCCCTCATTGTCCTTATAACAGGATCGTGGATCAGCGTTGAGGTTATGCTGTCCACCATTCTGAAGAACTCGTCACGCCCCTTTTCCAGGGGCATGTTTTCAAGCTTTATCAGGAGGCATTTATCTCCAAGTATCCACTTACCTAGGAGTATCTTCTCCCTGTCTCCTTTTTTAAGGTCGAGTCTAGCGAGACCGTAGGGTATGTCCGCAGTCCACCAGTTTGCCTTAAAGAGGACTTTCCAGCCGGCCTCCTCAACGATGTCCACAAGCTTCTGAAGGGTCACCCCGGGTCCGTGAGGGGTTTTAAAAGTGAGGACAGTCCAGAGTTCGTCCCCTTCGAGAGCCTTCAGGATTTCCTCCTTAAACTCCATCCCTCTCACCTCACACTATTGCTGCTATGAGAAAGGCCGCAACGGCCAGGAATATGCTCACTTTGAGCAGTAACTGGGACTTGTGAGCGGTTTCTTTGCTCTGGTCCCTCAGGATTATGTAGCTGGCGTAAAGGATTATCGCATCCACAGGGAGCATGGCATAGTATCCAACACCAACGCCTGCTTTAACGGGGAGGAAGGACGCGATAACTGTCAGGACTCCAAAGAAGGAAGCAATATAGGCCGCTTTTCTCTTTCCGATGAGTATTGGAAGGGTTCTGGCGCCTTTTTCTAGATCACCCTCAACGTCTTCAATGTCCTTCACGATTTCCCTGGCCACGTTCACAAGAAAGGCACAGAGGGCAAGCGTTCCCGCGAGACCAATTTTTCCAACACCAACCGCACCGTAAAGCGGGGTTGCACCCGTTAAGGCCGCAACGGTAAGGTTGCCTATTAGTGGCATGGGTTTGAGCTTCCAGGCGTAGAGTACCATTGCAGCGTACGCCACCAGCGCCAATAAGAAAGCGTAGAGGTTTATGAAAACCGATAGAGCCAACCCAACCGCGAAGAGAAGGAACGAATACCACAGGGCCGTTGATCTTTTCATCGCGCCCCTGGGGAGCGGTCTTTCGGGGCGATTTATCTTGTCTATCTCGTAATCAAAGTAGTCGTTTATCGTGTTTCCGCCGGCGCAGCCCAAAGTGACAACAAGGAAGATCAGGACGGTTTTAACGGCGCTTGGAAGGTGCCCTATCGCTACTATTGAACCGAGAACGCCAACAAGACCTGCCAGCAGGCAGTTGTGCGGCCTCGTGATCTCGATGAAAGCCTTCAACTCCATTAGGGACACCTAACTGAGTTCATGAGTGGGGGGTTAAAAAGCTTTGCTAGAGCTCTTCCCTTCTGAGCAGTTCCAGTTCCTCCCCTTCTTCAGTCACCCTTATCCTTCCAAACCGGATTTCACGTGCCCTTGCCAGTTCTTCATCAGCCAGTGGAGTCAGGATTTCCAGTTTTCCGCTACTCAGCTTTGGCCATTTGATTATCCCAAGGCCAAGGCAAAGGCCTTCTTCGTCGATAAAGCCAACGAGTAAGTTGCTCAGCTTCTCGATGTCTATTGCTTTGATAACCGACCGGTTGTAGGGCCTGGGCCTTTCTGGATCGGCCTTCACGACGACGTAGCCTTCCCTGTTCTTCCAGCCGTTGAAGATTATCCATTCGTGGAGCTTTCCGATTAGCTCAATTTCCTCTTGAAGTAGGGGTCTGCCAGTAAACATGACTGTTCCAGAAACCAGAAACTCGTTCAGATCGACTTCCACCATTTTGGATCCCGAGAAGTATGTCCTCCACTTTGCAGCCCTTATCAGTTTTCTCTCCTCATGGGAGTGAGGCTTAACAAGGCTACTTTTCTCAGCGTGAAAGACTCTGGCAAGTGAACCAATCGAACTTTCGAGCCTGCGAAGATCTTCACTGTCCCCTATAAAAACGACTAAATCTGGCCTCAAGAGCTCCACTTTCATGCGCTTTAGCTCAAGTCCAGGGCCACTAATGAATCCCGTTGTATCGATCAGAACGAAGTCCGCTATCCTCGAACCAATATCAGCGAGCCTTTTAACCCCAACGACGGTCTCTCCGATGTACTGGGAAGGAGTGGTTGTCCCGATGAAGTAATGAGCTAAAGGAACAGCTTCACCTATGTGGGCCACGGGCCTATCCAGAATACCGAGGCTTACCGTACCTGGGGGGAGTATGCTCTTCTGTCCAACATCGCTGTCCACTACGGCCACTTTATACCCCATGGACAAAAGGGAATTTGCCACATAGGAAACGGTCGTGGTCTTTCCGCTGTCAACATCGCCGATAAAAATTATCTTCCCAGAACCAATCTCATCGAGAAGGGCAATCAGTGAAAGTCTGTCCTCAGGAACCTCCGTTGTGTAGCCCGCTTTGTTTATTTGCTCCATGCCACACCCTCCAGCGAACTTTCAGGAAAGGTTTATAAAACTCTTCCCTGTAGTGATCAAACGTGAAGTTTACAAATAAAAAATCCGGACTTTAACGTTGAAAGGTCATGATCGGAGGTGTTATCGGTGGAGAAAGGCTCCCTTACACCCAAACAGATGAAGCTTTTGAGGAAACTTTACAATGAAGGGAAACCAATTGAAGTTCACACTGTTGAAAAGACCCAAGATGAGCTGGCCGAAGAGCTGGGGATAACAAGGCAGGCCCTCAGCAACCACCTCAAGGTCCTCAAGGAGCTTGGTTACATCAGAACAGGCAGGGGCTTCATAGACCTAACGGAAAAGGCCCTCGAACTTCTTGGGGAGAAAAGGGGTGGTGTCTTTGTCTTCGTCAGAATAGAGCCGACGAAGAGGAAACACGTTTACGCGGAAATCAAAAAGATGAAGATAAAGAGGATCTACCGTGTCACCGGGGACATAGACCTCATCATCGAGGCTGACAAGGGGCAGCTCGACGAGATACTGGAGGAGATAGCCTCCATTGACGGTGTTAAAGAAACCGTGACTCACGTTGTTCTTGAGGTTCTCTGAGACCCTTCAACTCTCTTTATGATCTCCGTTCTGAGACGATCGATGTTCGTGCCGAATTTGGCGGATATTGGAATCATCACCTCTTCTCTCTCTTCCGGCTTAATGCCCATCTTCTCGGCCAGAAATCCAAGAGTTCGCTCCAGGTTTTTGATCTTATCCACCTTGTTGACCGCCACTATCGTCGGAATTCCAAGTTCCTGAAGAAATGAATAAAACTCCACGTCTATGGGTATCTCCCCCCTCTTCTCCCACCTCTCTATTATCTCGGAGGCAGATTTTCCGTCCACAACCAGAACGGCAAGCTCGATTTTCTTGGCGTTTTCCTCTATGAACCTCACGATCTCGTCCTTAACCCGCTCCTGAACCTCTTCTGGCAGGCCACTCATGAACCCAAAGCCGGGCATATCCACGACTTTTCTGCCCCTCCATTCCACTTCGACTGGCTTTCTCGTCACGCCAGGGCGTTTACCCCTGCGAACCTTTTTTCCGGTTAGTTGGTATATCAGCGTGCTCTTTCCCACGTTAGAGCGCCCCACAAATATTATCATCTCTCATCCCCACCGTAAATCCGAGAGAGAGGTTATAAGCTAAACGGCCGGAAAGGTTAAGTATTCCTTCGGGATAAAATGGTGTGGGGTGGGTTTATGGTTGTGAGTGACAGGGCGAACCAGCTAATCAACAAGTTCGTTGTTTCCCTTACCACTGGAAAGATACTCGGTTATGTAACCGATATAAACGTAGAGGTCGAGGGGGACAAGTTCTTCTTTATCCTGAAGATGAAGGTAGTGGAAAACCTAGGAAAGGGCCAGGGCATGTTTACCAACGAGACTAAGCTGAGGATAGAGCCGAGCGATATCGTCAACGTTGGTCCGGACGTTATAATAATAGGAGACGGGAAAGTTCCACCACTGAGGGAGATAGAAAGCCTTGCCCAGCTCAGGGGCGAGTACGAAGAAGTTCTGGCCCAGCTGAGGGAAAAGGAAGCGGTGGTTAACTCACTCAAGGAAGAAGTCAGCTCACTCAGGAGACAGCTTGACGATGCCCAGCGGGAGCTGAGGCGCTGTGAAGTGATGAAGGAGGACTTTGAGCACCTCAAGGAACAGCTTCTCAAGCAGGAGGGCGAGCTCGAGATGGCCAGGGAGTACATAAGGGTTCTTGAGGGTATGAGAGAGGACATAGACAGCATCAGGAAACTGCTGGAGAGCTTGGTAAGTGAGACATTAGAGAGTACCGTCCGGGGAATAATAGATGAGGAACTCAATGCGAGGGGGCTTAAAAAGACGGGCTTCATCTGAACCCAAAAACTTTTTAACGTCACCTTCATGAGTTAAACCGGCGCGGGGGTAGCCGAGCCTGGCCAAAGGCGCGGGATTTAGGGTCCCGTCCCGCAGGGGTTCCGGGGTTCAAATCCCCGCCCCCGCACCACCAATGTTTACCCATTTCTGTGCACAACTGTTCGTTTTAGGAAAACTTTTAAAGGGTTCTCAGGAGTTCTTTCCGGTGATGGCAAATGAACGTGTTTAACAGCACCATCGAGCTATACGAGAAGTACAAGCCCACCCCCCTTGTGCGGCTTTCCTTTGATAGGGGGGATGTCTTTTGCCAAGCTGGAGTTCTTTAACCCCTTCAGCAGGAGCATAAAGGACAGAACCGCTTTTAACATGCTTCTTCGCGCGATAGAGCGCGGGGACATCAACGGCGCGAGGAATCTTTTTGAGGCCAGTTCCGGCAACACCAGCATCTCCCTTGCCGCTTTGAGCAATGTTTTTGGCATAAAGTTCCGGGCTTATCTCCCGAAGCCGACTCCAAAGGCCACGCGGGTTCTCCTGAGGGTTCTTGGAGCGAAGGTTGTTGTTACAGAATTTGAGACCATTGACACTGAGATGGTCGAATTCGTTAAGAAAGAAGCAAGGAAGGCAAGAGCGGCCAACCTAAACCAGTTCGAGAACGACGACAACTTTGATGTCCACTACCGCGTTACGGCCAGGGAGATCGAGGAGCAGCTGCGAAGCATCGGGAAGAAACCCGACGTGCTAATAGCTGGAATTGGAACTTCGGGCCACATAGCGGGTATAGCCAAATACTTGAAGGAGCGCTACGACACCCGTATCGTCGGCGTCGTGCCAGCCAGGGGGGAGAAGATTCCGGGAATAAAGCGCCTCGAAACCGGCCAGAAGTGGTATTCCCTGGTAAAGATAGACCGCGTCGTTGAGGTAACGAGGAGCGAGGCCATAGAAGGATCCATAGACATAGCCAGAAGGGACGGTCTGCTGATAGGCCTCAGCTCCGGCGCTGTAGCGAAGGCCTACGAGAGGGTCTCGGAGGAGTTCGGCGAGGGCACCTACGTCCTCATCTTCCCCGATGATGGGTTTAAATACGTGGAGGTCTTTGAGGGCTATCTGGGGATGACATGAAAAGACTGGGCCTCGCCACTCTCCTCCTTTCTATTAACGGGGTTTATAAAAGCAAGAGAATCACCTGGATCCCACTAATCAGGCAAAACCGCTCTTTGTAGTCGGCGCTTATTGCTTTTTCCGGAAAAGCAAGTGGAGATAGCCATAAACGTGGAGCGTCAGGTAAAAGAGTGCCAGAAACCACAGGACGAAGGGGAATGCCAAAACTTCCACCAGATAGCCACCCTCCACAGCTACAACGGTCGCCATAGTAAGAACCTCAAAGAGCAAAAAAACGGCAAGCAATTCAAATTTTCCCGCGAAAATCGCCAGTACCGGGAAGAGGACATCGAAGAAGGCAACGATATCACTTATGCCGAGAAACACTTTCTCCTTTAACGGGCCGCCGCCGAGCTTTGGAAGATCACCGAGGAACCACCTCTTCCTCTGTCTCCAGAGGTTTGCCAGCGTAGTTGGCATTCTGACCCAGCATTTGGCTTTGGGTGAGTAGACAACTTTTCCGAAACCTTTCAGGGCTACCGTCGTTGCGTAGTCCTCAACCGGGTCATTCACGAAGCCACCGATGGCCTCAAGGGCTTTTCTTCTGAACGCCGCTATCGGTCCGGGTGCCACGCTAAGGTTTTCGAGCTCATGGGCCCTTCTGAACATGGCTATCCTCAGGTGTTCTATGTCCTGGACAACCTCAAGAAAGCTCCTCGGCTGGACGCGAACCTGGCCGCCAACCGCCACCACATCATCCGCATAAAAGCGCTCGACAAGACCTTTCAGGGCTTTCCCTTCCAGCACGCCGTCCGCGTCCGTGGTCGCTATTATCTCGCCGGAGGAAAGCTTAAGCCCCTCGTTCAGGGCTCTGGCCTTCCCTGAGTGAGGTATTCTCACGACTTTCAAGCGGGGATCCTTGAAAGTTAAGGCCACGTCGTAGGTTTTATCCGAGGAACCGTCATCGATTACAATAATCTCAAAATCGGGATAATCAAGGTTTAAAGCCGCCCTTATGGCTTCTCCTATGGTTTTTTCCTCGTTGTGCGCTGGCATGAGCAAGCTCACTTTCGGCCGTAAGGCTGATGTTTTGGGGGCCTTTGTGAGACTCAGCAGGTACTTCAGAAAAAAATAGCCGTCCCACGCCAGTATTATGAGCAGGAGGAACTCAATCACCATCGCCGTCCTCTTTACTGGAACCCTTAAAAATTCTGACCCTTGCCACTTTGATTTCTTTGATTTCAGTACTCGTGGAAAGGACTTCAACGCCCCTGAAATAGAGAAGGGAGAACGGGTAGTCCAGGATGAATAACACGAGGAGTCCAAGAATCAAAGGAAGAAGAACCTGGATCAATTTGCTCTTCACCGGTAAGAACTGGGCTATCAGCCCGCCCCCCAGGTAGCCAAGCGTGAAGTTTACCAGCGATCGGTACCGGTATCTCTTTCCGCCCACTTTGCTCTGGCCTATGATCCTTAGGAGGGCCCTCAGTCCATCGACCCTTTTAACGTTGAAACGAAGAACAAAATCGGGCTCGGGCAGGCTCTCACTTCTAATCTGAACTTCGGGAGACACGAGATAGAACATCCTTCCCGTGCCGTCGGTGAGCTCTATTATCGCGGCGCTGTTTCCCTCGTAAAGGGTCTCAGCATATGAAGCCAGAACGTCTGGATCCGGCTCTAGGAGCCTTACAAACCTGACGTTAAGAGTTTTGAGAATTTTTTCAATTTCGCCGGAGCACTCGGAGAGAAGGAGACATCTAAACCTGCTGTAGGTCACGGGCTTCTTAACAGACCATCTGCGAAAGATTGCCTGTGCTTTCCTGCCGGCTTCCATGATAGGGATAACCACGGCAGAACTTAAAAAATTTTCCCAGGAAAAAATATTAAAAGGCGTTTTGCCATTCCGGAATGGGATGATGAGTTTTTCCCTCACTCCGAAGGATGAGGAGGAGCCGATGCACTGACCGGTTTATCTCTCCTCCAGGATTCTTTTCACGTATCTGGCTATGACGTCAATCTCGTAGTTAACCCTTTCACCGGGCCTCAGGAGGCCGAGGTTGGTCTTTTCCAGCGTGTAGGGGATCACCTGAATCCAGAAGCGGTTCGCTTCAACCCTTGCAACGGTGAGAGAGACGCCGTTCAAGGCTATGGAACCCTTCTCAGCAACACCCCACCTCTCAGGGGGCATCTCAAAGGCCATCCACGTTGTATTCCCGCTCGTCCTCTTAGCTATGAACCGTATTGTACCATCAACGTGGCCAGTTACTATGTGCCCGTCGAACCTGTCGCCTACTTTTAGGGCCCTCTCAAGGTTCACAACCTTCGCTTCCCTCAGGTTCGTCCTCCTCAGCGTCTCTTCCCCAACGTCGAAGATGGCTATTCTCCCGTCGAAGTCCACGACGGTCAGGCAGGCGCCGTTTACTGCCACACTGTCGCCGGGCCTGACCTCAAAGGGAACCTCTACATAGAGCTTTCCGGCAGAGTAGCGAGCTTTACCGGTTGCTTCAACTATCCCGCTGAACATCACCATCACCAGGGTAAGCAGTGACCAGAAAGCTCTCGCCAAGCCTCTCTATTGAGTCAATCCTCAAAACCGGTGCCTCATTCGCATCCTCAACATTCAGACACTCAAAGGGTTTTATCCCGTTGCCGAAGAGCTTCGGCCCGTAGAAGAGGTAGAACTTATCGGCGTAGCTTAAAAACTGACAGGCTATTCTGCCGCCTTCTATCAGAACGCTATCTATTCCCAGCTCGCCGAGCTTCCTCAGGATTTCTTCCGGCTCTGTTATCGGGTAGGCTTCCGCTATTCCCTCGAACTTCTCCGGCCTGTCCGTGAAGAAGATCACCCTGCCGTCGTCGAAGAGCCTGAACTTCCGTCCCTTCCGCACCTCTTCCGCCACCCTGCCGGAGCGGTCGAGGATCACCTTGACCTTTGGCGGGCAGTTCTCAAGCCTGCAGTTGAGCCTCGGGTTGTCGGCTAAGACAGTCCCAGAACCCACCATTATCGCCATGTGCCTCCTCCTCAGCTCTTGAACCCTCTGGCGAGCCTTTTCGCCAGTTATCCACTGAGAAGAGCCGCTCTCGGTTGCTATGAAGCCGTCCAAGGTTAAGGCGAGCTTGATCGAGACAAAGGGTATCTTGGTCGTTATGTACTTTATGAAGATCTCGTTGAGCTTCTTTGCTTCATCCTCAAGGAGGCCGACTTCCACCTCTATTCCAGCTTTTCTCATCTTCTCTATCCCTCTTCCCGCCACGAGGGGGTTTGGGTCCTTCATCGCAACGACGACCCGTTTAAAGCCCTCCTTGATTATTCTGTCGGCGCAGGGAGGCTGCTTCCCCCAGTGGGAGCAGGGTTCGAGGGTCACGTACATAGTAGCCCCTTTAACCTCGTGGCCTTTGGCCTTGGCGTCCTCTATGGCGTTGACTTCCGCGTGCTTCTCGCCGAAGCGCTGGTGCCAGCCGACGCCGATTATCTCGCCGTCCTTGACTATTACCGCCCCGACCATCGGGTTCGGGTTCACCCAGCCTTCTCCCCCTTTTGCCAGCTCAAGGGCAAGGCGCATGAACTTTTCGTCTTCGGGCCTCATGCTACCAACTTTCTGGGGGTTCTTTTAAGGGTTTCTTGGACCTCTCTCAGGAACGCGCGTTAGTTTAGGGGGCAAAAAACTTTTAAACACCAAAGGTTATTATAACATTGGGTAAGGAAAAAAGGTAGGGGGTGGTGGAGATGGCTGAGGAGAAGAAGGTCAGGACACACGAGCAGATTCAGGACGAGATAAGGAGCTACCTCGGTGAAATCGAGTACCTCAGGGAGCAGATTGGAGCAATTGACGCAACCATAGCAGACCTCAGGATAGTTGACGCCACACTCAGGTACCTTAAGGAGAAGGGCGAAGGCAAGTCCATATACATCCCGCTCGGAAGCGGCATAGCCATAAGGGGCAAGATAGAGAAGCCAGATGACGTCATAATGGACGTCGGTGCCGGAATACTCATAAACACGACCGTTGACGAGGCCAGGGAGAACATCGAAAAGAGGATAAACACCCTTATGGAGCTCCGCCTCGCCCTGCTGAGGAAGATTGAAGAGGACACCAGAAAGGTCAACGAGCTCCTCAAGGAGCTCAGGGAGAGCCAGCCAGAGAAGAAGGAGTGATTCTCCACCACTCCCTATTTATTTTTACGGGGGTGGGCCAATGGAGGCGGTAAAGGCCTACGAACTTAACTTACAGCTCAGACAGGTGAGAGAGCTTAGACAGACCCTTGAGCTTAAGATGAAAGAACTGGACTACGCCGAAGGACTCATAAGCTCCAGCAAGGCTGAAAGGAAGATATTCAGGGCCTTCTCGGATATAATCGTGGAGGTCACCAAGGATGAGGCCTTAGAGCACATCGAGAGGATGAGGCTCCTCTACAAAAGCGAGATAGAAAAGCTCAGAAAGAAGGAGAAGGAGCTAATGGAAGAACTATCAAAGCTCAGGGTTTGAATTTTTCGGCCAGCTCAAAGCCTTTCTTGAGGGCCCTGACGTTTATCTCTTCCGTGCCGTGTGGAACGGCATCCCTGACGGCCTTTTCTATCGCGTCCTTGCTTACTATTCCCGTAACGCCCACCAGTATTCCAAGGGTCAGAATGTTCATCGTCAGGCTCAGGCCAGTCGTCTCTTCGGCTATCTCCGTCAGGGGGAGGGCTATAACGTTGAGCTTCTTCTCGAACTCGAAATCCCTGTGCGGCACGAGATCCTTCTCAACTATTACGGTTGCCCCTTCTTTGACGGTGCGAAGGAACTTGCTGTAGGCCTCTTGAGAAAAGAAGACCGCGTAGTCGGGAGCTATGACTTTTGGATAATCTATAGGCTCGTTGCTTATCACTACCTCAGCCCTGCTCGCTCCACCCCTTGACTCCGGCCCGTAGCTCTGGGTCTGGACAGCATAAAGCCCTTCATAGACGGCCGCGGCTCTTCCGAGGATGACGCTCGCCAATATGACACCCTGACCGCCGAAACCGCTGAAGAGGACTTCCTTCCTCATTGCTCCCACCCCATCATCTTCTTGGCGCGCTTTATGTACTCCCTGTATTCCCTCACGAGGCCCGGCCTGTCCCTGTCAGCAAACTCTCCTATGACTATCTTGCCCTCAAGCTCTTCAGGCTTCATCTTCTTGGACTTCGCGAGCGGAACAGTTATCTTCTGGTACCAGCGGATTAGCTCGGGCGAAGTCTTCATCCTGTTTCTCCTTCCAAAGCTTATTGGACACGGGGATAGGAACTCCACGAGAGTGAAGCCTTCCTTCTGGAGGGCCTTCTTTATGCTGTTGATGCCCTGGAGGTAGTTGAAGACAGTCCACCTGGCCACGTAGTTCGCCCCGGCGGCAACTGCGAGCTGAGCGATGTCGAAGGGGTTCTCAAACTGGCCGTAGGGAGCAGTCGTTCCCTTCAAGCCTTTGAGTGTGGTTGGAGCAACCTGCCCGCCAGTCATGCCGTAGGTGAAGTTGTTGATGAGAATAACCGTGACGTCGAGGTTCCTCCTTATGGCGTGGATTAAGTGGTTTCCGCCTATCGCGGCGGCATCGCCGTCGCCCATGAAGGCGATTATCTTGAGGTCGGGGTTGGTGAGCTTTATTCCGGTCGCAAAGGCCAAAGCCCTCCCGTGGGTGGTGTGTAGGCCGTCGAAGTTCACAAAACCGGGAACGCGGGATGAACAGCCTATTCCACTGACCCATACTATCTCGTCCTGGTTGAGGCCGAGGTCGTCTATCGCCCTGAGCGTGAACTGCAAAACCGAGCCTATCCCACAGCCGGGACAGAATATCGTCGGGAGCATGTCCTTCCTCAGATATTTGTCGCGGATCTCGTAAGCGGACTTCAGGTACATCATCCCACCACCCTTTCAACGATCTCCATCGGCGTGTGAACCTCACCGCCTATCTTGCTTATCAGCTCCACCTCGGCCTTTCCGTTGGCCCCTTCCTTGACGAGGTGGTAGAGCTGTCCCATGTTCATCTCTGGAACGTAGATCTTCTTCACACGCTCGGCCATCTCTTCAATCATGTCGAAATCAAAGGGCCACACCGTGTTGAGCTTCAGCAGGCCAGCTTTCACGCCGCGCTCGCGGAGCATCTTGACGGCCCTTATAGCGGAACGCGAGACTATGCCGGTTGTAACTATCGCTATCTCGGCATCGTCGAGCTCAAAGGTCTCGTAGTCGATTATGTCGTCCTTGTGGTCGAGTATCTTGCGGTATATCCTCCCTATGAGCTTCTGCTGAACTTCAGGCTCAACTGTCCTCGGGTAGCCGTACTCATCGTGGGTCAGACCTGTCACGTAGGTGCGGTAACCTTTTCCGAATATCGGCATCGGTGGAACGCCGTCTCCGTGAGGATCACCGAAGGGAAGCTTGGCCTCCTCTTCAGTGGCAGGAAGCTTTCTGTTGACGATTTCAATCTCATCTGGGTTGGGGATGTAAACGCGCTCGCGCATGTGGGCCAACTCGGCATCGCCGAGTATAACCACAGGCGTTCTGTACTTCTCGGCAAGGTTGAATGCCCTGATAGTGAAATCGAAGGCCTCCTGAACAGTTGAGGGGCTGAGGACGATCAGCATGTGGTCGCCGTGGGTCCCCCAGATGGCCTGCATTATGTCCCCCTGAGCTGGGAACGTTGGCTGGCCCGTCGAGGGGCCGCCGCGCATCATGTTGACGACGACTATCGGAGTTTCCGTCATTACCGCATAGCCGAGGTTCTCCTGCATTAGCGAAAACCCCGGACCGCTCGTTGCGGTCATTGCCTTCGCCCCTGCCCAGGAGGCACCTATTATCGCGGCTATGCTCGCTATCTCGTCCTCCATCTGTATGCTCACGCCATCGACGAGAGGCATGTAGAGGGCCATTGCCTCGAATATCTCGCTGGCAGGAGTTATTGGATAGCCGGCGTAAAACCTGCAACCGGCCAAAATGGCCGCCCTCGCTATAGCCTCATCACCCTGGATGAAGTCTGACCTTCCAACGGGAAACGGGTATCTCATTTCAATCCCTCCTCAAATCCGGCTCTAAAAGCCCTGATGTTTATCTCCTCGGTTCCCTTGGGAACACGCCTCCTAATCGCTTCCTCAACGTTCTCCTTCTTGACGACGCCCGTTTTGGCCACAAGGTAGCCCAGGGCCACCATGTTTACCGTCAGGGCAAGTCCAGTTGTCTCCTCAGCTATTCTCGTGAATGGTGCGCCTATGTAGTCTCTGTCAGGCTTTACTAGGTCGGTGTCAACGATGAGCAGACCGTCTTCCTTGAGGGAATCCTTAACTGTGTCGTAGCCGAGCTGGGCAAGGGCCACGAGGACGTCCGCCTTCGTGACCATCACATCGTAAATCGGCTCGTTTGAGATTATAACGTCAGCTATGGAATGACCACCTCTGCTGGCCGAGCTGTAGTCCTGGGTCTGGAGAACGTTCAAACCCTCTATGGCCGCGGCCTCTCCGAGAATCACACCAGCCAGAACAACGCCCTGGCCACCTATACCGGCGAACCTAATCTGCATCTCTCACTCCCCCTTAAGCCCGAAGTGCTCCTGGACTTCATCAATCAGCTTGTTAAGCTCGGTAACGAACTCCGGCCTCTCTCTGTTGACGAACTCACCGATGACGAACTTGCCCTCAAGCTCCTCCGGCTTCATCTTCTTCGCCTTGCTTATCGGCACGCTGTTCTTGAGGAACCAGCGGAGCATTTCAGCAGGTTCTTTCATCCTGTTCCTCCTTCCAAACTGGACGGGGCACTGTGAAATAACCTCGACGAGGGAGAAGCCCTTAACCTGAAGGGCCTTCTTTATGCTCTCTATGAGCTGATAGACGTGGGCAGTTGTCCATCTTGCAACGTAGCTTGCTCCCGCTGCTGCGACTGTTTCGCTTATCTGGAATGGATGCTCGATGTTCCTGTAGGGAGTCGTCGTGGTTTTAGCGCCGAAGGGAGTCGTCGGAGCGACTTGGCCTCCAGTCATGCCGTAGATGAAGTTGTTAACGAGGATGACCGTTATGTCTATGTTCCTCCTCGCTGCATGGATGAGGTGGTTCCCGCCTATTCCCGCTAAATCACCGTCGCCGCTTATGACGACGACCTTCTTGTCGGGAAGGCCGACCTTAACGCCGGTAGCGAAGGCTATCGCCCTTCCGTGGGTCGTGTGGAGTGTATCGGCTAGGAAGTACGGCGAGGCTATCCACGCGGAACAGCCTATTCCGCTGACGACGACCAGATCCCTAGGATCAATCTTGAGCTGATCAACAGCGTTGGCAAAGGCGTTCAGGACGGTTCCACCGCCGCAACCGGGGCAGAGGGCCGTGGGAAGGGCCTCTTTCCTCAAATACTTTATGAGAGGATACTTGGAGTAAATTTCCTTGGCCATCAGGCAACACCCCTTATCTCGCGCAGGATCTCCTCAACGGTCAGGGGGACACCGCCTATCTTGTTAACACCCTTAAGCAGAACGTCATCGTTAACGAAGCGCTGAACCTCAAGGATCATCTGACCGAGGTTCATCTCCGGCACGAGGATTGCCCTAACGCGCTTTCCGAGCTGTTTCATCCCCTCACCGGGGAACGGATGGACGGTCTTCGGCACGAAGAGGCCGGCCTTTATTCCCTCCTCCCTCGCCTTGAGAACCGCCCCTAGGGCCGGACGAGCAGTTACACCCCAGCTGACGACGAGGATTTCAGCATCGTCGGTGAAGTGCTCCTCGTACTTTTCGTAAACGTCCTTGTTCTGCTCTATCTTCCTGTGGAGCCTCCTCACGAGTTTGTCGTGGACTTCGGGAGTGTAGACATCCCTCAGTCCGTTCTCCTTGTGGGTCGAGCCGGTGACGTGGGTAAAGTAGCCGTGGCCGAAGAGCGGCATTGGTGGGACACCGTCGCCGTGGGGGTCACCGAAAGGAAGCTTAGCTTCTTCCTCGTTTGCAGGCAACTTGCGGTAGGCTATCTCGACCTCCTCTATATCGGGAATCCTGACGAGCTCCCTCGTGTGTGCCAAAACGCCGTCGAAGAGCATAACCACCGGCGTCCTCAGCTTCTCGGCGATGTTGAAGGCCCTTATCGTTTCCCAGAAGGCGTCCTGTCCGCTGGTTGGAGAAACGGCAATTATCGTATGATCTCCATGTGTTCCCCACCTGGCCTGGAAGAAGTCTCCCTGGGCACCTTTGGTGGCCTGCCCCGTTGAGGGACCACTCCTCTGGACGTCAACGAGAACGAGCGGCGTCTCGGTCATTATCGCGTAGCCGAGGTTCTCCTGCATCAGCGAAAAACCCGGGCCTGAGGTGGCTGTCATTGACTTGAGTCCCGTCCAAGAGGCACCAACTACAGCCGCTATGCTCCCAATCTCATCCTCCATCTGGATGTAATAGCCCGAGACCTTCGGCAGTTCTCTGGCCATCGTTTCGGCTATCTCGCTGGCGGGAGTTATTGGGTAGCCAGCGTAGAAGCGGCAGCCTGCGAAGATCGCACCGTATGAGACCGCTTCGTCGCCCTGCATGAAGTAGTTGCCGGGCTTGTAGAGCTTCCTGATGAGCCTGATCTGCTCGGGCTCGTCGCCCCTGATTATCATGCCTCACCACCTTACCGCTATTGCAAAATCAGGGCAGAGCAACTCACAGAGCTTGCACTTGACGCACTTCTCGGCGTGAACCGGGACAGGGTAATGCACGCCCTTTTCGCTGAGCTCTTTACTCCACTCGAAGACCTTCCTCGGGCACATCTCGACGCAGATTCCGCAGCCCTTACAGAGAAAAGTGTCAACGTCGATTTCAACGATTCCTTCAGCCTTTCCAATCACAAGGTAGCCGTTCTTTTCAACGGTGGTTTTCCCTTCGACATCTGCCATAATCATCACCCGCGATTTGCTAAGCCCATTTACGTTTGTCAACATTTAAAGGTTTCGTGGGTGGACATCAGTGTCCATAAAAGAAGCATCGGCAGGGTTTATACACGACAAGAAAAAGGTATGGATGCAAACGCACTCCAGCGAAGGAAGTTCACCAGGTTACCAGCTGCCAGTCAAGGAGGCCGTTCTCAACGATGTAACTCCACCTATCGCGGCACTCCGGCTTGAGGTTCTCAATATAACTGATGTCCTGTGTGGCGGAGAACTTCTTTATAGCTTTCCCAATAACCCTGTCATAGTCGGTCAAACAGTTGTGCGGCCCCCTTGGCGAACCCGCCCCCACCGGATCGCTGAGGATTCTCTTCTCCGGGAACTTCCTCTTGGCCCAGATGAGGAGCTCAACCGCACTCCAGAGCCATGGCGGCCTGTACTCCTTCTTTTCCCAGAGCCTCTCGTAGAGCGTCCCCTTCTGTATGTCAGTGATGTTGATCGAGAAGGTATCGGTGTAGGGCTCGGCCTTGATTATGCTCTCCTTCGCGTCTCTAATCCCGTCCCTCTCGCTCAGGAAGATTGGCTTGAGGAGAAGATAAGTTTTGACCTTCGCCCCGGCCTTGTGGACTATTTCAGCGGCCTTCACGAAGTCCGCGAAGGTGTTGCCCTTATTGATGGAGACCTCGGCAATATCGTCGTTCGCGGTCTCCAAGCCGATTGCAACCTCGAAGTGCTTGTCCGGGACTATCTCGGCGAGCTCTTTAACCGCATCGTATCTCACAAGCTCGCTCCTGCTCTCGATTACTATCTCCTCAACGTTGTCCATTTTTGCCAGAATCTCAAAGATTTTCCTCCTTGTCTCAGGTTTCAGCTCACCGTTGTCGAGGAATGAGCCCGAGGTGAACATCCTAACTGCAAAGGGCCCCTTCTTTCCTTCAATCTTCTTCAGCGCCTCGCGGACGTAGTCCACTATGGCTTCTTGACTCCACTTTATCTTGGGCGCGGCAGTGGGATAGGCACACATGTAGCAGGCTTCCCCTATGCGGAAGCGGTAGCAGCCTATTGTTGGCAGGATTATGAAGAGCGCCGTTCCCGGCTTTCCAGCCACGTTGTCCTCGCTCGTCCAGTACGTCATTTTCTCACCTGAAGGCCGCTGGTGGTTAGGGTTTTTAAAGGTGAGTGCTGGCGGAAGCTATTTATACATAGTGGAAGAAGGGAAAAGTGGTGAGAGAATGGAGGACGTCTATGAGATAATTGCCCAGTACAGAAAAGATGATCCTCTCTGGCTTGAGATTCAGCTCGCGATTCTCTTTGGAAAAATTGACAAAAAAGAGGCCTTGAAAAGAGCTAGGGGAGTCATGAAAACCTTCAGATCCTGGCAGGAGCTGGAGGCCGAGATGTATGATGAGCTTGTTCCTTGACAGCAACGTCTTCATATACGCCTTCCTCAAGCCTCGCAGAGAACCTTTAGATAACGTCATAGCAATCAAAGAGAAAGCCAAAGAGATTCTCAAGAGGGTCAGCGATGGTGAAGAAGTCGTTACGACTGTGATCCTCCTCAGCAAAGTGGCAAATGTCGTGGGAAACAGAGCTGGAAAGGGGAAGGCGGCCGAAATCGTTCTTTCAATGCTTACCTCCCAAAATATCATGGTCCTTGACGTTTCAACTGCGGATTACCTCCGGGTGGCGTTGATCGCGGAGGAAAGGAATCTGGGAATAAACGATGCACTCGCATACCTTAAAATGCGGGAACTCGGTATTGATGAAATCTACACCTTTGACAGGGATTTTGAAAAGCTCAATGTGAAGATCGTGAGGGAGTAGCGATGAGAATCCTACTAACCAACGACGACGGCATCTACTCCAACGGTATTAGGGCGGCAGTGAAAGCTCTGAGCGAGCTCGGCGAGGTCTATGTTGTCGCCCCGCTCTTTCAGAGGAGTGCCAGCGGTAGGGCGATGACGCTCCACAGGCCCATACGGGCAAAGCGCATTGAGCTTCCAGGGGCTAAAATCGCTTATGGTATAGACGGCACTCCTACGGACTGTGTCATCTTCGCCATAGCACGCTTTGGAGACTTTGACCTCGCCGTCAGCGGCATAAACCTCGGTGAGAACCTGAGCACTGAGATAACAGTTTCCGGAACAGCCTCAGCTGCAATTGAAGCCGCTACCCATGGGGTTCCGAGCATTGCCATAAGCCTTGAGGTTGAGTGGAAGAAGACGCTCGGCGAAGGGGAGGGAATTGACTTCTCGGTTTCGGCACACTTTCTCAAGAGGATAGCGAAGGCGATACTGGAGAACGGCCTTCCAAAGGGCGTGGACATGCTCAACGTTAACGTTCCGAGCGATGCTCCCGAGAAAACTGGGATAGCTATAACAAGGCTCGCCAGAAAGAGATACAGTCCAACAGTAGAGGAAAGGATAGATCCACGGGGCCATCCTTACTACTGGATAGTCGGAAGGAAAACCACGGAATTCGAGCCGGGAACCGATGCTTATACCCTGAAAGTGGAAAGAAAAGTCAGCGTGACCCCCATAAACATAGACCTGACGGCCAAGGTTGGATTCAAGAAAGTTAAAGAGATCCTCCAAAGTATTGACTCCTTGGGAAACTGAAACCAAGACCAAAACCACCTGCGGTGAAGGAATCTGCGGCTCTTTTCTGTTTTTATATTCTTCAGAGAACTCTTTTTACTATTGAGTCCGCGGGGATCGTATGTTCTCCTACGAGAGAGACCCACTCCAGGGGAAGCCGAAGGGCGGAGATACCCATTTTATAGTGGCTCCGGTAGGAAGCGCTCCTTATGGCCAGGAGATAGTCAAACACCTCTGGAACTAAAAAGTTCCTCTGAAATTCCCCGGGAAGGTCGAGTTCGTTTAAAACAACGGGAGTATGGGAAAGAATGAGGGTTATGTTCTTCGAACCTGATTCATCAACGAGCTCCAGCAAACCTTCGGAACTAATGCCCAAAAGGGCGGGAAATCCATCGACCACTAGGGATGATCCCGTCGGAACTTCGCGGGAGGCCATTAGAACGTCCTCAAACCTGGTGGTTCTGGCGAAGTAGAAGCCCTCTGTACTGTCCAAGAGCCTGTTCACGGGGGGAGCAGATGTCCTGCCCACACTCACGTGGTAAACCTCCCCCTTTTCAAGGAGAGCGGCCTCGAGATATGTCAAAAACACAGCCTGAGAAAGAGGTTCAGAGAAAAGAACGGCAAGGGAGCTACCCAGCTTGATATCGAAGGGGAAACCGTCAAAGGGCCTTACGGATTCTTCCTCCTCAAGGGGTTGAAATACCAGGCTCATCTGAGTTAATCTTCCTCAAAAGTATTTATTCTTTTCTGTGCTGACCGGTACTACAAACCCCTCAACGCATCCAAAACTGCGTCAAAGGGGGCGTCTGTTTTTATTGACGTGGGGGAGAAGTGAGTTCGGGTCACCCTGTAGCCCATTTTTTCGAGCTTTTCCATTATTACAGCAAGTTTTCTGACTTCCAAACCGTGTCTCCTGGCTATCGCGTGGGTATCGTAGTGGAAGGGAACATCCAGCTCATCCGAAAGCAGTCTGATGAACTCCAGCGTTTTATTGCTGGCCAATACCACCTCCTGAGATTTCTTCAAGAGAGAGTTCATGAAATCATCATCCTTGAGCTCTCCCAGCCATAGAGGGCCGTAGGCGTTTGATTCGGACGGGAGAAATTCCCTTGAATACCAAAACTTCCCGGATTTATCCTGCCAGAGATAGCCTATGTTAGAAAGGGACTCGTCGGCCTTTCTGGCACCGCTCTTAAGGCCCAAGAAGACACGGAAGTAGTGATCCCTGTAATAGGCGAGCAGTACCTTAACGCCAAGGTCGTACTTGGCGGCGTATCTAGCAACGAGGCCTATCAGTATTCTGAGACCTGCCTCGTGACAGAGCTCCCCCCTTATTGGGACGGCCAGATACTTTCTCAGGCAGGCGTTCCTATAAGCCCCGCACAGGACTCCCGTATCGGTTGCAGTAACCCCAAGAAAACCCCTCCTTTTCACGGCCCTAAGAGCCGTGTCGAGAAATTCAACAGGCGCACCGAAGGGATCAAGGTCGATGAAGTCAAAGTATCTGAATTTTTCAGCCATCAGCCGATTTGCATCACCCTTGCTCACAATCGCCTTTTTGCCGGAGATGTCAAAAACAACCCGCTCATTGGAAGACTTCACGATTTTTCCTCCATTCAGCTCAACGTTCCGGAGTATGAGGCGAAAGGCCTCCTCCTTGATGTCGTTCATCCACACTTCACCGGCCGGGGTTTCCAAAAGGTACCTGAGTCCCCTCACTCCGGTTGCAGAGAGGGCGTCAAGAACCCTTGAAGGCTTCAAAACATCAACCGCTAGAACGCTTATATCCCTGTTTATTGCCATAACCGGATTGTAGAAAACTGGAGCATCGTATATCCTTTCTGCCTCGGGTACAAAAAACCTGGAGGCACCTTCCCTTACTTCTTTCAGCTCCATGTTTCCACCTGAGGGAAAAAAGAGGTGAAGCTTTAAAGAATTTCGACGTAATCACCCAGGGCCTGTCCCGGTAAGCCGGGGTTGAAGTATGCCTTAACCTCTCCCCCGTTGCCGTGAGTTCTCACGATTTTGCCCTTCATCTTCCTCCCGGTGGGGGTTCTCCACACGACCTTCCTGCCGATTAACCTGGCCGCACTGCCCCTATCGTCAATACCAAGGGGCTTGAGTATCATGTAGTGGTTGTGCTGGTGCTCATGGCTCCCGGCGTAGGAAAGAACAACCGCCTTCAGTGCCATGGCACCACCCCCGTACTAGCAGTGTTGGAATCAGTTTTAAAAATTTTGCGACATCTAAAAGGCCTCCTGGAGATTAGAGGGTACATCCGCCCTCTCCCGCCCTGAAGGGTATATCTTTCAAGAGTAAATAATGATGATGTTTGGGCACCTTTCGATCATCATCTAAACGAAAAGATTTTTATACTTCGGCGGGCACTATTCTATGCAGTAAACCGAGGTGGTGTGCATGCATGAACTTGTAGAGTTCGCCGTTGAAAATGCACTCGAACTCGGCGCAGACTACGCCGAGGCACGCTTTGAGGAAAAGAACGGCACGTCTCTGACAATGAAGAACGGCTCTCCCGAGGGCCTGGAGATTCTGGCAGACAAGGGGATTGGAGTTCGCGTTCTCGTAAACGGCGGAATGGGCTTTGCAAGCACCAACGTCCTCACGAAGGAGAGCGTTGCCGAGACAGTGAAGAAGGCAATAAAGCTGGCCAAAGCGGCCTCCCGCGTTAGGAACGAGCCGATTCGCTTTTCCGAGGAAAACTTCCACCGCGTTTCATACAAGGTCAAGATGAGGAAGGACTTCCGCGACGTTTCTCCAGAGGAGAAGCTTGAACTCCTGAAAAAAATCGAGGAAGAGGTAAAGGCCACAGGCGTAAACGTGCCGATGCGCTTCATAAGGTATTATGACCAGATGTGGCACAAGATAATATTCAACAGCGATGGAGCGTTCATCGAGAGCTTTATCCCACGCGTCTCCACCACCTACAACCTCGTCGTCTTCGAGAACGGCCAGATGGAGCAGGCGCCCTTCGTCCAGAGGGCATTCTCCGGCGGCCTTGAGCTAATCGAGAAGGACGAGCCCTGGAAATGGGCCGTCAAGGACGTGCAGGCTCTCAAAAAGCTCATCTATGAGGGCAAGAGACCACCAGAGGGGAAGGTTGACTTGGTAATAAGCCCAGAGGTGGCGGGCATAGCCGTCCACGAGAGCGTTGGGCACCCATACGAGTCCGACAGGATATTCGGAAGGGAAGCCGCTCAAGCGGGAGAGAGCTTCGTGAAACCGGATATGCTCGGCGAGAGGATTGGCAGTGAGGTCGTTACCGTCATAGACGACCCGACGATACCGAACAGCTGGGGCTTCTACCTCTACGACGACGAGGGCGTAAAGGCACGCCCGCGCTACCTCATACGGAACGGAATCATCACCGAGTTCCTTACCAACAGGGAATATGCCCACAAGCTCGGCCAGCACTCCAATGCAGCGGCCCGCGCCATCAACTACAACCGCGAGCCAATCGTGAGGATGGCAAACACCTACCTCGCACCCGGCGATTATTCCTTCGAGGAGCTGATTGAAGATATCAAGCTCGGCGTCTACATGGTGAGCTTCAACGAGTGGAACATCGACGACAGGCGTTATCAGCAGAGGTACATAGGCAGGGAAGCATACCTCATCGAGAACGGTGAGATTAAGCACCCGGTGAGAAGGCCAATCCTTGAGATAACCACGAGGGCCCTGTGGAGCAGTGTCGATGCGGTCGGAAAGGAAGTGGAGTTCTATCCGGGAACCTGCGGCAAAGGTGAGCCGGGACAGGGCGTCCCCGTCTGGATGGGCGGAGCACATGCAAGACTCAGGGACATACCGCTCAGGAGGCCGTGAGGTGGTGGAGATGTTTGACGTTAACGAACTCATCCTGAAGAAGGCTAAAGAGCTTGGCTTCGGCGACGTCGTCGTTCTCTCCCACGAGATGAACAGGAGGCAGGTCCGCTTTGCCAACAACGAGATAACAGTGGCGAAAAACTGGCACGAGAGGAAGGTCGAGCTCTTCGTCGAGTTCGAGAAGAGAATAGCCGGAACGACGATAACCGAGTTGAGCGAGGAGAACATCGAGCGCACCCTCAAGACGCTCCTGAGCAACATGAAGGGAATGGCACCTAAGGAGGACTACTACGGAATAGCGGAGGGCCCGTTCGAGTACAAGGACATCCCGGAGACCTTCGATAAAGCCATCGTCGAGCTTGACGAGCCGAACGAATATGTAGAGAGGGCAATAAACGCGGCCCTTGAGGAAGGTGCCAAGAGGGTAGCGGGAGTTCTCTACACCGACCACGACAGGATTTACCTCACCACGAGCAACGGCGTGGAGGCCTTTGACGAGGGAACAGGGATAGAGATAAGCGTCAGGGCATTCATCGGCGACCTCGAGAGCGGCCACGGGACGAACTCAGTAAGGGTTTTGAAAAAGTTCGACCCCGAGAGCGCTGGAAGGAAGGCCGGAGAGATAGCGAGCTTAGCGAGAAACCCGGAGCAGGGGCCGGAAGGGCGCTTTAATGTCATCTTCGACCCGTTAGCCTTCGCTAACCTGCTCAGCTATATGAGCTTCATGACCTCCGCCTACGCCGCCGAGGCCGGATTCAGCTTCCTGGTTAATAAACTCGGCCAGAAGGTCGCCAGTGAAATCGTCACAATCAAGGACGTCGGCAACATGCCGAACGGCTACGGCACAAGGAAGTTCGACGACGAGGGAGTCCCAACGAGGGAAACCACGATAATCGAGAACGGAACCTTCAAGACCTTCCTCCTCAACACGAGCCTGGCGAGGAAGTACGGAACCGAGACGACGGCCAACGCAGGTTTAATAATGCCGCACGCGTGGAACATCGTCCTTGAGCCGGGCGACTACTCGAGGGATGAACTGTTCAGCGAGGTCAGGTGTGGCATCTACATAACCAACGTCTGGTACACGCGCTTCCAGAACTACGTAACGGGCGACTTCTCGACCATCCCGAGGGACGGTATCTTCCTCGTCGAGAACGGCGAGCTTAGGCCGATAAGGAACATCCGCGTCAGCGACAACCTCCAGCACATACTCAAGAGCATAGCGGCCCTTACCAAAGAGAGCCACCACGTCCACTGGTGGGAGGTCAATACGCCGGTTTCAACGCCCTACGTTCTGGTGAAGGACGTCGGGATAACGAGGGCAACGAAGTGAGCCCGGCACTTTTTTACTCTTCACTTTTATCCTTCACCGAAGGTCAGGTACTCCCTCAGAGGGCCAAGACTGAGGGCCTTAAACACAGCTCCCACGATAAGAAAGACTAGCGCAAATAAAAGTCTCGCCTTCGAGAGTCCAAGAAAATCAACGGAGAAGCCGTAGATGGTGTAGAACACCGACGTGGCAAGGGCCAAGAGCATGTTCCTGAGGGAAATTACAGTCGCCCTCTTCTCGCTTGAAACCCTCCTCTGGAACTCCACCGAGAAATTAAATGTGAACGCCGATGCGAAGAGGGTGGCGAGAATCCCGAGAAGGACTATAATACAGGGATTCGGAATTATGACGGATAAAACCGTCGCGAGGGGTATTCCAACGGGCGCGGTCTCATGGAGAAACCGCCCGATTTTCCCTCCAGTGCAACCCCAGCGTACCGGGGGATGACTTTCACAAGAACCTCAACAAGCTCGAGGATTCCAAGGGTTCCGGTAATAGTTGTGCCCAGGAAGAGGGCAAGAATTTCCTCGAGGTACGGTTCAAAGAATTTCCTAAACTGATTCAGGGCGAGAGTAACTGAGAGAAGGTAGGCAATGAGCCACGCGATCTCCGGTTTTCTCAGCTCGCGCCAGGAATTTATAACGTGGAGCGTGTAGGAGGTTTCAGGCTTTGAAAATCCAACCTCCGGTATGCTCATGGCCAGGGGGACTAGAAGGGCCTGCACCAAAGCAGTCAGGACTATGACTGGAGCAAACCCAAAGAACTGTGCGATAAGGCCACCGAGTACCGTTGTCGTCGAGCTGACAACCAGGGAAAGCTTCTGGGTCGACCGCCAGATTTCCTTGAACTGACCTTCTATTCCCTCAGCCTTTAGATTGTCAAAGAACCACGCCTGAAGGCTTCCACTCACAAAGGAACCTCCCAGTGTCCCAAGGAGCTCTGAAGCGAGAAGAACCCAGAAATTCTTGAGGAAGACAAAGAGAAGGGTCGCAAGGGGCATTATTGAAAGCCCGATTAGAACGCTCGTCTTCCTGCTCACTTTGTCGCCGACAACTCCTGTGGGACCTCAAAGAGGAAGAATCCAAGTCCAGCTACAGCAGTGGCAAGGCCTATCTCACCGTAGGTCAGCCCGCGGGAAAGATAGTATATTACCGCGATGTTCCCAAGGAATCCCGCGTAAGTCATAGAAAAGAGGAGCTTAAACCTCCTCAGGACGTCCATTTGACCACCGAAGGATGTTCCGTCAGAGGAATTTAAAGCTTCTGGCCAAGAAATCCTTAAAAACTCTCTCCGCCCTAACCTCTGTTGGAGGGAGAGAAATGGAGGCCATTGGAAACTCCCGCTTGAATAAGTTCCACTACGGGCTTTTGGGGGTCTTAACCCTCGTGTAGGGAGCTGGCTTTCTTTACCTCCACCCAGGTCGAGTGATACGCCGAGCCCTTGCCGTAGCCATCAACTGTCTCGTCCGTTGTCAGGAAGTTCGCATTCCAGCCGAGTAAGCTAACCCAGAAGGCCTTGTAGAGGAGGACTATGTCCCTGGGCACGTCGTCGCTGAGCTTTGCAACCGTTTTAATGCTTCCGTAGTCGCTGAAGACCTCGACGGTGTCGCCGTCTTGAATGCCCCTCTCCTTGGCGTCTGCTGGGTTGATGTAGAGGTTAGGGTCTATCATGCCGTAGGTGTTGTGGTACTGGCTCGTTATGGTCATTCTGTACGTTGGTGTGAGGAGCCGGAGCGGGTATTTGCCCTTGAACTTCCTGTACTCCGGGAATGGGCTCAGGCCTCTTTCCACAGCCCTCTGTGAGTAGAACTCTATCTTTCCGCTCGGTGTTTCCCACTTCCTCGGCTTTTCAGGCACTCTGACGAAGCCATTCTCCTTGAGCTCGTCCCAGCTCAACCCGTTGATTTGGAGGATTTTCCTAATGATTTCTTCGTCGCTCTCGTAGAGGTAAGGGTTCTCAATTCCTAGGGCCTTTGCCAAAAGCCTAGTAACCTCGCTGTTGCTCTTTCCGTAGAGCCTTGCAACCGGCTCGTTTAAAGCCACGTAGCGGTGGTAGTAGCTGTCGGCTATATCAAGCCGCTCGAAGAATGTGTTAGCCGGCAGGACGACGTCCGAGTAGAGGGCGGTGTCGGTAAGGAAAATGTCGTGCGTAACGACGAAGACATCACTCTCGATCAGCGCTTTCCTCAGCCTGTTCTGGTTCGGCAGGCTCGCGAGCGGGTTGGAGTTGTAGACGTAGAGGAACTTAATCTCACCCCTCTCGATGTACTCCGCGAGCTTCATCTGCGGAATTCTCTTAGCGGGCCTGCTCCTCAGAAAGGCCCCTTCCGCGTAGCTTTTGTCTATCGTCTTCATGTCGTAGATGAAGCCGAAGCGGTGGCCGACTAACGCTGGAAGAATCGCTATCGCCCTGACAGCCTCACCACCAGCCAGAGAGCGCTGGAAGCCGTAGCCGATGTGGATTATCCCCTTCTTTTCGGCGTAGCCCTGGGCAAACTCCTCGATCTCCTCAACGCTCAAACCGGTCTCCCTGCTTACATAATCAAGCGATAATGTTTTTACATAATTCTTGAATTCCTCAAAGCCGTAAACGTTCTCGCGGACAAAGGCCCTGTCGTAGAGGTTTTCCTCTATGAGAACCTTCGCAACGCCCAGTGCGAATAGAACGTCCGTGTCAGGCTTTACCTGGAAGAACCTGTCACTCCTCTTCGCGGTCTCTGTTCTTACGACATCTACCGTCCATATCTCAAGGTCGCTTTTCTTAGCCAGCATGAAGCCGTGTAAATTGGTCCAGAATGCGTTTATCCCCCAGTAAACGAGCAAGCGCTGATTTTTGAATTCTTCAGGATCCATGCCAACCGCTGTCCCATAAATATCCTTCAAAGCCTCCTGCCCGGCCCTGTCACAGATACCGTAGTCGAGCATCGCCGTGTTGAGGTAGTGGAAGAGCCTCAGAGGGAAGGCGTAGTTCACCACACCCCTGTCACCGGCGTACTGGTAAACCAGGACGCTCTCGCTTCCGTGCTCTTCGATGGTCTCCTTCAACTTGCTGGCAACAAGCTTTATTGCTTCCTCCCAGCTCGCTTCTCTGAACTGCCCACTGCCGCGCTCGCCCTTTCTTATGAGCGGTTTTTTGAGCCTGTCTTTGGAGTGGAACCACTTAGGCAGAAGGGCACCCTTGGGACAGAGAAAGCCCACCGTTACCGGGTGTTCCGGGTTGCCCTTAACCGTAAGCCGTCCGTTCTTGAACTCGCTTATCATGGAGCAGGTGTCGTAACAATCACGCATGCAGACCGAGAAGATATTATCACCCCCAGATGCCGAGACTCGGAGGCAGGGTTATGGCCATGCTCAGCAGACCACCGAGGAGGAGCGCCGGGAAGGATTTCCTCTTTTCGATCCCGAGGAGGTAGGCCGCTAAAGCGCCCGTCCATATGCCGGTTCCAGGGAGGGGGATTGCAACGAAGACGAGAAGGCCCCAGAAGCCCCACTTCTCAACGTAGGGATGGGCCTTCTTCCGCACCCTCTCAACGTAGTAGAGGTAGAGGCGCGCTATTCTTTCCAGGGGGGTCTTCTCAAGCCAGAGCATGAGCCTGTCTATGTATGGCAGGAGAAGGGGAAGGATTACAGAAAGGGTTAAAACTCCCAGGCTAGAAGCTACCAATGTCTGCCAGAGGGTGTAGCCCCGTCCAATGCCGTAAACTACCGCGTAGCGTCCCTCAAAGGTAGGAACGAGCGAGAGCAGGAAGACCTGAAGGAACTCATTCAACGTCCAGCACCTCCAGTTTGAGCTTTCTCACGAAGGCCCCGTAAAGGGGCAGCCACCGGTTTTCGGTAAGTTCAACGAACAAACCTGTCCAGGGGGCAAGGAAGAGAGCGAAGAGGACGTCACTGAACCAGTGAACGTGGAGAAAAAGCCTTGAGAGACCTATTCCAAGTGCCCAAGCCCACCAGAGCGGCCAGAGCCTCTTCCAGCGTTTTGCGAGGAAGTAGGCGAGAACCGAGGCCCTCGTCGTGTGTCCGGAAGGGAAGGCAAAATAGCCAACGTTCTTTATTGCTTCGAAAAAACTCCAGTGAACCCGGGCCTCCCCGGGCCGAGGGACACCGATCAGAACCTTCAGCAGAGCAACAATAACCATAGAGACCGCAATACCTGCGGTTAGTTCAAGGGGGAACCTGCTTAACTTTCCTCTATCCTTGACGTCCCGCAGGAGGAAGAGGATGATGTAAACGGCAGTGAGGGCAAAGCTCGCCGTTTCCGTGAAGGCGCTGGTTAGAGGCCCGCCAGGAGGAAGGATCGAGTTCATCCACTCGTTTATCCCGTTAAATGCCCCGGCTATCTGCAGGGCCAAAAGGGCAAAGAGCGCGAGCGTGAGTGCCAGGAAACCTCTTTTGTGTTCAGACTTTGCCATGGCACCCAAAAAAGGTCGGGACAGTAAAAAAGCTTTTCCTTGTCAAATTCCGAGTTAGATAACCCCCGCCGAGTAGAGCGCGTGGTAGGTTTTGAGCAGGGCCTGCTGAACCCTCTTAGGCCCAAAGGTTCTGACTGCCCTTCCGAGGCCTTCGTTGTAGATACGGCGCATTATAAAGTCGGTCTCGCGGTTGAGGTTCAGTTTCTCCTGGTTCTCAAGGTAGAGCCTCGCAATCTCGGCCGGCTCGCGGTAGTTGAGGCCCTTGAGCCACTTGAGCGGAATACCGTCGTCGAAACGCTTTATGACCTCGAAGCCGATGATTGTGACCTCATCATCGCCGTAGAGCTCGCCGTAGATTTTGCTGAGCTCCCTGAGAAGCTCCCTGACGTCGGAGAAGCCGTCGAGCTTTGCATCTTCGTTTGTCAGTTCTCTTACCTTCTTTTTCTCCACGCGGGTTATCCTGACCTTGGCTACCGCAGTATCGCTCGGTGTTACCACTAGATAGACCTCGCTACCCGGCTTCGCCTCGTAGTCCCCGTAGCGTATCGTTGTGAGCTTGTCCCCTCTGAGAATTCTCGACTTGTAAGCGGAGTCAATCAGCATGAACTTCCTTATCTGAACGCTCTTCCCTTTCCTCACTTTCGATCCCCCTGATTATCTCTACCACTTCTTCGAGCGACCTGATTACAAAGTCCGCGTATTCAAGGTATTCCAGTTCTTTACTGGCATACTTGCCGTATTTAAACCAGACCGTCCTCATTCCAACCTGCTTTGCACCGTAGATGTCGGAGTACAGTCTGTCGCCCACCATCACGGCCTCTTCGGGCCCCACGCCAAACCGTTTCAATGCCTTCTCGAATATCTTCCTGTGAGGTTTTTTAACTCCTACGAAGTCCGAAATAAGGACATCGTCAAAGTAGTCCTCTATCTCCGTTCTCAGTATCTTCTCCCACTGTTTTACTGGATTTCCATCGGTGATCACGCCGAGTTTAAGACCCATTTCCTTGAGTTTGAGAAGGGTTTTTCTTGCGCCTTTCACGGTTTTGAGGTGTGCTATCTTTGTGTTGTGGTAATTTACCACCCCGGCCGCGATCCACTTAGGATTGTGGGGTAAATCCAGACGCCGAAGGAGATAGTCAAAGTGATGGGGAAAGTTGCTCCCGTATTCGTTTATAAGCTCCAGAAGCTCGTGATAGGCTATCCCAAAGTCAACAGGCATTCCGGCCCGTATCATGCCCTCGATAGCGTTTCGCCTCGCTATCTCAGCCAGTTTTGTCGTGTCGATGAGAGTGTCATCCAGGTCAAAGAAAACGACCTTTATCATTTCCCCTCCCCACTGGACTTTAGGAGGGTTGGAGTATTTAACAGTGATGGTGGGCAAGATTTATAAAACCGGTGCTCAACCCTTTCCGAGGCGAGACAGGTGGAGCGAGAGATCTCAGAGGAGAGGCTCCAGAGGTATTTTAAAATAACAGGCGAGGCTCTTAAAAGGCTCGAAGTGGTGGTTCACGAGAAGAGCCTCCTGGGCGTTGTTGCCAGGGATTTCTTAACCATGGCGAGAAGCTATTTTGAGGATGCCAAATACTACTACGAGAAAGGCGACTACGTGACAGCGTTCGCGGCGCTGAACTATGCCCACGGCTTTATAGACGCCGGAGTGAGACTTGGAGTTTTTAAGGGAGAAGACGACAGGCTCTTTGCCTTTGGCTGAGGTGAGAGATATGGGGGACTACGTGGTGGTTCTTGAAGCACCGATAATAGTTAAAGACGTCGAAACGAACGAAGATGCCATAAACGTGGCGGTAAGTAAAGTTACAAAGGCTCTCAACAGGGAAAACCTCGACTTCGTTAGGGTCGAGCTGGGTTACTCCCAGTGTCCCGTCTGCGGAGCCCACTTTGAGAGCGCCTTCGTAATAGGCAACGTTGGTCTCGTTGGTATATACCTGACCCTCAAGGTCTTCAACGCTCAGAGCATAGAGCACGCCGAGAGAATAGCGAAGGCCGTCGTTGGAAAGGCCCTAAAAAAAGTCCCGCTGAAGGTTTTTGAAATAAGGGAACTCAAAAATTCAGAAGAAGAAAACGGGATTAGTCTGGAATGACGGGTCTTTACTTCAGAAAGTTCACCTTTATCCCCGTCTCCTCCTCAACTTCCTCGAAGCCTTCCTTCATGTATTTCGCGAGTTCTTCATCAACCTCGAAGAGAGCCGCGAGGAACTCACCAAAGTGCTCCTTCTCCTCGTTGGCTACATCAAGGAAGATGTGCCTTATCCTCTCGTCCTCTATTCCAGCGGCAAGTTGCTCGTAGATGTTTATCGCATCAAGCTCCGCCTCGATGGCCCAGCGGAGGGCCTGCGCTATCTCGGTCTTGGTCAAGGGCCTGTCCTTTGGGAGCTCAAAGGGGTATTTGGCGAGCATAGTATCACCACTCATATACCTCATTTTCTCCAGATAAACCTTATCCCCTCACCTCAGGAACTTCGAGACAAAGGGGCTCTCTCCGGGTTTGCTCCGCCTGAAGTGGCCGCTTGGCTTGCCGGTCAAAAGCTCCTCGAACCAAGCTTCGTGCTCTATCTCCTCGTGGAGGATTGCCAGGGCCAAGTCGTAGGTCCTCGGGTCTTTGCCCATCGTGTAATTGCATATCTCCGTGTAGACACCAACCGCACAGCGCTCCGCTTCGAGGAGGACCTTAAGGATGTTCTCTACAGTGGGCTCCTCCGGCAGATAAGCGTCGCGGCACCAGGCCATCTTCGAGAATTCCACGATGTCCCTCGGGAGCTCTCCGCCGAGCTCGTAAATCCTCGGCACGAGGGCCTCAAAGTGGTTCCTGTCCTCAAGGCGCGCATCCTCGACGATTTCCTTTATCGTTTCGCCTTCCAAGCCTGCGGCGTGGTTCCTCAGAACAGTGTAGTAGTAATAGGTCGTAAACTCCGCAGCGGCCGCCTTCAGCAGCATGTCCAGGAGCTTTTCCACGTCTATTCCTGCCTTTTCAACCAACCTTCTGTTGTGTTCCGACATGGATTTCACCAATTATTAGTAATAACCTCTACTTAATAAACTTTTCGATTTAGAAATTATTTCTAATTAGGAAGGCTTATAAAGTCCCCCGCGAATTGAAACACATGTGGAGAGAAAAGGCCATAGAAAGGCTCAAAGAGAGTGGCTACAAGCTCACGCCCCAGAGGCTCAGGCTCATTGAAGTTCTGGAGGAATTTGGGCCATCTCATCCATCGCTTACCGAGCTCCTTGAGGAAATAAGAAAGGAGTTTCCAACTATGAGCTTCTCAACCCTATACTCAAATCTGATAACCCTTAAGGAGCTTGGCCTCATAGAGCTCTTCTCCCTCGAAGGCGAGACCAGAGTAGAGGTCAACACCAAACCTCACCTAAACCTGATAATGGGAGAAAAAATCATCGATGTTAACGATCCCGAGATAATCAACGCAATAAAGCAAAAGATAGGGAAGAACGTCAAGCTCGTCAACGTGCTGGTTGAATAAAAGCCTCAATCAACCTCAAGGCTGAAGTCCTGGTAGTCCATCCATATGCCTGTCTTCATCACCGAGTCGTACTGCGCCTTAAGCAGTTCGTAGTGGGCCTTCTCAATCTTCGCCAGCTCCTCAAAAACTCTCTTGACGCTCTCGTGCTCCGCTTCCTTAGCGGCCCTCTCGTAGAACTCCCAGGTCAGCTTTTCCTGCTCCATGCCGATCTTAACCGCGTCGACCTCACTGAGGTTTTCTTCATCAACCTGAACAACCAGCTTTTCTAGGAGCTCCTTGTCCACCGCTGGGAGCTCACACTTTTCGACCAGCGCCTCAACGAATTTCTCCTCAAAGATGTCCCAGTGCTCGGCCTCTTCTCCAGCGAGGAAGAGGAACATCTTCTTCGCCCTCTCGTCCTTAGCTTTTTTCGCAAGCTTAATGTAGAACTTAAGCTCGGCCTTTTCAACTTCAAGGGCGAGGGCTAAAGCCTCAAGCTCCTTCATGTTATCACCCACCAAACTTAGTTTTCCGTTCCTATTAGCTTTTTGATCTCCTCAAGCACCTGGGCGGCGTGTCCCTTGGCCCGAACCTTTATCTTCTTCCACACGATTTCTCCCTCGGGGTTCAGAATGAAGGTGCTCCTTATCGCTCCCTCATACTCCCTTCCGTAGCTCTTTTTCTTGCCCCACGCTCCAAGGGCCCTGTGGAGCTCGGCGTTGGGATCGCTGATCAACTTTACTTTGAGGCCGTGCTTCTCCTTGAACCTCTGATGGCTCTTTGGCGAATCCCGGGAAACGCCGATAACCTGAACGCCAAGCTTTTCGAACTCCGGAAGCAGTTCTGTGAATTCCTTGGCCTCAGTGGTGCAGCCAGGCGTGTTGTCCTTTGGGTAGAAGTAGAGAACCGTCCACCTGCCAAAGACGAGGTCTCTCAGGGGCTTTTCCTTTCCATCTTCATCAAGGACTTTTATGTCGAGGTACTCCATGGTATCACCCATATAATTAGGCTAACCTAATTCATAAGCTTTTTGGGTGATGACGCAAAAAACTGGTGGGGCCGAAAATATGGGAGACGAAGAAAAAAGCCTGAAAATTGAGAGAGTTAATAATCCCCTCGAGCTGAAGGATGAGCTCCTCAAGTTCGTCTTTCGAGTTTACCAGGGTACCGGCGGAGCGTATCCTGCCCTAGAGTGGGTGGAGAAGAAGCCTTCGGTGGATGATTTCGAGGGCTTCAAAAGGGTCTACGAGCCCTTCCTGGAGTTCAGGCTTGGTAAAGAGTTCGACGAGCTATACGTGCTGAAGAAGGACGGACGAATAATTGGGACCGTGGCCCTCGTCTACAACCTCGAAGGCAAGAATGTGTGGTGGGTGCCGGAGGAAATAAAGAACGAGAAGAGCGGCCTCATCGAGTTCTTCATGGTTGATCCAGCTTACAGGGGCAAAGGCTACGGCTCAATGCTCCTTGAGTTCGCTGTGGAGAGGCTGAAGGAGTTTGGTAGAGAGGCTTACGTGATAACTTTCCCCGACCTTGAGGCGTATTCTTATTATATGAAAAAGGGCTTCACCAGGGTCATGGACTACAGAGAGTTCGTGGTGCTCAAGTACGGGGGTGAGGGCCGTGGAGGAGATGCTTAAGCTGGCCAAAAAATTCTACAAAGATGAATACTCCGATTCAGTATTGTATGCCAAACTTTCAAGGACGGAAAAGGACAAAAACATCAGGGAAGAGTTTCTCCGCCTCTCGCAGATTGAGTCCAAACATGCGAGGTTCTGGTATGAGTTCCTGAAAGCCCGGGGGATAGAGGTTAAAAAACCAGAGATCAATAGAATGCACGAACTTAGTATAAGGATTTTGAGAAAACTCCTGGGGCCCGGTGCCGTTGCGTCTCTTCTAGAGCTGGGGGAAAGAAGCGCCGTCCAGAAGTACTTCCGATACCTAACAGAATACTCGGACAAGCTCTCCTCGGAGGAGATTGAAAAGCTGAAGGAGGTCATCCTCGATGAGCTGGAGCACGAACAGTTCTTTAGGGAAAGCAAAAAGAGCTTCCACACCGAGAACATTCGAGATCTGGTCCTTGGGATGAACGATGGGCTGGTAGAGATACTCGGTGCAGTGACCGGGCTCTCAGCGGTTTACACCACCACTCCAAAACTGGTGGGAATAAGCGGGGTTATCGTTGGCGTTGCGGGCTCTCTCTCAATGGGTATTGGGGCCTTCATTTCGGTTCGCTCGCAGAGGCAGGTAAATGAGGCACTGAGGGAAAGGATGAAGGTTCTCTTTAAAATCTCCCCCGAAAAGGCAAAGGAGGAAATAAAGGAACGCCTGATCGAGGGTGGCGTTCCAGAGGAAGTGGCCGAAAACACAGCTGAAGAGCTTGCAAAAAGAGGAGAGGGCATTGTTGAACTCCTAGCGCCAGAAGGAAACGAGAACGAAGTCCGTTCGGCACTGTATACAGGCATAGCCTATCTTCTCGGCGTGATCTTCCCGGTTCTCCCCTATTTCCTGGCACCCACGTCCACAGTGGCGCTACCGTTCTCAATACTCCTCGCGGGGACAGTTCTAGCCATCGTGGCAACCCTGGTATCAATACTCTCAGGGATTTCCATAAAGTCAAAAATTATCGAGATGGTTACAACGGGCCTTGGGGCGGCGTTCCTGAGCTACCTCTTTGGCAGGTTAATGGAGGGCGTTTTCCACGTGTCCACCCTTTGAGAGAACTGCCTAAACGTTTATATCTTTCTCTTTCCTTATTCTGAAGGGTGGTTTCTGTGGAGGATCCATACCTGTGGATGGAAAACCTCAACGATGAGCGCGTTTTAAAGCTCGTTGAGGAGGAAAACAAACGCTTTAGGGAGTTCGTTGGAAAGCTAAGCGACGAGCTCTTTCCCGAAGTCTGGGAGTACTACTCAATGCCGACCCTCTATGGCGCGAGGCTTACGGAAAAGGGTGTTATAGCTATGTACAAGGAGAGGGACAGACAGGTTATTCGGTGGCTCGGAAGAGATGTCATAATTGACTCAAAGGAGCTCGAAAAGGAGCTCAACGACGAGGTTCTCCTCCAGGGGTTCACCGCTGATAAGTCAGGAAAGCTCCTCGCCTACAGCTTCTCCATAGGAGGAGCGGACGAGGGGATAACCCGGATAGTGAACCTCGAAACCGGCGAAATCCTGGAAGAGTTTAAGCCCTCGGTCTGGAACATCACGTTCCTTGAGAACGGCTACTACTTCAGCAGGTTCTACAGGCACGGGGAGACGCCGGACGGGGTTAAAGCTCCGGCTGTCAGGCTCTTCTGGAAGGACGAGAGCGGCGAGAGGATAGTCTTCGGGAAGGGGCTTGGCTCGGGCTACTTTATGGGACTCAGGAAGAGCACCGATGAAAAGTGGGCGATGCTCACCGTCACCTTCGGCTGGAACAAGGCGGATATCTACATCGGACCGATAGACGCCCCCGACCTGTGGGGAAAGGTTTACTCCGCTGAAGTTCCAGCGGAACCTATAGACGTTATCAACGGCAGGCTCTACGTCCTCACAAGAGAGGGCAAGGGGCTTGGAAAGGTAATAGTCATCGAAGGAGAGAACGTCACCGAGGTAATTCCCGAAGGAGAGTTCCCGCTAGAGTGGGCTGTAATCTCTGGCGACAAAATCCTCGCCGGCAGGCTCGTTCACGCTAGCCACAGGCTTGAGGTCTACTCGCTTAATGGCGAAAAGCTCGACGATGTAACCTTCGACCTCCCCGGAAGCGTCTACCCGCTCGACACCGACGGGAAGAGGGTCCTTCTCCGCTACGAGAGCTTCACCGTGCCCTATCGCCTCTACGAGTTCGACGGGGAGCTTAAGCTCGTCGAAAAGCAGGAAGTTGAGGGCGACTTCAGAGTTGAGGAGGACTTCGCGGTCTCAAAGGACGGCACGAAAATCCACTACTTCCACGTGAAGGGAACGGAGGACAAGAAAAAAGTCTGGGTCTTCGGCTACGGAGGATTTAACATCTCGCTGACGCCCCGCTTTTTCCCGCAGGCGATTCCATTCATCAAGCGCGGTGGAAGCTTTGCGATGGCCAACCTGCGCGGTGGAAGTGAGTACGGCGAGGAGTGGCACAGGGCGGGAATGAGGGAAAACAAGCAGAACGTCTTCGACGACTTCATAGCCGTCCTTAGCAAGCTCAAGGGGGAGGGCTACAGGGTTGCAGCGTGGGGAAGGAGCAACGGGGGGCTTTTGGTTTCGGCAACGCTCACCCAGAGGCCCGACGTCATGGACTCAGCACTGATAGGCTATCCCGTCATTGACATGCTCAGGTTCCACAAGCTCTACATCGGTAGCGTGTGGGTTCCTGAGTACGGCAACCCAGACGACCCGAAGGACAGGGAGTTCCTGCTGAAATACTCACCGTACCACAACATTGACCTCAATAAGAAATACCCGCCAACGCTCATCTACACGGGCCTGCACGACGACAGGGTTCATCCGGCGCACGCCCTCAAGTTCTTCGCAAAGATGAAAGAGATCGGCGCGCCGGTTTACCTCCGTGTCGAGACCAAGAGCGGTCACATGGGTGCATCGCCGGAGACGAGGGCGAGGGAGCTGGCTGATATGCTTGCATTCGTGGTAAAAACCCTCGGCTGAGGCTATTTTTCTTCTATTATCCTCTTCATCCAGGTTCCGCGCATGAACCAGGCTAGAGCCACCAGCGCCGCCAGAAAGTTGCTCATGCCCATCCCGAAGAATACTCCCTTGCTCGTGAAGCCGAAGAGCTTTGCCAGCGGAATTGTGAGGCCCAGCACTGTTATCGCCCCAACGTAGCCAAAGGCGTAGCTAAGCGGAATCCTGAGGCCCCAGAGGCGCAGCATGCTGAGGAACATGCTCTTCTTTGTGTGGCCTGCTGAGCTAAAGGTCCTCGTGACAACGACGAATATCCCGTTGAAGAAGGGCACGGAGATGAGGAAGTACTTGAGCACGTACTCACTCTGGGCTATAACCGCTGGATCATCCAGGAAGACCCTGAAAACGGAAACCCGGAAGAGGCCGATGATGACTATCGCAAAGCTCGCTATGAGGAAGTTGATCACCATTGCCCTCTCAGCTATTTTCTTGGCCCTCCCGTAGTTTTCGGCCCCAACGTTCTGGGCTATCATCGTCCCCATGGCCATGCTAACGCCCCTCGCTATGCTCGTTATGAAGTTGACGAGGCGGGTGGTTATGGTGTAGGCAGCGTAAACGACATCACCGTAGCCGTAGATGATCCTTGTGAGGACGACGAAGCCGAAGCTGTCCGCTGACTGGCCAACGGCCGACGGAAGGCCAACGTGGAATATCTTCCTGTAAAACCCGAAATCAGGCTTCATGGTCTCGCGCGTGAGGTGCAGGCCGGCCTTCCCGCTTGTCAGAATCTTCGCGCCGATTATGGCTCCAGTGCCGTTTGAGAGAACCGTGGCGATCGCCGCTCCCTCAACGCCGAGCCCAAGGACGAATATGAAAATCGGGTCGAGAACTATGTTCATCCCAACGGTAAGCATGCTTATCTTCACCGGCGTCTTTGTATCTCCAGAAGCCCTCATGAGGGCAGAGAACGCCATGAAGGAGAATGACAGTGGTACGCCGGCGAAGACCACCTGCGCGTAGGCCTTTGCGTATGGGTAGACGTTGGGTGTGACTTTCATGAAGCGGAGCGCGTAGGGGAGGATGGCCAGGCTTATTATGGCGGTTGCCGTGGAGAAGAGGAACATGAGCGAGTAGAGCGCTCCAGCGGAGCGGTTGGCCCTTTCGTAGTTCCCCGCGCCTATGTACTGGCCGACGAGGGCAAAGCCGGCCGTTGCAAAGCCCATGCCGAGGGCCATTAGGGTTCCTATTATCGGCCAGCTCGTTCCGGGAGCGGCCAGAGCCTCCCTACCGAGTTTGCCGAGCCAGAAGGTGTCCGTTATGTTGTAGAGAACCTGAACGAGGTTGTTGACGATTAGAGGATATGCTAACTTGAGGAGTGTCTTTTCAATGGGGCCGTTGAGTATTTCCTCGCGCATTTTGAGCAGTTTTCCGCGCTCCATCGGCACCACAGTTGGACAGTAGTCGAAACGCACCAATAAAAAGCTACTCCTCGATTATCGCCTTCATCCAGCTCCCCTTCAGGAACCACGCGAGGGCCATAACCGCTCCAAGGACGTTGCTGAGGCCCATTCCAAGCCACATCCCGGCGGTGTCTCTCATCAGGACTCCAAGACCGTAGCTGAGCGGGAGCCTTATCCCCCAGAGCCTCACCATGCCGAGCACCATGCTCTTCTTCGTCTGCCCGGCGCTCTGGAAGACGTTGTTTACCGCCGCAAAGATCCCAAAGAAGGGAAGCGAGGCTGAAAAGTACTTCACGACCTTGGCGCTCTCGGCTATGACGGCCGGGTCGTTTATGAAGAACCTGAATATGGGCACGCGGAAGAATATGAAGAGAAGCGTTCCAACGCCGAGTATCGTGAAGTTTATGACCATCGTCTTCTCGGCTATCTCCTTTGCCCTGTCGTAGAGCTTCGCCCCTATCGCCTGCCCCACCATCGTTCCCATGGCCATGCTTATTCCGTCGGAGAAGGCGAACATGAAGTTCGTTAATCGGTTGGTTATGCTGTATGTGGCAAAAGCAACGTCCTCAAAGTTGGGGATGCCGTGAGTCTGCCCGTAGAGCTTTCCGATGGTAAAGATGACCCTCGTCAGAATAACGAAGCCCAAAGCTGTCGTTGAGTTTCCGATGCTCGCCGGAAGGCCGACGCGGAAGATGCGGGAGTAGAAGTGGAAATCCGGCTTCAGGGTCTCGGGAGTGAGGTGAATTCCCACCCTACCCGTGAACAGGAGGTAGCCACCCACTATGGAACCAGCCGTGTTGGAGAGCATCGTCGCTATCGCCGCACCGACAACGCCAAGTTCTGGAAACGGTCCCCAGCCGAAGATGAATAAGGGGTCGAGGATTATATTGAGGATTACCGTGGCGATGTTTATCTTGACCGGTGTCTTCGTATCTCCGACCGCCCTGAGGAGGAAGTTGAAGGCGAAGAGGGTGAAGGAGAAGGGTATTCCCGCGAAGATGACCCTCGTGTAGCTGAGCGCGTAGGGGTAGATGGTATCGCTCACGTTCATCAAGCGGAGCAATTGAGGGGCGAGAACCACGCCGGTTATACCAACTGCTGTGGCGAAAATGAGCATGAGGGAGTAGAGAGCTCCAGCAGCGCGGTTCGCCTTATCATATTCCCTGGCACCGACGTACTGGCTCACGAAGGCGAAGCCAGCAGTGGCGAAGCCCATGCCTATGCTCATGAAGAACCACACGAGGGGCCAGGCAGTTCCCGGGGCGGAAAGCTCAGTCCTGCCGAGTTTACCGAGCCAGAACGTATCGGTGAGGTTGTAAAGAACCTGAACGAGCTGGTTGATTATCAGCGGGTAGGCTAACAGGATGAGCGTTTTTACTATCGGGCCATTGAGGATTTGCTCGCGCATGGCTTCAACTTTATGCCTCATTGAGACGGCTGTCGAAACGTTGGTATAAAAAGTTTATTGTGGATAAAAGAGCCAATCACAGACCGAAAACGCTGATATCAAAGTCAAAGTGGTTGTTTGAAGGCCCGAGTTGGAATTCACTCTGCGCTGAAGAGAAAGACAAGAGAAAGGAAGGGAAGGAAAATCAGAAGTCGAGCTCGTCCTCTTCCTCGAAGAGCCTCTTCCTGGCCGCCTCGAGGAGGATCTTCTGCTCCTCCTGGGCGATGGTCTTCCTGATGAGCTCAACCGCGTCGGGGTTGGCGCTGATGCTGTCGATGCCGAGCCTGACGAGAATCTTGGCCATCTTCGGGTCACTGCCTGCCTGTCCACAGATGCTGGTCTCGACGCCGTACTTCTTGGCGACCTTGATGACGTGCTTGATGAGCTTGAGCACTGCCGGGTGCTTCTCGTCGTAGAGGTGAGCTATCCTGTCGTTGTCCCTGTCGATGGCGAGGGTGTACTGGGTGAGGTCGTTGGTACCGAAGCTGACGAAGTCAATGCCCTCCTTGATGAGGTCCTCGATGATGAGAGCAGCAGCTGGAACCTCGATCATTATTCCCCACTCGACGTCCTTGTGCGGCTCAAGGCCGACTGAGCGGGCTATCTCCTTGGCCTTCCTGATCTGCTCTGGGTGGCCGACGAGCGGGAGCATAACGCCGATGTTGTCGTAGCCCTCCTCGACGACCTTCTTGATGGCGGTGAACTCGGCCTTGAGGAGCTCTGGCTGGTCGAGACCGCGCCTGATTCCGCGCCAGCCGAGCATCGGGTTCCTCTCGTCCGGCTCGTCCTCTCCGCCAGGCATCTCCTTGAACTCGTTGGTCGGGGCGTCGAGGGTCCTGTACCAGACCGGCCTCGGGTAGAAGGCAGCTGCAACGGTCCTTATGCCCTCGGCGAGCTTCTCGACGAGCTCGTCAAACTTGCCCTCCTTGATGAACTTGATCGGGTGCTGGCCGATGCTGAGTATCATGTGCTCAGCGCGGAGGAGACCGACACCGTCGGCGCCTGTAGCGGCTGCCCTCTCAGCCACTTCGGGCATTGAGACGTTGACCTTGACCTTGGTCGCGGTGATGAGCGGGGCTCCAGCGACGACGACCTGCCCACCGGTGGCCTTCTGCTCCTCCTTCTTTTCGACGAGGCTCTTGACTATGCCCTTGTAGACGACACCCCTGGTCCCATCAACGGTGACGTAGTCACCGGTCTTGAGTTTCTTGGTGGCTTCCTTGGTACCGACGACGGCCGGAATGCCGAGCTCACGGCTGACGATGGCGGCGTGGCTGGTTCTTCCACCCTCGTCGGTGACGATAGCGCTTGCCCTCTTCATGGCCGGAACCATGTCCGGGTTGGTCATGGTGGTGACGAGGACGTCGCCCTCCTTGACCTTGTCGATCTCGCTGGCGTCGAAGATGACTACGACCCTGCCAGCGCCAACGCCAGGTGAAGCACCGAGACCCTTGAGGATGACCTCGGCTTCCTCGACCTCAGCTGCTTCTTCAGCCTTGGCCTCCTCCTTGAGGGTGGTTATCGGCCTGCTCTGGACGATGTAGAGCTTGCCGTCGTCCTTGTCGTATGCCCACTCGATGTCCTGCGGCCAGCCGTAGTGCTCCTCGATCTTGGCGCCCATCTTGGCGACCTCAACGATCTGCTCGTCGGTGAGAACCTGCTTCTCAACCCACTCGGGGCCAAGGTAGTCGGCGACCTTGACGTAGACGGTGCCCTTGCCGGTCTCGGGGTTCCTGACGACCATAACTTCCTTCTTGGCGATGAATTTCTCCTTTATCTTCCAGGTGCCCTTCTCGACGATGTACTCGTCCGGGGTGACGCTACCGCTGACGACGGCCTCACCGAGGCCCCAGCTGGCGTTGATCATTATCTCGTTCCTGTTGTTGGTGACCGGGTTGGCGGTGAACATGACACCGCTCTTCTCGCTGTTGACCATCTTCTGGACGACGGCACTAAGATAGACCTTGCTGTGGTCGAAGCCCTGCTTGGCCCTGTAGAAGGTAGCGCGAGCAGTCCAGAGGCTGGCCCAGCACTTCTTGACCTTGTCTATGACGTCGTCAACGCCGTAGACGTCGAGGTAGGTCTCCTGCTGGCCGGCGAAGGAAGCCTCCGGAAGGTCCTCGGCTGTTGCAGAAGAGCGGACGGCAACGTAAACGGCGTCCTTGTTGAACCTCTGGCTGAGCTCCTTGTAGGCCCTCTCGATCTCCTCAGCAATCTCGGGGAGCATCGGGAGCTCGATTATCTTCTGCCTGATCTTGGCGGTGTTCTCCTGGAGCTGCTTGGAGTCATCAACGTTGGTCTTGCTTATGATGTCCATAATCCACTCCTGGAGGGTCCTGCCGTCCTCGAGCTTGACGTTCTCGACGAAGTACTTGTAGGCCTCGGCCGTGACACAGAACCCGGGTGGAACCGGAATTCCGGCTTTTGTAAGTTCTCCGAGGTTTGCCCCCTTTCCTCCGACGAGGGGCACGTCTTCCTTGCCGAGCTCCTCAAACCACTTTATAAACCTGTATCCGCTCATGGCTATCCCTCCATTTAAGGTACTTACCGGAGGTGATATATGGAAACCCTATTTAAAATTAACTGAAAAGTCGGAAGAGAAAAGCTTTTTAAGCTCCATCTGACTAATCCGGAGAAAATTTCGGGAATTCTAACGCCAACATTCTCTTTTCTATGCATTAGTGTATCCAAGATATCCTCAAGGTTGTTGACGTCCTATATTGCCCTTTTTAGATTTTCAATGAACACAATACTTCACAAAGAGCCCTAAATTGAGAGTCCATCGGCAAATCTAAACCCGCTCTTTGGCCCCTATTTCTCCATGGAAAAAAGTTTTAATAATCCCACTACAGATACACTATTGCACACAAGTGCATGGAAGTGTCCTTAGTCATGAACAGAAAGACCCTGAGCGTCTTAATTGTTTTAATTATGGCCCTGGCCGTTGTTCCAGTGGCCACAGTGCCGATAGTTTCTGCAGGGATGAGCACTCAAATCAACGAACCAAGCAACAAGATAATGCCAGTTGACAAGCAGATCGACAAGTTCCTCAAGGGGGACGAAAAAGGAGCTTAGGCTGATCATTGCCCCCTCAAGGGACAAGGCCATGGAAGTTTACAACGAGATAGCCAAGATTGGCAAGATTGATCCTATAAGCAAGCCCGAGTACCAGTTCATAGTTGCCACGATACCCAGGGAGAAGCTGGCAAAGCTCAAGGAGATCAACGGAATAATCGGAATCTGGAAGGACGAGATGGTCAAGCTTTCGGAGCCTGTCAAGGAGCCCGAGGCTCTACCACCGAAGGAAGCCCCGCAGATGCCAGACATGTTCCTCAGCATCTTCACCACCCGCGCCTACGACGCATGGATGAACTACGGGGTCTTTGGTGACAACGTTACAGTTGCCGTCCTCGACACCGGCGTTGACGTCGGCCACCCGTTCCTCCAGATTACCTTCGACGGCAGGAGGAAGATAATCGACATCTACGACGCCAGCGACGAGGGAATAGCCCAGCTCTACTACGTCGCCACCCAGACTGTAAACGGCACCATCGTTGTCAACATGACAGTTCCGATTTACTGGGGCGCTTATGCTATGTACTATGGCCACCCAAGCGTGACGGAGTATAACATGACTGCATACTATGTTGGCAACATAACCGGAAGCGAGTACTACCTCGGCCTCCTCCCGGAGAGGTACTTTGACCTCAACAACTTCAACGGCACACCCAACGATCCCTATGAGCTCGGGCTCTTCGGCGACCTCAGCGACGTTTACCCGGTTCTCGTTGTCAACCAGAGCGGCAACTTCGTTGCTTACATAGACCTCAACCTCAACAACGACTTCACCGACGACCAGCCGATGACCCTCTACGACATCACCGGGGACTACGTTACCGTGAACTCCACCAAGGTGAACATAGCCCTGGCCAGGGTTCACATAGGCGACATGAGCAACGATGAGAACCCGCTCTTTACGATACCCTGCGGAGAGGGAATCAGCTACGCAATGTTCAGGTGGGACGCCCACGGCCACGGAACCCACGTCAGCGGTACAGTGGCCGGGGTGGGCCTTCCAACTGACCCGGTCTTCAACGGAACCTACGGAATGGCACCAAACGCCCAGCTCATAGAGGTCAAGGTTCTCCCAGGTGAACAGGGCTTTGGAAGGACGAGCTGGATAATTAATGGAATGTTCTACGCCGCCCTAAACGGTGCCGACGTCATAAGCATGTCCCTCGGTGGAGGCGGGGAGATAAACGACGGTCTGGAGAACCCAGAAATATTCTACGCCAACCTGATAACAGACCTGTTCGGCGTCACCTTCGCCATCGCCGCTGGAAACGAGGGGCCAACCACTAACACGGTCCATGCCCCGGTGACAGCGACCTCGTCATAACAGTCGGTGCGTTCCGCTCAAGCCAGCGCTGGAGCATCTTCTACGGTGCTGACGGCGTTGCCGACACTGTGGCAAGCTTCTCTAGCAGGGGACCGAGGATGGACGGCCTTCTCGACCCGGACGTCATAGCACCGGGTGAAAGGATATTCTCAAGTCTCCCGCTCTGGTACACCGTACTTGACCAGGATCCGTACGAATATTATGGAATATGGGACGGAACCTCAATGGCAACTCCCCACGTCAGCGGTGCTGTGGCGCTCCTCATAAGCTACGCCAAGCAGCACAACCTGACCTACAACCCGATAATGATAAAGCGCGCCCTTGAGATGAGTGCAGTTCCAGTCCAGGAGGCCACTCCAGTCGACCAGGGCTTCGGACTGATACATGTTGACAGTGCAATAGCCGTCCTCCAGAACCTCAGCGCGGAGAAGACCACCTACATTTACGGCGGAACCACCTTCACAGGCTTCAGGAACGACCTCGAGGAGAAGGAGATACCCATAAGCCCGGACTACATCGAGTACAACAGCTACTTCTACGGTCTCTACGACATGCCTTACCTCTACCGCGGTGTCTACATCAGGAACGAATTCCCGGCAGGAGTTCCGCTCTACTTCTACCCGATGGAATACGAGAACGGCCTTGGATTATCACCAGTTGCGGTCGAAAAAGCCTACCACATAAGCACAAGCGACGATTGGATCATTCCCAACGTTGACACTGTAATAGCCGGAGGAGAAACCTTCGGAAGCTTCTCAATTCAGATAGACTACTCCAAGCTCCAGCCCGGCCACATCTACGTTGGCTTCGTGTACATCGATGACCCCGAGACCAGCTACATCGACGGATTCATCCCGGTCATAGTCGACCTGCCAATGAACATGAACGGACAGAACAAGGCTTCACTCAGTGACACCGCTCTGCCAGGTGTTGCTAAGCACTACTTCTACCAGGTCGCTCCTGGAACCAAGGAGCTCCGCGTTACCCTCAGGGTACCGCTCGACGAGAACGGAACTCCCATGGGCAGGACAACCCTCATGATAGCGAGACCCGAAGGTGCAGTTGTAGCAGAATACGTCCCAGGTTACTACTTCGTTGGTCCTGGCCTGCCGGAGTACACCTGGGTTATCAAGAACCCAGAACCCGGCACCTGGGAGATAACCGCCTACACCTGCACCTTCACAAAGCCCAGAACTGGCTACAACGAGTCCCACTACACCATAAGCGTCGAGACCGTTGGAGTGACCATACAGCCCGAGAAGATAATAACCGACATGGACTCTCCGGGAATTATTCACTCTGCAATCACGGTTAAGAACACCAACTACGGAACCTTCCAGGCAGAACTCTACGGACTCGGTATGGGCAGACTCGACCAGGTCTATGGCATGATAAGGAACGTCAGCCAGGACGACTTCGATGTCATAGGTGCCATACCCATTACAGAAAGCGACTACTACTTCCGCGTCGGCATAACCCAGCCAGAAGACCCGAACGCCGACCTCGACCTCTACGTGTACTACTTCCCGACCTATGAAGACCTCATGAACTTCACCAACTATACAGTCTACACCGACCAGATCGGCCCGACCAGCGACGAGGTCTTCGAGAAGTTCATGCCAGAGCCAGGATACTACCTCATAGCAGTTTACGGCTACGATACCGTTGGCTACGACCCGATCCACTACATCTTCTACTACCAGATCCTCGGAGACAACGGCAACATCAAGGTAAGCCCGAGCACTGCCCCAGTGGTCAACAACAGTATCACGTATGCATCAGTTAAGATCAATGTCAACGAGAGCGGAACATACCTCGGTGTCATCGGCGTCAAGGACAGCTCAACCGGCGAAGTACTCGACTACGCCCCGGTTGTAGTCCAGGCAGGACTGCCAAAGATGGTCGTGATGGCCTACGCAGAAGGACAGGTAGTTACCGGTGAGCCAACCAAGATCAAGGTGCTCCTCCTCGATGCCCAGAACATGACACCGGTAATCGGAGAGAGCAAGGTCATAGTCAACGACCAGATCTATTACACCAACGACGGAATACTGGAGTTCTACTACACACCGCGCGGACCTCATGACACCCTCAGGATCGGGGTCATAAACCCGAACTACCAGGACGTCGAGAAGACGTTCACCCTTAGCCAGATAGACGTGATGTCTAAGTACCAGTACTGGGAGAACCTATACAACGAGGAGACCCAGCTTTACGAGAACCTCACCGCACTTGTCCAGTCAGCAATTCCCGAGCCCATCAGAACCATGATCCTCAACCTCGCGAGCAGGTACCACAACAGGGCAGCGTACTACATGAAGCTGGCCTACATCTTTGAGAAGAAGGCCAACAAGATACTTCAGATGTTCCTGGAGAGGTTCGGCTGAACCTTTCTTTCTTTTCTCAGGTTTTTATGTTTCAAAGAATGCTGACTCTTCTAGCGACGCCTCTTTTAACGAGAACCTCGCCAATGCTCTCGGGAAGCACCACGAGGTCCCCAGCGGTTACTGGCCCGTGTTCTCTGAGATTTTCGTCCAGAATTGACGGTAAATCAGCAGAGACTATGTAAGCAGTACGAATTCTTGTTTTCTGAGAGCTTTCCTTACTGACTATTTCCGAGCCCAGATCAGCTTTTTTCTCCGTTTCTTCCACCTGTTTCTGGGGCTGGACACCTTTTCCAAAGTCCTTCCTTTCCACAAAAGCCTTCAGAATCAGGAATAGTTTCCTTTCCTCCTCAACCAGCTCACCGGGGCTAAAACTTCCAGAAAAGACCGCATCAACGAGCTTGTGAAGTCTCAACCGTATTATTTCCCTCATCAGCCCCTCGGCTATCTTGAGCTGCTCAAGGTATATGGCCTCTTCTAAGTTTTCTCCCCTCTCCCGGGAGCTCTCGGCCCCTAGGTGAAGGGCCTTTATCAGGCTGTCGAAATCAACGTAAAAAGATTCATCGATCCTGACTAGTTCTGGCTTCGAGAGCTCCTCCTCCAGCATCTCTCTGAGCTTAATGATGTCCATCGCCAACCACCAAAAAAGTTAGAATTTGGAAGTCACTCCTCTACGCGCGGAGCGAGGAGGAATGTAAGCTTTCCTTCGTCCCTGATGTAGTAGTCCATCTGGAGGGGCATCTCATTGCCGAACCTCAGTGTGACCTCATCGGCCTTTCCGATGCCCTTGACCATATCGGCCAGATAACTTATTCCATAGGCGCTCTTGGTTTCTTCCTGGACTTCCAGGTCAAGCAAGCCTTCATCCTCAAGGGTGAGCCTTATCTCAACCTCGTTGGTCTCTCCCTCAGCCTTCATCGTGAATTCGTTTTCAGTCGCTATGAATTTGAGGGCATCACTAACGAGTGAAGCGTCTTTTATGGCTTCTTTTAAGACTTCGCCAAGGAGAACAACCTTGGCAGTGAATGGAAGCTCCGGAAGGTCAAGCTCGAGTTCTTCAACGTCTATGAGGGGAAGGCGGAAGGTTCTTTTTGCAGTTCCTTCAAAGGTTATCTCAAGGAAGTTTTCATCCCCCTTCCTGAGTATGAGGGTGTCCTTGCTCTTTCCTCTTTTGAGGATCTTCTTGAAGTGGTCCATGTTTACGCCTATGGTTTCAGGCTCCTCGACCTCATACTTGGAGAAAATGCTCTCCGGCAGATTAAGGTCTATTAGAACCACTCTGCTGGGATCCATGGCACGCATGCTTATTCCTTCCTCAGTTACCTTAAAAGCTGCCTCGTCAATTAGGTTGCTGGCAGTGGCTATAAGGTCTGCAAACTCCTTAGCACCATCAAAAACTATCTCAAACGGCATCTTCATCCCCCCTGTTCGTAGACTCCAGGATTTTGAGCATCAGCCTAACTCTCTCTTTCCCCCTGAATAAATAAGCTTTTCCGTTATCCAAATCGGGTACTCTAAGGTAGGCCTCATCCAGTTCTTTCAACGCCTTTTTTGCAAGCCTTAGAAGGACTTCCCTTTCAATGTCCTTCACTCGTAGGACCTCCATACGTGGCCGCATTTGGTACACTTGTAGAATATCGTACTCGGCTCATCTCCAGCCCTCGTCTGAAGCTCCCACCAGTAGGCAGTATCGTTACCGCACTTGGGGCAGGTAACCTTGGTGGTCGGCAAGGTCTTGACGTCCTGCTCGATGACAACGATTTCCTCGTCGGGTTTGTGCTCGACCTTCTGGGTAATCTTTGTCTTCTCCCTGTCCTTTTCTTCGTCAAAGGATTCCTCATAACCGCAAACGCGACAAACCCACACTTTTTTCTTTCTGTCGGGGAGCATGAGGTTCCCACACTTCGGACAGAACTTCATTTTCACCACCTCACCAGCCGAGGTTGTGGTATGTGGGAAGGGAATAAAAAGGTTTGTGGATAAATTTACAATGGTGGTTGCAATGGTGGATGAGCCAGACGTCTTTGAGCTTGCCCGCAAGTACCATACGGAGTTGAAGATTGAAGAACCCAGCCTCGCAACTCTAGCGGCCGAACTCTTTGGAGACCTTGGACTGAAGTTCAAGGAGTTCCTCAAAAAGGAAGGCTACTCCCTAACAGGAGCCAAGTTCGTGGACTATGACAAGAGCCTTGTTCTCAGCATCATGAAGGGCGACAAAACCTACGAGGTGATCCTGAGAAAGACCTGAGGCAAATTTTTAACCCCGGGTTTTGAACCTTTTGTGGTGGTACGGGATGAAGAAAACGGTGGTTATCATAGGCGGTGGAGCAGCTGGAATGAGCGCGGCATCCCGTGTTAAAAGACTCAGGCCCGAGTGGGACGTCAAAGTGTTTGAAGCCACTGAGTGGGTAAGCCACGCCCCCTGCGGCATTCCCTACGTCGTTGAGGGAATTTCACCAAAGGAAAAGCTGATGCATTACCCTCCAGAGGTCTTCATCAAGAAGCGCGGTATTGACCTTCACATGAAAGCAGAAGTCATTGAGGTCGAGCAGGGGAATGTCCGCGTGAGGGAGCCCGACGGGGAGCACACCTACGAGTGGGATTACCTCGTCTTTGCCAACGGTGCCTCTCCCCAAGTTCCGGCGATAGAGGGCATAGACCTTCCGGGTGTTTTCACCGCCGACCTGCCCCCCGATGCGGTCGCAATAACCGAGTATATGGAAAAGTACGACGTCAGGGACGTGGTCGTCATCGGAACCGGCTACATCGCCCTTGAGATGGCCGAGGCTTTCGTCGCTAGGGGCAAGAACGTGACCCTCATCGGCAGGAGCGAGAGGATCCTCAGGAAGACCTTCGACAAGGAGATTACGGACATAGTCGAGGAGAAGCTTAAGGCCAACCTCAACCTCCGCCTAGAGGAGCTCACCATGCGCTTTGAGGGCGACGGAAGGGTCGAGAAGGTCATCACCGACGCCGGGGAGTATAAAGCGGACCTCGTCATAGTTGCCACAGGGATAAAGCCGAACACCGAGCTGGCCAGAGAACTGGGCGTCAGGATAGGCGAGACCGGCGCGATATGGACGAACGAGAAGATGCAGACGAGCGTTGAGAACGTTTATGCGGCTGGTGATGTGGCAGAGACGAAGCACCTAATAACCGGTAGGCGCGTGTGGATACCCCTCGCACCGCCCGGGAACAAGATGGGTTACGTGGCCGGAAGCAACATAGCCGGGAAGGAGATACACTTCCCCGGAGTGCTTGGAACGAGCATAACCAAGTTCCTCGACCTTGAGATAGGCAAGACGGGCCTCACTGAGGCCGAAGCAATAAAGGAAGGCTACGACGTCAGGACTGCTTTCATAAAAGCCAATACGAAGCCCCACTACTACCCGGGGGCCAGAGAAATCTGGCTAAAGGGAGTTGTTGACAACGAGACCAACAGGCTCCTCGGCGTCCAGGCTGTCGGTGCTGAGATACTACCAAGGATAGACACGGCCGCGGCGATGCTCACCGCTGGCTTCACAACGAAGGATGCCTTCTTTACCGACTTGGCTTATGCGCCCCCCTTCGCGCCGGTTTGGGACCCGCTGATAGTTCTGGCAAGGGTTCTGAAGTTCTGAGCTTTTCCTTCACATCCTTACTTTAGATTTGGAAAAAACTTAATAAACGGCTTTTACGTCCAACGGCTAGGTGGTGCAGATGACGGGCAAAGTTAAGAGGGAAAAGTGGAGCGAGAATTTCAGCGAATGGTATAACGAGCTTATCGAAACCGCTGGAATCCAGGACAAGCGCTACCCGGTCAAGGGAATGAACATATGGCTTCCCTACGGCCTTAAAATCATGCGCAACATAGAGAGGTTCATCCACGAGGAGATGGCCAGAACAGGCCACGAAGAGGTGCTCTTCCCGGCTTTAATCCCTGAGACCGAGTTTCAGAAGGAGGCAGAACACATAAAGGGCTTCGAGGACGAGGTTTACTGGGTTACACACGCGGGTCTGGACCCGCTTGACGTCAGGCTCATCCTCAGGCCAACGAGCGAGACGGCGATGTACTCCATGTTCTCGCTCTGGATAAGGTCGCACGCCGACCTGCCCTTCAAAATCTACCAGATAGTTAACGTTTACAGGTACGAAACCAAGCACACCAGGCCGCTCATCCGCGTCAGGGAGATAAGCCGCTTCTTTGAAGCCCACACCGCCCACGACAGCTATGAGGACGCTGAGAGGCAGATAAGAGAAGACCTTGAGATATTCGAGAGGCTTGCCAAGTTCCTCGCCCTGCCCTACATAGTCTCGAAGAGGCCCGAGTGGGACAAGTTCCCGGGGGCTTACTACTCCCTCGGTGCTGAGGTCATGATGCCCGACGGCAGAACGCTCCAGATAGGGACTATGCACAACTACCGCCAGAACTTCGCCAAGGCCTACAACATACAGTATGAGACCGAGACGGGAGAGCACGAATACGTCCACCAGACGACCTTCGGAATGAGCGAGAGGCTTCTCGCCGCGGTTATAGCCATACACGGCGACGACAACGGCATGGTTCTCCCGCCGACGATAGCGCCGATACAGGTGGTTATAGTACCGATTCCAAAGAAGGACGCCAGCGTTGACGTCTTCGCCTACGCGAGGGAGATAGCTGAAGAACTCAGAAACGCCGGAATCCGCGTCCACGTCGACGAGAGGGACATAAGGCCCGGCAGGAAGTACTACGATTGGGAGCTGAAGGGCGTTCCAGTGAGGATAGAGGTCGGTCCAAAGGACGTTGAAGGCAGAAAAGCCGTCATAGCTAGGCGCGACACCCTCACAAAGGAAGTCGTTGGGAGGGCGGAGATAGTCGAGGCCGTCAGGAGAACCTTCGACGAGATAATGGAGAACCTCTACAACCGCGCCAAGGAGTTCCTCGAAAGCCACATCAAGCGCGTCGACACGATTGAGGAAGCAAAAGCCGTCTTCGAGGACAGGCGCGGAATCGTTGAGATTCCGTGGTGCGGCGAGGAGGAGTGCGGCCTGAAGATGGAGGAAGAGCTCGACGCGAAGATGCTCGGTATTCCCTACCCGCTTGAGACAGCCAAGGCACCGGAAGGGAAGAAGTGCCCGGTCTGCGGCAGGGAGGCGAAGTTCATAGCAAGGTTCGCGAGGACTTACTGATTTCTCTTTCCCTTTTGGACAATTTACTCCTGAGTAAATTACTTACGGGTAAACTATAGCCCGGGAGGCGCCCTCATGATACTCGGAATCCACGACGGCCACGACGCCGGGGCCGTTCTTATAGACGGCGAGAGGATTTTCGCTGTGAACGAAGAGCGCTTAAACCGGATAAAGAAATACAGAGGCTTTCCCGAGCTTAGCGTGAGGAAAGTTCTTGAGATGGCCAAAGCAAAGCCAGAAGACGTTGAAATTATAGCCGTTGCAGGGATTTTCAGAAAGCTTTCCCGCCTAAAGGAGCTTGAGGCCAACCTTAGGGCTGTTTTTGGGCCGGACTTCAAGAGGAAGGTTCTCTTTGTTGAGCACCACTTAGCTCACTCCGCTTCGGCATACTACACGAGCGGCTGGAGAAACGCCCTCGCGGTGAGCATAGACGCCGCCGGCGACGGCCTGAGCTCCTCCGTCTACATCGCGAGAGAGGGCGAGATGATAAGGATAGCCCAGAGCACCTACGTTGACTCCCTCGGCGACTTCTATGCTTCGGTTACCGAGCTTTTGGGATTCAAGCCCATGCGCCACGAGGGCAAGGTGATGAGCTTAGCCGCCTATGGAAAACCTACCTACGATTTAAGCTCTATAATCGAGCTGAACGGTCTGACTTTTGAGAACCACCTCGGCGTTGTAGGCGTTGAGGCGACGAAAAGGCTGGCGGAACTATTTGACTACCCGCTGAGGCACGCAAAGGAGATAGCGAACCAGATGAAGCGCGGAAAGCTCGACGGAAAGCTCCAGAGGAAGGCAATAGAGATAGCCTCCAGCGCGCAGGCCCACCTTGAGAAGTTGGTTGAAGAGCTGGGCCTCAGGCTGAAAAACCACGCCCTTCCCGTGGCTTACGCGGGCGGAGTCGCCCAGAACGTCAAGGCAAACGCAATCCTAAGGCACGTTCTCGGCGATGATAACCTGTGGGTCTTTCCGGCGATGGACGACGGCGGGTTGGCCTTCGGGGCGGCGGTTTTCGTTAAGGCCCAGATGGAGAGGCTCGACGGAAAGTGGAGGCCCTTCAAGCTTGAGCACGTCTATCTCGGGCCAGAATACGGGCCGGATTACGTTGAGGACTTCCTGAGGAGCGAGGGTGTCGAGTACGAGGAGGTTGACGTTCCGTCCTTCGTCGCCGATGTCCTCGTTGAGGGAAAGCTGGTTGGCCTCTTCCAGGGGGCGATGGAGTTCGGGCCAAGGGCCTTGGGCAACCGTTCAATCTTAGCTGACCCGCGCGACGATAGCGTGAAAGAGAGGCTCAACGTCACGCTGAAGAGGGACGTCTTCCAGCCCTTCGCACCCTCAATGCTCTGGGAGAAGGCCGATGAATACCTCGCAGACTTAAACGGAACGCCCAACGAGTTCATGACCATGAGCTACACCGCGAGTGGCGAGTTTAGAAAGCTTGCTCCGGCGGTAGTCCACGTCGATGGAACGACGAGGCCTCAGGCAGTCAGGGAAGAGGTTAACAAACCCTACTATTCGGTAATTAAAGAATTCCATAAAAAAACAGGGCTTGGGGCAGTTCTGAACACCAGCTTCAACATGCACGGCGAACCCATAGTCTGCTCCCCTGAGGACGCGCTGAGAACCTTTAGAAAAGCCGGGCTCGACGTCTTAATCCTTGAAAGGTTTGCAGTTTCAGGCTAGTTTAATTTTATTTTTCACTGCAAAAACTCAAATAAAGAATCCGACAAGCTCACTCCCCATGAAAAGCCTTCAGATAAAGCTCCCTTATCTCCTCCGGCTTAGGCTCCACGGGGTTGAAGGCAATTAACCCGTCGCGGTAGGCCTTCTCCGCCATCTCGTCGAGCTTCGCCATAAAGGTCTCCTCGTCCACAAGGTCTCTCAGCCTTGGGACTCCGAGCATCTCGTTGAGCTCCCTGACAACCTCAATGAGGTCTTTGGTCGTCTTGAAGCCGAGTTCTCTCGCTATTTCGGCGTAGCGCTTCCTCGCGTACTCGCTTCTCTCGGCGTTGAACTCCATCACATAGGGTATGAATATTGCGTTCAGGAGACCGTGCGGTCCTATCCATGCCGCCTTGTGGCTCATAGCGTGGGCTAAACCTAGGCGCGCGTTCAGGAACGCTATTCCCGCCATAGTGGCCGCGTAGTGGACTTTTGCCCTCGCTTCCTCGTCGCCTTTGACCGAGAGAGGCAGCCACTTGTAGACGGTCTTTATAGCCTTTATCGCCATCGCGTCGCTGAAAGGATTGGCAGCCTTTGTCGTGTAGGCCTCTATTCCGTGGACGAGAACGTCAAGGCCTGAGTTCCTGGCAACCTCCCTCGGCATCGTTCTCGGAAGTCTGGGATCGAGGATAGCAACTTCCGGCGCTATCTCCGGGCTGACGATATTGTATTTGGCATCTCCCTTCTTCAGCACACTCGCCGCCGAAACCTCACTTCCAGCGCCGCTCGTCGAGGGTATCGCGATTAGCGGTGTTTTCAGCTTCGGAACGGGCTTGGGCTTTGAAAAGCGGTCGATGAAAGCAATCTCTTCAAAGTTCAGTTCAGGGGCATCGTAGAAGACCTTTAAAGCTTTAGCCGTGTCGATGACGCTCCCACCGCCAAGGGCCACCAGTAAGTCCGGCTGGAACTCCTCCCTCAACTTGGGAAGTAGCTCCTCGACCGTCTCGACACTCGGCTCGGCCGGAAGGCCCGTAATCGAGAAGACCTCCGCGCCGGCTTCTCTCACATAGTCCTCGGCCTCGCTCAGGAAGCCGTGCCTCTTCATCGAGCTTGATGAGAGTATGAGAACGCGCTCGTAGCCTCTGACCTCTTTTGAGAGAGCCTTCAAACTCCCCTCTCCCTCGATAATCCGGGTTTTCAGCCAGAACATGGGCACCACCGGGTATGGTTGGACATAGAAGCTTTTAACGTTCGCGGAGGATTGGGACAAGGGCCAGGAACATCAGTGATGAAGCGAGGGCAAAGTCAGCGGTAAAGCCCAGCGCTTCGACCACAAATCCACTTATCAGGTTACCGATTATGGCCCCCAGAGAGCTGATGAGGTTGTAGGCACCTATTAGGGAGCCCTTCTTTTTCGGCGGTGCCCGACGGGAAATTATCGAGGACGTTGAGACGCTTATGTAAGACCAGGTGTAGCCGGCTATAGCGTAAGAGATGAACGCCAGAACGAAGAAAACGCTTCCCCTCAAAAAAGTCGAGACCGCCAGCAGGAGGAACGCAACTCCCCTCAGAGCCAGGCCCTTCTTAAGCGCCCCGTAGCCACCCGTCTTCCTGAGTCTCAGTCCAACGCGGGTGTACATGTAGGCTGCAATGGCGGAGTTTGCAATACTCATGATGTAAAGCTCCGTCGCGCCCAGTCCCCTGCTTTTCAGGAGAACCGGAAACTGGGTGAAGTACAGCATGGCCCCAATCCAGAAGAGAATTGTGGAAATGTAGAGCCTTCCAAAGCCCTCCGTGGAGAACCTTGGGAGGTGTGTTACCATGTTCGGCAGATACCTGAACTTTTCGACGACGTAACCCGTGTATATCCCAAGAACCCGCCTGTCAATGTGTAAAGGAACCTCCCGTATTGTTCCGGCGCCCCACGGGAGGGATAACAACCCGATGAGGCCCAGAACCACGAATATCTCTCTCAAACTGAGGAACCGGGCCATTACCAGGCCGAGGACCATGCCCCCGACCCATGCCCAGCCGCCTATCTCGTTGAACCTTCCTATGGCGTAGTCCCAGTCTTCCAGGCGGAAGGCCTTGGTTATTATGAGGATCGGAATAGGTATTGTCGCCGCGATAAAGAATGTGTAGAGCGCGTTTATCGCCATAACCTGGTGGACACTCTCCGCGAGGGCGAAAAGGATGGAAGCCACCGCGGTGCCCAAAAACCCCGTCAGGAGAAAAACCTTCCTCCTGTTGAGTTTGTCGCTCAGCCTGCCCCAGAAGAGACCGCCCAGCATCGATGCGGTGCTGCCTATCGCGTTCACAACACCAACATCCGTCGGGCCGCCGCCGAGGTTCATCGTGAGGAGCGAGATTAGGGGGGCGGCACCACCAGTTGAGACTTTAAAGGGGATGAACGAATAGAACCACTTTCCAGGGTCTGGCCGGTGTTTCATCTGCCGCCCCTTTTCCAGGGCTTTAAGGGTTGTCCGTTTTCTCTTTTGCGGGCGGCGCCTCAAGATTTTCACCCCGGGCTGGGAAAAAGAAGAATTTAAAAAGCTTGAGGTTTAAAAGAAAGAGGAAGGATGTTCAGTCTTCATCATCCCAGTCCTCATCCCATTCTTCCTCTTCGCCCCAATCTTCATCATCCCATTCCTCTTCTTCGCCCCACTCCTCTTCCTCATCCCAGCTCTCATAGGCATCCTCAACAGCGTCGAGGGGCTCGAATTCCTCATCCTCTTCTTCCTCAACCTTCCTGGGCTGAACCTTCTTCTTGGGTGGGTAGTACATATCGACCACCTCCCCCCGTGAGGGGCGTTTATTGAGCGTATAATGAGTTTAAAAACTTTTCTGCTCAGATTCGCGGCAATAACTCGGTTTCCTAACGATTTTAGAGATCGAGACAAATGTTAGGCAAGAATAACGGTCATAACTGGGAGAAAGATTTATATACCTCTGAGGAACTCCACTTGGCTTCCCTCAAAAAATGAAGGGAATGACAGTGGCGACATAAATTAAAAATGCCGTATAACCGTGTTTGGACGAAAACAACGGATCTGGTGGCTGGAAATGGAGGCCGAAAAGAACTCCGATGATGACGGCGGCCCCCTCGTAAGGGCCCCTCTCCTCGAGGAGGCCCTGGGGGTTGAGGGAATCTACATAGACTACGAAGGAAGAAACCCCACCGGAACTCACAAGGACAGAATTGCCAGAGCCCACGTGGAAAAAGCCCTTGAAGAGGGCTATTCTGCCATCACCGTGGGCACCTGCGGGAACTACGGTGTTTCCATCGCCTACTACGCACGGCTCTACGGCCTGAAGGCTTTCGTTTTTGTGCCGGCCGGCTACACCTTAGAAAGGGCCGGCGAGATGAAGGCCCTCGGCGCGGAGGTGATCCCCTGGCCGGGGACGTACGAGGAGGTTGTAGCTGAGAGCAGGCGCTTTGCCCTTGCAAACGGCATCTACGACGCAAACCCCGGAAGTCATCCGGAAGTGGACTATGTTGGATATTCCTCGATAGCGGAGGATATACTACGCGAGATAAGGCCGGATGCGATGTTCGTCCCGGTTGGGAACGGTACCACTCTGGCGGGAATCTGGCACGGCTTCCGCGGGAAGGCTAAGCCGAGGATGGTGGGCGTCACAACAGCCTTTGGCAACCAGCTCCTCTGGGAGTTCTACGGCGACCCAAGGAGGGATATAGCGGAGACACCGGTCAACGAGCCCCTCGTCTCGGAGATATCCTTCGATCTCGGTGAGGCAATGAGGGCTGTAAAAGAGTCCAATGGCTACGTCTTCGGCTTCGCCGACGATACTGCCCTGAGATGCGCCGAGCTGCTCCGCGTTACGACGGGCCTTTCGGTTTTGCCGGCCTCGGCCTTAACGGTTGCCGGTCTGATCAAGTTCGTTAGGAAGTTTGGAATGTGGAAAGGAAACTTCGTGTTGGTGTTGACCGGAGGTGCCCACGGTGGAGAAGGCTTTGGTGCTTACGGAGGGGCGCTATCTTACTACGGATGGAAAAACGGCGCACGGGCTCGTGCGGTACTCGGGAAAGTATAAGATAGTCGGCTTGATAGATTCAACTCTAGCGGGAAAGGACGCGGGAGAAGTGCTCGACGGTATAAACAGGGGCATCCCTATATACGGAACCATCGAGGAGGCACTTAAGGAGAACCCGGATGCAAAGTGGCTCATCATTGGCGTCGCCACTCCTGGAGGAGTTCTCCCACCTAGCTACAGAAGGATAGTTGCGAAAGCAATAAAAGCGGGCCTTGGAGTTATCAGTGGTCTTCACCACTTCCTCAGCGACGACCCCTACCTGAAGCGCCTCGCGAGGCAGAGGGGAGTCGAGATAATCGACGTCAGGAAGATATTCTACAACTACCGCGTTCCCTTTACCGGGAAGATAGAGGACGTCAAGGCCACCAAAGTAGCGGTTCTTGGAACAGATGCGGCCATAGGAAAGAGGACCACCGCGATAATGCTCCACGAGGCGTTTAAGGCCCTCGGCCTGAAGAGCGAGTTCATAGCTATGGGCCAGACCGGCTGGATGCAGGGCTTCAAGTACTGCATAGTCATGGACTCCATCATCAACGACTTCGTTGCTGGCGCAATAGAAGACGTCTTCTACCGCGCCTGGGTAGGGGAGAGGCCAGACATAATAGTTACCCACGGCGAGGGCTCGCTCCTTCACCCGGCCTTTCCGGGCGGTTTCGAGCTGATAGGCGCTGCCAGGCCCGACTTCATCGTCCTCCAGCATGCGCCGGGAAGATTGACCTTCGACGACTTCCCCCAGTACAGGATTCCGCCTCTTGAGAACTACATAAGGATGATAGAGCTCCTCTCAGGGAAGCCACCGATAGCTATCACGATAAACACCCAGAACCTCACGAAGGAGGAGGCCCTCGAATGGGCAGAGCGGATAGAGAGCGAGACCGGGAGCATGACGCGCGTCCCGTTCTACCAGGGCGTCGAGGATATAGCCAGGCTGATAGCGAGCAAGGCGAAGGGGCCTGGAGAGGTGAGGACGAGTGAGCCTGCCGGAGCTGAAGTGCTTTGACTATATCCTCATAGAGAGGCCAAGGGTCTCCGCAAGGCGCATCTCAGCGAGATATGTCCTCGGCATCGACGGTGAAGAGCTGGATTACACTCTAATCCACCGCTATCACGAGAAAATCCCAAAGGTCGAGGCTTTTGCAAAGCTGATGAGCATGATCCCGGCCATAAACTACGGCCTCTTTACACCGGAGATACGCTTTGACTTCTCACTCGACCCGAGAGACCTCAAGTTCTTCCGCGACATGATGGAGGTAACTGCTCGCGACATCTTCGTCAACAGGATAGTCCAGAGGACGGGCTTCGTGAGAGAGGAGTACATCCCGAAGGAAGTAACGCCGGAGATGGCCGAGCCGATGGCTAAGCTTTTGCCCGAAAGCATTGAGGAGGAACCCATCGACTTTGAGCCAGACTATTCCAAGTGCGCCGTAATGCTGAGCGGTGGCAAGGAGAGCCTCCTCACCTACGGCATGATGAAGGAGCTCGGCTGCGAGGTCTATCCCTTCTTTTACAACGAGTCCGGCGGCCACTGGAAGGTGGCAATCCCCGCCTACCGCTGGTTCGAGAGGAACGAGCCGAGAACCAAAAGGGTCTGGAGCAACGCCGACAGGCTCTACACCTTCATAGAAAAGAACATGAAAATCCTCCAGAACGTGGGCAAACCAAGGGCCGAGGTCTATCCCATACGGCTGTTCTTCTTCGCGGGCTACTCCTTCGCCTTCCTCCCGCTGATGCACAAGTATGGCATCGGGAACCTGCTCTTCGGCAACGAATATGACGACCCGAGGGGGTTAACTTACGAGTACAATGGAATCCGCCACTATTACGCCACCTACGACCAGAGCCAGGACTTCGAGAGATACATGACGCGCTGGTTCGCGGAGAGGGGTCTCGGGATAAGGCAGTGGTCGGCAGTCAGACCTATAACCGGCCTCATCGTGGAGCGCGTGCTTCACAGCCGTTACCCGGAGCTCTTCAGGCTCCAGAGGAGCTGCCACTCCGTCCACAGGGAGGGAGACGACTACGTCCCATGCGGGAAGTGCTTCAAGTGCAATGGAGTTCTAACGTTCCTCCTCGCGAACGGCATAGACCCAACTTTAATAAAATACAAACCCGAGCACGTTGAAGGCCTCGCCCGGCGCATAAACGAAGGAAAAACCCGGCTGGACAGGGGGGAGCTTGAGCACTCACTCTACCTCATAAAGCAGAGAAATCCCGAGTTCCCACTCGACGGGAAGCCCCACTGGCACGTTGAAATGCTCCACTTCGACGGCAGGAACTCAAGCTTTGATGCGATTCCCGAGGAGATCCGCGAGAAGCTCTACAGACTGCTGGAACCCTACACGAAGGGCTACGCCTATTTGAAGGGTGACCACTGGGTCAGAATTTCCCGCGAGGAGGCGATAAGCGGTGTTCTCAAAGAAGAAAAGGCCCCCTGCACTGCCGCCGGTTGAAAAGACCGCCGGGGACTTCACCATACTCGACGGTGAGGACTATCTCGACGAGATATTCGAGAACGACATGAGGATAAGCCGCTCTTTCTCCCGCTTCCAGCTTAGTGACGAGGAGTACGAGGAGAACTACGGGAAGGTCATCAAAAGCCTCCTTTCAACGGGCGAGCACAAGTTCTTCGTCGCAGCAGACCCCTACGGGCGCTACCTCGGCCACGTGTGGGTCTGCCTGAGAATTGATACGGTGGACTTCGTCCCCTCGGCCTACATATACGATATCGAGACCCTCTTTCCGGGGATGGGCATAGGGAGCGCCCTCTTGGAGAAAGCCGAAGAATGGGCAAGGAAGAAGGGTGCCAGGAAAATCTCCCTTAGGGTTGACGTTAACAACCCCGCGAGGAAGTGGTATGCCGAAAAGGGCTACTCCGAGAGGGCGGTTATTATGGAGAAACCTCTTTAACGTCCGGTTTCAAACTTTCTGTTTTGGAAACCTTTTTCTCCATCACCTCTATGACTCTGCTGATGATAGTGAGGGGCAGGATAATCCTGAAGGAGTGCTCCGTACCGTTTGAGGTTTCAAAAACCGGGAAAGGCCTATCTCTGAGGATAGAACTGCCGGAAAAGCCACTCGAGTACTCCGTGGACTGCCCGTGTCTTGAGCCGCTGGAGCTCCTTGGCCTCTTCTTGCCTGCCCTCGAGGAGGAGCTGGGTGAGGTAGAGGGCGTTTTCGTTGAGGAAGTGGTAGGGGAGGGAGTCGGGGGAAAACTCACGGAGAGGCTCCGGAAATTATTTAATCCGCAGGAACGATAAAATGATGGTGGTAAGATGGGAACTCCCGCCAAGAAAGTCCAGCTAACCTACTCCCACCTGAGAAAGTTCTTCAAGAAGGCCCCGAACCTGGAGGAAGTTAGGAAGGCCCTTTCCAACATCGTGGGAGAGCTGAGTGAGGATGTGGTCAAGGAGAGGGAAGAGGAATGGAGGTAGCGTTCTTTGACACAAGCGCACTTGTGAAGAAGTTTGGCTACAACACTAGTTCTCAAACACGACCTTAAGACCCTCGATTCTCTTCAGCCCGCCTCTGCATTGAAAATAAAGACGACCTGAGCCTCTTTGTAACGTTTGATGATAGGTTGAAAAAAGCGGCAGAGAAAGAAAACCTCAAAGTTGCTCCTTGAACAGCCTCTTCAAATTCCTCTCAAACGGCGGCCACACGACGCCCTGATCCGTGATTATTCCGGTTAGGTACTTGTGCGGCGTGACGTCGAACGCTGGATTGTAGACGTCCACATCGGGAGCAATCTTGCAGCCGCCACAGGTGAGGACTTCCTCAGGTTTCCTCTCCTCTATGGGTATCTCCTTTCCGCTCTTGAGGCTCATGTCTATCGTTGAAAGCGGTGCTACCGTGAAGAAAGGTATCCCGTGCTCCCTCGCGAGGACTGCCAAACTGTAGGTTCCTATCTTGTTGGCGAAGTCGCCGTTTGCTACAATCCTGTCGGCGCCGACTATTATGGCATCGACCTTGCCCTGCTGCATGACAAAGCCGGCCATGTTGTCGGTTATCAGCTTGAGGGGAATGCCGTCGTAGTGGTACTCCCAGGCGCTCAGACGGGCGCCCTGGAGGACGGGCCTCGTCTCGTCCACCCAGAGGAGCTTAAGCGTCCCATCGCGGTGCATAACTCTCAACACGGCCCCAACGGTTCCGAGTTGAACGGTCGCCAAGCTTCCGGCGTTGCAGTGCGTTAAAACGTTCCCCTCGGGCAGAACCTCGGCACCGTAGTGGCCCATTCTAAGGTTGGCCTCAACGTCCTCGTCGGCTATCTTTTGCGCTTCATTAACGATGAGCCTCTTTATCTCGTCGAGAGGACTCTCAAGGTTCTCCTCCACAAGCTTCTTAATCCTGTTGAGCGCCCAGAAGAGGTTCACAGCGGTCGGCCTCGTGTTCTTGAGCCTTTCGTAGGCCGAATAAAAGCCGTCCATGAACTCTTCCTTGGTCTTGGCTTTGGTTGTATCGGCGTAGAGGGCCAAACCGAAGGCCGCCGAGGCGCCGATGGCGGGCGCACCGCGGACTTTCATCGTTATTATCGCCTCTGCGACCTGGTCAACGGTCGTCAGCTCTATCGTTCTGAACTCCCTTGGCAAGAGAGTCTGGTCGATCATGATGACTTTTCCTTTCTCGTAACGAACGCTCCTCGGGAGCCTCGTGAGTTCCTCTGGCCTGTACCTTATCTCCATGCTATCACCCCAAAGGGTTTAAGGGAAGAACTTAAAGCTCCTTCGGTGAGCCAAATGGTGCTGAGGATATTCGTGACGGGCCCGGCAGGTGTCGGGAAGACAACCCTCGTCGAAAGGGTAGCCAAAGAAGTTGACCGCTGGGGCTACATCGTCGGTGGGATTATAACTCGGGAAGTGCGCAGGGGCGGGAGGCGCGTAGGGTTCAAGATAATCGCCCTTGATACCGGTGAAGAGGGAACCTTAGCGAGCATCAGGGGGACGTCCCACCTGCCAGGAGTTCCCTTCGGGAAGTACGTCGTCCACGTTGATGAGATCGAGCGCGTCGCCGTTCCCGCCATAAAACGCGCTTTGGTCGAGGCCGATCTAATAGTTATCGACGAAATCGGCCCAATGGAGTACAAGAGCGACGAGTTTATTAGGGCTGTTGGAGAAGTCCTAAAGTCGGAGAAGCCCCTTTTGGCAGTCGTCCACAGAAAACTGGCCGACAAGTTCAGACCGCTCGGGCAGCTTCACACTCTAAGCGTCGAGAACAGAAACGCGGAGTTTGGGATAATCCTCGATAGAATTATGAAAGAGCTGAAGGGAATCATAGGTTGAGTGAGTCCTTGCAGCTCTCGCACACCCACTTTTCTCCTCCCTCAATGTAGACCTTGTAGAGGGGTCCGTACTGGCCGCAGATCTCGCAGATTCCATAGACTTCGGTTTCCTCTTTACTTTCCTCCTCTTCTTCGTGATTGTAAGTGTTAAGAGCCGCCAGCAGGTCAGCTGCAGTCACGAATCCGACGGGCTTTCCGAGCCTGGTCACGAGAAGTCTCCTAATGCCCTTCTCCATCATCTTATCAATGGCGTCCTGAATCGTGTAGTCATCCTCTATGGTTACAGGCTTCTTAGTCATTACTTCCTTAACGAGAACATTCTTTGGATCCTTCCCTTTGGCCACGACCTTGTCGAGGATGTCCCTGTCGGTTATTATTCCAACGATTTCCTCGTTCTCATCAACGACAACGGCACTCCCTACCTTGTTGCGGGCTAGTATTCGAGCAGCCTTATGAATTGTATCATCGGGCCTGACAAGCACTGCTTTTCTCTTGACTATCTGACCCACGGTGATCTCTGCCATGGTACCACCTCTTCAGGGGAGTTTCATGGAGGAAACTTAAAAACGTTTTGGGATCTTCTCCTAAGGAGCCAGTAAGATATTAGAAAAGTACTGATAAACACCAACACGGCTAAATACAGCGGGGAATGCCCGCTTCTGCCACTCCCGACTGGGGTAGTGCTTATCGTTGCGTTATTAGGAGCAGTTGTAACGGGCGTGTAAATGTTCACACTGGATATAGATCTGAGACTCATTATCGGTACTGAAGAACTTCAAGACATTTTCAACGACATAGGATCAAAGGAACCTGCTGGATGCAATAGACAGAAAAGACACTAGTCCAAGCTTATTACATGCAGCTTTTCGAGGAGGGAAGCTCTTTGGTGACCCTGCCTGCGTCAAGGCGCGGGACTATTAGGATGAACCTATTGGAAGCCCGGTAGAGCCTTACCTCCCGAAGTTTCTTCCCATACTTCTTCCCCCGCGGCCTCAACGAGCCCCACCCGTAGCATCCTGTCGATGTGGTAGCTTACAGTGGAGAGGGGAAATCCAAGTTCTTCGGAGATCTGAGTTATTGACTTGGATTCGTCCTCAATCGTATGGAGAATTGCCAGGGCCTCCTCATTGGTTATTATCTAAGTCACCGTTAGAAGTTGGGAGGGGAATATTAAATTCAAAGAACTTTGAAGCAAAAGGCATGAGAGTAAAAGGAAAAGGATTTAATCAATTCACGGCTTCTCAAGAACTATCTCGATGGTCGAGGTGTTGGCAGTCCTGCCGTCGGCAGTCGGAAGCTCCTCGGTGCCGATCTTGATCTCCTTGACCCTGACCTCTGGGAGGAACCTGTTCCTGACGATCTCGGCGACGTCAACGGCCCTGCTGATAGCCCTACCGCGAGCCTTCACAGTGACCTCCTTGGCACCCTCGTTGAACTGGGTTATAACGGCCAGGACGTAGTTCATAACCGGCTTCTTTCCGATGTAGACAACGTGCTCCTCAGCCATTTCTGGCACCTCCGGAAGTTTTGTCGTTAGCCTATCGCCGAGATAGGGTTAAATACTTTTCGGTTTCCCCATGCATATGCCCGAGGCTCTAGAATTAGAGGGGAGACGTTTTAACATTTAAAAGTCAAAGAAGGATTTAAATGTTCGGAATATTGACATTATAATGGTGATAAAAATGGCCGTCCACCCCATAGATTACAGGTACGGGAGCGAAGAGATGCGCCTCATATGGGACGAGGAAAACAAACTCCAGAAGCTTCTCGACGTTGAGGCGGCTTTAGCGAGGGCACACGCAAAGCTGGGGAACATACCCGAGGAGAGCGCCCGCGTTATCTCCGAGAGGGCCAACACGAAGTGGGTCAAACTTGAGCGTGTCAAGGAGATAGAGGCCGAGATACACCACGACATAATGGCGGTCGTCAAAGCTTTAAGTGAGATCTGCGGCGAGCACGGGAAGTACGTCCACCTCGGCGCTACCTCAAACGACATCATAGACACCGCCAACGCACTCCTCATAAAGGAGAGCCTTGAAATAGTCGAGAGGGACTTGAAAGAACTCCGCTCCGTTCTGAAAAAACTCGCAAAGGAGCACAAGTACACCGTCTGCATTGGCAGGACCCACGGTCAGCACGCCGTTCCGACCACTTATGGAATGAAGTTCGCAATATGGCTCGATGAGGTTCAGAGGCACATCGACAGGCTCAACGAACTCAAGGAGAGGGTTCTCGTCGGCCAGATGAGTGGCGCAGTCGGAACTATGGCGAGCTTCGAGGAGAAGGGACTTGAGATACAAAGGCTGGTCATGGAAGACCTCGGGCTCAAGCCCGTGAGGATAAGCAACCAGATAATCCAGAGGGACGTTTACGCAGAGCTGATGGCCTTCCTGGCCCTCGTCGCTTCCACCCTCGACAAGATTGCCTTGGAGATTAGAAACCTCCAGAGAACCGAAATCCTGGAGGTCAGTGAGCCCTTTGGTGAGAGGCAGGTAGGTTCTTCCACAATGCCCCACAAGAGGAACCCCATAAGGAGCGAGAAGGTGAGCGGTTTGGCGAGAGTTCTCTACTCCAACGTGATTCCGGCCCTGCTGAACAACCCGCTCTGGCACGAGAGGGACCTGACGAACTCATCGGTGGAGAGAGTCATTCTCCCTGAGAGCTTCGTTCTCATTGACGAGATGCTAAAAACCACTATAAAAGTCCTGAGTGGTCTCGAGTTCTTCCCTGAGAACATAAAGCGCAACCTCTACATGACTAACAACCTGATAATGGCCGAGCCTCTGATGCTCAAGCTCACTGAGAAAGGCATGGGAAGGCAGGAGGCGCATGAATTGGTAAGGAGATTGGCTATGAAAGCCTTCCGCGAGGGGAGGGATCTCCTCGAGGTCGTGAAGGAAAGTGAAGAAGTTAGAAAGTTCCTCAGCGATGATGACATAGCTTCTCTAAAGCCAGAGAACTACATCGGACTGGCCCCGCAGATAGTGGATAACGTAATTGCCTTTATAGAAGAGAAAGAGCGCGAAGAAAACATATAAAGGCTTTAATGCCTTTTTCCGGCTTTTTTCTCGCTCTTTTGCTCTCTCTATATTCTGTGGATCAACTCTCAAAATTTTCAGTGAATTTTGACTTTTTGAAATTTTAATGAAATTACTTCTAATATGTCTAATTTCCTATATATTTTAATAAGTTAGTATTAGGACAGTTCCTAATTGTTAATATGTTGTATAGACCAGATTATATTGAAATTACTATCAGTAATATTAGTATTTTTTTGATTTTCAACTATGTTGGGTGGTAATATTGGCACAATGTATATAGCTATTTGGGCGGGGTGGGCCCTGTTCAGGGGTTCGAAACACTGAAACACACGAGCCTTCCAGGACACGGGTTTTTGAACTGTAAGAGCCGGCATCTTTATCACAAAATTGGGTTACAATTAAAGATGGTTATAATGCGATTGGCATACCCCGATGGGATGTCCAACGAGTATCCATCAGGACAAAGCGATGGGTAGATACTGAAATTGCGCGCTAGTGTATTCCCTCAGCCCACAGTATGTTAATACCCCCTGAGCCTTTAGCTGACTGGCCGAGTCAGCGGCATTTTACTAGACCCCTTGTATTATGACCTACACCAGAGACTAAATCTCAACATCACAACTCAATCCTTCTAATATCTTCCAGCCATCGGCAGCAATTTATAACTGGCTTTCTTTACACGGGAGATGTCGCCCACAGCACTGTTTTGGCTTTGACACAAAGACACGAGAGCTCACCTCCAAACTAATGGGCACTGATTTACCGTTTAGATGGTTAGAATTACTTCAATCCGCTTTCGAGGTTGCGTTCACCTTCTCCCGATTTAATGTACTTTTATGTTCGTGTAATTTGGATATAAGGTACATTATATCCAAATTTAATGTACAAACACATACATAAAAAGGGGGAGATTTTTGTGTGGTAAGGAGGAGTTTTGTTTTCTTGGTTCACTGCCAGATATTTGAGTGACCAAACAGCTTATAGTTGGAGACCCCTGAAGTTTCAGTCAAGCAGAATAGATACCAGCCCGTTTGGGAGAACTTAGCGTATCTCTCCAGAAGGAGAGCTTTCTCTGCCCTACCTGGTGAGGCCCATGAAGATTAAAAACACGCGTCTTTTTGATGGATGTATTGTGATACCAACGGCTCGCAGGGGCCCAATACGTACATATACCGTTCTCTCGGGATATCACTTGTCTCCTATAACTACCTTTAATAGTATTATGAAATTTTGGTGTTAAGACCGGAGCATATGACAAATATCATGACCCCACGAACATGTGTTTGGGGACGCTTCTACATGGTTTCGAATGTGAAGTTTTGTTAATATCACTGATCAAAGTATTAAAAAATTTGGATTTTTTAATGTTGGCTATTGTGTGTAAAAATAATTTTATAAGTAATTAATAATATAACTAATGAATTTATCAATTTTTATACCTAAACAAAGTTATTTCTAGCAATGAATATTGATAATTCATAGAAAATACAATTATTAAAAGTAACAATTCTCAGTATTTTCCGCGAGATACATTGGAAATAATGTTAGGGAGATCTAATTATATATTTTACAATACGATATGGATAATCCAAACGACATCACCAAAAAGAGTTAAATCTAATATGAAAATAGAAAAGTCGGTGAGAATATCATGAGACTACCCTCACACAAGACAAAAATCATTGCCACTATTGGGCCGGCATCGGATGATTCTAAGACGCTGGAAGCTCTGATAAAAGCTGGAATGAGTGTTGCCAGAATAAACTTCTCGCACGGCACATTTGAGGAACACAAAAAGAGAATTGAGAAGATAAGAAGGGCTTCAGAACGTCTCGGTCGCAGAGTTGCGATACTGGGGGATCTTCCGGGGGTTAAGATAAGGGTAGGAAATATAATTGGAGGGAAGGTCGAGCTCCGGCGCAACCAGACAGTGACCCTTACAGTAAGGGACGTTGAGGGGATGGAAGGATTAATCCCGGTAGAGTTCAAAGACCTCCCCAAACTTGTATCTCCCGGCGATGTTATCTATCTCAGCGATGGGTTCATTGTCCTTAAAGTGGTCAAAGTAGAGGGGCCAGATGTCGTCTGTAAGGTTATTGTTGGAGGAGTACTGTACTCTCACAAGGGAATAAACATACCAAATGCTCGAATTCCGCTGGAGGCCGTGACAGAGAAGGATCTTGAGATCCTCGGGTTCATGGCTGAAAACGAGGTGGATGCGGTTGGAATCAGTTTTGTTGGTTCTGCCTATGACGTTCTCAAGGTTAGGAGTTTCATTGAAAAGCAGGGGGCTAAGATGTTTGTGATATCAAAGATAGAAAGACCTGATGCCATCAGGAACTTCGAGGAGATACTATCAGCCTCAGATGGTGTAATGATAGCCAGGGGCGACCTAGGTGTCGAGATACCCATTGAAAAGCTCCCCATTCTTCAGAAGAGGCTCATAGAGAAAGCTGTAATGGCGGGTAAACCCACTATAGTGGCCACCCAGATGCTTGAGAGCATGACTGTGGAGAAACTCCCAACCAGGGCCGAGGTCACGGACGTGGCAAACGCAATACTTGACGGTGCCGATGCGGTTATGCTCTCCGAGGAGACTGCCGTTGGAAAGTATCCCGTTGATGCAGTTAGGATGATGGCAAAGATAGCCAGGGCTACAGAGGCATACAGAGAAAGCTTTGGCAATGTGAGAATGCTGGAGTGGAAGGAAAAAATCCCAAAGAAGGGGACCATAAAGGACGCCATCACGAGGAGCATAATAGAGGCCCTTCAGGTTGTTGATGCCAAATACATCCTAACTCCCACCAAAAGCGGCTACACCGCCCGTCTGATCTCCCGCTTCAGGCCGAAGCAGTGGATCCTCGCGTTCACGAGCGATGAGAAAGTTGCCAACGGGTTGATGTTCAGCTATGGGGTGTATCCATTTGTTATTGAGAGCCACGACGAGAACGAAATAATCAGCCTGATAAAGGGCCTCGGCCTTGCCAGGGAAGACGACACCGTGCTCCTTACCAAGGGGGCACCTGTTGGAAAAACTGTTGGAACAAACACCGTGAGGATCTTCCAGGTTCCATAATTCTTTGTTTTAATTTCTTTTCAGGAAGTTTATAAATAACAAGGGAAAAAGAAACCTTCAAACCTTGATCCTTTTCCAGACAGTTCCCTGCGGCGTGTCCTCGAGCTGAATCCCAAGCTCCCTCAGCCCGGCCCTTATCTTGTCCGCCAGGGCGAAGTTTCTCTCCTTCCTGAGCTGGGTGCGCACCTCTATGAGGAGCTTTATGAGTTCTTCCTCCTGGCCTGCCTTCTGTTCCATGAAGTAGTCCTCGAAGATCCCGAAGACCTCGCTCACAACCTTGAAGAATTCCCAGGCCTTCCTCAGGATGCTCTCCTTCGGCGTCTCTACCTGGGTTAAATAGCGGTTGATTGAGTTGCTGGCCTCGAAGACGGCCTTCAGAGCCTCGGCCGTGTTGAAGTCATCGTCCATCGCCTCGTAGAACTTTTTCCTTGCCTCCCTTATCGCCTCATAGGCTTCAAATTCCGGCTTCTCCCAGCGGAAGGAAATCTCGGCCCTCTCCATCGCCACGCGGATGTTTTCAAGGGTGTTATACAGGCGCTCAAGGTTGTTCTTAGCGTGCTCCATGCCCTCCTCAGTGTAGTCGAGCGGCGAGCGGTAGTGCCTCTGCAGGACGAAGAGTCTCACGACTTCAGGGTCATAGTGCTTCAGTATTTCCCTAATAGTGATGAAGTTTCCTAGGCTTTTGCTCATTTTTTCGCCGTTGACCATCAGAAAGCCGGTGTGCATCCAGTAGCGGACCCACTCGTGGCCGGTGCACGCTTCCGTCTGGGCAATCTCGTTTTCGTGGTGGGGGAATATAAGGTCACTTCCGCCGCCGTGGATGTCGAAGCTCTCTCCGAGGTACTTTGTGCTCATCGTGGAGCACTCAATGTGCCAGCCGGGTCTTCCCTCACCCCAGGGGCTCTCCCATTTGGGCTCTCCCGGCTTTGCCTTCTTCCAGAGGGCAAAATCCTCCGGGTTCTTCTTCCCTTCGCCCGGCTCTACCCTTGCGCCTTTAACAAGGTCTTCCAGCTTTATCTTGCTCAGCTTTCCGTAGTCCTTAAACTTCCTAACTTCAAAGTAAACGCCATCGGAACCCTCGTATGCGTAGCCCTTTTCCTGGAGCTTTTTTATGAATTCAATAATATCATCTATGTGCTCTGTAACCCGAGGATAGATGTCTGCAGGCTTGACCTTCAAGGCAGCCATGTCTTCAAGGAAGTACCTTAGAAACTTCTCGGCGAGCTCTTTCGGATCCTCACCGGTTTCATTGGCCCTCTTGATTATCTTGTCATCGATGTCCGTGAAGTTCATGACCATCAGAACAGTGTATCCTTTGTGCTCGAAGTAGCGCCTCACAACGTCGAAGGCTATGTAGGTCCTCGCATGGCCGAGATGGGGGTAATCGTAAACCGTCGGCCCGCAGACGTACATCCTAACCTCGCCCTCTCTGAGCGGCATGAACTCCTCTTTCTTTCTGGTTAGGGTGTTGTAGATTTTTATCCCCATGCTAACCACCGCGCGGTGTTTTGCAGGATTTTTTATTAGTTTATCGATGCGGGAAAGCTTAAAAACCACCTCCATAACTGGGAGTAGAAAAGGATGGAGGTTGGGAAAATGACAAAGATCCAGAGAGGGGACGTTATTCGGCTCAAGTACACCGGAAGAATAAAAGAGACGGGCGAGATTTTTGACACTACCGAGGAGGAAATAGCAAAAGAAGCAGGCATATACAAAGAGAACGGCGTTTATGGGCCCGTCCCTATAGCGGTCGGTGCAGGTCACGTAATTCAGGGACTGGATGAACAGCTTGAAGGCCTAGAAGTTGGAAAGAAGTATGAGATAATTATTCCCCCCGAGAAGGGTTTCGGAAAGAGAGATCCTAAACTCATCAAGGTCTTCACTCTGGGCCAGCTTAGGAGGGCAGGGATATACCCAATCCCGGGAATGCCGATAGAGCTCGAAACCGGCGATGGAAGGAAGCTTAAGGGACGAATACTCACCGTGAGCGGTGGCAGAGTTAGGATCGATTTCAACCACCCCTACGCGGGCAAGCACTTGGTCTATGAAGTTGAGGTAACGGAGAAAGTGGAGGATCCTATAGAGAAAGTCAAGGCTCTTATAGAGCTCCGTCTGCCCAGGATACCGCTGGAAAAAGTTGTCATTGAAGTTGGGGAGAAAGACGTAACCGTTGACTTCAGGCCCGTGCTCGATGAAGTCGATAGAAACACTCTAGTGCTGGGGGAGATACTTCTTGAAAGCGACCTCAAGTTCATAGGATACGAAGAGGTCAAGTTCAAGCCCACAGTTGAGGAACTTCTAAAGCCGCAAGAGGCGGAAAAAGAGGAAGGTAGCGAAGAAACAGAGGTCTCTGAAAAAGCGTCAGAGAAAACTAATGAGGAGGCAGCCGAGTCTCAGGTAGAGGAAGTCAGCGAAAGCACTAAGGAGGAGGACGCTGGATCCTCCGAAGAGATCGTTGAGGAAAAACCTCAGGAGGACACAAAAGAAGCTGGCGAAGAGGAGCAGACTTCCTAATCCTTTTATATCCTTTCTTCCAATCTACCTCCCGGTGGGATCATGGAAGTCAGACTCAGGGGGAGGTTGGAGAGACTCGTCGAGGACTTAACGCAGAGGTTCTCCCAGCAGGATAGAGAGAAGATAAAAAAGGCACTAATCGCCATGATCAAAGTGAGAGACATTCCAGTGTCCCCTCTGAATCCCGCCAGCGGGTACCACCCAGTTCTCGTTCTGAAAAAGAGATTTGGCGGCTTGGAGAAAGAGGTCAAAGTGTCACTAGTGGATCTTTCAGTATTAACTAAATACAACCTGCCCGGTTGGAGAAGGGAAGTTGAATTTGTTCTGGATAGGGAAGTTGTATACGTTGACTTAGTTGGAGGAGTTGAAACGCTGTTCATCGGCGAGCCGCATCTTTTGGCACGGATAGAGGGCAGCCTTGCCAAGATACTCCAGCAGATGACGTACAAACCCAGAGAATCCGTCCTGTTTTACAATCAAATCTACATGGATTTTGGGGGAAGGTATATACTCCTAGAGCTCAGGGGTAGCGACCTGAGACTGAACTTGGTTAACCTGAACCTCAGCGAGGCGAGCAGGATTCTTGGGAGGGCTATTCCGTACATGGACTCAGTGTTTGGAAACAAAAACGAAGAATTCTACAAGCTGCTGTTCGTTTATTCATCCGAAACATTGGGAACATTCCAGTGGTTTTTTGACCAATACGTCTACCCCTACCTGAACCCCGAGCAGAGGGAGTTTCTGGAGGAGATGCACGATTACAGGAACTTCGTCAGTCTGCTGTATTCATACGTTTCAAGGCTTAACAAAGACAGGCTGGAAAACGAGATAGGGATCAGGGTTGTAAGGAGAGCAAATCCGAACAGGCCGCTTGAGATAGGCATAGCCTTTGCCAACCGCGGCATCGAAGTCAGGAGGTACCCCAGCACGACAACCATCAGCTTCATGGTGTGATTGATGATCCTCCGCAGGAACTCCTACGCCCTTTTTATCATCCTGCTACCCATCTCGTTTATTCCGCGCTTTTTCGTTGGGAGCCTGGAGCGCTGGGCGGCATGGCTTCTGTTCTGGTACTTTCTAGTCCCCTTGGCAGTTTCCTCCGCCTTTGGTTTTAGACCGGAGGAATTGGGGTTAAGACTACCAGACGACAACTGGAAAATTTTCGGGCTTGTGATGATCCTTGCCGTTGTTGCAAGCTTTGGAGGGCTCTTTGTTCCATCAATGAGAAACTACTACCCCCGCTTTGCTTATTTGGGCTGGGTGAGCTTCTTCGAAAAAGAGCTGGTTATTGGCGTTGTTATGCTCGCCCACGAGGCTTTTTTCAGGGGGTTTCTCCTGTTCCCGCTCGCGGAGAAGAACAGATGGTTGGCCATATTCGCCCAGGACGTTCCCTACACCCTCGTCCACATCGGGAAACCACTCCCCGAAATCCCATACTCATTTTTCGCAGGCCTGGTTTTTGCCTGGATGGACCTGAAAGGGAAGAGCTTCTTCCAGAGCTTCCTCCTCCACTGGCTTGGTTCGGCTTTCTTTGACGTCCTGTGTGCGCTTTTTAAAGCTGGCCTCATCCATCTCTAGCGGTTTGTGGGGACATGGGTAGATTAGGCATAATAGAATAGGAGGGAATGGAAAGAAATGCTCACTGGAGCATGCCTTCGAGCTTCTCCACGAAGTTTATGCTCCTCTTGAGGTCGGCGAAGTATTCTTTGGCCTTCTCTACGTGCTCCTTCTCTACTTTCCCGCCCCTGGCCAGAACGCTCGCCGGTGCCAGGAGCTGGACTGCATAGCGCAGGCTGGTCTTCTCACCGAGTTCTGCCAGGTATTCTATGGCCTCTTCGCTTATCTCTATCTTCTCCTCCCTGGCGCGGATCTTGACGATTTCACGGATTTCCTCCTTCTTGTAGGGCTCGGTGTTGATTATCAAAAGTCGGTCGAGCATGTCTATCGGGATTCCGTGCGGGGCCTTTATGTCCGTTCCTCTGATGGTCGTCATGCCCCTGTTCGTGGCCAGGATGAGTATGGGAGCCAGCTCGCTCTCCATCGCCCTAGCTAGGAACGAGAAGGCCTCTATGTCGAGCATGTGGCACTCATCTATGAAGAGGACGCCGGGGACGAGCGTTGCCCTGCCCTCCTCTATCCACTTCTTTACAGTTTCATCAACACGCTGCCTTATCTCGTCGCTTATCTCCGCCCCGGTGCTGAAGAGCAGGCCGAAGATGTTTCCGCGGGCGTTGGCAACGTCCAAGTCGTGGAGCGTAACCGTGTAGGTAAACTCCTTTATCTTAAGAACCGGTCCGCTCGGCAGGTTGACCTTCCTCTTAAAGAAGAGCCCCTCTTCCTCCTTCGTTGTACCTACCTTGGAGATCCTGCCGGTTTCGGCGTCGATCTGTATGACGTCGCCCTCCTCAACACCCATCTCCATGAGCTGGTAGGCTATCTCCCTGCCGGCCCGTATCGTCTTCTCGTCGTCCTTCGTGCGGAGGGTTATGAGAACGCTCTCCGGAACCTCGATGTAGGGGTTGAAGGGATGCCTCGTCTTGTTGATCTTTATCTCCCTGACTTCACCCTCGTAGACCTTCCTCTCCTCGCTTATTCTAACGCCTATCGCCCTCCTCATGGCCTGCTTGAGGAACTCGGTCTTGTTGATCTCGGAGGAGTAGATCTCGCTTCCAGCAATCTGGACAAAGGGGACGTCTTCACCGAGTTCCCTCGCTATGCCCATCGCTATAGCTGTTTTGCCACTTCCCGTCGGCCCCGCCAGCAGGATACCTTTTCCAGCGAGCTTGCCGCGCTTTATGAGCTCGACCGCTATTCCAGCGGCTTCCCTGGCTTTAACCTGCCCGACCATTCCGTCCGCCATGAACTTTGCCTTTCCGTTCTCGTCCAGGCCGAGGCCCTTTATGTGGGAGTGCATGCCTATCCTCTCAAAGCTCCTCACGGTGACCTCCTCGATCGCTGGCATTCAATCACCCCCACAACTTAATCTACCCGAGGGTTACTAAAAGGAGAAGGCTTAAAAATTTGACGGAGTGGCTCAGGCCGTCGATCCCGGGCATCGATGACCCCAAAGGCCAATCTCATCATAGCCAATATCCGTTAGTGCAGGATATAAAAACTTAAACGCTCGGGCTACTCTTTCCATCCATACTCCCCGATGAGGGGCACGAATGCAACGCCGCCATGGTTTTTAATCTTTATCGAGCCGTTGGGACGTTTTATAACCTCCAGGAGATCCTGCCAGAGGTGGTAGCTCCCCACTGGGATTATGAGCTTTCCCCCGGGCTTGAGCTGCTCTATCAGCGGTTTTGGAATCTCAGGTGCTCCGGCGGTGACTATTATCCTGTCGTAGGGAGCCTTGGGTGGAAAGCCCTTGGTGCCGTCTCCTGGAATCACGTGAACCCTATCCGAGTAGCCAGCGCGCTCCAGATTTCTCCTTGCAAACTCAACGAGCTCCGGAATCCTCTCAACGGTGTAAACGTCGGTCTTTACGAGCTCGGCTATCAAAGCGGCGTTCCACCCGCTCCCCGTTCCGACCTCCAGAACGTTTATTCCGGGCCTTAAATCGGCCAGCTGAAGCATTATCGCCACCATGTGGGGGGCTGAGATGGTCTGTCCCGCTGGGATCGGAAGGGGCTCGTCCAGATGGGCGTATTTTCTGTATCTGCCCTCGACAAAAAGATATCTGGGAACTTTAAGAAAGGCCTCTTTAACCCGGGAATCGCGTATAATGCCCTCAATCTCAAGGGCTTCGACCAGCTTTTCCCATTTCTTCCTCTCGTCCTCCATGGTTCTTCCCGTATCTTATCTAAGACGAAGGCTTAATCACAATTTTGGTCAAAGGCTCTGGAAGAGTACAGCAAGCACCTGAGTTGAACCGCTTCCGAGATTCATCATCTTCTCCATCAAAACTTGGCCTGCGTACATGCCGGCGGCGAATATCCAGAGAAGGATGACAAAGTATTTCATCGCAACGTAGACGTGTCCTCCATCAGCGACTTTGATTGACACGGCCGAAAGCAGAGAATGAACTATCATTATTGTGAGCATGACGTACATGACAAAGGTCATTCCCGAAGGAGGGATAACATGAATGATGTCCCCAATGTACTCGGTAGGTACGTTCAGCTGACCAAAAAGGGTATTGATACTGTAGGCAACTTGGAACGAGGCGGCAAGGGCGAATGCAAACGAAGCCGTTAAACCGTAGATTATGCCAATAAAGCTGGCCATGCTCTGCTGTCTTTTTCTCCTGAGCCTGACGAGTCTCTCAAAGTTTCTGCTTATTACAAGTCCAACGTAGTCCGGCTCCGCACCCATCCTTATGGCCTCTCTAAAGCTACCCGAGATAGCGGTTCATAACCCCAAGTTCAGGAAGTTGATAAAAGCAAAGCTCAGCGAGATAAAGGACACGAGCGAGCTCGTAATGAAGAGCGTCATGGACGGACTCATGAAAATAGCCGTTGCCGAGGCAGAGGAATCGAAGACCTAGTTACGTCTTTCCTTTTTCTCCCTCAGATAGGGATAGCGCATTATGTTGCCACACTCAAGGCACTTTATTACAACGTGGGGATAGGGTTTGCTCCTGAGCCGGACTCTCGCGTTAACACCTGGTACGAGGAAGGAGTGGCATTTCTTACAGTATCTCCGCTTCCACTTCCGGGGGAGTCTGATTTTGGCCTTCTGCTGGACGGCAAGGGCTATCTCAACATATCTCTTGGCCAGATCTCTATCATACGGAAAGACCCTCTCAGCCAGAGTGAAGAGAACGTCAACCCTCTCCGCGGCTATTTTTTTCTTTTCCCTCTGCTCTCTTGCCCTGAGTTCCCTTTTACCCATTCATCTCACCAGTTTAAGCTTTCCTCTTGCAGGCTCGTAAATGTATCCCTCCTTTATGAGCCTTTCCAGTGTTCTCTCGGCCCATTCTCTGGAAAAACCGAACTTCAGAAGGGCATCCAGAAACTCCACCCTGTCGACTTCACCGCTCAACGTGGTTGCCTCGATGTCCCTGAAGATTTCGAGGGCCTTGGCGATCCGCCTGTCAGCCGGCAAGTATAACCGGTATTCCTTAAGGCTCAGAAGTTTCTGAAGTTCGCTCTGGGGGAGGCTATCAACAACCACCATCCAGTCGTTTAAAATTTCCTCGTTCACCTCCATAACAGTCCTAACCTCATTCCGTCCAAGCCTGCCCCTAAAACGACCAACCGAGCCAAAGAGCCGAAGGGTCAGCTCATACCTTCTTCTGATGTCCAAAACAGCCCCTGGGATCGTCAAAACATCGAACTTCCAACCGTATTCTTCCCTCTTTTCGATAAGCCATTCCTCAAACTTCCTCCTGAGGATTTCAACCTCGCTGTCCCTGATTGAAACACTTCCGTACCGCTCCCGCTCGATGAAAATCGTGGCTATCAGATTCGGCATGAACTTGGAGAGCAACTTAGTGTCCTGGAGGTACGGTCTCTCGTCCTCCTGGGGTATAAAAACAAAGGGCAATTCCGCCATACTGACCAGCCCATCAACCGGACTGGCACGCTTCGGCAGGGACAACAAACCTATAGCGTTCTTGCCCTCAAGGGCTCTCTGGGCAAACTTTGAAATCCTCAAAGGGGAACCGGGAACGTAATATCTGAAGGGTTCTTGGTTGGGGTTAATCACAGTAAAATCCAAGTCAAAGAAGGGATCAGAGTATTGAAGCTTTCTCTCCTTCCTAAGCTGGAGTTCCCAGGGGAAGAGGGAATGAACAACCCGGAGAATGCGCCACATCGTAACTAAACCCACTTCTCTCTTCCTGCTACTCAGGAGAGAGAATTCGCTTCCTTCACCCCACCCGGTTGGCGACTCAAGAAGAGGAGTTCCACCGTAGATAGAGTAAAGGAGAGCGTCTCGAAAGCTCTTTGTGGTGTGTACTGTTTCATCAATGAGCTCCTCCACTTCCTTGGGCTTCAACATGAGATCCCGGTATTGAGCCCAGTATTGGGAGTATTGGAGGGTACTAACACGCAACGCCCGGAGGAGTTTTAGGTTCCCCCACGGGTAGGCATCTACAATGGCCTTTACCTCTACGTATGAGCCAGAGCTCAAACGCCCCTTTATCTCGGTTTTGTCATCTATCCTTACCACGGCGTAAGCCCTTGGAAACTGATATCCAGCTTTTCTAAGCTCACCGGGAGGTAAGGGAGCGAGAATGTAGTAGACTGCATCTTTGGGAGCATTTGGGGGAATCCTGAGAAGAAGAAAACCCCTAACGGTAGCCTCGTCCCCGGGTTTCAGTTCCTGGAGGTGCTTCAAAAACTCCCTGGCCCGTCTTTCAGCTGACAGAGGTTCCTTTCTCTCATGAATTCCAAGGAGACCCACGAGTTCCAGATAGGGGTCGCTCATGTGAGTAGATAGTCTGCTCCAATTAAAAAGCTGATGGAGAAGATAGTGGCCGGCGGCGTTCCCGGTTTCCCGCCCCCTCCCGGAGGGCAGTACACCCGGGAACGCAGGCGGGCTTAACTTCCGGGATCGAAACGAGACCGGGTGTAACCCCGCCGCTATGGCCGCCGTACCGACTTATACTCCCCGGTGTGACTTTATAAATCTTTCGGTTGAGTTACTCCCCTCGAATGTATCAACCTACACAAAATCTATTTAAATTTTGAGAACTATTCCAGATCGATGGGGCATGTTCGACAAGGGAAGGCAAGGGATAACCTGGGACTACCTCCGGGAAAGGCACGTCGAGATTCTCTCCGAGCTAAAGACGCTTAGGGACTGGGACACAGTAAAGGCCATCATCCCGGAGGCGGAGGAGCTCAGAGACTACTCCCTTCTCTCTCTTCAAGCCCTGGCTGCATTAATAAGGGAGTTCCACATTGAGAAGAACGCACTCGCTGAGAAAATAGAGAAGCTCAAGCAAAATCTGGATTCCACAAGAACAGAAATGCGGGAAAGGGATTCGTCCCTGGAAAAGCGCATCAAATCTTTGGAGGCAAACGTTGAGGAACTCCAGAGAAAGATGGTTCTTGTTGAAGGAGTTAGCAGCCTAATACCAAGGATAAACGAGCTGGAGGAGCGCCTTCAGCTTGGAGTACCCGAGCCATCCAAGATAGAAAGGCAGTACTCGAAAATAATCGAAGAAAAGGTAAACGAGATAGTGGACAGGAGAATATCTGAAATCGAGGGCAAGCTATTCTCCTCGCTGGTCGGAACCACTACTGAACTCACCAATTCAGTCAAAGGCTTTCTGGAGAAATACGAGAAGCTCGTGGTGAAGAACCACGAACTGAAGAAGGCACTTGAAGCCAGGGAGGAGGAAATAAGGCTGCTGAAGGAGGAACTAGAGAAGTACAGGGAAATGGATAGAAAAGTTAAAGAGCTCGAGAAGCGTGTTTTGGAGTACGAAAAACGCTCTGGGAAGCTTTCAACTGTTGAGAAAAGACTCTTGGAGATAACCGGGGCAGCTAACCTGGAAGAGGCCCTTTCAATAATCAAAAACATGAAATCCGAATACATACCGAAATCCAAGGTAACGCCACTTATCGAAGAGCTGAAAAAACTCAGGGACAAAGTTGAAAAACTGGAAGAAGAGAACAGAAAGCTCAGAGACAGGAACGAGAAACTGGCCGAGGCTCTTAAGAGCATCATCGAAAAGAGCACAGGCGAAGAAGAGGAATGATCACTCCTCAAGGATGGCAACTGCCCTAACGGGGCTCCCGGATCCGCCCTCTATTTTGAGGGGGAGAGCTATAAAAACAAATTCCATCCCAAGCACTTCTTCCAAGTTGGTTAGATTCTCAAAAATCGGGATCTCCTCCGAGAGGAGTATCACGTGAACGCTCTCATTACCTATGCTCATGGCGTCGGTTCCAACGGCCTTAACCCCCTCAGAGGCCAAAAAGAGGGCCACCTCAGGGGAAAGCTCCCTTCCACCGGTTAGAAAGAGGACTATCCTGTTCCTGTACCCCGAGTCGGGAATCTCATCGAGGGTAACCGGCCCCTCAGTGGAGGAGCGGACGTCAATTACAAACGCTCTCCCAATAAACTTCTCAAGTGGAAGTTCATCCACGGTCTTTCCACCGGGGATAAAGTGAGCGGGTGCATCCACGTGGGTTCCCGAGTGCTCCCCCATCTTTAGAGAGTTCATGTAGTAGCCGTCCCTATCGATAAATGCCCAAGGTCTTACACGTATCTCAGGATCACCGGGGTAAACCGGGGTATCCTCGCCGAGAGGAAGGGATAGATCAACTATCATACGCCCACCGTCTAAAAATCGCACTTCTGAATAAAAACGTTGCCCCATTTTCAGTATAGACAAATAAAAAGTTAATCAAGAACCAACGACCTTCGCCCAGCCCATCGCCCTCTTCACTGCCTCCTTCCAGCTACGGTAGAGCCTCTCCCTGGTTTCTTCGTCCATCTTAGGCTCAAAGACTTTCTCTACCTTCCAGAGGCTCTTTATCTCGTCGAGGCCGCCCCAGTAGTCGACTGCGAGGCCTGCCAGATATGCCGCCCCGAGGGCGGTGGTCTCCTTCACGACGGGTCTGATGACCCTTCTGTTCAAGATGTCTGCCTGGAACTGCATGAGGAAGTCATTTGAAGTCGCTCCCCCGTCAACGCGGAGCTCCTTGATTCCAACGAGCTTCTCCATTTCTTCAATGACGTCTCTCGTAAGGTATGCTATCGCCTCTAGTGTTGCCCTCGCGAGGTGCTCCCTGCCGGTACTGCGCGTTATCCCTATTATCAGCCCGCGCGCGAACTGGTCCCAGTACGGCGCACCGAGACCGACGAAGGCCGGCACAAAGTAAACTCCCTCATTGCTCTCAAGTTTGGTGGCAAGCTCTTCAGTTTCGGCGGCATTCTTGATGATCTTTATCCCATCGCGGAGCCACTGGACAGCGGCGCCGGTTACGAAGATGCTCCCCTCAAGGGCGTAGCTGACCTTCCCTTTGAGACCCCATGCGATGGTGGTGAGCAGGTTCTCCGAGTAGCGCACCATCTTGCCCGTGTTGGCCAGGATAAAGCTCCCCGTCCCATAGGTGGCCTTCACCATTCCAGTCTCAAAGGCCGCCTGGCCAAATAGAGCCGCCTGCTGGTCGCCGGCGTCTCCGCTTACCGGGATTTCTGCACCGAGGAGTTCTTTCTTGGTGTAGCCGTAGACCTCGCTAGACTCCCTGACTTCAGGAAGAACCTCCTCAGGAATATCAAACAGCTCGAGAAGCTCCTCATCCCAGTCGAGTTTCTTGATGTTAAAGAGCATCGTCCTTGAGGCGTTGGAGTAGTCGGTAACGTGCTCCCCCGTGAGGCGGTAGATGAGGAAGGTATCCACAGTTCCGAAGAGAACCTCGCCCTTTTCAGCCTTCTTCCTCAGGCCGGGAACGTTGTCGAGGAGCCACTTGAGCTTGCTCGCCGAGAAGTATGCATCAGGAACGAGGCCGGTCTTCTCCTTAATGGGGTTTCCATATTCGCGCTTTATCTCCTCGACCATTTCAGCCGTTCTCCTGCACTGCCAGACTATCGCGTTGTAGAGTGGTCTTCCACTCTTGTCCCACACAATCGTTGTCTCGCGCTGGTTGGTTACTCCAATGGCGGCTATCTGGTTCGGCTCTATTTTAGCGTGCTCAATGGCGGTTTTTATTGCCCTCATCTGAGCTTCCCAGATTTCTTCTGGGTTGTGCTCCACCCAGCCGGGCCTCGGATAGTGTTGCGGGAATTCGTACTGGCCGATGCCGTGTATGTTGCTCTCCCTGTCGAAGATTATTGCCCTAGCAGAAGTTGTCCCCTCGTCAAGTGAGAGTATGTAGCGCTCCATGGTATCACCGGAGATAAAGCGAAAGGGAAGTATATTAGGCTTTACTCTAGGACAGTTTATAATGACCGTAAGGATGCCCATGAAACCCTCACTCTACCAGCGTTCAGGAAACCCCTGTCAGCCCTCTCCTCCGGCTAAGACCCGTCGCGCAGGCAGTAATCCAGACGTCAGACAAGCCGTGTCTCCTTTAGATTCAGAATGTATCCCAGTTCTCGGCCACAATTCCTCGGCCAGTGACCTCGATTCTGGTGTTAGAGTCCTTGGAGCACTGCTAGGATAAGAACACCCCAAAAAGGATAAAAAGATAAAGCCAAAGTTACTCCGGTTGTTTACCTATCACTCCTCCAACTAACCACGAGAGCTATTCCCACGACGAGAAGGACCAACTTCGCCAGGAAACCCGAGAGCGAGGAGTATTGAACAACCCCGTATTCGGTTGGGATTGCAATGCCAATCTCGTAGCAGTTTTTGCTCGCGTTTAGCTGTTTCTCAGTCTCTTCCAAGAACTGTTTCTGCAGCTCGATGAAGCGCTCCACGGCATTCCTCTCACTTGGAGGAAGCTTGAGAAGGTATTTCTTCAGGGTTTCGATGAGTTCTTCTTGCCTTTCGTAGCTTCTCCGGATCTGTTCTGTAATCTCTGAAACCTCAGACCTGGGAAAAATATCGGCCTGCAGGCCCAGCTCCTCAGCTTCCTTCGCTAGTTCTTCGTAACTTTCGGGGTTTACGCCGACCTCAAGCTTCACTATGTAGTCCTCAAAGCTCACCTCGAGGATTTTGGCGTGGCTCTCGTTTATCAGTTGAAGCGCCCGGGGTATGCTGTCCGCGCTCGAATCAGAGGGGACGTTTATGACCCCCACAACGGGCCAGCACTCTCCACCCATCCCTTTAAGCGAAAGGACGGACGCAACGTTGCGGTTCCACTCGGCTTTCTCATGCTCCAGGTAAAGGACTTTCCCGACGAAGAAAGCCCCAAGGAGGAGAATAATCACAAATGAGACAAAGATGGCCTTCTTCTTGCGTTTCCAAGAGGTAAAAAGGCTGACAGCGCTTAAGGCCATGACGATAGCCCACACAAAAACGAATGGCTTCCAGACGAATTCCGTGTCTCCGGTACCGATAAGTATTACTTCAACGTGGGTGTTGTTCGTTTTTGGAATCTCAGAATCCTGGGGGGAGTAAGACGCAAAGGAGAAGAAGGGCTTTAGTTTTTCGTAGTCAGGGGTTCCCTTCGTCAGGTTCTCAAGGATGAGCGAAGCGTTGTAGAGGGCCAGGTCATGGGAGATGGTTGGTTCCTTTGAAAGTTCCTTTAGAGAGATGATTTCGCATCCGTATGGAAGGCTTTTCTTGAAGGAACTCCAATTCCCAACGACGATAGTCGTCCTTAAGCTTCCCCCTGCTCCCCAGTACACATGGTAGTGGGGGAACCCGAGGGTCCAGTTCACGAGGTATTCATAGTATTCTCTCGTTTCTGCCCCGCACAGAAGGGTTGCGACCCTGCTGGGAACCTCCTGATAGACATCGTAGTTCTCTTTGAGATAAGGAACGTTTGGAGGGCTGTAAACCTCGCCGGGTATCAGAAGGGAAACCAAAAGCACTGTTGCAATCAAAGTGAGAATCCACCTGGAATCCACCCAAACCACCAAGAAAAGTAAAAATGCGAACTTTTTTAAAATTTACCTGAGCCCGAGTTTCCTGAGGTAATCAATCATCCGCTCGACGTCGTTGACTATGACCACCTCGAAGAGTCCCGTAAGCTTCGCGAGGTTGTCGTTGAGGTAAAAGAGGTCGTCATTTTCCGTCCAAAGAACGACCTTGAGACCTAGGGAACGGGCCCATTTAATCGCCTGAACAGTTTTTTCAAGACCGAGGAGGGGTATAGCCTCTATTGGGATGTTAATTGACCACAGGTTTAGTTCATCCTTAAGCTTCGGGATGAGTGGAACGACATCCTCTCTGTCTATCAGCAGTCCCATCCTTGTTTTCCCGTCAAACTTCCGGTACTCCCTGAGTGCATCAACGTCAAAGGAGGAAATCAAGACCCTCCCTGGGTTGTTCTCCTTTACTATTCTTGCAACCTCGCCGGCGGCGTCTCTGTCCTTGAGCTCGATGTTGATTAGGGCATTATCGGACAGGACCTCAAAGACCTCCTCCAGCGTCGGAATCCTCTCCCCCATGCCTATATCGGCCTTCTTGAGCTCCTCAAGCGTCATGTCCTTCTGTCTTCCGGTCATGTTGCTCGTCCTGTCAATGGTCTCGTCGTGCATTATGACAACTCTTCCGTCCTTACTGAGCCAGACGTCGAGCTCGATTCCATCGGCACCAGCTTCGATGGCCTTTCTGAAGGCGAGGAGACTGTTCTCCGGGTACTTCGCGGAGTAGCCCCTGTGGCCGAGAACGAGCACTCTATCTGATTCCCAGCCCGTCATAGGTATCGCCAGAGGAGAGTGCACCATACCCGTAAAAACCTTTCTTTACCCACGCAGGGTTGTCCAAAATGAGAGCGTCGGCAAACCTCCAAAGCCTTGGCACCCATTCCAGCTCGTTCATCTGATAGTTCCAGAGGTATATTCTCAGGCCCCTCTTACGCAGAGCCCTAAGCAAAGCGACAAAAGTGTGGTAGCCAATGTAAGAAACTGCATCTATCGGCACGTGAAGGGAGTAGAGACCTTTAATCCTCGGGATCCACGTGAGGGAAGAGTAGCCGACTATGGAAAAGCCCACGCGGCAGTCGGGGCACTCCCTTAAAAGGGCCTTAACGATTCCAGGGTTCTCTGAAGAGAATACGACGCGACCTGCAACGCTGAACCTCTCGACGAGTTTTAGGAGGGGTTCAACGGCCTCTGGTTCTTTAACATCAGCGTCGAAAAACGAGTTTCTGAAGGCCCTGAAAATGTTCTTCACTCTGGGAATGAGCTTTCCGAGGGGATGGATACTCCTCAATTCCCTGAGACTCAGGCCATTTATCCTGTAAAAGAGACCATCACTCCAGAAACCTTCATCGTGGTGGACAACGAGTTTTCCATCGCCGGTAACCCTGACGTCGAACTCCACTCCGTCGGCGTACAGTAAAGCCCTTCTAAAAGCTGGAAGGGTGTTCTCCAACGGCCCTTTGAAGCCCCTGTGACCCAGTATCAGAGTACTTTCATTGTTCAATTCTGTTCCTGCTCTCATCGTTCAGAGATGAGCTGGCAACCCTTAAAAGTTTCCTCCCCCAAATTTCCACACTGTTTCAATCGCCGATACCGAATTTGGGGGTGGAAATGTGGAGTTCAAATACTCAAGGATATTCCTGCTCGGCTTCGGTTTCTTCGGTATAAGCATCATCTGGGCCCTCTACAACGCCTACATACCAATCTTCCTGCAGGACACCTTTGGCATGAACAAAACGGTGACGGGCTTCATCATGACCATCGACAACCTGTTCGCGGTTCTACTGCTCCCGTTCCTTGGTGCGCTCAGCGACATGACTCGGACGAGACTCGGCAGGAGGAAACCATACATCCTTCTCGGCGCCCCATCTGCGGCGATCATGTTTGCGCTCATCCCGATAGCCAGGGAGCACGGCAGTTTGGCCCTCTTCATGGGGACGATAGTCTTCATGAACTTCTTCATGGCGCTCTTCCGCTCTCCGGTCATTGCCTTCATGCCGGATATAACACCGAGTGAGAAGAGGAGTCAGGCCAACGGCATAATCAACTTCATGGGTGGCCTCGGAGCACTTTTGGCTTACTTCGGGGGCAAGGCCCTCTACGATATAAACTACGCCTACCCCTTCTACGCCGGTGCGGCGATAATGCTCATTGCCAACCTCCTAGTGGTGTTCTTCGTCCCGGAGCCCGAGGAATACCGCGTCCCGGGGGAGAAGGTCAGCATTAGAAAGCTGCTCTCCGAGACGTCACGCAAGAGCTTTGGCGAGCTGAAGGAGAACCTCAAGGACGTCTTTGCGAGCCACGAGAGGAGCCTTTTGTTCATACTGCTCTCAATATTCTTCTGGTTCGTCGCCTTCAACTCCCTGGAGACCTTTTTTACCAGCTACTTCAAGTACCACCTGTTCAGGATCCCGGTGGGTGCCGCTGAGACTGAGTTCACAAGGAGGATCGAGAGCACCGGGGCCTTCCTGCTCGGCGCAGTGTCGCTCAGCTTCATGATATCCGCGATACCCGCGGGCTTTCTCGGGGCGAGAATAGGGAGGAAGAGAACCATAACCGCGGGCCTGATACTTATCTCCCTCGTGGTACTCGGGGCATACTTTTTGGGTGAAACCCACCAGCCCCAGAGTCCGTCCCTATCTGACCCAGTCGTCATGGAGTTCATGGCCCTGTTCTTTGTTGCGGGAATAGGTTGGGCGATGGTCAACGTGAACTCCCTGCCAATGGTAGTCGACATGACGACGGAGGAGAAGCTCGGCGGTTACACCGGGCTCTATTACTTTTTCAGTCAGGCTGCCAACCTTGTCGCACCTCCCCTGGCGGGAGCCTTTCTCGACCTCATAGGCTACAAAACGCTCCTTCCGTTTGCAATGGTGTTCTTCATACTGGCGGCGATAACGATGCAGTTCGTCAGGAGGGGCGACATTGTCAGAACTAAGGGCAATGCCCTCGACTACGTGCCGGACATGGACTGACCTTTCCTTTTATTTTTGTCGTTTGAACTGGAAACGTAAAAACGTCTCTTTGACATAAACACGGCAGAATAAGGGGGTGTGAATGATGGAGAGGAAGGGCTTCAGTTGGGGTGTTGTGCTTGGACTTGCTCTGCTCGGCTTCAGCAGAAGCGTTGGGTGGGCCCTCAACAAAGGCCTGTCTTTTCCGCTACTGTCGAGCTACACGGAGTCCGCCTTTGTTAAGGGGACCATACTGGCCGCTGAGGGCCTCATCGGCCTGTTCGTGCCAGTTCTGCTGGGGTATTACAGCGATACCCTCAGATCGAAATACGGCAGGAGAAGGCCGTTTATAATGCTCGGGGGCCTCCTCGCCGGGATTGCTGCACTGATGATCTACACGGCCTATGCCATGGGTGTCCCGCTCTGGGGTTTTGCTCTGGCCCTCGGTTTCTTCTACCTCTCGATGCACACCTATACCGCCCAGTACCGTGCGCTGATGCCTGATACGGTCGAGAGCGGACAGCGCGGAAAGGCGAGCGGGATCATTACGCTCTTCGAATGGGCGGGCAACCTGTTCCTCTTCGGACTGGCGGCTTTTCTCATCGCCAAGGCCGTGGCCGAGACAGGCGAAAGTGAAGGAATAAAGGCGCTCGTCCAGACGCCGTACCTTAAGATACCGTTTATAATAACTGCGATATTCCTTATTGGAGCCGCTCTCTTCGTTTACTTCGTTATCCGAGAACCCAAAGCGCCGGAAATTGATGACGAGGAGAGCCTTTGGGAATACCTGGCCAGCATAGTCAAAAAGCGCGACTTCCTCAAGTTTTACACCGCACAAACCCTCTGGTGGATGAGTTTTGAGTTCATAGCAATATTCCTCTACGGGATCCTTGCGTACATTCTCAAAGGCTCAGCGAGCCAGGAGAACATCAAGGCAGTTACATCCCTCGGTCTGTATCTAATGGCCCTCTTCAACGTGACCGTGCTCGTGGGGTCACTCCCCGGCGGCATGATCTACGACAAGATTGGCAGGAGGCTGAGCATAATCCTCGGCGGCCTCGTCTTTGCCATTCCACAGCTCTGGGGCTGGTTCATAACGAGCCAGAAGGAGATAGTAGTTGCCCTCGGGATAGCGGGAATTGGCTGGGGAATCCTGATGGCGGCCTCTTATCCCGTCATCGGCGATCTGCTCACTAAGTTTGAGAGGGAGGCATTTACAGGCCGCTACTACGGCTTCTTCGAGGCCACCCGCTCACTGCCCGTCCTTCTTGCCGGCACGATAGGAGGGGCCATAGTTGACCTCGCGGACGACAACTACCGCATCCTCTTCCCCATCGGAGCGGTGCTGGTGCTCATAGCCATGCCTCTCATATGGAGCATGAAGGAACTTGAGGTGAGTGGAAAATGATCATTGAAGTCTTACTTCTTGTTATTTTCCTCTTCCTTACCTTCTCTGCCTTCGTTGGGTATAAGATGGTGAAGCCGCCGAGGCTCATCGGGGACTGGACGCCGAAAGACCTCGGCTTCGATTATGAGGATATCACATTTGAGACCGAGGACGGGCTAAAGCTCAGCGGCTGGTGGATCTCAAACGGGAGCGATAAAACTGTCATCCCACTCCACGGCTACACGGCAAGCAGGTGGTACGAGCTCTACATGAAGCCGACCGTTGAGTTCCTCCTCAAAGAGGGCTACAATGTCCTCGTCTTTGACTTCAGGGCGCATGGAAGGAGTAAGGGGAAGTACACGACGGTCAGCGATAAGGAGATTGCGGACGTTAGGGCGGCCGTGAGGTGGCTGAAGGAAAACCACCCGGAGGAAGCGAAGAGAATAGCCCTCGTAGGTTTCTCGATGGGCGCGATGCTCACCATACGCTCCCTCGCAGAGATTGAGGAGGTCTGCTGCGGCGTCGCAGATTCACCGCCCATGGATCTCGATAAGACCAGTGCAAGGGGCCTCAAGTACTTCGTCGGCCTTCCTGAGTGGCTCCACGTCTTCGTCAAGCCCTTCACGAAGCTTTTTAGTGGCGGGAAGGAAGTCCACCCGATAAGTTATGCCGACAAAGCAAGGAAACCGCTCCTCCTAATAGCCGGAGAGAAAGACCCGCTCGTCACGGTAGAAGAGGTTCGGGAGTTCTACGAGCGCAACAAAACCATAAACCCGGACGTCGAGCTCTGGGTCACCGACGCTCCTCACGTAAGGACGCTCAAGCTCCATCCTGAGGAGTGGAAGAAAAAAGTGGGGGAGTTCCTGAGGAAGTACCTCTGATTTTTCAAATTTTTATAAAGAGCACCTTTTCAAAAATTCAAAAAATTAAAAAGCCTAAACTTTTTGAAGATGAAAAGAAAGTTGAAAAAAGCGCGAGAAACTCAGGGAGGAGAATGGAAAGCTCTACTAAAGCCTCAGCTAACCCTCTTTTCCTCACCGCTCAGCGTGGCTAACGCTCGTCATCGGCCGGGGGAACTTTGGGAGAACCTTTTAAAAAGCAACCGCCAAAAGAAGAGAGGGGAATGAAGAGCGTTTACCGGTCGGATTCGCTACCGGATGAAGAGACTGGCACTGGCTGACCCCACAAAAAGATAAAAGTCAATAATCGATCTCGCCCTTCTTCTTGAGCTCCCTGTACATGCGCCAAGTTATTACCGGCTTCTTCGCAGCTAAAACGTCGTCAACCCTCTTCACTGCTGTGTTGTGCGGGGCGCTCTTCACAACCTCAGGGTTGCTGTAGGCCTCTTCGCTTATCCTCTTGAGGGCCTCGACGTAGGCGTCGAGCTCTTCTTTGCTAACAGTTTCGGTCGGCTCTATCATGAGAGCCTCGTGAACAATCAGCGGGAAGTAAACCGTTGGAGCGTGCATTCCAAAGTCGAGGAGCCTCTTGGCGACGTCCATCGCAGTGACACCGGTCTCCTTCTTCATGGGCTCGGCTGAAAAGACGGTCTCGTGCTTCCTCAGTTCTTTACCCGGCAACTCATAGCCACGGGTTCCCTTCAGCTTCTGGGTGAGGTAGTTTGCGTTGAGGACAGCGACCTCGCTGACCTCTCTCAGGCCTTCCTTCCCCATTATCTTGAGGTAAGTCAGGGCCCTGACGATGACGGCAAAGTTCCCGTAAAGCTCTTTGACCTTGCCGATGCTCTTCGGCACGTTGTAGTCGAGGTAGTAGCGGTCGTTTTCTTCGTCGTAGCTCACCAGTGGGACTGGCAGGTAATCCTTGAGGAAGTCCTTAACGCCGACGGGCCCGCTTCCGGGGCCGCCACCGCCATGTGGAGTCGAGAAGGTCTTGTGGAGGTTGAGGTGGACTATGTCAAAGCCCATATCACCCGGCCTTATCTTTCCGAGGACCGCGTTGAGGTTCGCTCCGTCGTAGTAAAGCAGGCCTCCAGCTTTGTGAACTATCTTCGCTATCTCCAGTATCTCGTCCTCGAAGATGCCGAGGGTGTTTGGGTTTGTGAGCATTAAGCCGGCAGTCCTCTCGCTCACAGCGTTCTCAAGGGCTTCCAGATCAACCGTACCGTTCTCGTTGGAGGGTATCTCAATAACCTTGAAGCCGGCCATGGCCGCACTTGCCGGGTTGGTTCCGTGCGCTGAATCCGGAACCAGCATCTCGTCCCTCTGAACTTCCCCGCGATCGAGGTGGTAGGCGCGGATTATCGAAACGCCGGTGAATTCACCGTTCGCCCCAGCGGCAGGCTGAAGGGTGAAGCGGTCCATGCCGGTTATTTCCTTCAGCCACTGCTCCAGCTCCCACATTATCCTGAGCGCTCCCTGAACTGTCCGTTCGTCCTGGTAGGGGTGGACGTAGGCGACACCAGGGTGGGAGGCTATCTCCTCGTTTATCTTGGGGTTGTATTTCATGGTGCACGAGCCGAGCGGGTAGATTCCGGAGTCAACGCCGTAGTTCATCTCGCTAAGTCTCGTATAGTGCTTGACCACCTCGGGCTCGCTCAGCTCAGGGAGCTTGAGCGGGCTCGTTCTCCTGAGCTTCTCAGGGATTTCAACCTCAACCTCCTCAATGGGCTTTGGAAGGGTGTAACCAATCCTTCCGGGGCGTGAGAGCTCAAAGATAGTTGGCTCATCCCATTTAGCCTGCCTGAACATCTTCACCACCTCACAGCTCCGCCTCACTTATTATCTCTCCCAGCGCTTCAACCAGTCTGTCAACCCACTCCTTCCTCGTTGTCTCTGTCGCCGCGAAGAGCGCTGTCTCGCCCAGCTCTGGGAAGTGCTTTCCGAGGTAGTAGCCGCCGTGGATTCCCCTCTCAAGGAGCCTCTCGTGGATGACATCGTAGGGAATCTCAAAGCGTACTGGCACGTCTTTGAAGTAGAGCCCCTCGAAGGGAACCTCGCCGACCTCTGAGAGGCGCTTCTTGAGGTAGGCCGTGTTCTTGAGAATGATTTCGCCAAGCTCCGCCAGGCCCTTCGGCCCGAGCGTTGCGAGGTGTATCGCAGCCGCCACCGCCACCAGCGCCTCGTTTGAGCAGATGTTGGAGGTTGCCTTTGCGCGCCTTATGTGCTGTTCCCTCGTCTGGAGGGTCATCACGAATGCCCTCTTTCCGTCCGCGTCTTTGGTCATGCCGATTATCCTGCCCGGCATCTGGCGGATGAGTGACCTGTCGTTCCTCACCGCAAAGACGCCCGCCCTCGGGCCGCCGAAGTTCATCGGGCTTCCAAGGTAAGATGCCTCCCCAACGGCTATATCAGCGCCCAGCTCTCCCGGAGCTTCAAAGACTCCCAGCATCGTCGGGTCTGCCCCAACGACGAAGTAAGCCCCAGCTTCATGGGCTATTTCTCCGATTTCTCTAACGTTCTCCTCCACAAGGCCAAAGAAGTTGCTCATCTCGACGTAAACTCCAGCGGAATCTTTAACTTCCTCCTTGAGCTTTTCGAGGTCGAGCTGACCCTTTTCGTCCCAGGGAACCTCGACTATCTCAAGGTCCGCTCCGCGGGTGTAGGTCCTAATCACCGCTTTCTTTTCTGGGCTTAGGGCCTTAGGGATCAGGAAGCGCTTCTTCTTCCCTCTGTGGAGCCTCACCGTCATCAGGGCTGCTTCCGCTATTGCCGTTCCCCAGTCGTACATAGAGGAGTTCACGATGGGAAGGCCGTAGAGCTCGGCCATCATGCTCTGGTACTCGAAGAGGGCCTGGAGCATGCCCTGACTTATCTCGGGCTGGTAGGGGGTGTAAGCAGTTAGAAACTCGCTCCTCTCGATGATGTACTTGACGTGCGCGGGAACGTAGTGGAAGTACGTGCCCGCTCCTAAAAAGCTCGGCATCTCAAGTACGGTCTTGTTTTTGCCCAGAATTTCGTTCATCTCAGTGAAGACCTCGTATTCGCTCTTTCCCTCCGGCAGGTCGAACTCCTTGACCATGCCCTTTGGAACATCTGAGAAGAGGTCCTCAATGGATGAAAAACCGATTTCTTTCAGCATCTCCTCCTTGTGGGCCGAGTTCGGGATGTAGTGTCTGCCCATACCTATCACCTTCTGAGCTTTAAAATGCTCGTTGAAATTTGATGTCCCTGTAATATATGCTTTGTGCTGGTCAGGCAATTTTAAAAAAACCCAGCCTCGATTCTAAGCCCATGATGAGAGGCCTCAAATTCCTTGCAGTGGTCTTAGCGCTCGCGCTTGTAACCTTATCTTCAGGGTGTGTAAGCCATGCTGGCGAAAAGTCAGATGCTAATACCCAGCTGGTTCAGTGGAAGCCCGACGGGGTTATATCGCCGGGTGAATATCAGGTAAACTTCACCACCAAGGAAGGCGATTTTTCGGCCTTCTTCCGCGTTGAGAATGGTACCCTCTTCGTGGGCATGAAGGCTATGACGCACGGCTGGCTCGCAGTGGGCTTTGGAGGCGGCCCTGGGATGAAAAAGACCGACATAGTTATAGCCTACGTCCTTCCCAACGGGACTGTTGGGATCAGTGATGATTATTCCACCGGCTTTGCGGGCCCGCACAACCCCGATGAATTCTACGGCGGAAACTACAGCATTGTATCCTTCGGCGGCAGGGAAGATGGAGATTTCACGGTAGTGGAGTTCTCAAGGAAGCTTGACACAGGCGATCCCTACGACTTCAAAATCCCTACAAACGGGAGCTTCCGCGTCATTTGGGCCTATGGAATGTCCGACGACTTCATCTCTGAGCACGTGAGAGCGGGCCACTTCTACGTCTCGCTTGGAGGTGGTTGAATGATAATAGCGTTTGACTTTGACGGAACCCTTGCTGACACTTACTCGTGCATCGAGGAGGCCTTCAGAAGAGCACTGGAGAAACGCTACCGCTGGCTTCCGGGAAAGGCTCTATGGGCGAAGCTCCTCACCAAGATAGAGCTCCAGTTCGAGAGACCGACCTTTGGAAAGCACAAGAAGAAGTCGAAGCCGCCGTTCTTCCTAAGGACGAAGTTTTTCGAGACCTGGTTCGAGGAGAGGGTGAAGCTGACGAAGCCGATAGACGACTCCCCCGAACTGCTTAGGAAGCTCAAGGAAGCCGGGCACACCGTTATCTCGTTCTCGGCGGAAGACTTCATAGACGGCATGAAGGTAAGAAGGCTGAAGGAGATGGGCATCTACGACCTCTTCGACGAAGTCATAGTCTTCGGGAGGGACTTAACGATAGACGAGGCATTTCAGCTCGTCCGCGAGAAGTATGGAGACGAGATCTTCATCTGGGTGGACGACAAACCCTGGCGCTTCATCGGGCACGGCGACGAGAACACGGAATACGTCTGGTACTACTTCCCCTTCACGGCGAAGTTCGTGGAGAAAAAGAGGGAAATGCTGGCCTTAATCCCCCATCTACACGTGATCAGAGACCTCTGGAGCATCTTCGACGTCATCGAGAGGGTTAAGCAGGAGCGTTCATCCTGAGTCCGCGTTTGTATACTCTATAGTGTCCTCTATGAACTCGTCGAACGTTTCCTTGTCGGTTTCCTCCAGCTCAAGGGTGAATTCCCTGCCGAGGGACCACCTGACGGCCACGTGGCCCTTCTTTCCCTCAACCAGGACCAGTCCAAAGGGCAGATCGCCGGCCCAGTGGTGTTTGGTGAACTCAACGTCGAAGCCCTTCTCCCTGAGCTTTTCCAGGATGGCCTCGTGGGTCTTGTGTGGACCGTAGGGGCTCCTCGCTTTTCCGATGTAATACATTTTTACCCACCAATGGGTAGTTGTGGGACGGAACTTAAAACCTTTTCGGCCAGCCTAACATTTTAAAGGACAACGTTTTAAGGCCAAGATTGGTAGGGATTCCGATGAAGTGGAAGAGACTCAGCCCTCTGATACTCATCCCCTCGCTGGTTTTTCTCCTGCTGTTCTTCTACTATCCGATACTCCTCATTCTAAAGGACGGTCTGTCCCCAGCTGCTCTCGGCGAGGTCTTGGGTGATTCCTACTACAGAAAGGTCATCCTCTTCACATTTGAACAGGCGATAGCCTCAACTATCTTAACGCTCGCCCTCGGTCTCCCCGGAGCTTACCTCTTCGCCAGGTACGACTTCCCGGGAAAGCGCTTCCTGAGGGCCCTGCTCACGGTTCCCTTCGTCATGCCGAGCATAATGGTCGCTATGGGCTTCATAATCCTCTTTGGAAGGAACGGGGTTATAACAAACCTGGTAGGCAGAGATCTGGGAATAATCTACTCCTGGAAGGGCATAATCCTGGCTCATGCATTCTACAACTTTCCCGTCGTCGTCAGAATGCTCTCGGCCCTCTGGCAGAGGATAAACCCCCACTACGAGGAAGCAGCCATGAGCCTTGGAGCGAGGGGCTTCACGCTCTTCAGGAAGGTGACCCTTCCGATGCTATATCCGGGCATACTGGCCTCGGCCATGCTCACCTTCATCTTCTCCTTCCTCAGCTTTTCGATACCGCTGATAATAGGCGGCTACAAATACGCCACCCTTGAGGTGGCCATATTCACCGAGATCATGACCCTTCTGGACTTCAGGAGGGGCTCAGCCCTTGCCGTCATCCAGCTGGCGCTGAGCTTTACCTTCATGTACGCATACCTCAAAAGCCTAGAGCTCTACTCCCGGGCCGAAGAGCAGAGGGTTTTCAGGAGAACCGAGAGGTTAACCACTAAGGAGATCCTCAGCGTCAAAGGCCTTCTAATCCTCCTCTACTCCGCTGTGGTTGCGCTCTTCATAGTGGCTCCACTCCTGGCGGTCGTCTACGAGTCCTTCACCTACGGTGGAAGGCCGACGCTCCTCTGGTACAGGCGCCTCTTTGAGGCTGAGTACAACCCCCTCTTCGCCTCCGACAGCCTGCACGCGATAGGCTACACCTTCCTCTTCGGTTTCTCAACGGTTTTTCTAAGCCTGCTCATAGCCCTCCCGATAGCCTACGCCCTGCGGAGATGGAGCTTTCCTGGAAAGAGGCTCTTTGACACGGCCGTTATGCTCCCCCTGGGATCTTCGGCGATAATCATAGGGCTGGGCTACATAAAGGCCTTCCACAGGGGGCCCCTCCTCCTGCTTGGTAGTCCCTACCTCATAGCCTCCGCCCACACCGTTATAGCCTACCCCTTCGTCCTCAGGGCCCTGCTGGCATCCCTGGGCAAGATAAAGCAGAACCTCCGCGAGGCGGCCTTAACCCTGGGTGCAAGGGATCTAACGGCATTTCTGAAGGTGGAACTTCCCCTAGCTATGGGCGGACTTCTCGTCGGGGCCATATTCGCCTTCGCCATGAGCGTTGCAGAACTCGGGGCAACCTACATGATCTACCGGCCGGAATACACGACCGTCACGATAGCCATCTACAAGTACCTCGGAACCAGACAGTTCGGCCCGGCATCAGCCATGGGCGTGATTCTAATCCTCGTTAGCCTTGTTGGTTTCCTGATAATCGAGAAGACCGGTGAGGAAGTATGGTAGAGGTAAGGCTTGACGGGATCAGACTCGTCAGGGAAGGGTTCACCCTGAGCATCCCCAAACTTGAGGTCAGGGACGGTGAGCTTCTTACCCTTCTGGGACCCAGCGGCTGTGGGAAAACCACGACGCTGAGGATAATAGCCGGCCTGGAGAAGGCCGAAGGCAGGGTTTTCTTTGGTGAGGAGGACGTTACCGGGAAAGAACCCTACGAGAGGAACATCGGCCTCGTCTTCCAGGATTACGCGCTCTTTCCTCACATGACTGTTTTTGACAACGTGGCCTTTGGGCTGAAGCTGAGGAAACTGCCGAGGAATGAGATCGAGCGCAGGGTGAGAGAGGTTCTTGAGGTGGTTGGCCTGGAGGGAATGGAAAAGCGCTATCCGGAACAGCTCAGCGGCGGACAGCAGCAGCGCGTGGCTTTGGCCAGGGCCCTCGTTATAGAGCCCCTCGTCCTTCTCCTCGACGAACCCCTCAGCAACCTAGATGCCAAAATCAGAGAGCGGCTGAGACGGGAGATAAGGAGGATCCAGAGAGAAACCGGGACCACAACTGTGTACGTCACCCACGACCAAGAGGAGGCAATGGCAATAAGCGACAGGATAGCTGTGATGAACGCCGGAAAAATCCTCCAGCTTGGGGAACCGCTGGAGCTCTACTATCATCCAAAGAGCGAGTTCGTGGCCAAGTTCCTCGGGAAGGCCAACCTCCTCGAACTCGAAAGCAAAAACGGAAGGGCATGTCTCGGCGGGCTGTGCTTTGAAGTCGGCAGGGACGGAAGAGTTAAGGTGTTCTTCAGGCCCGAGAGCGTTGTCGTAACGGAAGGAAACGATGCGGAGGTTCTGGAATACGAGATCCTACCCGGCAGGGTGCGGATGATCCTTGAGGTTGAGGGAAAAGAAATAACGACCGAAACCCCCATACCCGAGCTGCCCTTTAGCCCGAAGAAAATTCCAAAAAAAGTTGGGATAAAGGTTAGAGCCTATTCAACCCTCCCTTGAGGCCTTTATCTCCTCGGGGCTCTTGCCCTGGATCATGAGCTGCACCCACTCCCTTATCCAGCGGTCGAAGTTCTCCCTTACATACTCCGGATCAAGGCTGACGGGCTTGATCTCCTCGAGCGGAACGGCGTACTTATAGACGTCTGGGAGCTTGACGTTTGGATTAACGGGATACATCCACTGGTTAGTTGGTACTTCGCTCTGGAAGTCCTCGGTTAGGAGCCACTCTATGAACTTCTGGGCAAGGTCTTTCTTCTTGGTGCCCTTGACTATTCCCGCGCCCTCAACCTGGAGGTAGTTGCCCTCCCTGAAGGCCACCGCCCTGATGTTGGTGTTGTTTTCGTAGTAAACCGTGGCCGCCGGTGAGGTGGAGTAGCTCAGAACCAGTGGGTAGCCCTCCTTCATGAACTTCCCGTACCATGCGTCGCTCCAGCCTTCGGTTATAACAACGCCGTTCTCCTTGAGCTTCTCCCAGTAGTCGAGGTAGCCATCGTTACCGTAAACGGCTATCGTCCACAGGAGAAACGCTGCACCCGGTGAGCTCGTTCTTGGATCCTCGATGACGAGTTTGTCCTTCCACTCGGGCTTGGTGAGGTCTTCAAGACTCTTCGGCGGCTCGCTGACCTTGTCCAGCCTGTAGTTTATGGCTATGTAACCATAGTCGTAGGGAATCAAGTGATAGGTTGGGTCGAGCTTCTCGATGAGCCATTCTGGAACGAGGTCTATGTTCTTCGGTTTGTAGGGGTCGAGAATTCCGGCTTTTATGGCCTTAGCGGCGAGGCTGTTGTCTATGCCTATAACCACGTCCGCCTGGGGGTTGTCCTTTTCAAGGATCAGCCTGTTCAAGAGCTGTCCTGCGTCGCCAACGGTGATGAGCTTTACCTTAACTCCGTATTTCTCCTCGAACTTTGGAAACGTTGCCTGAGCAACGTATTCAAAACTATCATAGGAGTACACTACTAAGGTTTCAGGCTTGTTGCTGGTAGTGGTAGTTTTTTCGCTCCCCGAGCTTGTGGTACTGGTAGAGGTACCTTTTTCTGAACCAATACACCCGGCTGAAATCACCAACAGCAAGACAACCAAAAAACCAACGAGTTTCTTCACGTTCCCACCCCCTTTCAAAACGTCATTTTGATTTTTCAAAACTCGGTTTTTGAAGACATTAATAAGGTTTGCTGGACAGATTCGTCCATAGAATAGCTAAGTATTACCCCAGCAGTAGTCTATGTAAAAACTCCGGCTAAGACTCTTGATGGAGAGTCCTTCCAATTCCAACAAAATCTTTGTAAAAAGTTCAAAAAAGAGTATAATTTTCGAATTTGCGTCAAATAACAATAGACCGCTTCCGAAAGACTTTTTAATAGAGAAGAAATACTTTAATGTGCCAGTATGTCCTTGTTAGCCCCTCTTTGTATTTCCGGGGCAAAAATAAGGGGGTGATGTAAGTGGAGCAGAGGGATCAATGGGCAACAAAGATTGGTTTGATTTTGGCCATGGCAGGTAACGCCGTTGGTCTCGGTAACTTCGTCAGGTTCCCAACGCAGGTGGCCCAAAACGGTGGCGGCGCCTTCATGGTGCCGTACTTCGTAGCACTGTTCTTCCTCGGTATTCCAGTGATGTGGATTGAGTGGGTCGCCGGTCGCTACGGTGGCAAGTATGGTCACGGTACCCTCGGTCCAACGTACTACCTCATGGCCAGGGAAAGCCTCAAGCCGAGGAGCGCGCTCTGGTTGGGTGTCATCAGCGGTATGCTGGCCTTCAGTCTGACGGTGTTGCTCAATAGCTACTACCTGCACCTCATAGGCTGGTCAGCGGCTTACTCCTGGTTCAGCATAACCGGCGCCTACTTCGGCCAGAACACGGGAGACTTCTTCAGCAACTACCTCAGCAACCACGGCGAGGTCTTTCTGTTCTGGGGAATCACAGTCATACTGCTCTCCATAGCAGTCGGCCAGGGTGTCAGCAAGGGAATAGAGAGATGGGTCAAGGTAATGATGCCACTGCTCTATATCTTCGCAATTATAATGGTCGGCTACATCTTCGTCCTTGGTTCACCAATAGACCCCAACTGGAGCACCATTGATGGATTCAAATTCATCTGGAGCCCGAACTGGAGTTACCTTGGAGACCACCTTTGGGACGTCATGCTCGCTGCGACCGGACAAATATTCTTCACACTCTCGCTCGGTATGGGTATCATCCAGAACTATGCGAGCTATCTCGGTCCCAAGGATGACGTTGCCCTCAGCGGTCTCGCGACGGTTTCGCTCAACGAGTTCGCTGAAGTAGTCCTCGGTGGTTCAATAGCCATACCGCTCGCTACCGCTTACGCTCCCAAGATCGTTCCAGCGGATGTCTTGGCCAAGGGTAAGAGTGAGGCACTCGCTTGGATTGGCCAAAAATTCGGTCTTGGCTTCTCATACACCAGCCTGCCAAACGTCTTCGTCAGCATGGGGGATGCTGGAAAGCTCTTCGGTGCGATGTGGTTCCTGCTCCTCTGGTTCGCAGGGTTCACCTCGGCAATAGCAATGTACAACTACCTTGTGGCTCTGCTTGAGGAAGACCTCAACATCAAGAGGAGCATAGGCACCTGGATAGTGTTCCTCATATACTTCATAATGGGACTGCCGGTCGTTTACATCAGCGGTTACATGGACCAGGTTGACGCGTGGGTCAGCTTCCAGCTGACACTGCTGGCGCTGTTTGACATCATCGTTGCAGTGTACCTCTTCAAGCCCGACAACTTCTGGAAGGAGCTCCACGAGGGTGCATGGATGGAAGTTCCCGGCTGGTACAAACCAATAATCCTCTACATAGCACCGATACTCCTGTTGCTCCCACTGGTCGGAACATTCAAGAGCTTCATAAGCGGAAGGATCGGCATCGCACCGTGGACGGCAATAATCGTCATGTGGATCATCGGATTCATTGAGAGCTACTACTCCATCAAGAGAAAGTATGCAGAGGAGCTAGAAAAGAACGAGGTCATCGTAAAGGTCTGAGGTGGTGACGATGGAAAGCTGGGTAATCTACATGGTGGGTGCATGGCTTGTTATCTTTGCCATGATGTACTGGAGCATAAGCAGGCTGCTTAAGGCAGAGAAGGCACAAAGGTCTTAAGCCTCTTTTCTTTTCAAATTTTGGAGGTGTTGACGTGAAGAGTAGGGACATCCTTCTTGATACAGCTGAGGTTCTCGAATCAACTCTTGGTAGAATTGACCGCATCACGCTCCTCACCAATAAGGAAAAGGAGCGCGTGAAGGAGAAGATAAGCGAGGCCTCGAAGAACTTCAAAAAGCTTGCAGAAGATGTCAAGAAGGACAACGAGGAGCTGGCCGAGTTCTTCTTCAAGAAAGCGAAGGAGTTTAAGGCCATGAGCACCGACAAGGCCATAGAAAAGGAGGGGAAGAAGAATTACATGAAGTTAGCGGACAGGATTCTCCTCTACTCCCGCTCGGCCGAGTACGACTTCGTTCCGGAGAAGATGAAGGAACTGAAGAGGGTCTACCGGAAGTACCTCTTCGGGATGACGGCGTTCTTCATGCTCACAGGATTTTATCTGAACCAGTTCCTCGCGATAACCGCGCTGATACTCGCTATACCGATAGTACTCTCGATGCTCTCACTCCAGAGGAGGGGATACCTGGGTCTCCTCCTTGCGTATTCTGCCATCCCAATACCCGTGATAGTGGGGGCCATAGCGCTGAGTTATGGTATGAGAGCCCTAAACGACCCCGCGAAGATAGCGGAAATAGCCCAGCACCTCAGCAAGAGCACAACCTTCGCAAAGGGGTATCTAATCATCCTCGTACTGCTGGCGGCCGTAGAACTTTACCTGGTGCTGAGTTCGGCCGTGGGACTCTACCGACACAGGCATGCTTTCCTTTAGTAGAGGGCCTCCTCCCCCCTTTCTCCCGTCCTTATCCTAACCGCGTCGTGTACTGGCAGAACGAAGATCTTCCCGTCCCCGGGAATCCCTCGCCTGGCGTTTCTGGCTATTATGTCAATGACCTGCTCAAGGTCGCTGTCCTTAACCACTATCTCAAGCTTAATCTTCGGCAGTAGATCGTATGGCGGAACACCTCCTTGGACTCCCCTTCCCTGAACGGAGGAGACCGTCAGGGGCATGAATCCTGCACTCTTGAGGGCCTTCTTCACGTTCTCAAAATCCTCGGGTCGTAAAATAGCCTCCACCTTCTTCATGGTACCACCAAAATAAATAGGGCAAAGTTCCGAAAAGGGTTTCGGAAAGAAAAATATCATTTAATCTGCTCGATGAACTTCCGGATCCTCTTCACTGAGATCCGGGTTTTTCTGGCGAGTTCTTCAGGATCAGCCTTTCTTAGGTCTTCAACGCTCTCAACGCCAGCTTTTCTGAGCTTTGCCAGCGTTTTTGGTCCGATTCCCTTTATCGATAGGAGGTCGCTCGCACCGTTTTTCCTTCTTTTTTCGGTCTTTTTTGATGGTTGCTTCCTGGCGACCTTCTTTTTCTTCTTAGACGATTTAACGGCCCTCTTTTTCTCTCTCTTTGATTTCACCATTTCAACGGCTATGGCAGTCGAGTAGGCCCTCTCTTTGGCCGGCTTTTCGGCCTTTCCCTCCTCCGGTGGAACCTCGGGCGGTTCAACGTACTCCTCAAGCTCCGGCGGGTTCTCGCTGACGTAGTGCTCCACTAACACTGGCTTAAAGGCGTTGTCGCGCTCTTCAAGCTCTTCGAGCAGTTTAGTATCGAACTCTCCCGTCTTCACGTACCTCACAAGCTCGTTAGCCAGCCTGTGGAAGTCCCTGCTGTGGATCAAAACTCTCCTCTTGCCGTACTCCTTTGCCTGGCCGGTGGTTATAAGGAACTGCCAGTCACTGGCCTCTAGGATCAAAAGCTCCCTTGCAAGCTGCTCGATGACCCGGTTGGTCAACCCGCCCTTGCCATAAAAGCGACTCGCTATCGCCACCATCCTGTCCTCGGCCCTGTAAACGTGCTCCCAGGTCCACTCGGTCTCCTCGTTCCACCACGTCGAGTGGTCAGCGTTTGCCCCCCACGAACCCTCGGGGAGCTCTATCTCGTGCCTCTCGCCGGAGTAGTTCTCAAGGAACCTTGAGAGCGTTGTTGTCTTTATGCCCTTTAGAGCCATAAGCTCCAGAACCCTGCCGAGCCATTTAACGCCCTCGAACCACCAGTGGCCGAAGAGTTCCGTGTCGTAGGGCGAGACGATTATGCCCTTCTCCCCGGTCTTTTCCTCGTACTCTCCCAGAAGCCTCTCCACCAGCGAGACAAAGTGCCTCGCGTGCTCTTCAACGCGTTCCATGGCCTTGTCCGGGTCATAGAACTCCTTTTCACCGATGTCAACGTCCTTGCTCGTTATCCTCCAGTACTGACCACCGCTCTTAGGCGCCTTTTTATGGAACTCCCTGTACCAGAAGTCACCGGGGTAGCCAAAGTGGGCGCTCCAGACCTGGTGGCCCGTCTCGCGGTTTCTGGCGAAGACGGCAACGTTCGAGCCCTTTATCCAGTAGGGCCTCAGTGTTGTCTTTTCCGTTTCCGCCAGGAGAACCTCACCATAGGCCTTGCTTGCCGGCCCCTCGTCTATGAGCTTGCTCTCCACGAAGAAGTACTCTATGCCGAACTCCTCGAGGAACTTCTCGATGCCCTGCCTCCTGACCTTCCTCCCGCCCGGTAGCTCCCACTCACCAGCTGGACGGTAGGCGCATTCAGGCAGCCATATTCCCTTCGGCCTTCTCCCGAAGTACTTCTCATAGGTGGCAACGCCATTGGCTATCTGGGCCCTTATTGCCTCGTCCCTTCCCAGGAGGGGCAGGTAGCCATGTGTCGCCGCGGAGGTTATTACCTCAACGTAGCCTTTATCTTGAAGTTCCCTAAGCTTCCCGAGTATGTCTCCGTTTATTGCCTTCCAGTAGCTGTAGACTTTCCTGAAGTAATTAAGCATGTAGGAAACGGCTTTTTTATCGTATTTGCCCGACTTCAGGTCTTCTTCCATGGCCCGAAGCTTTCTTTCCATGTATTTCTCAAACTCGGACTTCATGTAGTCATCCGCCAGCTGCTCCGCCAGCACGGGGGTTACGTTTATTACGAGACCGAACTGGACCCCTGAATCTACCAGACGTTCAAACTCCATTAGAAGTGGTACGTACGTTTCGCTTATTGCCTCAAAGACCCATTCCTCTCCAAAGGGCCATTTTCCGTGCTTTCTAACGTAGGGGATGTGAGTGTGGAGTACAAATGCAAAGTGCCCTCTCATTATATCACCTGCAGTGATTACACGTCCGAGTATTTAACGTTAGCGTGTCCCCACCTGCTCATTGGCTGAAAGATGTACATCGGACTTGAAAAGCAAACCGCTTTTAAGAGAGAGTACCGTATCATGAACGACTATCAAAAAATCAACCGGGTGATGGTCGTGGAGGTCTTAAAAAAGGAATCAGGTAGTGGACTCCTGGCCGGAATAGTGGGAATACTGCTGCTGGGAGAGATAATAGCGGTTCTAGGAATGCCAATAGATGATGCCGTAAAACTTGGAAAAGTCATTTTTGATATAGGTGTAGCGGGGGCACTGTGGGTCTTCCTGCAGGAGCTCTTTGAAGGAAACGGAAGCGATGTTTACAGGGCAGCCCTCGCGATAGCCACAGCGGTGCTAATAGCCTTTGCCTGGTAACGAAGGCAACTCTTTAAACCCCTTTTCTGACTCTTTTTCGGTGGGAAGATGAAAGAAGAAATGAGTTCCGTTGACATACGCTATGTTGTGAGGGAACTCCAGTGGCTGGTGGGCTCTCGCGTTGACAAGGTCTATCACGACGGGGACGAGATAAGGATAAAGCTCCGCACGAAGGAGGGGAGGGCCGACCTAATCCTTCAGGCAGGAAAAAGGTTCCACCTCACGAGCTACGTCAAGGAGGCACCAAAACAGCCCTCAAGCTTCACGATGCTCCTCAGGAAGTACCTTGGAGGGGGCTTCATAGACGCGATAGAGCAGCACCAGTTCGACAGGATCGTGAAGATAAGGGCTGGGGACTACACCCTCATCGGCGAACTCTTTAGGAGGGGCAACATCGTCCTCGTTGACTCGGAGAACAGGATAATCTCGGCCCTGCGCTATGAAGAATACAAGGACAGGGCCATAAAGCCCAACGCCGAGTACCACTTTCCGCCGGCGAGAGAGAACCCGCTGGAGGTTTCATTCGAGAGGTTTCTGGAGCTCATGAGGGAAGACGAAAACCTTGAGCTGGTCAGGGCTCTGGCCAGAAAGCTCAACATGGGTGGCCTCTATGCCGAGGAGATATCCATAAGGGCAGGCTTCGAGAAAACGACGCCCGTTAAGGAGCTGAGCGACGAGGACCTGAGGAAGGTCTACGAGGCTATGCTGGGCACTTTCAACGACGAGCCAAGGCCCAACATCGTCTTCAAGGACGGCAACATGCACGACGTCGTTCCAATAGAGCTCAGGGTCTACGAGGGGCTTGAGAAGAGGTACTTCAATACCTTCAGCGAGGCCCTCGATGAGTACTTTGGCAGGATAACGGTTGAAAAAGCCAGAATAGAGCAGACAAAGAAGCTCGAAGCCAAGAAGAGACAGCTCTTGATGACACTCAAAAAGCAGGAGGAAATGCTCAAGGGCTTTGAGAAGGCCATGAATGAGAACCAGGAGATAGGCGACCTAATCTACGCGAACTACTCTATGGTCGAGCGCCTCCTTGAGGAGTTCAGAAGGGCAACAGAAAAGCTCGGCTGGGAGGAGTTCAAGAAGAGAATCGAGGAGGGCAAGAAGGCTGGAAACAGGGTTGCCTTAATGGTGAAGGGAATTGATCCAAAGGAGAAGGCGGTAACGATTGAACTTGAGGGAAAAAAGGTGAAGCTTCACCTCGACAGAAGCCTCGGTGAGAATGCAGAGCTTTACTACGAGAATGCCAAAAAGTTCAGGCACAAGTACGAGGGTGCTTTGAAGGCCTACGAGGACACCAAGCGGAAGCTCGACGAGGTCGAGAAGTTGATAGAGGAAGAGATGAAGAAGGAACTGAACGTCAAGAAAATCGAGAGGAGGAAGAAGAAGTGGTTCGAGAAGTTCCGCTGGTTCGTTTCGAGCGAGGGCTTTCTGGTTTTAGCAGGTAAAGACGCGAGCACCAACGAGGTTCTCGTAAAGAAGCACATGACCGACAAGGACCTCTACTGTCATGCCGATGTCTACGGTGCTCCCCACGTCGTCATCAAAGACGGACAAAAAGCGGGAGAAAAGACAATCTTTGAAGCCTGCCAGTTCGCGGTTTCGATGAGCAGGGCGTGGAGTCAGGGCCTCTACTCGGCCGACACCTACTGGGCTTATCCGGAGCAGGTGACGAAACAGGCCCCGAGCGGGGAGTACCTTGGTAAAGGAGCGTTCATGGTCTACGGAAAGAGGAACTGGCTTCACGGACTGCCCCTGAAGCTGGCGGTTGGCGTTATAAACTATGAGGGCGAGGACTTAGTTGTCTGCGCGCCTGTAGATGCAATAAAAGCCCACACAAAGCGCTACATCGTCATAAGGCCCGGAAAGCTGAAGAAGGGCGAGCTCGTCAAAAAGATAAAGGCAATCCTCGAAAAGTGGGGCTACAAGGTGAGGGAAGAGGACCTCAACGCAATCCTTCCACCTGGAGGAGGAGAGATAGTCGAGGTGGTGGGGTGATCATATGCTGATCAGAGCCTTCGTTCCAGCCCATATAACGGCTTTCTTCGTGCCGGTCTTCCACGAGGATCCCCTCAAAGCCGGCTCCCTGGGGGCAGGGATTAACCTAGATAAAGGAACCAACGTCTTCGTAAGCATCGAAACGGGAACTCTGGAGAGGCACATCCATGTAGCCTTCAACGGCGAACCGGTGAAAAAGGATGATGCTATAATAAGCTATTCCGTGGCGGAAAGGCTGGTTCCCCACGATTTTGTCGGAGAGGTAGAGGTATGGCAGTACTTTGACTTTCCAAACGGCCACGGCTTTGGAAACAGTGCCGGCGGAGCCCTGGGGACAGCTCTGGCCTTAAGCTATTCTTTTGGGGGAACATGGTTAACGGCCGCTAAGTTAGCGCATGAAATGGAGGTAACCCATAAGGGTGGTCTCGGCGACGTCGTAGGCCAGCTCGCCGGTGGAATAGAGGTCAGGATCAAAGCCGGCGGTCCGGGAATAGGGGTTACCGACAACCTCTTTTTTGAGAACTACAAAGTGCTCGCGATCCCACTGGGCCCGCTCCGCACAAAGGACGTTCTTGATGGGGAGGTTATTGAAAAAATAAAAGGCGAAGGAAAGAAGGCCCTGGATGCACTTCTGAATGACCCGAGGCCCGAGAGGATGATGTTTTTGGCGAGAGATTTTGCAGAAAAAACGGGTCTCCTGGATGGGGAACTGCTTGAGATAGCCAGGGAACTTGACAGGGTTTTAAAGCTCCCCAGCTCGATGATCATGCTCGGAAAAGGTCTCTTCGCGCTGGTAAGGGAGGAGGAGATAGAAAAAGTCAGGGGGCTAATCTCTGACATGGGGATCAACTACACACTGGCCGATATCTACACCGAAAGGCCAAAGGTCGGGAGATGGATAGGCTAACCTTTTATTCTTTTTGAACATATTCTCTTCGGTGGGAAGTATGGGAGACATGCGCTATTCAGAACTGACTGAACTCTATAGACGGCTGGAGAAGACAACCCTCAAAACCCTCAAAACTAAGTTCGTTGCGGACTTCCTCAAGAAAACACCCGAGGATCTGATCGAGGTTGTTCCTTACCTGATCCTTGGCAAGGTCTTTCCTGACTGGGACGAAAGAGAACTGGGCGTCGGCGAAAAGCTCCTGATAAAGGCCGTCGCAATAGCAACTGGCGTTCCCGAGAGGGAAATCGAGAACTCGATAAAGGACACTGGCGATCTGGGGGAGAGCGTGGCCTTAGCTTTAAAGAAGAGGAAGCAGAAGAGCTTTTTCAGCCAGCCGTTAACGATAAAGCGAGTTTACGATACCTTTGTTAAAATCGCCGAAGCTCAGGGGGAGGGCAGTCAGGACAGAAAGATGAAGTACCTCGCAAACCTTTTCATGGATGCCGCGCCGGAGGAGGGGAAGTACATAGCGAGAACCGTCCTCGGAACGATGAGAACCGGCGTCGCCGAGGGGATCTTGAGGGATGCGATAGCAGAGGCATTCAAGGTCAAGCCCGAGCTCGTTGAGAGGGCCTACATGCTGACGAGCGATTTTGGCTACGTTGCAAAGATTGCAAAGCTGGAAGGCAACGAGGGACTTTCAAAGGTCGAGATTCAGGTTGGAAAACCCATAAGGCCGATGCTGGCCCAGAACGCTGCCAGTGTTAAGGACGCCCTTCTGGAGATGGGTGGCGAGGCGGCCTTTGAGATAAAGTACGACGGCGCCAGAGTTCAGATCCACAAGGACGGAGACAAAGTGACAGTCTATTCAAGAAGGCTTGAGAACGTTACCAGGTCGATTCCGGAAGTGGTTGAGGCAATAAGAAACTCCCTAAAACCAGAGCGTGCCATAGTGGAGGGCGAACTGGTCGCCGTCGGAGAGGGAGGAAGGCCGAGGCCATTCCAGTACGTGCTAAGGCGCTTTAGGAGGAAGTACAACATCGAAGAGATGGTCGAGAAAATTCCCCTTGAGCTGAACCTCTTCGACGTCATGTTCATCGACGGGGAGAGCTTAATAGAGACCAAGTTCATTGAGAGGAGGAAAAAACTCGAGGAAATTGTCAAAACGAGTGAGAAGATAAAGCTGGCAGAACAGCTGATAACAAAAAATGTCGAGGAAGCTGAGGCATTCTACAAAAGAGCCCTCGAGCTCGGTCATGAGGGTCTAATGGCCAAGAGACTGGATTCAATTTACGAGCCCGGAAACCGCGGAAAGAAGTGGCTGAAGATCAAACCTACCATGGAGAACCTCGACCTGGTTATAATAGGTGCAGAATGGGGCGAGGGAAGGAGAGCCCATCTTCTCGGTTCATTCCTCGTGGCTGCCTACGATCCTAACAGCGGAGAATTCGTCCCGGTCGGAAAGGTCGGGAGCGGCTTCACCGATGAGGACTTAGTCGAGTTCACCAAGATGCTGAAGCCACTCATAGTCAGGGAAGAAGGCAAGTTCGTCGAAATCGAGCCCAAAGTGGTCATAGAAGTAACCTACCAGGAAATACAGAAAAGTCCGAAGTACAAGAGCGGCTTCGCACTGAGGTTCCCGCGCTACGTTGCTTTGAGAGAAGATAAAAGCCCGGAGGAGGCCGACACTATAGAGAGAGTTGCCCAGCTTTACGAACTTCAAGAAAAGTTCAAGGCGAAGAAGTGAACCACTTGGGGAGGTGTATCCCTATTCTCTCTTCTTCCATGTAGATAACTGCCTTCTCGCCAACTTTCTTGACGGCTAGGACAGCAGGCAGATAAGATGCAAGACCCAGAATGCAGGCGGCTTTGAAGTAAACCTCGGAAATTCCGCCCAGATAGAGAAGCCCCGGAATGTCGTAAAGGGAGTGGAGTACGGAGGCCAGTAGATAGCCCCACATCTTCCCCTCGACCAGCAGAACGGTGAGGGCTATGAAGGTCCAGGCGACGTGGAGGAAAAGAACAATTAACCTCACGGGAATGAGCACCCAAACACCCATAATGGCAATCTGAAAGATATAAAAAACCGCCTCAAGGAGCCCGAAAAAGAGAGACGCACTTACCGTTTTCTTCCAGTCCCTCCATCCCCCCTCGGGGCGGACTCTAAGGGGAAGAAGCTTAGAGCCCTCTTCAATGAGACCCACAAACATACCCATTAAAACCACACCCAGCCGCGGGTTTATCTGAAAAATCTGGAAGAGGGGGATCTCCAACAGACCCGCCACCAAAAGGGCAAGAAGTCCGTAAAGAAAGCCCTTAAGCTTCCAAGGATACTTTCCAGTTTCCCGCCAGGCCTTCAGTATCCACAAAATCGAATAGGAAACAAAGAGAAAAGAAGCCGCCGAAAAGGGAAAAACGTACCAGTGAAGAAATTCCGAGGGAGGTTCCACAGAAGACCCCTCACTTGAGTCTTATGGCGTCGAGGTTGTTGGGAGCCCTCGTCGGGAGACTGAACTTCTTATGTATGCTGGAGGCCAGGTCAAGGCACTTGTGGGCCTCACCGTGGACGGTGATAATGCGCTCAGGTCTGGGTCTGAGCCTGGCAACGTAGCTCATGAGCTCCCTTCTGTCTGCGTGACCTGAAAAGCCATCTATTGTATGGACTTCCATCTTCACCGGGACAACTTCAGTCCTTCCGTCCTCACCAACGAGAGGTATCTCCCTCAATCCTCTCTGAACCTGCCTTCCAAGGGTTCCTTCGGCCTGATAGCTGACGAAGATTATGCTGTTCTTTGGATCAGGGGCAAGCTGCTTAAAGTATTCAACGCTCGGACCGCCTACCAGCATACCGGAGGTGGCGATAATTATGGCCGGCTCGCCACTGTCTATGATGTCCTGCCTTTCCCTGCTGTTGGCAACGTTCTTGAAGATTGGGTTGAGGAACGGGTTGTAACCCTCGTGGAAGATCTGCTCCCTGAGTCTCTTGCTGAGGTACTCAGGATAAGCTGTGTGGATTGCCGTTGCCTCCCAGATCATGCCGTCGAGGTATATCGGTACCTCAAGGCCTCCTATTCTGGCGTATTCCTCGAGAACCATCATTATCTCCTGGGCCCTACCAACTGCCATAGCAGGAATAAGAACCTTACCGCCCCTCTTTATCGTGTGGTGTATGACCTCTATAAGCCTCTTCTCGGCCTCTTCCCTCGGCATCTGATAGTCATTGCTTCCTCCGTAGGTGGACTCCATAATGAGGGTCTCCAGCCTCGGGAACCTGCTTACCGCCGGCTCAAAGAGTCTGGTCGGAATGAACTTGAAGTCGCCAGTTACCGCAATGTTGTGGAGGCCGTTTCCTATGTGAAGGTGGACTATGGCCGAACCAAGGATGTGGCCCGCGTTGTGGAGGGTCAGCCTTATGTCGGGAGCTATGTCCCTTACCTCACCGTAGTCGAGGGTTATGGTGTGCTTTATGACTTCCTTGATGTCCCTGGGCCTGTAAAGCGGTTCGACGCCGTTCATGTGCTGGATCTCTATGAAGTCCTGCTGGAGAAGGGTCATCAGATCCCTCGTTGGTGGCGTTGTGTAGATTGGCCCATCGAAGAGCTTGTAGCGGAAGAGGTACGGCAGCATGCCGCTGTGATCGAGGTGGGCGTGGGTGATGATTATGGCGTCGAGGAGGCCCTCATCCAGGACATAGCGGAACTCGGGAGCGTCGAAGTGTGGGAATGCCTTGGTGGGATCTTTAAGCGCGGCAATGTTAACGCCAAAGTCAACAAGAACGTAGCTCTCATCAGTCTGAACTAGAAGGGCACTCCTTCCGACCTCACGGAAGCCGCCGAGGCCGGTAACTCTAATCCATCTGCTCTTGTATTCGGGCTTGCGGTATATGTTCCTGCCCACCTGCCTGAGGAACTTCCTCCTGTCCTTGGCCTCGGACTGGAGTATTTGCCTAATGGAGTATATCGTCTGGCTTTGAATTGGCGGAGTCCTGACCGCTTTGGGAGCCCAGTAGACCTTCTGAGTTATCAACCTGAGGGTCTCACCGTTCTTTCCGATGACAAGACCGGGTTTCCTGGCTTCAATTATGACCTCACCAACCGATGGGTCAAAGCTTATGTTGGTTATCTCTGCCTCCGGCGGGACTATCTGCTTTATCATCTCCTCCGCCTTTTCCGGAGGGAGCAGTATGTCTGGATCCGGGCGAACACTTATCCTCTTTTTAAGCACCTTTGCCAGATTCCTGATAAGATCCCCATCCTTCATTATGGCCTCGGGGTTCTTTACGTAAATAACGAGCTCAGGCCCTTCAAACTCCACCTCAGTTACCTTGGCCTCCTTGGGAACCATCTGCTCAATGACGGCCCTGATGTCCTTCAGTATGTCCTCGACGTACGTTTCCCTCCTGATCAACACTACCACCTCACTTAAGAAGGGTCTTTATTTCGTCATCTCCAAGCTCGCGATAGCCTTCCTTTGTTACAACCACGAGGGTAATTCCCTCCCCGGTGTAAACGTCCCTCTTGATGGCCGCGTTAACGGCCTTTGCAGCAAGCCTCATCCCATCCTCAAGGGAAAGCCCCTCGGAGAACTCGTTTTCCAGAATAGCGAGGGCGAACTCCATTCCAGAACCAGCGGCTATAAACTTCTCCTCGGTAACGCCGCCCGCGGCATCTATGGAGTAGAGCCTCGGCTTGGAGTCGTAGCCGCCAACGAGAAACCAGGCAAAGTAGCCGTAGCCCCTTCCACCGTGGAGAATGTTGGCCATTAGAGTTGCCAGAGCCTTAACACTCATCTCCCTGCCCACTTTTGCCCGGTAGAGTTTTGCCTCTGCCCTCAGAAGCCTGACCATACTCAGAATGTCTCCAACGAGTCCAGCACCCGCTATCGCCAGATGGTCGTCTATCTGGAAGATCTTTGTGACTTCCTTCGACGTTACCATGTTCCCCATTGTGGCCCTCTTGTCAGCGGCTAGGATAACCCCCTCCTTACACACCAAACCAACTGTTGTGGTGCCTTTCGCAGCGCTTAAACTTTCGTTCAACTCTGACACCCCTTGTAATCTGTAGAACAGAAAAATTCCGACAACCCCACCTTGGGCAGAGGGTATTTAAACTTTTCGAAAAGGAAAGAGTCAGAAGGTGTAGTAGTCCGGAGACCTCTCAGTATTACCGACGACTTTCTTGCGACTCTCCTCAAAGTTCTTGTAGTATTCGATCATGTAGGGCGTTATGCTCGGCTTGACCCTCTTTAGAGCTTCCTCAAAGTCTCTCCTAGTAACCTTCAGCTTTTCGAGGAACTCCTCTTCGCCGGGCTCGGCACCGGGGATACTCCTAACTATCCGCCTGAGCGCAGTCAATGCCGCTTCCCTCACCAGAGCCTCCAGATCGGCACCGGAGTAGCCCTGGGTTCTCTTTGCGATGTCCTTTAGATCAACGTCACCTGCCAGAGGCACCCTCCTCGTGTGAACCTTGAGTATCTCCAGCCTCGCTTTCTCGTCCGGCGCTGGAACGAGGATGAGTCTGTCAAACCTTCCAGGCCTGAGCAGGGCTGGATCAATGATGTCCGGCCTGTTGGTAGCACCTATGACAACCACGCCGCTGTTCTTGTCAATACCGTCCATCTCCGTCAGGAGTTGGTTTATCAGGGTGTCGAGGTATCTTCCTCCCTCATGGCTTCCCCTGGCCGGGGCTATTGCGTCAATCTCGTCAATGAAGATTACCGTCGGTGCTGCCTGGCGAGCCTTTCTGAAGATTTCCCTGATCCTCTTCTCGGTTTCACCGACCCACTTGCTGAGCACTTCTGGGCCCCTTATGGCTATGAAGTTGGCCTCGCTCTCCGTCGCCACGGCCTTGGCAAGGAGGGTCTTACCCGTTCCGGGCGGGCCGTAGAGGAGGATTCCCTTCGGGGGATCTATGCCAAGCCGCTCAAAGGCCCGTGGATACTTGAGTGGCCACTCCACCGCTTCCCTAAGCTGCTGTTTTACGTCCTCCAGCCCGCCGATGTCGTCCCAGTGAACGTTCGGAACCTCAAGCAGAACCTCCCTGAGAGCCGAAGGCTCGACCATCTTCAGCGCCTCATAGAAGTCCTCCTCCCTAACGCGTAGCTCCTGGAGGACTTCCGGCGGTATTCTCTCCTGCTCCGGACTTATCTTCCCCTCTTCAATGAGCCTCCTCAGAACGACCATAGCTGCTTCTCTTGCGAGAGCTGCCAAATCCGCACCGACAAAGCCGTGAGTCTTCTCAGCGATCCTCTCAAGCATTTTGTCTATGAGCTTCGCCTTAACCTCTGAGTATATCTCGCCGTACTCCTGCAGGATGCGCTTTATCTCCTCACTGCTTCCTGCCCTCTCTATCTGGAGCTTCAGTCTCATTAAAACTTCAGGCTCAAGCACCCTACTTCCAACCTCATCGAGAGCCTTAAGCACTTCTTCCTTCTCAAAGGAAGGTTCCAGAGGCATTCCTCTGGTGTGGATCTGGAGTATCTCCTTCCTTCCCTGCTTGTCGGGAACGCCAACCTCAATCTCCCTGTCAAACCTTCCAGGCCTCCTCAGGGCCGGGTCAATGGCATCCGGCCTGTTGGTCGCGGCTATGACTATAACCTTTCCACGACTCTTCAAACCGTCCATTAACGTCAGCAACTGGCTGACAACCCTCTTCTCAACCTCTCCGACAACTTCTTCCCTCTTTGGTGCAATGCTGTCAATCTCGTCTATGAAGATTATGCTCGGAGCGTTCTCCTCAGCCTCCTTGAAGACCTCCCTAAGCCTCTCCTCGCTCTCGCCGTAGAACTTGCTCATTATCTCTGGACCATTGATGGCTATGAAGTGGGCGTTCGCCTCGTTGGCAACGGCCTTGGCAAGGAGGGTCTTACCGGTTCCGGGCGGACCGTAGAGGAGAACACCCTTCGGCGGCTCAATGCCCAGTCTTTCAAAGAGTTCTGGATGCTTGAGCGGGAGCTCTACCATCTCGCGGATCTTCTGTATGGCATCGCTCAAACCGCCTATGTCCTCGTAGGTAACCTCTGGAATCGCTTCCTCACGAACCTCAACTGCCTGCGGAAGAACCTCGACCTCGGTGTTGTAGGTTATCTGGACTATCCCCTTTGGAACAGTGTTAACGACGACGAACTTGAGCTCTCCAAAAGCTAGGGGCATACTCTCAAATAGACCCCTTATGAGGTCGTCCAGGGGAGAACCACCGTAGTAACCCGTCTCTCCCCTGCTGCTCGCGACAACTATATCACCTTTTACAACGGGCCTTCCAAGGAGGTTCTGCTTCACGAGATCTCCGGGGATCTGGAGGATTACCCCCTTCTGTGCGGGGGCGAGGACTACCTTCTTTGCCTCCTGAACATGGGCCTTTCTGACCGTAACGTAGTCGCCGATGCTTACTCCCGCGTTCTTTCTGATATAACCGTCCATCCTTATTATGTCCAGCCCCCTGTCGTCTGGATGAGCGTTCGCAACTATCGCAGCCGTTGAACGAGAGCCGATAAGTTCAACTATGTCACCAGCTGAGACGCCGAGCTTCCTCTGGTAAGGCTTGTCAAACCTGACTATTCCCCGGCCAACATCAACCTTAAGGGCCTCAGCAACCCTCAACTTTATTTCATCAACGGGTTCTTCGCGCCCGAATATCAATGCCAGCACCTCCAGCCTTTTCTCTCCACGTTCAGAAACTATGTTTTAGGGTTAAAATACCTTGCTACTGCCTCCCGAGTTTGGACTTTCTCCTCTGTCTCTCAAGTGCTTCTTCGAGGGTTATGTTTCCAAGGGCAACTTCTCTAGCCAGGTCTGATGAAATGGTGATATTTCCACTGAGCTCGCGGCTTCTTCTCTTTATATCGTCAATTTCTCTCTTCGTTGGCTCCTTTAAGTCCAGAAGCTCCCGTATGCTAACCTCCCTACCGTGCCTCAGACCGATGTTTATCGAGGCCACTATATCCTGAACACCCTTTGATTCAGTATCACCAACTCTGGGGGTTGTCCTTGACTCGTTGACGAGTATTAGACGGTAGTCGTAGCCCAGATACTGTCCAAGAGCTTTTAGCATAAGAACCCTCTGCCTTTTGGCTCCATGGCCAATTTTTATCCTGGCTCCGGGGTACTTTTCCAGAAGTTCAAGGATAGGTTCCACGTCCTTGGGCCCCTTAAGCCTGCGGACTTCAAGAACCCTGTTATCGGCTATTACGCTCAATCCGGGCCTTTCACCCGGGTCTATAGCTATGTAAACCTTATTAAATCTCTCCCTTCCCTCGAGGACGGCCAAAAGTTCGTCTATGAAATCCTCTTTAATGAGGATCTTAACCGGAAAGTCAATCTGTTTGAAAGTACTCTCGTCAACGAGAACGACCTCAACGTCAAAAGGGATCTTATCTCCCGGCATTAAACTGTGAAAGCTTATCCCGTACTTTTTCAGGGTTTTTACGGCTTGATAATACGCCCGGGCATCTCTGGTTATAACCGCAACCCTCATGGTTGGAAGGTAAAGACTCTTAGTCTAAAAATCTTCCGCAAAATCCTGAAACTTTTTTCGCTCTCAATCCTAAATAATTTCTCTCAAATGCCTCTCCCGGCCTTGAAAGCCCCTCTCCCTGTCCACGAATTTTTGCATTATCATGTAAACTTTCCAATTCTCTCAGGATAGTCAGAGTAGAGGGCCAAGACAGCGATGGAGTCGTTTCCGTGTTGGTGTCTCCCACCGAAATTATTCTCTCACCTTCAACTTTGTAGCCAGTTATTATTCCCCCGTTCTCGGCCTGCATAGAAGAGATCACGTTAAGACAGCTTGAATAGACGTTTCTGCCCTCTTTGGGCTTTCCAAGAGCACGGTAAAGGTATACGAACAGAGCGCACTTGTAGGTCTGATACGTTCCATCAAAGGCTCTATCCCGGAAGCCGTTTCCGTCCCACATCCCAAGAAGCCTGGAATACAACTCAAGAGCACCACTCCTGTTGCCAGTTATGAGCTCGCTTAAAGCCCCGTAAACCAGGAGGTCAGCGTAGGATTCCCAGTCGCTCATCCTGCATGAGGTGTTGGTTATTTCGTATTTTATCTCGAACGTTGCGTTGAACGTCCTGGAGTAAACCCTGCCAAGATTTTGGGTCTCGGGGGCAGTAAAATCCCGTGATGGGCCTCCCGAGGAGGGGATCCACCTTCCCGCTCCAGCCCCCTGAATAGTTGGCGTTGAAGTTCTCAAGGACGCGCCTCCCAATCGGGGAGCCGAGGGCAACGAGGGCGTGCGAGGCTAAGAGGTTGTCGTTCGCTACGTAAATCGTCTCGTTGTCCGGATGGGCTTTAACGGCTGCCCTGAGAAGTCCTGCCTCGGGAACGTACTGTGATTCGAGGAAGGAGCGTAGCGTTGAGGAATTCAAGGGATACTCCAGTGAGGTTTTGGGAGTGCTCTTCCCGTGCCACACCAAAAACCCCACAACTAGCAGGACGATGAACACAGAGGACAGGGGATACCTCCTCATCGAAGTGAGTTCTCAAGAACCGTAAAAGCCTTTTGGAGAAAAACCAACTTTCTACGGTGGTGGCATGCGCGTTCTCGAATTAGCCAAGAGGCGGAAGACCGTGAGGAAGTTCCTCCCAGACAGACCTCCAAAGGAGGACATCCTGAAGGCGATTAAAGCTGCGAAAGAAGCCCCTTCGGGTATGAATGCCCAGCCCTGGAGGTTCGTGGTAATCAATGATGAGTGGCTTAAGGGTAAGATAAGGGAGCTCTGCGAGGCCGAGGAGAAGAAGTTCTACTCAAGGACTAAGGGCGACCTGATGGCCTGGCTGAACGCCAAGGGCTTCAAGCCGGAGAAGCCATTTCTGAGCGAGGCGCCCTACCTAATCCTCGTTTTTGGACACACCAAAGCTCCTTACTGGCTCCAGTCAACATGGATAGCCGTTGGCTACCTGCTTCTTGCCCTTGAAGAGCTCGGCCTTGGGACGGTCACTTACACGCCGCCGAACCCAAAACCAGTTGAGGAGCTGCTGAAAACTCCTCCTGAGTACAAGCTCCAGACGATTCTGCCGGTTGGTTATCCAGCCGATCCAAAGCCGAAGTACGAGAGGAAGAGGCTGGAGGAGGTTGTTAGCTTCAACGGCTTCTGAGGAACCCCTTCAGTTCCCCCAAAACCTCCATCTGCTCGTAGGTCTCGACGGCACCTGGCCTCAGCGAGCGAACCCGTCTCAGCGCTTCCCTGAGCGGGAGTCCCTTCGAGTATATGAGCCAGGCAACCGCGACAGTCCCGCTCCTGCCGAGGCCGCCCATGCAATGGATTAAGACCCTCTTTCCCTCATGAACCCTGGCATCGATCCAGCGGAGGATTTCAAGGAGCTGCTCAAGGCTCGGAGCGGTGAAATCTGGAATGGGGCTGTGGAGAACTTCAACTCCCCTCTTCTCCCATTCTTCGAGCGAGTATGGTAGTTCATAGTCTTCTACTAGGACAACGATAGTGTCGAAGTCCCTCGCCACCTCGTCGAGCTCTCCCTCTGTTGGCATCCTTGAAAAGGCTACGCTCTCGTCAACGAACCTCGCCGAGGGCCACATTCACCACACCCTCGTTCCGACTGGAACCTCTTCCGGAACCGGGAGGAGGTAAACCTTTCCGTCCTCTGTCTCCGCGACGATAAGCATTCCCCTGCTCTCGACGCCGGAGAGCTTTTTGGGCTTTAAGTTGAGGACGAAGACGAACTTCTTCCCTTCAAGGTTCTCCGGCGAATACTGGTCGGCTATTCCGGTGATTATCGTCCTCTCCTCGCTCCCGAAGTCGACCTCAAGCTTAATGAGCTTCCTCGTCCTCTTCAGCTTCTCGGCCTTCTTCACGAGGCCAACGCGCATGTCAAACTTCCAGAACTCATCAACGTCGTAGAGCTCCATCGAACCCACCGGGGACAGTTATGCGGCAATGTATTTTAGGGTTGTCCCTCCCAGAGGAGGGTTTTGTCACCCTCTGCCGAGGCGAGAAGGGTTCCATCGGCGTCGAAGACCCATGCACCGCCCGGTGGATAGCTGTTCACGATGAAGGCTTTAGCGCCGAGGAGCTTAACTCGCTCGGCCATTGCTTCAACGTCTTCCTCGTTCGGCTGACCGTAGTCGGGCGAGTACTCCATCGGCACGAAGAGGTAGTCAGGCCTTTTCCTCCTCACCCACTTCAAAATACGCTTGTTGTAGAGGTCGCCGCAGATGATTATCGCAACTTTTCCGTACTCCGTCCGAGCTGTCCTCACCGTGTTGCTGGTGCAGAACTTGTAAGGTTCCTGGAACTTTCTGTGTTTTAGGAGAACCTCGCCGTTTCTGCTGATTAAAAGGGCCGAGTTGTAGACGCAGTTTTTGTAGGGTTCTAAAAGGCCAAAGACGACGTAAACGCCGTTTTTCCTTACCAGCGAGCTTACCCTTTTGACAATTTCATCGTAAAGCTCCGCCCCGCTGAAGTCCCACTCCTCGAAGCCCGTCAAGCAGTACTCGGGGAAGACCAAGAAGTCAGGGTTATACGCTAAGACATCGTCGAATCGCTTCTTGAACTCAGCCCAGTTTGTGTTGAAGTCCCCGGTTTTGACGCGCATTGGGATTAAGGCGACTCTCATTATCAAACCTCCAGCTCCTCAGAGGTATGGAGAATCTCCTCAACGAGCTCTTCAGGCAAATCATTCGGACTCTGGTATTTTGTTACGTTCTTCATGAGATTGTCAAGCTCCTTGAGCGTTTCAAGGTTCTTCCCAATGAGAACTTTTCTTGTCGTTGAGTTGCTGAAGCTGACTACTTGAAGAAACAAGTGGTAGTTGGACATGGCCGAAAACATTAGCTGAAATCTTTCATCATCCGTGTACGCCTGGAGAAGACCAAAAGTGTCCTGGAGGTGCTCGGCTCTGATAGAGTATGCGTGGGCATAGGTGACTATAAGGTTATCCGAAGCGTTCTCGCGAAGGAGGTAGTCAAAGGTTCCGCCGACATCCGAAAGTTCTCTGGCGTCTTTCAGACCATATAAGTAAAGGGCCTTCAAAAGGCTCTCCTCGTCTTTCCGGCAGTTCCACAGGGAGTATGAAGAGAGGAGCAGGGCAAGGACAAGCAGAACCACTAGAAACCCGGCCAGGTTTTTCCTCATCATCCATATCACCTGTTTACTACTAACTGGCAAAAATCTTAAAACCTTTGCCATGTTCTTTGATTGGAAACTCAAACCATCAAAGGGGGACTGTCGATGAAAACCTACTCCTTCGGCGTTGAGACGGTTCCGGTTGCACTCGCCGGTGACCTGCTCGTCGGGAGCGTCCACGACGGAAAGGCCTACAAAATAATGCTCGCAAGGCTCGACGAGGAGGATATAAAGGAGTTGAAGTTCATATCAGGCAAAAACGACTAGGAAGGGCACAGCATAGCAAAGCTCAAAGACGGCTATCTCATCGGCGGTGCAGTTGAGGGGAAGGCCACACCTGAGGGCGGCGAGGGATGGAAGGGCTACGTGGCGAGGCTTAACGGGAACCTTGAAGTCCTCTGGGAGAAAAAGCTGGAAATCCTTGGCAATGAATGCGTTTACTCCATTCTGCCAGCCGAGGGCGGGGCCTTCATCGCTGGAGAGACCTCGGATGGGAAAGGCAGGGGCTTCTTCGTCGGGAGAATCACGCTGGACGGCGAACTCCTCTGGCTCAAGACCCTAGGTCTCTGGGTGATGCCGTGATTTCCGGCCTGTTTGAACTCAACGGTAAGCCCGTCCTCGTCGGAAGCGTGAAGGAGGAGAAATGGAAGGTTAAAGCGTTTGAGTTCACTGAGAACGGGGAACTGATAAGGGAAAGCGAGCTCGGGAAGGGAATCGCCCTAACGGCCGCCGAAATGGGAGGGAAAATAATTCTGGGTGGCTACAAAGGGAGTGACCTGTGGGTCTGGGGCAGAGACTGGGAGGTAACGCTCCCGAACGGCTCGGCAACCTCGCTCCTGCCAACCAAAGACGGTCTCCTCATTGGGGGCGAAGTCGAGGGGAAAGCGGCGGTGATAAAGCTCGACCTGAAGGGGGAAATCCTCTGGAAGAGAGAACCCTGGGAGCGCGGCTGGGTCGAGGTTTTAGGAAAGGGCGTTGCACTCGGGGTTAAGGAGGAAGAGGGGAAGACGGTTATAGTGGTCGAGAGGGTTTAGGGGTGTGTGCCGTGATACCTTACATTCTCAAGGGCCTAGAAAAGAAAATCTTCGCCACGAGCTTTAGAACCCCCGCAATCGGTGTGAAGCCAATTCTCTACCCCAACGTCTTCGTCGTAGGTTTCTGCCCAGGAGTCGAAGTCCCACTCCACACGCCCCACCAGTTATATGCAATAGACTTCCTCACCAATTTGTTGAGGATGTTGTAGGAGAATTAGAGCGTAAATAATCTGTCTAATTTCATTTCTAACAGTGTGATCTACAGAGGATAAGTTTTTAAATTAACCTTGTGAATAACTAAATTATGGGTCATCAAATTAAGTTGGGGGATAATGAGGTAGAGAGAATTATAGACATAGAACTTCAGAAAATATCATCCCTCTTAGATACAATAGAGAGTCCTAATATCCTCCTTTTAACTACTATAAGTTTGTTGTTGGCGTCATTTGGGTTATCCGTGCTATATTTGAGACAGTGGGTTTATTGGTTAATCTCAAATTCAATTCTTGTATCGTTTTTTGTTTTTGTGTATCTCATGCATGTGATATGGGGGATAATATATTTTTCTAGACTTTTAAAAAGAGGTGTTTCTTTAGAATATCTTTCATATTTATTGGATGTACGCAAGGAGAACACAAAATCTTTTTTTGAAACTCTATTTTTAATTGGAGGACTTACTATTTTTATTTCGATTCTTACTCTCTTCTCAATATTGAATTTATCCTATTACCCACTGAGTAGGAGAGTGCTGGAATTAAATTTAATACTATTATTTATTATAATGCTCTCTTTAATTTCAATAGAAAAGAATATTCAAAAAATTTTCAAAGTTAGTTCTAGTGATAGTCCCTACCTGTTATATCTTTTGTCTCCAGTTCTCATTCTTTTTACTACCAATGTTATACAATCTATAGTTGATATCTATTATCTCCTTAAAGTCTTGATCAGGTACAATATGATAGAGGGATTTTTAATTATGGAAGGTCTACAGATAGTACTCTTTCTTTCGTTGTTCCAGTATTTTAACGTGTTACATGTATATGAACACCTAATAAAAATTCAACGAAAACTTTTCGAAGCTAAAATTTTGATAAATTTAAAAAAACCCTACAAAGACAAATTGAGAACTGCCCTAAAATTCTCTGATGTTGTATTTAAGAGGAACTTTAAACTGCTCCCCCAATATTATATAAGAGACAATATCTTGTATATATTACTCTTTATTACAAAAACAAAACATGAACAAAGTGAATGATATTAAAATGAGCTGAGAACATCGCTCTTTCCGGTGTCTAGAAGTTCCTCTAATTCTTCATGAATAATCTCGTTCTCTATGTATAACTCCCCTTCCTGAGTTATGCTACTAGGTTTTTTATCGAGATGCTTAAGGAATCCCCACCCTATACTACGCGTGAATTCAGAGGACATTGCAAGAATTCTCGCCATATTAGAAAGCTTCTTAGAGATTCTCTTCGATAATTTTTTAGTGCCTATCAAGTAAATGGAAACGGTTTCAAAAAAATTTCTAAAAGGTATCGCTAAAACTTCCTGATTTGGGTTTGATTTTAACATTGAGCCGTTAGTAGTTAGATTATGCTCTAATAACTGATCCAAGATTTCATTCACCTTTTTGTCTATTCTCTCTTTCTGTTTTTCCCAAGAACACATCAAATACCAATAAAGATACCAGTTAGAGCATGATGAGATAATATGCTCCTCCATAGTGGGATATAACTTGAGTAATGTTTTTACATGTTCATCATTAGCCAAGATTCTCCTCATAATTTCTTCTGATTCTAATTTGCCAAAGATATCATATTCACGTATCAACTTAATTGTATGAAGCTCTGACTCACTAAATCTATCTATTGCTGGGGGATATTCCTCCTTATTTTCCTTGAAGGTTAAAGCCAGAAATGCCAATGCCGTTTCTAGGTGGATTCTTATATAATTATCTAAATACTTAACTAGATCTAGATGTTTTGGAAATTGCCCACACACCCCTTTTTCATATAACATGTATTTTTCTTGTAGCTCATTCCAGAGGTTCACTCGTAGATAAAAGTCCATTTTTGCAATCTTTGTGCTATTGTCAATGACGTGTTTTGCAGTCTTTAGAATGTTCTCCACGCATTCTCTCGTTGTAGGGGACATTAATAGTGAGATCTGCTCATATAGAGATAAATATTCACAATACTCATGTTTGCTAGGAATTTTAACACAGTAAGCCACTTGTTGTAGTTGTTCAAGCTGATTTTTAATTTCATTCCCGGGGGGTATATGTTTTGTTTTTAGGTATGGTAGGATCAAACGAATCAAGAATTCTATAGTGAGCAGATTCAACGTTTGAGAATTTATCTTCTTAGCCCCCCTGATTCTTGCCCAATCGTTAAGTATATCTTCAAGTATATACAACAATTCTTCTATTGTCTCTTTTGAGAATCCTAATTCTTTCCTCAAAAATTCGATCAAATTAAAACGTACTAACTCATAATTGTTTTGGATATCTAACAATATACTACGAAGCTTGACAATTGATTCTGTTTCAGGCTCGAGCTCACCCTCTTTAACCGCGTGGATGGTCTTCATTATCTCGGCCAGCTCTTCGTCCTCCTCGAAGTCAGCCCCAACGCCCAGCGTCTGGTCAGTTATGCCGAGCATCTGGTTGAGGTTCTCGTTGAAGTTCTGCGCATCCAGCTGCATGGTCGTCAGGTTCCTCTCAAGCTCCTCCGGTGACATGTTGCGGAGCATCTCCCAAGTTGGCGTTCCCTTCAGGATGGCCTCGTTCTCCTTGATTATGGCCAGGTTGCTTATGAGCATGAGCTGCTTGTTGAGCTGCATGTGTGTTGCCTGGAGGTTCTTCTTGCGCTGGTTAAGGGTCTTTATCTTCGTCGCTATGGTGAGCTCTTCGCTCTTGCTCCTCGCGCTCTTTGCCCTTTCAAAGAGCGCCGCTATCTCGCGATCTATGCTGGCTATCTCATTCTCAATTTTTCTAATTTGAATCTCAAGCGTTGCTTGAGTTTCTCTCAATACGTCCAAGGATACATCCATAGGATTTTTTTTGCCGAAAAATTTAGAGAGGATACCCATGATTCCCTCACCATTTAAGTTCCTTTTTATTTTCTTTCTAGACAACCCTTCAATATCAATCTCCTCCAGTATATTTTTCAAAAACGCCCTCATAAAATTTTCTAAAATTGTTGGCTGATCAAGAGATAATGTTTTATTGATACATAACAGAACAGAAAACTATAAAGGAATCTCCCATGAACCGCCACCTCTACAACCTTCACCTGCCCACATTAACCCTCAGGACCGCTAGAGATGCCATCGAGAGTATTCCTGCCCTGAAGCCCCATCAAGGGTACGGTCTGAGCTATCCCCATTTCTTCCACGGCCTATTTTGCGTTCCATCCATTGACCGTCAGTCCACTTCAGCCCCGCTGAGCTGGGAGGTGTAGAGCCGGTAGAAGCGGCCCTTCCTCTCGAGTAGGGCCTCTGGAGAGCCTTCCTCAACGATCTCCCCGTCCTCGACCACGACAACCCTGTCCACGAAGCGGGTTATGCCAAGGCGGTGGGCTATGATTATGCTCGTCCTGCCCTCCATGAGCCTCAGCATCGCGTCCTGAACGAGCCTCTCAGTCTTGGGGTCAACGCTCGAGAGAGCCTCATCGAGGATAATCACGTCCGGATCCTTGAGCATCGCCCTCGCGAGCGAGATCAGCTGTTTCTCCCCGACGGAGAGCAGTTTTCCGGCCTCCCCTGCCTGGGTTTCGTACCCCTTGGGGAGCCTCATTATGAAGTCGTGGATCCCAAGCTCCCTGCAGACCCTCACCACGTCCTCCTCGCTCGCTTTGGGGTTCGCTATAAGGATGTTCTCCATTATCGTCCCAGGGAAGAGGTAGGTCTCCTGGGGGACGTAGCCTATCCTCCTCCGCAGGCTCTTCCTGCTTATCTCCCTCCCGTCGATCTCGTCGTAGAGGACTGAGCCCCTGGTCGGGTCGTAAAAGCGCATTATCAGGTTCGCGATGGTCGTCTTTCCTGCCCCAGTCCTTCCCACGAGGGCAATCTTTGAGCCAGAGGAAATCGAGAGGTTTATCCCTTTGAGCACGGGCCTTCCCTTCTCGTACTCGAACCAGACGTCTCTGAACTCTATCTCGCCTCTCAGCTTTTCCACGGGTTTTCCGCTGTAGTCCTCCACCCTCTCATCGTCCAGGACCCCGTATATCCTCTCCACAGCGGCCAGAGCGGACTGCAGGCTGTCATACATGCTTACAACGTTGTTTATCGGCCCGCGGAAGCGCTGGGCGTACTGGATGAAGGCCACGACGACTCCTATGCTGACGCTCCCCTGGTAGGCGAGGTAGCCGCCGTAGGCTATGACCACCACAACCGAGAGGAGGCTCGTTATGTTCATGAGGGGCCAGAAGAGGCCCATGTAAACCGCGACCCGCAGGTAGGCCTTTATCGTCTCCAGCGACGCCTCTGAGAACTCCCTCTCGACCTGGCCTTCCCTTCCAAAGGCGCGTATCGTCTCTATTCCAGCAACGCTCTCCTCGACCACGCTGGAAATCCTCGCTATTTTCCTCCTCGTCTCGCGGTAGGCCTTCCTCATCTTTCCCCCGAAGTAGTAGGCAACCAACACCATGAGCGGCACGCTGGTGAGGGTTACGAGGGTCAGCCTGAGGTCGAGTATGAGCATGGCAACTATTATGCCCGCCAGGCTCAGCAGGCTCCCGAGCCCGCCCAGCAGGCCGGAAACGAGGACGTCGTTCACCACGCCGGTGTCGTTGATTATCCTCGACACAAGGTCGCCGGTAGACTTCTCTTTGAAGAAGTCGAGGTTCGCTGAGAGAACTTTCTCGTGCAGTCTGCTCCTGAGCTTCCTGAGAACCTTCTGGCCGAAAACCTCTGTATAGTACGTCTGGAGCGTCATGAAGAACCACTGGCCGGCGAGGGCGAGGAGGTAGAGGGCCGCGATGAACCCTAGCTTCTCGTATCTCCCGGGCACTATGTAGCGGTCTATCGCCACGCTCAGGAGGTAGGGGGAGGCCAGGTTGGCTAGGGCCGAACCTATGATGCTCGCCACCACTATGGCGAGGGTTTTCCTCTCGGAGAGGGCTTCCCTTACGAAGCGCACTATGAGCGAGAGCGACGACTCATTCATTTCCTCCCACCGCCCTGAGCATCTCGCTGAAGGCTCCACCTTTCCTGACCAGCTCCTCCGGTTTACCGTCCTCCACTATTCTGCCCTCGGCCATCACGATAGCTCTGTCGGCGAGCTTTACGAGCGACGGCCTCTGAGAGACTATCAACGCCGTCCTGTCCTTCAGTATCTCCCTCAAGTCCTCCACGAGCCGCTTCTCGGTTCCGGCGTCGAGGTTCGAGACAGGATCATCGAGGAGGATTACCTTTGGATCGAGGAGCAGGGCCCTCGCCAGCGCTATCCTCTGCCTCTGTCCGCCCGAAAGGGTTACCCCCTTCTCGCCGAGGACCGTGTCGTAGCCTTCTGGAAGAGAGGCTATGAAATCGTGTATCTTCGCTATCTTGGCGGCCCTTACTATCTCCTCCATCGTCGCGTCCGGCTTGGCAAGGGCGATGTTCTCCCTTATGCTCCTGTTGAAGATGAAGGGCTCCTGCGGGACGTAGGCTACAGTCTTCCTCAGGCTCTCCGTCTTTATCTTTCTCACGTCAATCCCGTCCAGGAGCACCTCTCCCCTCTCGGGCTCGTAGAACCTGGCTATCAGCTTAAGAACCGTGCTCTTCCCCGAGCCCGGCGGTCCGGTTATGACGACCTTCTCCCCGGGCCTCACCTTAAAGCTCAGCCCCCTGAGCACGGTCTTCCCCGTGTGGTAGGTGAGCCACACGTCCCTGAACTCCACCTCGCCCCTTGGGTTCTTCAGCTCGACCGCGTCTGGAGGATCAACGCTCTCGGGAGCGGAATCCACAACCTCAAAAAGTCTCGAAGCCGCGGCCAAGCTCCTCTGGATGTCGGCTATTGTGAAACCGAGCGCCCTGAGGGGCCAGGTCATCGTGAGCATGTACGTGAGGAAGGCCGCGAGCTCTCCAACCGTCAGCGTGTTCACTATGATGGCCCTTCCACCAAAGTAGAGCATCGCACTCATCGCTATTCCAAGGACGAGGAAGGAAGCGTTTCCGTATATCGCCACTATTCTAGTGGCCTCGACGTTGAGTGAGTAGAGCTCCTCGTTCTCCCTCTCGAACTTCTCGTGGATTTCTTCCTCCACCGAAAGGGCCTTTATCGTCTTTATCCCGGCTATCGTCCCTGTCGCCGTGGAGGCTATTACCCCGGTCTGGTGCCTGATCCTGTCGTAGATGGGGCGGACTTTCATCGCGTAGGCCGAGTTCAGGGCCACAACGATCCCTATGGTAACCAGGGCCACGGCAGTCAGGAGGGTGTTCATCCGGATCATGTAGTAGAGCGAGACCGCTATCAGAAAGAGCGAGTACACAAACATCCTCAGCCGGAATGAGAGGAACCTCGTTATCCTCTCCGTGTCGTTGGTTATTCTGCTTATCAGCTGGCCTGAGAAGGTCTTGTCGAAAAACTCCATCCTCTGCCGCTGAATTGCCCTAAAAGCGTCCATCCTGAGGTGGTAAACCGCATGCTGGGCCGATTTGACGAGGAGATACCTCCCAGCAAAGCTGAAGGCCCCGTTGAGGACGCCAACGAGGAGTATGAGGAGTGCATACTCGAGGGCCTGACCGTAGTCTCCAGCAGTCACGCCCCTGTCTATGGCCTCCCTTATGAGGACGGGAACCACTCCGCTGGTGTATGACATGAGGAGTACCATAACCATGCCCAGCGAGAAGTGGAGGGCGTGTCCCCTCAGATACCCCAGCAGTCTGGCCAGCCCTTTGAGCGATTCTCCCATGGTAGAGGAGTAGGGTTCCGTTTTTATAAATATTTGCCTGTTAAGATGTCCGTCTGAGAGGAAAGCCTAAAACCTCCGGCGATTATGGTTACACGGTGATGGCATGAACCCGATAATCCGCGAAGCCAGACCCGAAGACAGGCCCTTCATCCAGGAAATAGCGCGTTTGACATGGGGCGGTGAAGATTACCTGGCGAGGGTGTTCGACGATTGGGTAGAAGACGGCAACTTCTACGTCCTTGAGCTTGAGGGAAAGGTGATCGGAACGGCAAAGCTCACCCTCCTGCCGGGAAGGGTCGGCTGGCTTGAGGGGCTCCGCGTCCACCCGGATTACAGGGGGAGAGGCTACGGGAGGATGATCCAGAACTTCATGATCGACCTCGGGAGAAGGCTAGCCGAGGAGGGAAAGATAGAGGCCCTTGAGTTCGCCACCTACTTCCTGAACAGAGAGAGCATAGCGATGGCCAGGAAGGACGGCTTCTCGGTTATGGCGAGGTTCTTCAACCTCGGCGCAAGGGTGGAGGACTTCCAGCCGGAGGAACCAAACCCGGTGGAGCTTGGGATGAATGACCTGACCCTCGGAATAATCCCCCTCGGCTGGAAGTTCGTTCACCGGAGCGAGGAAGCGCTGGAGTGGCTCAGAGAGAAGGGGGAAGCCTATGAAGTGAACGACTTTAAGTTCCTCGCCACCAGAGACGGGGCAACCTTCACGCCGCTCTCAACGGGCCTGGGGTGCATAAGGGCGATGCTGCCGGCGATGGCGTGGGTGGCAAGGGAGAAAGGCCGGGAGGAGTTCGACCTGATGCTTCCCGGGGGAATGAAGCCCGTTCTTCCAGGCCTGAGGAGGCTTGGCCTCTTCCTCTGGGACGAGACCGATGAGCCGAACGTGCTGGTGTTTAGAAAGAAACTACCGGAGCGGTCGGTATGATGATCAAACCACTCGAAACCGAAGATGAAAGGCTCGCCTGCCTTGGGATAGCGAAGACTTTGCCGGAATGGTTCCACAAGACAAGGCTTGGGGAGAGTGGAGAGGCCTGAGAGAAGCTCTGTTGGCTTTCGCTTTAGTAGACCCACCTCGAATGAATAAGGAGGCGCTGATTTACGCCAGGTGCCTCAAAAGGTGAAGAAAAGAGGCATCAGCCCGATTCAATCTCCTCTGCCATCTTCTTCAGCTTCTTGATGTCCTCTGGAGTCAGGTTCCGGAGTCCCTTTCTCTCCACCGTCAGGTTATCAATCGTTAGGGCGAGGTTTACAAGACGGTCTTTGTTCTTGAGCACGAGCTCCCTCGATTCCCAGAAGCGGTTCTCCACCCTGCGGAAGAATATCCCCAAACTTACCCCAAAGGCAGCGAGATCTGAGTACTTGGGATCATTGGTGAGGGAACGGAGGGAATATGCAGTGGACTCAAGGTTGTATGCACAATGCGCGAGCATTAGCGAAAAACTGATGAGCGCTGCATTGGAGGCATTTTCCTCAGCCAGCGAAACTAAAATGCCAGAGGATTCAAAACACTTCATCTCAGAGCTGGCAGCTCTCTCCAGAGCATTAATTGCATTATCCCTGGACTTCTCGGTCTCCTCCCATTTCCAGGTCGCAAAGCTCGAGTAGAGGAGAAGAGCCACCAACAGCGCGGCCAGTATCTTATCTTTCCGCATTGTAACTCCCCCAAACAAAGAGCGTCTAAATCTTTTTAAACGTTCTGCCTAAAACCGTTTAAGCTGATGGTGAAAACATGCGCTGGAGTGAAATCCCCCGCGACGCTAAAGCCTACATGCTCTACCACACGCTCATCGCTCCCGGCCTGATAGTCTGGATTCTCTTCCCGCTCTACCTGATGGAGACGGGCTACTCCATCCTCGAAGTTGGAGCGTTCTTTACAGCGGTCAACCTCGCCTCGATTCCCCTAACCTACCTCTTCGGCAGGGCATTCAACCGATGGGACATAAAGAAGGGCCTCATCGCGATTGACGTCCTCGATGGCATCGCCTACGTTTTGTACGGCCTAGCCAAGGGCGCTGTCGCTTCGGTTTTGCTCTTCGCAGGCAGGGCCGTAGAAAAGCTCTCCACCATGCTCTACCCCCTATATCGGGCTTACGAGCAGATAATCTATCCCGAGGACAAATATGAGGAGATATTCGCCTGGCACCTACGCCTGCCGGAAATAGCAAGGGTTCTCACGTTCCCGGTTATGGGCTACATACTGGGCTACGTCTACCCGGGCCCCGAGAGCTACCGCTGGGCCTTCATCATCTTCGGCCTCTTCTCGGCCGTCACGGTGGCATACCTCTGGCTCTTCCTTCCGAGCATTGGGAAAGATGAAAGGATAACGCCGGAGGGTTTTACGTTTAGAGCGGGTGAATTTAAGCTTCTCCTGGCGTTTGAGGCGTTGCTAACTCTGGCATGGGCCCTCGCGCCAGAGATAGTCCTCATCAACTACGTCGTCTTTACTCTGAGAAAGACAGTCTTTGAGGTGACCCTCGTGGCGGTCGCCAGCAGTCTGGCTTCGATTCTGGGAACCTACGCAAGCGAGCGCGTTCCGAAGGGGAAGGGCTTCCGGGCTATTGCCTTCGGCATGCTCCTCAACGCATTCTACGCCCTGATAATGGCTTTATCCCCGCCGTTCTGGATTGTTTTAGCAGTTTACGCGCTCGGGGACTTCGGCACCACCTTCTGGTTCCCATTCTACAGGGCCTGGATGTTCAAGCTGATTCCAAAGGAGAGGGCGAGCGAGTTCCACGCGGCGATATCGAGCTATAGAAAGGTAATCGGCATCGTCGCGCCCTTTATCGCCGGTGCCCTAGCGAGCATTCATGCAACGCTGCCCTATGTCTTTAGTTTGGCCTTCTTCCTACTGGCGGGAAGCATGTTTGTGATGATCTCCAAGAAGAGAAGCTGAGACATTGATCAGCCCCTGCCCCTTTTCCTTCCCCTCGGAAAGCTCAAAACCTCCCGCAGACCAAAGCCCTCAAGGGGGTCAAACTCCCCCAGAAGCTCCTCGACGAGCTCTTTTGGGAGGTCTTCGCTCTCGAGGCCCTTCCTGAAGGCCCTCTTGCCCCGGTTTATGACCCGGAATAGGCCGGCAACCTGAAACAGGATTCTCGGAAGATGGAAGAAGAGAAATTTAAGAAAGGGACGGGCGGTTCTCACTCTTCCTCCCTCTCCTCTTCATGCTCGGGTCTTCTGGGCGGCCTCGGTGCTTCGGGAGGCATGGGGGGCATCGGCGGGTGCGGTGGATGAGGCGGGTGCAGACCCTTTCCCTTCATCAGGCCAGTCAATGCCTCAAGGAGGGCCTTGGGAGCGTTGATGCTCTTCATGTACTCCTTGGTGAGCTCGGTTGCCGTTTCCTTGTCCATACCTGCCTCGACGAGGTTCTTGTAGAACTCCGCCACGCTTTTGCCCATGGCCTGCATCTTCTCAGGGCTGTAGAGCTCGCTCAGGAGGTTCTTCAGCGGTTCAAGGATGTCCTCTATCATCGGTCCTACCTTGTCCATGAGCTTTGCCGCCTGTTCGATGTCCCTGTCGCCGTAGTAGGCCTCTATGAGGTCCTCCACGATCTCCACCTTCTTCTCAAGTACCTCAAGCTCCTCCTTGGTCTTTGCCCGCTTCATCTCCTCAGTCAGCTCCCTAAGGAGTTCCTCAAGCTGGGCCGGGGCCTTCTTCTCAATCTCAACTTCCTCAACGTTCGTCATATCAACCACCTCAATACTCGTTAGTCTGCTCAAACCTAATCGGCATTCCGATCAGCTCTAACCACCTCTTGACCACATCCCTGGAGAGGGCGTAGACCTTGCCCCTTTCGGCAGGGAGCTTCTTCACCACACCGAGCCTCTCAAGCTCCTCCAGCTTCGCCCGGACCGTGTTCCTTGAGGCCTTTCCTCGCCTGCCCTTCAGCTCGCGCGCTATCTGGCTCACGTTCGCCCTCCTGAGGTCGAAGAGAATCTTTACAATCTCCCTAGCTATCGGGTCGTGCTTTATCTCAGGGATTACCACGTCTATGCTCAGGCCCCCATATTCCGCATAAACGTTGAGGAGCCTGAGGTATGCCTGGGCCATCTTGGAGACTACTTCGAAGCTCGCCCTCATCGCTTCGAGGGCCTTCTTGAGCTCCTGGACTTCCCTGGCGAGGTCTTCACCGGGCATGGTGGTTATTTGTTTGCTCAATCCTAAAGGGTTTCCGGTCAGGGGTGAGCACTCAGCAGGCCCATGGCTTGAGCGCTAAAACGAGGCCAATGAACAGCCACGTGACTGAAACTAGAGCCAGTTCTGGAAGGTTTCTCCTGTAATGCTCATCCTGGAGGTAGTACGCAAGGCCGGCGGCGAGGACGTTGGAATACAGAACGCCGAGGAGACCGCCGGAGGAGAGACCGCACATCCCGGCTGGGAGGACGAGGAGGCCGAAGAGAAGATGAGTTTTAGCGTGCCCCCTGATTAAGTCCCACCTCTCAACGAATAGGTAGCCCAGGAGAACGGGGGAGAGCAGTACGGCTAGCGCGAGAACCCAGCTCGGCTCAGTGCAGTAGAACGCAACGCACGGAGCCTCACCTATTCTCTCGGTCTTCATGTAGAGATCAACGATTTTCCAGCTCATTCCAAGGACAAGCTCAACGATTAAAACAAGGAGGGAATAGAGGGGAAGTAAGAGTTTTCTAGGGTTCAAACTCCCACCTCAGAACTCCGGAATCCTTATCGGTGCCTGGAGTTCTTTCTCGTTCTTCTCAAGATTCGTCGCGAGCATCTGAATCCTCTCGACGCCGTGGATTTCCCTTATGAACTCCGCCACGCTCTTAGGCACAAGCTCCTCCCAGGGCTCGCCCTCTATCATTCTCCGCCTTATCTCGGTCGCCGAGAGGATGTCCTTCCTGAACATGGGCTGGACTATGACCTCGTAGCCCTTCTCGCGGAAGAGCTGGGCAACGAGCGAGTTTCCAGTGAAGACGACGTCGAAGCGCGGGACCATGCTGACCACGTAGGTGGCCCAGATGGCGTTGAAGTTGATATCCGGGAGCGGGATGAGGTAGTAGCGTTTTTTGGTCAATCCTGCCTCGTCCAAAGCCCTTATGAGCATCTCCATTCTCTCGCTCGTCGTGAAGGGGTTCTTGAGAGTGTGACTTGCTTGGGCGCTTCCGATGCCTATTATCACCTCATCGACCTGCGAGAAAACAAATTCGAGAGCCTTGATATGTCCATTGTGAACCGGCTGGAAGCGGCCGACGAAGAGACCGCGCTTAACCATCAGCTTCACCTCCAAACAGGGAAATTTCCTCTGCTTTAGCCGGTTCCTCAAAATCTGAGTCAAGGGTTACCAATGTTAGCCCGTAGAACTTTGCCGTGGCAAGAATCAGCGAATCATTTGGAAGAAGCGCGTGCTTTGTCATCAACTCAAATGCCATGTCGCTTATCTCCTCGGTCAATGGGACTTCGACAAAGTTTTCCCTGAGAAACCGGTAGAGCTTGGAAATTTTCTCTCTATGCTTAAGAAATTCCTTTTTGTTGCCCCTCAACGAGAGGTAGCTTTTTCCGGTGATGTTCTTCAGGAATATGAAAAGCACCCCGCTGAATATCACGGAGTTTATAAATTTTGGATTCTCCCCCAGACTCTTGAGGATGTCTTTTGCCCGAGGATTGCCTTTAAGAGCCTCAAGGATGACTGAGGAATCAACCAAATAACTCTTCATACATCTCCAACCTCATCTCTTTTGCGGACTTCTTGGACGGCATAATGCCGAAGACGTCATCAACGGTAACCGATGGCTTTTTCTTCAGCCGTGAGAGGCCTGCTGAAAGGGCCTTCAGCTCCTTTTTAAATACCTCCTCAAGTCCATCCGGAACTGAAACCCTCACAGTTATTTCCCCCATTTTATCCACCACTAAAATTTTTGGATAAGGGTAGATAAACCTTCTCAGCCCGAGCCGACCATGTTCAAAATTTTTGAACTATCCGTTTAAAATTTTTGAACGAGCCTCACCCTCACCTCATCACCAACCTTGAGGCCGAGCCTTTCACTCGCGCTCCCCTGGTTGACCGCTATCTCCAGGTAGTCGTGGCTTCCGGGCAGGGCCAAAAGCTCGCCAGGCTTAACCTGGCCGTAGGTGTCCAGGTAGGGGATTCTGAGGCCGAAGTCCGGGAGCTCAACTGCATTCGGCCTTCCGCAGTCTTCGAGGTTCAGTATAACGTTCCCGAAGTCGTCAACGTAGATAACCTTCAGAAGCCAGAGGTCTTTCTCTTTTTTCGGCTCCAAATCGAGCTTAACGAGAGAATCGAGGGGAACCTCCTCTGCGAACTCCTCTGGAGAAACGCCCTTCTCTATCAGCGCCCCGGCCGGCCCGAAGACGTCCCTGCCGTGGAAGGTCGAGCTTATTCTCCACCCCGTGAAGCGCCTAATCCTCTCAAGGTCTATCTCCCAGGCCCTTCTGGGCTTTATATGCTTCATTGGAAGCGTGGCTAAACCGTTGTCGGGAACGACGAGCCACTGGTCGCCCTCAACTATTATGGCCCTCCTCTCTGTCCCAACGCCGGGGTCGATAACGCCAACATGGACGGTTCCTTCTGACGAATACTTGACTACCTGCTCCATCACAAAGGAGCCCTCAACGATGGAGTGCCGGGTTATCGCGTGGGTAACGTCAACGAGCTTCGCGTTCGGGTTTACCCTGAGCATCGCGACCTTCATCTCGCCTACGTAGGGGCCTCTAAGCCCGAAGTCAGTCGTGAGCGTTATCATCCCAACCACCGGAAAGGATTTATTTGTCTCGCCTTAAGAGGTTGCCGGAGGGGGAGCATGATAGTAGTACTCAGACTCGGACACAGGCCCGAGAGGGATAAGAGGATCACAACGCACGTCGCCTTAACGGCGAGGGCCTTTGGGGCAGATAGGATAATAATCGCGGCAGAAGAGGATGAACACGTTAAGGAGAGCGTTGAGGACGTCGTGAGAAGATGGGGAGGCCCCTTTGAAATAGAGTTCAACCCGAGCTGGAAGAAGACAATGAGAGAGTGGAAGGAAAACGGCGGAGTTATAGTTCACCTGACGATGTACGGGATTCACATAGACGACGCCCTGCCAGCGATAAGGGAGGAGCTGAAAGCGGGGATGAACGTCATGGTCGTAGTCGGAGCCGAGAAAGTTCCGCGGGAAGTTTACGAAATAGCCGACTATAACGTGGCCGTAGGCAATCAGCCCCACAGCGAGGTTGCGGCTTTGGCCGTTTTCCTCGACAGGCTCCTCGATGGTGAGGGCCTTAGAAAGGAGTTCAAGAACGCGAAGCTCAAAATAATCCCCCAGGAGAGAGGGAAGAAGGTTATCGAGCTCTGAGCGGTGGTAGGGATGGTGCTCAACAGATACAGAGAAAACGTTAAGGGGTACCTTGAAGCGATCGTGAGGCCCCTCGCTAAAATTGGCGTTACTCCGAACACTATAACCGTTCTGGGACTGCTGATAAGCCTTGTAGGGGCTTACCTGTTCTACCTCCGCGAGCCGAGGCTTGCTGCACTTGTTCTGCTCCTCGGCTCGCTCATAGATGCCCTCGATGGAACCCTAGCCAGAATGACCGGAAAGGTAAGCCGCTTCGGAGCGTTCCTGGATTCCACCCTCGACAGGATAAGCGACGGGGCCCTTCTGTTCGGCATAGCCCTCGGTGGTTTGGCTGACTGGCGCTGGGCGTTCCTGACGTTCATGGGCGCCTACCTGGTGAGCTACGAGCGCTGTCGGGCTGAACTCGCCGGATCTGGGAAGCTTGCCGTTGGCATCGCTGAGAGGGCCGAGAGGCTGCTCATCATCATAGCGTTTTCCCTTGCCGGGGCAAAATACGTGGAATACGGTGTCTACTTGGTCGGAATACTCGCGTGGATAACCGTCGTCCAGAGAATGTGGGCCGCATACCAGAGGCTTAGATGATGGAGGAGGGATGACGAGAATTTCGCTAGGCGAGCCGCAAGGCAATGAAGAGCCCTGCCGTTTCCGACCTCTTCATTTTTTAAGGGTTATCTCAGCCAGAAGGGCACTCCTGAGGTTTCTCATGCAGGATGAGCAGTAGGACAGAGGCCTCCCGTCCCAGTCGTCAAGGTCGCGGGGCGGGTTCATAACGCACCTGTTGGAACAGTGTTCAAGGCCAAAGCCGTGGCCGAGCTCGTGGAGCACACCCTTAAGAACCCGGTTCTTTACCAGGACAAGGTTATCCGACTCAAAGGGCTTAATTGAAAGAACCATGATCCTCATCCCTGTTATTTCCTGCTGTATTCCCAGGAACTTCTCGTAAATGTGGAAGTAAGGGTTTCTGGAAACGAGGGGAAAAGTAGTCAGACCAAATATCCTGTTTACTGGGAAAGAGCTGTCCCGCTGGATCTCCGACACTAGCTTGGCGTAGAGGGCCTCAATAACGGCCTCAAGGGGATAACCCTTAACGTTTCCCTCCTCGGTTGGGATGTTTATTAGGTATCCCGGGCCAACTTCAAGTTTGCCGAAGTAAACGAACCTGATGGGAAGATCGTTTTCTTTGAAATAACGGTTTGCCTCATCGAAAATGTCAAATATAACCTCCTTGTCGATAAAATTGCCGACGTAAGTTGCTCCAACGTAGATCACTGAATCTTTCCCAGCTTGAGGGCGCATGTTTGAATGATTCCGTCGGAGTTATTAAGCTTTGTCCTCTTCAACGTAGGGCGCGGTAATGACCTTCCTTATCTCCCTCGCCTTTTTCTCGCCTATCCCCTCGACCTCCTTTAACTCCTCCTCCGTGGCAGTGAAAACCCTTTCCACGTTGCCGAAGTGTTTCAAGAGTCTCTTCGCCAGAGTCGCTGAGACGTTGGGCAGGCCTTCAACTATCAAGCGCTGCCTCTCCGCCAAAGTTAGGGCCTTCTTCTCGCTCCTGAGGCGAACCTCCTTCTTCCTCTCCTCCTGCTCACGCTTGGCAATCAAGTAGATGAACTGTGCGGTCTCTTCCTTGCCCGAGGAAAACAGAATTGGAACACCCCAGTCGAGCGTTACCGCTGTTATAGCTCCTCTTATAGCATTGGGGTGAACGTTCCTTATGCCGTAGAGCTCGCCCTCGATTATTATTACCGGCTTCTCGTAAGCCCTTTTCAGCCTCTCAACCTGATCGAAGAGCCTGCCGTCTATGATAGACTGTATGAAATCGTTAGCGCTCTTCCTTTCTATTCCCACCTCTTCGCTGACAACATAATCGGCAACGTCCAAAGTCCTGACCTCGACTTCCGCGCCAAGCTCCTTCAAAAGCTTTGGAATGCCGCTCCTCAGCTCGCGCGAGTCAACGTAGACGACTATGCCCTTGGGCTTCCTAACAAAGACCGGCTTTATTGGGAGTTCCTTGGCATCCTCTGTGGGCTTTTCAACTTCAGCTTTGCCTTTTTCGGCCTTCGGACTTTCCTCTTCTTTACTTTCACTCGCCTTGGGGGATTCCTTCTTCTCCCCCCGTTTCGGCTTCAGGAACGCGTCCAAGGGGGTTATCTTTCCCCTGCTCATCTCAACACTCCCCGGGGCTTTTTCCCTTATTTCAACCCTCTCCTCTTTCGGTCTTGATTTCTCAAGCTCCCTGGCAACTTTCTTTATGGCCTCGAACATTCCCTTCTCCTTTCTCCTCGAGCTCCAGTAGTAGGCCTCATCGCGCGTTCCCTTCGCAATCAGGATGACGACCTTTCCGGGCCTGTGTCTCCCCGTCCTTCCGCGCCTCTGGATGCTCCTTATTGCCGAAGGCACGGGCTCGTAGAAAACCACGAGATCAACCTCCGGGACGTCCAGGCCCTCTTCGCCAACACTGGTCGCCACGAGAACCCTGAATTCTCCCCGGGAGAACCTATCGAGTATCTCCTTCTGCTCTCTCTGGCTCATCCCCCTGTCATTAGCTCTACTCGCCTGCCCTATGAAGCGCTCTGCCGAAATTCCCATGGCCCTAAGCTCTTCTATGATTTTCCTCCCGGTGTCACGGTAGTTTGTGAAGACGATTATCTTTGAATCGGGCTTTTTCTCAAGCTGGCTCCTTATGAGCTCCTTCAGCTTCTCCATCTTCGGGTGATCCAGTCCGAGTTCCTTTGCCTGAACTAGGAGGTAAATCACCTTCCTCATGCGGGGGTCTTCCATGAGTTCCCTGCTCGACTTGGAGCGGTCTTCGCGGAGTTTTTTCAGATAGGCTCTCAAAGCTGTCAAACCCTGCGTTTCAAGGAGTTCTATGGCGTGGTGGAGTTTCATCGCCTTCGCCTGGTGCTTCATAAGGGAACCGAGCGAGTAGTCGCCCTTAGCGACCGCCTGGTTTATCCTCGAACCCGCCTGGAGGACTTCCCTCTTGGGTATGTCCGCTGAAGCGGAACTGACGAGGCCAGCGTTTGCGAGCGGTTTGAGGCTCTCCTTCAGCATCTCCCTGAGAATTGAGCGGACTTCCTTGTAGATTCCAGGAAGATCAACCCTGACCCACTCAAAGGCTATTTTCTGGACGTAAGGCTTCACATCGGGCGAGCTTTCCGTCCTTATTTCGATGTGCTCTATTCCAAGGTTTCTTACTATCTCCCTTATCTTCTCCTCGTCGCTTCCCGGTGATGCGGTTAGACCCAGAACAAGCGGGTGTCTTGCCGTTTTCAGGTACTCCTTCGCTATGAAGACGTAGGAGTAGTTGCCGACGGCCCTGTGGGCTTCATCGAAGACGAGCAGGACGACATCCTCGAGGGAAATCCTACCGGTTAAGACGTCGTTCTCAATCGTCTGTGGTGTGGCAGTTATTACAACGCTCTCCTCCCAGATTTTCCTCCTCTTTTCAGGGGAAAGCTCGCCGGTCAGGACGTTGATCTTCTCCGGCGGGAGGTTGAAGAGCTTTCTAAAGCTCTCAGCGTGCTGAACTGCAAGGGGCTTGGTCGGAGCTAACATGAGAGCTTTTCCGCCGTATTTTGAGAGCCGATAATCAGCTATGAGCATGGCTATGAGCGTCTTCCCTAATCCCGTGGGGAGGACGACGAGACAGTTTCGCTCCTTACACTTCGCGTAGATGACCTCCTGGTAAACGCGAGGCTCGATTAAATCCCTGCGGAGATAGCTCATATTTTCAAAAACGATTGCGGAGAATAAAAAGCTTCTCATGCGAAGCCCAAAAGCCACCGGGCCGTTGCCGCTAACGTTAACTTCAGCGGGGGGAGGCCAGTTAGAAGGATGAGGTTGTTCAGCACAGGAAGGGCCTTCAGGGCCACAAAGAGCGCCGGGAAGTAGTTCATGGCCGGGACTCTCTTAGCCAGATAAAACGAGAAGGCTATGACTCCCACCCCGAGGAGCGTGAAGAGCGTAAAGCTCCCGAAAAACAGGAGGGGATTCGATAACCTTTCCGCCAGCACCGGATTGGCCTCAGCGAAGCCCCTATGGGTGCCTATCCATGTAGTTAGAGCGTCGATAAGCGAAAACACCGCGAAGAGGATGGCATATTTTAGCATCCTCATTCCACCCTTCATTTCAACCACACCTCTCTTCTCGCTAAATCTTAATACTTTCTGCCTTAGTCAGAACCTACATATGTAGGTACCCATGTAGGCCAGCAAGGGTTTAAAGCCCTTAACGTAACCGCAAGCATGCTCCTCACGAGGCACGCGAAGGAGAGGCTCATCAAGAGGCTCGCAAAGAGAAGGAAGCCCGAAAGGGTTTATTCCAGGCTCTGGGAGTTTTTGGATCGCTCGATCAGGATGGATGTAAACGGGAGGATCGTGATTTTCACGGACGGAAGGAAGAGCCTCGTCTGCGCTAAACTCGACTGTGAGAGGCTTTCGCTGGAGGAGATTAAGAACAGGGTTGAAGGAATAAAACATCCATACGAGTGCGTCTTCTTCGATGGGAGGCTCGCGAGGAAGACCGTTCCAGGGAAATTCCTTGACCTAGTTCCCAAAGGCGTTTACTGCTTCTACCTCAACCGGGAAAAGAGGGCCCTCTACATCGGAAGCGAACCTCCCCTCCTGGCAATAACCTTCAGGCCAGCGAAGAAGGGTGAGAGGGATCTGGCAAAATCCTTATCTTCTAGACGCAAAGAGGAATCTGAGAAAACTAGTCGGCGCAAGGGATAGTTAATCCTCTGGAAGCTCAAGCTGACCACTTCTCGTCCAGTGCTTCATGGGTAAGTACCTGCTGGAGAAAGCCCTTGAGGAGGACAGGATAAGTGTGGAAGAGGAGGAAAAGATAGCTTCTTCCCTCAGGCTGGCTGGTTACTCTCAGAGCTCTCAAGCGGAACGACCAGGATCTCCCCAAAGGGCTCCTCCTGAATGAGGTCGACCTTGCCCATATTGGATAGGAAGAGGAGGTAGAGGAAAGTCCTCGCCACTATCTTTGGGCTCGGGTCGAAGACGAGCTCCCAGAACTTTATTGGCTCCTTCTTCTCCCGGTAGAGCTCCACCACGATGTTGTGAAGCCTGTAGACGTGCTTCTCTATGTCGACGCGGAAATCGTCCACCACGAAGACCTGCTCCTCGATGTTCTCCTTCTTCCTCTTCTTCGGTTTCCTCCTCTCGGCCTCTTCCAGAGCGTCCATTAAGGCCTCCAGCAGGTCGTCAAAGGTGTAGTAGCGCTCGCTCCTTCTTATGGGCGGCGCAAGCGGCTCAACCTCGACCCTAACACGCTCTTCAGTCTCTTCTTCCTCATTCTGGTTTTGTTCTTCGTTGAGTAGTGCCTCGGTTTTCATCCTGACCAGTATGGAAGCCGCCAGAATGGCCCTGGCAGAGACCCTGAGGTCCAGTTCCTGCATCTCGCGGAGCATTTTGATGTATTTCTCGGTTAAATCCACTATGTCGATGTTCCAGGGGTCGACCTTTCCCATTTTGACGAGCTGGAGGAGTATATCAACGGGCGTTATCTCGGCTTCAAATCGGGATTCCATCCATCTTCACCCCGCCAGGTGACCGAACATCTCCGCGTGCTCTGCCTCGCTCCTCTTCCTGGCTTCCTCAAGGATCTTCATGGCCTTCTCAAGGCTTAGCGATACCACCCTGCTTATCCCGTTCCTCATGCTCACGCCGATGATCTTGTCCGCGTTGGCCATCATGACGTCGCGGAGGGTTATGACTATGAACTGGCTCGACTGGGAGGACTCCTTTATGAGGTCTGCAACGCGCTTAACGTTTGCATCATCGAGGTGTGCGTCTATCTCGTCGAAGAGGTAGAACGGTGCCGGCTTGTAGCGCTGTATGGCGAAGACAAAGGCCAGAGCCGTCAGGGCCTTCTCGCCGCCGCTCATAGCTTCGATCCTCTTGACGTCCTTTCCCGCTGGCTTTGCTTCTATCTCAAGGCCCCCGGCGAACGGATCCTCGGGGTTCTCGAGGATAAGCCTCGCGCTTCCTCCTGGTGAGAGCTTTGCGAACAGTTCGGAGAAGTTCTTGGCTATCTCGTTAAGGGTTTTCATGAAAACTTCGCGCTTCTGTCCCTCTATCTCCGCAATGAAGTCCTCTATGCTCTCCTTCTCCGCCAGAACCTGCTCGCGTTTGCTGCTGAGCTCCATGTAGCGCCTCTCAACGACCTCAAAGTCCTCTATCGCCTTCATGTTAACGGGCTCAAGTGAGCGGATCTCCTCTTCCATCTTCTCGATTTCTTTCTTCAGCTCCTCGAGTTTTTCAGGTTCCGGTATCTCCTCGGGCTTTATTGACTTCACGAGCTTTCCATCAAAGTGCTTGAGCTCGGCCTGCTTCTCCTTCAACTCGGTCTCGTACTGGGCCAGCTTTATCTTCAGGGTGTTGGCCTCTATGCGGAGCTCGTTGAGCTTGTTTGATAGTTCGTCCTTCTTCTCCCTCAGCTCGACTATTTCGTTTTTGAGCCTCTCGCGCCTCTCGCGGAGCTCCTTGAGTTCATCCTTTACGCTTTCTTCGGCCTTCTTGAGCTCTTCCATCTCGCCTTCGAGCCTCTTAATGGCCTCCTCGTTCTCCCTTATGTTGGCCCTCAGCGCGTTTATCCTGTTCACGAGGCCCTCGATTTCCTCCTCAAGATCGGCCTTCCTTGGGAGAAGTTCCTCGTTTATCCTGCCCTCAAGGCCCTCAAGCTTGCTCTCCACCCTGCTGAGCTCCTCGCGGAGTTTGGCTATCTCCGCTTCGACTTCCCTGATCTTCGCGTTCAGCTCCCTGGCCTCCGGGTTTTCAAGGGCCTTTTTCAGCTTCTCGCGCTTCTTTTCAAGCCTCTCGATTCTGCCTCTGAGTTTGGCCATCTCACCGCGGTACTCCTCTATCTTAGCGTTGAGGGATTCGATTGCCACTTCGGCGCTCTTGATCTCTTCGTCAATTCCCCTGTCCTCTCGGAGAAGCCTCTCAAGGTCCCTCTGGAGTACCTCCAGGTCCTTGTTCACGTCGCTCTTCCTCATGCGCAGCTCAAAGAGCTCATTTTCGAGGCCCCTAATTTCGGCTTTCAGGGCGTTCATGGCGGATTCAAGGGCGTCCTTTTCCCGTTCCAGCCCCTCAACTTTCTTCTTCAGTTCATCCACGTTAACGCCAAACTTGCCCCTGGGTTTGTAATGTCCACCTGTTATGGCACCGCTTTTCTCCAGAAGTTCCCCTCCAAGGGTAACCATCCTGACGTTTCCTATACCGACCGCTCTCGCTTCCTCCATGTCCTCGACTATGAGCGTATCCCCAAGGGCATAGGCCACAGCCTTCTTGAACTTTGGATCGTATTGAACAACATCCATGGCAGGAGTTCCAAGCTTTGGCCTTTCCTTCATTGATCTGGGTTTTATTTTGTTGAGGGGCAAGAAGGTCAGTCTTCCCAGTTTTTTCTCTTTGAGGAGCTTTATCGCCTTTTCAGCCACACGGTCGTCTTCAACAACAACGTTATCGTAGTTTCCGCCGAGGGCCACTTCAACGGCGATAGCGTAAGTCGAATCCGGAACGCTTATGAGCTCCCCCAGGGTTCCATAAAGGCCTGGAATCTGCTGTGACTTGAGGAACTCGACGGCCCTGTTCCCCCTAACTTCCGTCTGAGCCTCTGCCTTGATCAGCTCTTCCTTCGCCCTTGCCAGCTCTTTTTCAACCTTCTTCAATGCATTTGTTTTCTCTTCAAGTTCCTTCTCAGCTTTCTTAAGACGGCTCTGTGCCTTTCCCATCTTGCCCTCTATCTCGGCAAGTTCAGACCTCTTGGCTTCTAAGGCCTTTTTGGATTCCTCTATTGCCTCTTTTAGAGCCTTCTTCCTGACCTTTGCTTGGACTATTCTGGCTTTGGCCCTCTCTATCTCCTCCGTGAACTTATTCACTTCTGCCTCCCTTGTGTAGAGCTCTTTTTTGGCATCCTCAAGCTCCTTAACAACCTTATCGAACTCCTCCCTGGCGACGGCATAACTCCTGTCTATCTCACCGAGTTTAACCAACAGCTTGTTCCTAGCAGTCTCCTTCTCCTTGATCTCTACGAGGAGCTTCTCCCGCCTCTTGCTCCACCTTACTATCGCCCCCTTGCTCTTCTCTATCTCGTCCGAGACCTTTTTGAGTTCTTCCTTGGCCTTGACGAGCCGTCTCTGGTCTTCTTCTATCTCCTTCTCCGCGTTTTCGATGTTTCTCTTCGCCATCTCTATCTTGGATTTGACCTCGCTTATCCTCCGGGTGACCTCCAGGATGCCGTCCTCGCTCTTTTCCTCCAGCTCCCTCTCAACCTCGTTCAGCTCGCGCTCCTTCGCTATTATCTCCTTGATGAGGACTTTCAGGCTCTCCTCAACGGATTTTATTTCACCTTCAATGACGCCGTCCCTCTCCTCAGTCCCGGCTATCAGGGACTCGAGCCTCTTTATCTCCCCCAGGAGAAGAGCTACCCTTGCCCTTTCGACCTTCTCCTTGAGGTCTAGGTAGCGGAGGGCGTCGTTGCGCTCCTTTTCGAGCTTGTCCAGCTGCTTCTTGACCTCCTTTATAAGGAGATCAACTCTAGCCAGGTTCTCCTCGGCCTGCTTCAGCTCCTCCAGGGCCTTCTCCTTCTTGGCGTCATACTCGGCTATTCCAGATATCTCATCGATTATGAGCCTCCTCTCGGTTGGGGACATCTTGATGAACTTCGTTATGTCCCCCTGCAAAACGAGGTTGTAGCCTTCCGGAGATATCATCGCCGCGCTTAAAAGATCAAGTATCTCGCTCCTCGTCGCCCTCTTCCCGTTGAGCCAGTAGGCGCTCCTCCCGTCCGGATAAACGCGCCTCTTGATGACGACCTCGTCCTCGTCTATGGGAAAGCCCCTGTCTTCGTTGTTGAAGTACATGGCAACCTCAGCGTATTTGGCAGGAGGCTCAGCCTTGTTGCCGGCGAAGATGAGGTCACTGATCCTCGTTGCCCTCATGGCCTTGGCTGACAGCCCACCCAGAACGAAGAGAACGGCATCGCCGATGTTACTCTTCCCAGAACCGTTCGCGCCGACTATGGCGGTGAAGCCCTTTGAGAGCGGAACCACGACTTTTTTGTTACCGTAAGATTTGAAGCCCTTCATTTCAATCTTCTCGATGTACGGCATACTCGACACCTAAAACCGAAAATGGCAGCACTTCTTATATAAGTTTGCCGCAACGCTGATCCTGCATCAATAACCCACAGGAATATCAACTCTTCCAGCTCATTACCACGGCGCATGAAAAAGGTTATATAGCCCTTTTTTCATAGAATAAACCGGTGATGAGTATGCAAATCGTGGAAATCAACCTTAGCCTGCCCTACGAGAGTAGAGGAAAAATCTTGAAGTCGATACTTGAGAGGGTGAGAGGTAAGGTTAGGGACGTACACTTCTTCCCGCCCAACGCGAAGGGCCTGAGCGAGGTCAGGCTTGAGCTCCTCGTGAGCGATGCCCAGAGACTCATAAAAGAGCTTAAGGGGACAATTAAAAACGGAAAAATTTCAGTAAAAGTTCTCTCAGCTTAGCCCTTTATTCCTCTGTTCAGTTCCTCAAGTTTTTCCCTGGCTTTCTCAAGGGAACCGGCCTTCTCTATTGCCGTCCCCGTAACGACTATGTCGGCGCCAGCCTCAACTGCAGTTCTGGCCTGCTCCTCCGTTCTTATGCCTCCTCCGACTATCAGTGGGACGTCGATAACGCGCTTAACCAAACCGATCATCTCCGGCGGGACGGGCTGAGGAGCACCGCTACCCGCTTCCAGATAAACGAGCCTCATTCCGAGGTACTGGCCGGCTAAGGCGTAGGCGGCCGCTATCTTCGGCTTGTGCCTCGGGATTGGCTTTGCGTCGCCAACCCAGCCAACGGTTTCACCGGGTTCAACGATGAGATAGGCCATAGGGATGGGCTCTATGCCGTAGCGCTTCACCTGAAACGCCCCCAGTGCCTGGGCGCCGGTGATGAAGAAGGGGTTGCGCGAGTTGAGCAGGCTCATGAAGAATATGGCGTCGGCGTACCTGCTTATCCCTCCGTGGGAACCGGGAAAGAGTATCGTCGGTAGCGATGAGGATTCCTTAATGGCTTTAACAACGTTGTCAAGAACCTCCCCCTCTGCCCCTGTGGAGCCGCCTATCATTATAGCGTCAACGCCAACCTCCTCGCTCATCTCCGCTATTCTTCCAGCGGTTTCCGGAGAAACATCATCTGGATCAAGGAGGACGAAGTGGAGCTTTTCTTTCTTGAGTTTTTCGTGGATGTAAGACTCGACCTTCCCAAGCTGAAGCTTCATTTTCTTTCACCGAACTCCCTAATTTCCCTCTCACTTTTAACCCTTTTCCAACCCAGGCCGAGCTTCTTCAGGATCCCCACTAAAACCTCGTCAGGCTCCTCCTCAAACCGGTAGAGGTTCGTGCTCACCTTGACGTCGCCGGCGCCGAAGCCCTCAACTGGCTCGCCGTACTTTGCCACTTCAATGGACAGCTTCTCCTCAAGCCTTTCCTCGCTCGGAACCAGATATGCCCTCAAAAGCTCGGCCTCCTTAAGGAGGTAGTCTATGTGCCAGTGAAGCCGCTTTTCCTTTGAGAAGTGACGTCTAACCCTCTTTTCAAGGGAGTTCATGGCAGAACCCACGTAGACGTAGTAACCTCCCTTCAGGAAGAACTCTCTGGCCTTTGTTTTTATTTTTCTATCCCTATCAAGCCGTATCACGAGGAAGTAGGAACCCTTCATGGAACCCCCTTGCGGCCTACCATTTATAAACCCTTAACCACCAGTTAGAAGTGGTGTAAGGAATGGTAGATGAAAAGAAAAAGAAGCAGCCTATAGATGACTTCGCCTGGCAGGAGTACGATAGAGAGGAGTTCGAGAGGAACTTCCCTGCCCTGGCAAGAGAGCTGGACAGCGAGCCCGAACTCAGGATAACAGCCTACCGCACTTCGGAGGAAGAGGCTCTTGAAGACGAAGAACTTGAACTTCAGGACTTTTCAGGCTACAATCCCACGATAATAGACTTTTTGAGGAGATGCGAGACCGAGGAGGAAGCCCTCGAAATAATAAACTGGATGGAAGAGAGGGGTGAGATAACGCCGGAGATGGCCAAGGATCTCAGGATTACCCTGGCGAAGAAGGGAGTTAGGGCCTTCGGGCCAAAGAAGGAGTGGGGCTGGTACGAGAAGCATGGAAGGCACTGAGCATTAAGACCTCCATCGAAAAGTTAATATCCACCTTTTGCCATCCTTCTCAGGTGGTAGCATGGGCCTCGACCCCGTTTCTGAAGCCAAGAGGATTGAAAGGGAGATAATAGCCTGGCGCAGGGACTTCCACATGCACCCGGAGCTTGGCTATGAAGAAGTGAGAACTTCTAAGATCGTGGAAGAACACCTGCGCGAGTGGGGCTACTCGATCAAGCGCATTGGTACCGGAATAATTGCCGACATTGGAGAGGGAGGGAAAACCATAGCACTCCGCGCCGACATGGACGCTCTGCCTGTCCAGGAAGAGAACGACGTTCCATACAAATCGAAAATCCCAGGCAAGATGCACGCATGTGGCCACGACGCCCACACGGCGATGCTTTTGGGGGCGGCGAAGATAATAGCCGAGCACAAAGACGAACTCAACGGCAGGGTAAGGCTCATCTTCCAGCCTGCTGAAGAAGGTGGCAACGGGGCTGTTAAGATGATCGAGGGAGGGGCCTTAGAAGGAGTCAACGCCATCTTCGGCTTTCACGTCTGGATGGATCTGCCGAGCGGAATAATAGGAATAAGGGACGGCCCCTTCTTAGCAGGAGCGGGAATATTCGGCGGAAAAATAATCGGAAAGGGCGGCCACGGTGCTTCCCCCCACGAGACAGTCGACCCGATTCCGATAATGGCCGAAGCGATTCTTGCCTTCCAGACCATCGTGAGCAGGAACGTTCCGCCGATAGAGACGGGAGTTGTCAGCGTCACGAGTGTGCACGGCGGGACTGCTTTCAACGTCATCCCAGAGGAGGTGGAGTTCAAGGGCACTTTCCGCTTCTTCAAGCCCGAAATCGGCGAGCTCATCCAGAGGAGGATGCGCGAGATTCTGGAAGGCGTGACGAAGGCCCATGGAGCCAAGTACGAGCTGAGCATCGAAGAACTCACACCACCCACGATAAATTCACCTGAAATGGCTGATTTCGCGAGGAAGGTGGCAGAGAAGTACGGCCTCAAATACGGCGACGTCCCTCCGACGATGGGTGCCGAGGACTTCGCCTTCTACCTCCAGAAGGTTCCTGGAGCCTTCCTTGCCCTGGGAATCAGGAACGAGGAGAAAGGGATAATCTACCCGCACCACCATCCGAAGTTCGACGTGGATGAGGAAGTTCTCTACCTCGGCACCGCGATGGAAGTTGCCCTGGCCTTCGAGTTTTTGAGAAGTTAAGGGAGCCTCTTTCCTATTATCTGGACTTTCCCTTTCTTTTCTGCCCCTAAGGCCTCCGCAGTTTCCTCATCCAGAACGGTCAGAACCTTCTCAAAGCCGAGCCCCCTGGCCCTGGCGATGGCTTTGGGGATGTCCTCCTCCCGCCCCCAGAGGAAGAGGCTCGCCTTTCCAAGTCTCCCAGGGAGGGGCTTTAGGACGTAGTAGGACTCTCCGGCTTTTCCGGCCTCTGCGACCTCGTGAATCCCAGCAAAGACGTCCCTGAAGCTCGAAAACCACATGCCGTAGGAGCTCTGGAAGCGGCCGGCAACGAGCTGGAGGGACTTAACGGCTTCCCACGGGAAGAACTGAAGGGGCTTAGCATCCACTGGCTCGAATTCCTCGGTGTGAATCTCAACGAGGAGGCCGTTGTAAAGGACCTCATCAAAGCCCAGCTTTCTGTAAAACCCCAAAGCTTCCTCATCCGGCTGGGTGGTTATGAACTCAGCCTCCCTTTCCCTCGCGGCCTTTTCTATGAACCCGACGAGCGCCCTTCCAATGCCCCGGCCTCGAAAATCCGGGTGGACTTCGATGACGTCGAGGTGCGCTATCCTCCGCGTTTTTCCGCCTGCGGGCTCCTCGGAGAAAAGAACCTCTGCCTCTCCGACTATTTTCTCCTCCACCTCTGCAACAACCGGGAGCTGGCCCTCAAGGAGAAGGTTGTTGAGGTGGACCGAGCAGGTCTCGACGCTCATCCACGGGCCGCCGCGTAGGTAGCGTTCCCTCACGGAGGGGGCAGAAAGGTCTTCACCGGCGGTGTGGACGTGCACTATAGATTTAACGTCGTCAAGTGTTGCCCTCCTGACCACCATCCCCCTCACCGAGGTAGCCGAACTTCTTCAGGATGTGGGTTACCGCCTCGGCACCGCCGTCGCCGTAGGGCTTCTCGGTAACGTAGTCGGCCTTCTCCTTGAGGCTCTCAGGTGCTTGAGCTATGGCAACACGGTAGCCAACGACGCGGAAGGCATCGAGGTCGTTTTCACCATCACCTACGTGGGCGACCTCTTTCGGGCTTATTCCCAAAAACTCGCAGGCCTTCTCTATGCCGGCGCCCTTGTTTATCCAGGGCTTCTTGATGTGTATCGCAAAGCCGGAATCAACGGCGACGAGATTTAGTCCGAGCTCCGCTATAAGCTCCCTCACGGCCTCAACGGGAACCTTCCTCGTTATCACGAGGCCGGCTTTCCGCTCCATCGTTGAGTAGCTCAGCTCTGCCTCCGGAAAACGTTTCTTCAGCTCGCTCCAGAGGATCCACTCCTCGTCCATGTCGGTGAGAAAAACGCGCTTCCTCATTGTCCCCTCGCCCTTTAGGGAGAGCGCGCCGCCATCCTCGGCTATAACCGGCCCGCTGGTGCCTATGAAAACGGCGGCAGCTTCGGCAAAGGGGACAGAATTACCGGTAACGAGCATAACCGGAAGGCCCAATCTTTCGGCCAGTCTTATCACTTTAAGGGCATCTATACTCAGCGTTCTATCCCGATAGGTTATCGTACCGTCTATGTCGAGCGAAATCGCCTTTATCTTCATTTTCCTCACCCGGGCAAAGGGGGAACGGTCAGTATTTAACCTTTCCCGCGAAGGCTGTAAACTCTTTCCCGCTGACCTTCACTTTATACGCCCTCATCTCTCCCCCCAAAAAGGCCTTTATAGCTTCCAGCGTTTTCTCGCGCCTTCTAAGGATTTTCTGGGCTTCCCCAACGTTTACAGGTTTAAAGCGCACCCTCGTCCCCGGCCTGCTCTGTGCCAGGAGGTGCAAATCAGTACTTATCACCGTCGCTATCTTCGCGTAGCCGCCGGTTGTCTGAGCGTCGCGCATCATCACTATTGGCTTTCCATTTGCGGGAACCTGAACGGCTCCGGGCACAAGCGGCTCGGTTACGATATCGGCTCCAAGGGGAGAGTGCCCTACTGTCGGCCCGTCTAGGCGATAGCCCATCCTGTCGCTCTCGGGGGTTACGGTGTAGGTCTCGCTTAGGAACGTCTCGATGCCTTCCTCGGTGAAGTGCTCAAGGTTCGGCCCGAGGACAACCCTTATTTCTCTCTCGTTGCCCGAATAATCCGGTCTAAGCTCCCCGGGAAGATAGCGCCCCTCCCTGCCGGTCAGGATGGCATAACCCAAAGTGAGTCTATCCCCTGCCCTCAGTGGCCTTCCAAGGTTCGCCCTTGAGTAAGTAGAGCAACTTCCAAGTAACTTTTCACACTTTATTCCGCCCGCGAAGGCTATGTAGCCGTAAAGGCCACTCCTTAAAGTTCCAACCTCAAGAACGTCGCCCCTCTTCGCCCAGTGGCTCTCCCAGGGTTCAATTGGAAGGCCGTTAAGTTTCAAATCAACGTCCCCCGCAACGGCAAAGACTGCTGAAGCGTTGAACCTCAGCGTCGGCCCGGTGAGGAGGAACTCTAGGAGGGGTGCATCACCGGGGTTGCCGACGAGGTAGTTGGCTATCCTCGCTGAGTAATCGTCCATGTAACCAGAGACGGGGACGCCGAGTTTTCTGTAGCCTTTCCTGCCAGAATCCTGCACCGTCAGAAGGGAGGGAACTTTAAGGAGCTCAATCAACGCCTTCACCTCATTGCTTCCCGTACAGCTCCCTGAACCCGCTCTCGTCTATCGGCACGAACTTCACCCTGTCGCCCGGCTGAAGAAGGGTTGGCGGTTCTTTTGCAGGGTTGAACAGCCTCAAAGGTGTCCTCCCTATAAGCCGCCAGCCGCCGGGGCTTTCGAGGGGGTAAATTCCAGTCTGCTTTCCCGCTATGCCAACCGAACCGGCCGGAACTTTCAGGCGAGGCTTTTCCAGTCGGGGCGTTGCTATTCTCTCATCCATGCCGCCGAGGTAAGCAAAGCCGGGAAGGAAGCCGAGGAAGTAGACGCGGTAAACCGGCCTGGAGTGAATCTCGATGACGTCATCAACGGTGAGGCCGTTGTGTTTTGCCACGAACTCGATGTCCGGCCCGTATTTACCACCGTAAACCACAGGTATTTTAACGAGCCTGCCCTCGAAGGCACTCCCCTCGGCATTCAGCAGGGGCTTTATTGAGGCCTCGACCTGGGCGTAGGTGACTTTAAGAGGATCGTAAATCACCAAGAGCGAGGAGTAAGCCGGGACCGTCTCGACCAGCCACTCAAAGCCTGCCTTTTCTATCGCCCTTGCTATTGCGTGAACTCTCTCGTTTATCTCCTCGTCTATGGTCTCACCAAAGGAGATCAGAAGGGCAGAGTCACCGGCGGGCTTTAGCTCTGGTTTCATGGGGGTTCACCGGTATGGAGGTTTCAGTACGGAAATGCCTTCAATCCTTGCGAAGTGCTTGATATTTCCAGTGACAACGGTAAGCCCATGAACAGCCGCGGTGGCGGCTATGATCGCATCTCCAAGGGACACCTGGTAGTCCCTTCTAATCTCTCCCGCGAGCATTGCCACCTCCGGAGTTACCGGCAGGGCCTCAAAGTGACTAAGGAGCCTCGTTATCTTCTCCTTCTTGATTGGATCTCTCGTCTCCCTGCCCGAGAACAGCTCCGCTATTGTAACGGTGGAAATAAATGCCCCTCTCTCCACGACTCCTATCAAAAATTCTCTAGCTTCATCAACACCCCTGAGAACATCGATCAGAACGTCGGTATCAAGAAGATACATCCCTGTCCCACTCCTTCCTGAGCTTCTCCAAATCTATGTCCTCCTCTAGTATCCCAAAGGCATCGTCTAGGTCTTTGATGAATTCGTCCAGGATTATCAGCTTCACCCTTCTCTTCTCAGGAAGGTTGAGCTTTTTCAACGGCTTGAAAACCCCGTTCTCGTAAATTGCCTCCACAACTCCCATACTCCCACCACACTTACTTGGTCATCTGACCTTAAAACCTAACGGACTATCTTCCTCATCGGCACTATCTTCACTCCCTCCTCTTCAAGTGCCCTCCTCACGTGGGCCGCTATTTCAACCGCCTTCGGGTTGTCCCCGTGGACGCATATGGTGTCGGCCTTCAGCTCGATCCACTCGCCGTTTATCGCCCTAACCCCGCCGTCCTTGACCATCGAGACCACGCGCTCCGCTATCTCTTCTTTGTCGTGTATCACAGCACCGGGTTTCGAGCGGGGGACGAGCGTTCCGTCCGGGTTGTAGGCCCTGTCGGCAAAGACCTCGTGGGCAACCTTAACGCCCATCTCTTCCGCTATTTCAGCAGGCCTTGAGCCGGAGAGGGTCACGAAGATGAGCTTTTTATCGAAGTCAGCTATCCCTTCAATGACAGCCCTCGCGAGCTCTTCCTCCTTCACGAGGGCGTTGTAGAGGGCACCATGGGGCTTAACGTGCTGGAGTTCAAGGTCTTCGGCTCTGGCAAAGGCGTAAAGTGCACCGATCTGATAAAGGATGTAGTTCCTCGCTTCCTCTGGAGAAAGCTTCATGTACCGCCTCCCGAAGCCAAGCAAATCGGGATAGCCAGGGTGTGCGCCAACGGCTACGCTGTTCTCTTTCGCGAGCCTCACAGTCTTTCGCATAACGAGAGGATCTCCAGCGTGCCAGCCGGTCGCGACGTTAGCTGAGCTGATGTACTTCATAACCTCCTCATCTAGGCCGAGCTTGTACCTCCCAAAGCTCTCGCCGAGGTCGGAGTTGAGGTCAACCTTCATGTTCCCACCGCCCCCCTTTCGACGGAAATCTAAAAAAGTGTTTCTCCGAGTTGAGACCATGAGAGATGACGGAAAAGTCAGAGTAATTGACGCGGCGATATTCATACAGGGCGTTGACGTAGAAGGCGTAACCACTCCCAAGGTCGTCGAAGAGGTGAAGGACCCGGAGTCGAGGCTGTTCTTGGAGGGTCTGATCAGCGCGGGCAAGGTCAGGGTTCTGGTTCCCTCGAAGGAGAGCGTCGAGGCCGTTAAAGACGCCGCGAGGAGGACGGGCGAGCTGAACGAGCTGAGCGAGGCCGATTTGGAGGTTCTTGCACTGGCCTACGAGCTCAAAGGAGTTCTCTTCACCGACGACTACAACCTCCAGAACGTAGCCAAAACCCTTGGCATAGAGTTCAGAACGCTAAAGCGCGGTATAAAAAGGGTAATCCGCTGGAACTACGTCTGCATCGGCTGCGGAAAAAAATTCGAGGAGATGCCCCCGGATGGGGTCTGCCCCGACTGCGGAAGCCCCGTGAGGCTGATCCCGAGGAAGAAGAGGCGTCAAAGGCGTAGGTAGGGGACAACCTCATCGTAAACCTCACTCCAGTCAACGATGCCGACCCTTCTCTTAACGCCCTCCTTGATGAGCTCGAGAACCTCCTCAACGACTTCCTCCGGCGTCTTTCCGGTCGTGTCAACCTCGATTACGTTCTCGTTTTCCTCAAGAGCCTCGACAAGGATGACATCAACGAGTTCAGCCTCAACGTTTTCCCCAACTTTCTCCTTCGGATAACCCCTCGCCTCCAGCCTCTCTCCTACAAGCTTCGGATGGGCGCGCAGAACAACCACGAGGTCCGCCTTGAGGAAGTGGCTCAGGTGGCCGTCAACGACAACATCTTTTCCGGCGAAGTCCTTCTCGAAGTTGTAGGCCAGCTCATCGACCTCAACCTCAAGCTCATCGCCCTTCATCTCGCCGATCCCCTTTTCTATCGCGTAGTCCCTGAGATTTACGTATTCATAGCCGAGCTTTTCAGCCAAAAGCTTTGAAACCGTCGTTTTTCCAACTCCGGGTGTGCCAGTTACCGCTATTATCATGCCATCACCAGGAGGTCTTTACCCTCAAGCTTTTAAAAGCCTGCCCGGAGTTCCCACCATGTACGAGTTCACCGAGGACTTTAAACTCAGAAAGATCACGAAGTACGAGCTCGATGGGGTTGATGAGAGGGAGGATTTAGTAGTTATCCCTCCGTCGAGCAGGGCCGGCCCCTGCGGGAGCTACTGCCTCTTCTGCTACCTCCGCCAGAATCCGCCAGAGATGATTTACCGCGTCTCCTTCCACGACACCCTCAACGACCCGGAGCTTGAGAAGAGAATAGCCTACGTCAGCGAGCACTACCCGGAACTGTGGATTCGCGTTACAGATACCGCTGGAAACGTTGGGCTCGACGAGAAGAGGGTTGAGAGCCTCTCCAGGGCAGGCCTCGACGAGATGCAGATTTCAATCCACACGACGAAGAAGGAGAAGAGGATTGCGCTGATGAGAAGCCCGCTTGCGGGCAGGCTTATAGACTTTCTCCCGCTGGTTGCCAGAACCTTCAGGGTCATAGCGGACATAATCCTCACCCCGGGCTACAACGTTGACGACATAGGCGAGATAATAAGGGATCTGGCCTCGATGGATGTCGCTGAGGTCAGGCTGTTTCCCGTTGGCGTAACAAAGTACAACAAAGACGTCAGACCGCTCACGAAGGAAGAGCTGGTTTTCGTTAAGGAAAGGGCTCTCGAAGCTGGAAAGGAAACGGGCATAAAGGTCGTCATTCCGCCGGTATTCAAGGCCCTCCTCGGGGAACTGAGGCTCGACGTTGGGCCCTTTGATGTTGAGCCGACCATTCCGACCTACATCCTCACCGGCGAGCTGGCATACCCAGAGCTCAGGAGAATCTTCCCGAGGATTCCAGTGGTTATAGTGAAGAACGAGTTCTTCGGGGGCAACATTGGGACGGCAGGCCTCCTCACCGGCAGGGACGTTCTGAGAACCGTCAAAGGCCTTCCCGAGGTAGACATCGGCCTGATACTTCTTCCAGAGCTCATGTTCTACGGCGATAAAACGCTCGACGGCTACACGAGGGACGAGCTCATCTCAAGGATACTCGTTGAGAAGGGCTACATGGTCGAGAGCGCACTTGAGCCTGCCGAGATTCCCAGAGTCCTGGAGAAGGCCGGGGCAGTTTAACGCCCCGGACGGGCTCGGCGCTCATAGGGTATATCATCGCCTTCGCTCATCCCGTCTTGGATTCCTCACGGCCCGCCCGGGACGGCGTCAGGGCCAGTCCTCGTCATCAACATCAGTGCAATTCGCTGTCATCATCCGCGGTTTAGCCTTGGAGGTAGTAGGATATAAGCTTTCTCAGCTCGGGGTTCCTGTTCAGAGGAAGCCTTAAGAAGCGCCTCAGCTGGTTGTTCTCCGCTATCAGGCCAGAAAGCTCGATGGCGAGGATTTTGTTATCTTCACTGATGCCATAGGCCTTGTATCTAAGCGGGGCGTACTCCGTCTCCAGCTCCCACACCCGTTTTTCAAGTTCCCGGGCCTTTTTCACAAGCTCGTCAACGTTCTCCTTTGCTTCTTTGAACTCTTGGGTTAAAGCAACCTCGATAACCCTTTCAGGGGGAACGCCGTAGCGCTTTGCCAGCTCTAGAATTTCCCTTTCAAGCCCTTCATCTAGCTCGACCTCGATCTTACCAAGGCCCTTCTCGGGTCTGATGATGAGCTTCATTTCGTTCACGCTCCATGAACGATTCGTTCACGATTTGTGAACTTTCTCCAGTTCACTTCTCCTCTCCTCAACCTTCGCCCTCAGCTCGGCGTTCTCCTTTCTCAGCCCCTCGCGCTCAGACATCATTAACTCCTTATCCTTCAAGGCTTTCTCGTAGAACTCCCTGAGCTCTTCAATCTCACTTTCCATCTCGCGGAGCTTTTCCTCCAGTTTTGCAACCTTCTCACGGAGGAACTCTTCCCGCTCGGCCTTTAGTGTCTCCTCCGCCTTCGGCAGGTTTTCTCTGAGGAGGGCGTTTATATCTTTGCCCTTGATGGCTTTGAACCTCTCCTTTGGCAGAACTACAATCATCTCGCTCATTTTTTCCTCCTCTCCGGCTCCGTCTTCCTGTCGTAGCAGGTCACGTAAAAGGCCAGCAGGCCCTTCCACTTCCCGTAGGGCTCGATTATCTCCCGCACATCTTTTTCCTTCACGTCCTTCACTCTCTTCCCGAAGATCTTAGCTATTCCCCTTCTAAGCCCGAGGTCGCCAGCAGGATAGACATTCTTCCTCAGGCCGTAGGCCAAAAAGAGCTCGGCCGTCCACTTTCCTATTCCTCTGAACTTCGTGAGGTACTTTATGGCCTCTTCCACATTCCACTCCCACAGGTCGAGGTTGAGCTTCTCCTTAAGGTAGAGTGCCGTCAGGTTCTTTATGTACTGGGCGCGGTAGCCGAGCTTCGTCTCCCTAAGCTCTGCCTCGCTCAGTCCCGCTATGTCCTCAGCAGTGGGGAAGGCGTAGACCTCTCCAACCCGCTTTCCAGCGAGCCTCACGAGGTTTGCAATCGTCTTCTGGGCGAAGTCAAAGCTCACCTGTTGCTGTGCTATGACCTCCATCAGCGCCTGGTACGGGCTTGGGGCGGCAGGGACGGTTAAACCCCGGAACTCCTCCGCAAGGAATGCAAAGGGCGAATCGCTTATCTCCGCATAGAAGGAGTCCAAGTCAGTGTCAAGGCCGAGGATGAAGGAGAGCTTTTCCTTGGCGAACTTTTTGTCCTCTTTCCCAAGCCCGCCGGGAAGCAGAAAGTCTTCACCGTCGTAGCCAGCAACGATGAGTTTCCCACTGGGAAGGCGGAGGGCCTGGTAGAATACACCACCCTCGAACTTCCAGGTGCCGTTCCTTATCATCTCGTGAACCGTCTTTTTGAGGTCAAAGATCACAGTTGCTCCCTCCAGCCCAAAACCCTCGATTGATAATGGCTCTTTGGGAAGATTGTGAGCGGGTCGATGCCCTTCTCGCGGAGAAGGTGCCTCAGCTCTACTTCATAGTCGGCCTTCTTAAGCTGCTCACTCTCGCGGATTTCAACGACGAAGAGCCTCTCCGTGAGTTCTCTAATCGTCTTGTAGCCGAGACCGAGGAGGGGCCTTATGTAGGCTACGCCAAAGCGGTCCTCCAGTGAGCGGGCCTTTGGCAGGTCAAGAAGCGGAACCCTGTCGTCCCTCCTGGTGCCGTCACTTATTCTCTCGACTTCCGGCATCGAGGCGACGTACTCCAAAGCCCTCTCGTGGATAAACTGTATAGCGTTGTTTGGGTGGCCGTCTTTAATTGCCATCTTTGCGGCATTTTCAAGGATTTCTCCGGGCAGATAAACAACCCTGTGTCTGAAGCCCAGTGTTTCGGCGGTTTCCCTTGCGTACCTCCAGTTATCCAGAAGACCAAAGCTGATTGTTACAAGTTCTACCTCATAGCCGAGCCTTGTTAGTATCCAAGCGGCCAGACTGGAGTCCTTACCGCCCGAGTAGAGATGATGGACGAGCATTCTACCACCGGCGTGGTTTTGGGTTTGGTCTCTTAAACCCTTTCCCACGAAAGTATTATTAAGCCGAAATATGTAATACCCTAATGGTGAACGTAATGCCAGTTGTGACGAAGAAATACCAGGTAACGATCCCGAAAGAAGTTCGGGAAGCCCTTGGGATCAAGGCAGGAGATGAGGTTGTCTTTGTGCGCCAGGGGAATTCGTATGTCCTGATGAAGTTTGAGGATCTCCTTCAGGAGTTTACGGAGATAATGAAAGACATCGACGAGACCATAGAGGAAACGAGAGAAGGTCTCGCCAGGGGCATCGAAAGGACTCTAAAGGAGCTGGAGGGAGAAAAGTGAAAGTCGTACTCGATACCAACGTTTTCAATGACAGAAGGTTTCTTGAGTGGCTTATAGAGTCTCCGTTTCAACCCGTGACGAGTTCAGGGGTCTACATGGAGGTTCTTTACAGGTATGCGCGAAGAAAAGGACTGCTCGAAGCCAAGAGCAAGGTGAAGGCAGTGTTTGAATCGATCTCTCTGGAGATCATGGATTTTGACGAGGAATCGGCGGAAATCGTTGTCCAAAGCGCCCTCGGTCGATGGGACTTCTCCAAGAATGCGAGGGACTACATGATAGGCTCGCTCGCGGTAAAACTCAACGCTCCACTGGTTACCAACAACAAAAAGCACTTCGAGTGGCTTCCCGAGGTTTATACACCAGCTGAGTTCATGGAAAAGTTTGGGTCTAGCTGAACGCTCCAACACCTTTAAAAGGCCAACTTTTATAAGACCATCTCCAGCGAGGGGTTAGTGGTGAGAGTCATGGAGAAACGCTTACCCGGTAAGGTGAGGAGAGCAATCCGCGCGAGGTATTACGATATAGAACCGCGAGCGTGGATTGGCAAGAAAGGTTTAGCTGAGAGTGTAATAGAGGAAATCAACACTCAGCTTGAGAAAGACGGCATTCTAAAGGTTGAGATAAGAAAGGGCGCGCTCATCTCCACGGGTCTCGACAGAAAAGCCCTCGCGGAGAGGGTGGCTGAACTTACGGACAGTGAGCTCATCGAGGTCAGGGGCAAAAGGTTTATATTGTTCAAGCCGAGGGAAGGCTGGGAAAAGTATTTAAGGAAGCTCCAGAGAAAGGAGCTTTCGAAAGAAAAGCGGGAAGAAAAGCCCGTCCGTAAAGTCAGGCTCGATATCGCTAACTTTAGGAAGAAGTTCAAGAAGGGGAGGGATTGAAGGATGGCTACGGTTTATGATGTTCCCGGTGACCTGCTCGTTGAGAGGGTCGCGGAAAAGCTCAAGGAGATTGAGGAGATAAAGCCCCCAGAGTGGGCCAAGTTTGTCAAGACCGGCAGGCACAAGGAGAGACTTCCAGAGCAGGAAGACTGGTGGTACTACCGCGTTGCTAGCGTCTTCAGGAAGGTCTACATAGACGGCCCCGTCGGAATCGAGAGGCTTCGCACCTGGTACGGCGGCAGGAAGAACCGCGGACACGCTCCGGAGCACTTCTACAAGGCCGGCGGAAGCATAATCAGGAAGGCCCTCCAGCAGCTTGAACAGGCTGGCTTCGTCCAAAAGGTTCCGGGCGAGGGAAGGGTCGTAACTCCGAAGGGCCAGAGCTTCCTTGACAAAATAGCCACCGAACTCAAGAAGGAGCTCGAGGAGCAGATTCCGGAGCTCAAGAAGTACTGAGCTCCTCTATTCTTGCTTCTTGTTTGCAGCTTTCGGTTTAGTATTTTAACACCAGGACAATTAGCAATATACCAACCACCATCACAGTCAGCTGAGGCAGCCTGTTGATTACCTCCGATGGCGTAACCCCAACGTACGAAACAACCTCGCCCTTATCGTTGAAGATGACTATCGGAAGGCTCCCCTCCCATCTCTCGGCGTAATGTGCGCCTATCTTCTGCGGTCCCCACCAGTCGAGCGCGTAGTAGGTTCCGTTGTATTTAAAGACCAAAACCGCGTGGCCCCAAATAGAACTTGACATACTGATATGGGCCAGGTATATATCCCTGTAACCCAGGGCCTTCATAGCCGCGTAGTTGAAAACCGCGTAGTCCCTGCATACTCCTTTCTTTTTCTGAAGGAACTCGTGGGGAAGGAGGGTGCCCCCTTCGAGCGTCATGAATTTCTCGTAGTCGTATTCAGTGTTCTCGACTTCCCATTTGTGGAGGTTCCATGCTGTCTCAAGGATGTCCCGGCCCTTTACCTTCTCCGCAACGGGCATTATCGCCTTAATCTCACTTTCATTGATGTCGCACTTGATTATTCCCGGCCCCCAATTCCTCCAGTAGGGCTTTGAGCAGTCAAAGGCCTCGGAGTATTTCTTGAGATAGGCGTCGTGATCGATGGTGTTTATCCCCGCTTTCTGGAGGAGAACAGAAGTCTTCACGGTGATTACGCCCGTCTGATTATCGTAGATGATGGCCGAGATTATGAGGATCACGAGGATTAACTTTATGATGCCCTTGAGGAGAACCCCCATACCTCCTCCCAACCTCTTAGTTCCGTTCTCCTTTAAATGGCTAACGCAGATGCAATACATTTTTAACCCAATCCCTAACCTTAGCATGGAGGTGAGAGAATGGCGGAAGACATAGAGGAAATTAGAAAGCGAAAACTCATGGAGCTTCAGAAGAAGTACCTCGAACAGCAAAAGGCTCAGGAAGAAGCGATAAAGCAGGAGATGGAACTTGAAGCACAGCTCAACGCCATAATGAGGAGGGTTTTAACTCCTGAGGCCCGGGAAAGGCTTGGGAGAGTCAAACTTGTGAGGCCCGAACTAGCCAGACAGGTTGAACTCCTTTTAGCTCAGCTCTATCAGGCAGGTCAGATAAGGGAACCTCTAAGTGATGAAAAGCTGAAGAGAATACTGGCCCAGATAGAAGCAAGAACTAGAAAGGAATTCAGGATAAAATGGTAGAGCGGGTGGTGACGCCTCCTCATGGACGCCAGAGACATTGTTGAGCTAATCTACCAGAGAAACCTTGTAAGCAGGGAAACGTGGAAGGCCGTCTCCGTCAAAAAGAACGGTGACGGCACAGTTGATATACTTTATAAGAACCTTCACGTTGGATCAGATGACGATCCGGTTTTCCTGTGGGTGTATGCCAACGTTGTCGACGAAGACGGGCCGGATGTCCGAATACTGGAGAAGATCACTTTCAAGAAAGAGGACTTAGTCTGGATTCTCCGCTACATCCCCAAGAGGGGAGAAGGTTTATAAGGTGCATCCAGATAGGGCCCGCCGTGGGGGTGTTGGGGTGGAAAAAAGAAGGGTTTGTCCTGTTTGTGGCTCCACAGAGTTTATATACGACCCCAGTAGGGGGGAAATCGTCTGCGCCAAGTGTGGCTACGTTATCGAGGAGAACGTTGTAGATGAGGGCCCCGAATGGAGAGCCTTCGACCCCGCACAGCGAGAAAAAAGGGCGCGCGTTGGTGCTCCCGAAAGCATTCTTCTCCATGATAAAGGACTCTCCACTGACATTGGCATTGACCGCTCCCTCACGGGCTTAATGAGGGAGAAAATGTACCGTCTCAGGAAGTGGCAGTCCAGGCTCAGGGTGAGCGACGCCGCCGAGAGAAACCTCGCCTTCGCCCTAAGCGAACTGGACAGACTGGCAAGCCATCTAGCCCTCCCGAGGCACGTCGAGGAAGAGGCAGCAAGGCTCTACCGTGAGGCAGTTAGAAAAGGCCTCATCAGGGGAAGGTCCATAGAGAGCGTCATAGCTGCTTGTGTTTACGCCGCCTGCAGGCTTCTCAAAATACCACGCACTCTGGACGAGATAGCAGAGGTTTCAAAAGTAGATAAGAAAGAGATAGGAAGGAGCTTCCGTTTCATAGCGAGGCACCTAAACCTTACTCCCAAGAAGCTCTTCGTCAAGCCCAGCGACTACGTCAATAAATTTGCGGACGAACTGGGATTGAGTGAAAAGGTCAGAAAGAGGGCTATAGAACTGCTCGAGGAAGCTTACAATAGAGGACTAACAAGTGGAAAGAGCCCCGCTGGCCTGGTTGCGGCGGCTCTCTACATAGCGGGCTTGATGGAAGGAGAGCGCAGAACCCAGAGGGAAGTTGCCGAGGTGGCAAGGGTCACGGAAGTAACGGTAAGAAACAGGTACAAAGAACTGGTCGAAAAACTGAACCTGAAGGTCCCCACGACCTGACTACCGTGTGAACCAGCTTTCAAGTGTTCTCTGTTTTCCGCTCTTTACCGCCTTCTTCAGTCTTTCAAGGCCGGTTTTAACGCGCTCTTCGCTGAAGTCGTGCTCGTCGCAGAGGAACTTCAGAATCCCCTCCTCGTCGGGTTCGCGCCATCTCAGCTCGTAGTCGTCGGTAACAGGCGGGTTGAGAAAGAACTCCTTTATAGCGTAGAGGTCAACGTCGCTCTCCTTCTGGTATTTCTTGAGCGGGTCTTTGGTTCTCTTGACTATCATCAGGGCCTTCTTGGGCCCGATACCCTTTATCCCGCCGGGGTTGTAGTCGGTTCCAACCAGAATCGCCAGCTCTATCAGCTTTTCCCTGTCTATGCCGAGCTCCTTGAGAACCTCATCCAGAACGATGAGTTCGGGCTTCACTTCGACGTAGACGTTCTTTCCGGGGAGCTTTCTCCTTCCCGTTATCGTGAGGTTCCTTACAAGTCTCGGCGCGCCGAAGAGGAGCGAATCGTAGTCCTGACTGGCGGAGGCGTAGACCTTTCCTTTGGCGGCCATGTATGCGGCCTGAGCTTCACCTTCGCTCGGCGCCTGCACGACTGGAATCCCCATCAGTTCGAGAAGCTTTTTGGCATCGTTTATGAGTTGCTCGTTAACGCGGGTTGCCCTCATCGCGTACTTCTTCGCTTCCTCCAAGTCACCCTTTTCAAGGGCCTCGTACCACTTCTCCTCGGCTTCTTCCCTTGCCTCTCTCCTTTTCTCTATCTCCTTCTTCTTGAACTCCGGCGGCTTTCCGTCGAAGACGTAGGCGGGCTTTATTCCGGCCTCCATGAGGTTGATCGTCCTGTAAAAGAAGCCGCTGAGGTGGGAGGTTATCCTGCCCTTCGAGTCCATTAGAGGAGTTCCATCGCGCTGTCTTATCGTTGAGAGGAACTGGTACATGGCGTTGAAGGCATCGATCGCAACCTTCTTCCCGTAGAGAGCTTCAAGTTCGATCTCCTTCCTTGGCACAAGCTCACCTATCTGAACTCCCATGCTCACCACCGAAAAAGATAGGGAAGGGAAGTATTTAGCCTTTGCCTCAGCCTACCGGATTGCTCCTCACCGCTCGGGGAGGGGAAGGGTCATCATCGGTCCAGCCCATGCTCGACGATGAACTTCTCCTCCTCTGAAACCCTCCGCCTTTCCTGGACGTATATCCAGCCAAGGACAAATATCAGGGCGGCCATTCCAAGCATGACTTCCCAGCCGAGGGATTTGTAATCAACTGTTATCACGAGCTTCCTCACTATGGCAACCACGCCCAGCTCGGCCACACGGCGCATGCTAACGTGGTGCTCCTTTATGTAGAGGGTGAGAAGCTCAAACAGCTCCAAGAGTATGATGACGAGCAGGAACTCGTGAAGCGCCTCCTCGACGTCAAAACCATGAAACATGATTTCAATGAGGTCGTATATCGCGTAGATCACATAGGCCATCGTTAGAAGGGCTAAGACTATCACAACCAGGTCGAAAGAAAAGTTCATCCACTTGAGGGCAGTGCTTTCAAGCGGCGTTAGCTCTTTCTTGGGCTTAGGTAGTATTGCCATTAGATCACCCTAATTTTTTTGTTAGTTCGCTTTTAAAGATTTTCTCACTCCAACACCAACACTCCGAGCAATTTCCAGTAAAAGGTATAACCTGCCGAGACTCAATTTGAGTTAGGTTGGCCAAAAACTCTTGATCACAAATTCTTTTTTGATTTTAACTTCCGTCGATTTTCTCATCGGCAAAAAGAGAAGGGAAAGGTTTTAACTGCCTTTTACAGACGTAAAAGCGTGAATGTCATCCGAGGTGATAAAAATGGCTGACCCAAACATTGAAGCCCTTTTCAGGCCGAGGAGCGTCGCAGTTATAGGCGCTTCAGGAAAGCCCGGGAAGATAGGCTATGCCATTATGAAGAACCTCGTTGAGTACGGCTATGAGGGCAAGATATACGCCGTCAACGTAAAGGGCGGGGAGATAGAGATCAGCGGAAGGAAGTTCCCCGTCTACAAGAGCATCCTCGACGTTCCCGACGAGGTTGACATGGCTGTCATCGTCGTCCCGGCCAAGTTCGTCCCACAGGTCGTTGAGGAGGCTGGAAAGAAGGGTGTCAAGGTTCTTCCGATAATCAGCTCTGGCTTCGGCGAGCTTGGTGAGGAGGGCAAGAAGGTCGAGCAGCAGCTCGTCGAGACCGCAAGAAAATACGGTATGAGAATCCTGGGCCCGAACATCTTCGGCGTTGTGTACACACCCGAGAAGCTCAACGCCACCTTTGGTCCAACGGACGTTCTCCCCGGACCGCTTGCTCTTATCAGCCAGAGCGGGGCTCTGGGAATAGCCCTTATGGGCTGGACTATACTTGAGAAAGTCGGTCTTTCGGCAGTCGTCAGTGTTGGAAATAAGAGTGACATAGACGATGCCGACCTGCTCGAGTTCTTCAAGGAGGACGAGAACACCAAGGCCATCCTCATCTACATGGAGGGTGTCAAGGACGGAAGGAGGTTCATGGAGACTGCAAAGAAGGTCAGCAAGGTAAAGCCGATAGTCATCATCAAGGCCGGAAGGAGCGAGCGCGGTGCAAAGGCGGCCGCCTCACACACCGGTTCGCTGGCCGGAAGCGACAAGGTTTACGACGCGGCCTTCAAGCAGGCGGGCATAATAAGGGCCTACACCATCGGAGAGGCCTTCGACTATGCGAGAACTTTGAGCAACCTGCCTGAGCCTGCCGGCGAGAACCTCGTCATAATCACCAACGGCGGTGGAATAGGTGTTATGGCCACAGATGCCGCTGAGGAGGCAGGCCTGCACCTCTACGACAACCTGGAGGAGCTCAAGGTCTTTGCAAACCACATGCCGCCCTTCGGAAGCTACAAGAACCCAGTTGACTTGACCGGTATGGCCGGGGCCGAGAGCTATGAAGGAGCTATCAGAGATGCACTCGCCCACCCCGATATGCACAGCATAGCCGTCCTCTACTGCCAGACTGCCGTTCTCGACCCGAGGGACTTAGCGGACATAGTGATACGCGAGTACAACGAGAGCGGAAGGAAGAAGCCGCTCGTCGTTGCCATCGTCGGCGGAATAGAGGCCAAAGAAGCTATTGACAGGCTCAACGAGGAGGGCATTCCGGCTTATCCAGAGCCGGAGAGGGCGATAAAGGCTTTGGCGGCCCTCTACCGCTGGAGCAGGTGGAAGGCAAAGCAGAAGAAGGAGTAAACATTCATCCTATTGGGAGCCTTTTTAGGTGTATCTTTTCCACCTTTTTCTTTGCAACGCACATGCTTATTTCACTGTCTTTTTTAAAAGAGCATTGAGGATTGGGGCAACTCCATAAGTATCTTTTTCCCAATCTTCTCTTTTTTTCTTCTAGTTCTGCGCCACATTCTGGACATTTGGGCCGTCCAATGTATAAGTGGGGAGTGCGAATTCCTAGGGTGATATCTGGATCAAGATATTCTATGGGGTTTATGTAGATTGGCCATATAACCCCAAACTCTTTGATATTCTTTATATGATTCAAACTTTCTTCATCCATCGGAAAGCAAGGGAAATAAATACCTCCTCGTCTCCTCTGGTTCTCTTTTCGAATTAGCCAAAATACCAAAATGATAAAAATTACACTGATCAAAGTTATCATCATGTAATTCAAAGTCTCGTTATGGTACAATACTGCTACTGCAGCAGGTACTACTGCAGCAAATATGAAATACATTATCCCTCTGATGGCCTCTTTAATAGTTACTTCTGCAATCCATTCTCGTACTTTACTCACCATTCTCCCCTAGTAGAGAAATGCATTAGCATTAATAACGTTTTCCAAGTAGGGTTAAGTTTATTATACCAGACACTAAACTGGTGATACCATGATCATCGCCCTCATCTCAGACATCCACTCAAACTGGGAAGCCCTTAAAGCCGTCTGGAAGGAAGTTAAGAAAGCCGATGCAATCCTCTGCATGGGGGACTTAGTGGGCTACGGAGCTTCTCCAAACGAGGTCGTTGAGTTCGTGAGAAAGCAGATGGAAAAGAGAACTTTCCTCTGCGTTCGCGGAAACCACGACAACGCTGTCGCTTTCGGTGCCGACTGGGGCTTCAACCCCTACGCGAGGGAAGCTGTGAGGTGGCACCAGCGGGTAATGAGCATCGAGAACCTTGAATTTCTGAGAAGGCTCCCCGTGAGGCAGCTCTTCACTGACGATAGGGGGCGGAGCTACCTTTTAATCCACGGCTCCCCTAGGGCACCCCTTGATGAGTACCTCTTCCCATGGCTCCCCGATAGCGAGTTCAAGGCAGTTCTGAGCTACGTCAGGCAGGACGACCTGCTGGTGGGTCACACCCACGTTCCGATGCTGAAAGTCATAGACGGCAGGAGGATAATCAACCCCGGTGGGGTAGGCCAGCCCCGCGACGGTGACTGGAGGGCAAGTTATGCGACTATTGACACGGAAGAAGAGCCCCCCGACAACGTGGAATTCCACCGCGTTGAATACGACGTTGAAGAGGCTGCGAGAAAAATAATTGAGGCGGGCCTACCAAGGTTTCTGGCCGAGAGGCTTTTCGAGGGTTATTGACGGGTGAAGTTTTGAGTTAGTATGAAATTCACTCAAAATTTTTTAAGCCTCCCGTTATTGACGAGTTGACGTGGATTTTGAAGCAGGGGTGAACACTATGAACCTAAGAATAATACTGGCAATAACTGCAGGAGGAGCACTTGGAGCCCTTTTCAGATTCTATATCTCGGGGCTTCTCCCAGTCTACAAAGGCTTCCCTCTGGGTACGCTGATGGTAAACAGTGCGGCCAGCTTGCTCTTGGGGTATATCTACGGTCTCCTGTTCTGGGGGATTGATGTACCCAGCTCATGGAGGGCCTTCTTTGGAACGGGATTCTGTGGCGCTTTAAGCACGTTTTCAACGTTTTCATACGAGACTTTCTCTCTAATCCGCGACCGGGAATATCTACTCGCAACCCTAAACATTCTGGCAAACGTTATAATAACGATAGCCCTAGTTTTTGTGGGCTTTGTTCTGGCCAGGAGGTGATCTAATGGTTGAGGTTGAGCACTGGAACACACTCAGGCTTAAAATTTACATAGGAGAGAACGACAGCTGGAATGGAAAACCCCTCTACAAGGCCATAGTTGAGAAACTCCGCGAGATGGGGATGGCAGGCGCCACAGTGTATCGAGGAATCTACGGGTTTGGAAAGAAGAGCAGGGTTCACTCGGCGGACATAATGAGGCTCTCAACGGATCTTCCGGTAGTTATCGAAGTCGTTGATAGGGGACACAAAATAGAGAAGGCGATATGCGAGATAAAGCCCATGATTAAGGATGGAATGATAACCGTGGAGCCGGTTATAGTCGTGTGGGTGGGCACAAAAGAGGAAATTAAAAAGTTCGAAGAAGACGCAGTCAGAGATCTTGAATAATTTTTATCAAATTGGAAAAGTTTTTAGCAAATATTAAAAATCCCACAATTTTCGGGAAAAAGCTTATATACGATGAAGACCAAAACTTAACAAGCGGGGGGCACCCCCGTCTTGAATATGGGGGTTAAATCACCGTGCTGTAAATAAGGCCCGACCCTCCGGGAGAACTGAGTGGAAGAAGATGTACGTTTTGTACTGTTTTCTTTATATATTTGTTACAAGAAAATCAAAGACAAAAGTTTTAAAATATTTTAAAAAGAACTAGCAAAGCAGGAGGGTTGCTTAATGCCAGAGCTAGACTTTGAAATACCAGTAAATTCACTGAACACTGTAATGGACCTCCTGGTTGAGAAAGGGATTTTTATTCGCTGGCTCTTTCTAAACGAAGATAGGGAGACTTTTTCAATCAGACTTGTAGTTCCCGATGTTGGAATGGAGGAAACCCTCCTCGATCTTGCAAGGATTCTCAAAGAGAAAGTTGAAATAAGCATAGTTTATAGTGAGAAACACCTAGAAAAAATTAATCAGGCCTTTCTGGTTCCCCTGGAGATCGGGGACTCAAGGTATCCAGTTGTTGTTTTTATGGAGTTTGACTTTGACCCGAGGATCCCCCTCAAAGGTTACTATCATAACGGGAAGAGAGTGCTCAGAAGACGTTATTAGAGCCATCCTGAAGTCTCAAATTGGCCCCTTTACCCTGGAGGACCCCTCAAACACCAAGATAGTTGATGACCCCAACATGATTAAGATAATCGTAAAGTCTCCCCTGAGAGCACAGCCAGTTCAGGGCAGGTTTTAAATGTCCTTCCCCCACTGTTCTATGGTGATATCATGCTACACCACATCAAACTTATACATGCCTCGAAGAGCAGAAAGCTGGTTGGAAAAAAGATAGTGCTTGCAATTTCTGGGAGCATAGCGGCAGTTGAATGCGTTAAGCTGGCAAGGGAGCTAATAAGGCACGGTGCTGAGGTTCACGCAGTCATGACGCCAAACGCGACCAAGATAATACATCCTTATGCCATGGAGTTCGCAACTGGAAATCCTGTTGTTACAGAGATAACCGGGTTTATCGAGCATGTGGAACTGGCCGGGGAGCATGAGAACAAAGCCGACCTAATTCTTGTCTGTCCAGCAACGGCAAACACGATCTCAAAGATAGCCAACGGAATAGACGACACACCCGTTACAACCGTCGTGACAACTGCTTTTTCTCACACGCCGATAATGATAGCCCCTGCGATGCACTCCACAATGTACGACCATCCCATAATAAAAGAGAACATTGAAAAGCTCAAGAAACTTGGCATCGAGTTCATAGGGCCGCGTTTTGAAGAGGGGAAAGCAAAGGTCGCGTCAATAGATGAGATAGTCTACAGAGTCATCAAAAAGCTCCACCCCAAACCCCTGAAGGGAAAACGCGTCCTCGTCACAGCTGGAGCAACGAGAGAGTACATAGACCCCATAAGGTTCATAACGAACGCGAGTAGCGGCAAAATGGGCGTCGCCATGGCGGAGGAGGCCGAACTGAGGGGGGCGGAGGTAACGCTGATAAGAACCAGAAGCAGCGTTCCAAGCTTCGTAGAGAGGCAGATAGAAGTGGACACCGTTGAGGAAATGATGAACGCCATAGAATCCGAGCTCAGTTCAAAGAGGTACGATGTTGTTGTCATGGCCGCAGCGGTCAGTGATTTTAGAGTTAAGGAGAAAAGCAAAGTAAAGATCAAGAGCGACCGGATTCTAACCCTTGAACTTGAACCGACTCCCAAAATCATCAGCAGGATAAAAGAACTCCAGCCGGAGGTTTTTCTAGTAGGATTCAAGGCAGAAACCGGATTAAATGAAGAAGAGCTGATCAGTGAGGCCCGGAAGCAGATATCCAGAGCAGGAAGTGATTTAGTTGTGGCCAACACTCTCAAGGCCTTCGGGAGCGATGAAAACGAAGTTATCCTCGTCGGCAGGGACATCCACAAGAGGCTCCCGAGAATGAGCAAGAGAGAACTTGCAGAAAGGCTCTGGGATGAGATAGAGAAGCTATTGAGTACGAGAATAGAAAAGAAAAAAGCTCAGTAGGAGAGGTTCCTCTTCTTTTTCCACTTGTGAGACCAGCTGTATTTCCTCATCCTTCTGCTCCTACCGAAGCCGCAGGCGGCGCAGTAGCCCTTCTTGACGTTGAAGGCCTTCCTACCGCAGCGCCTGCACCTTATGTGGGTCGGAGTCCTATTGCGCTTGCCCTTTGGTGCCGTCCCCGCTCCCATGGTATCACCTCACGAGGGTTCACTCAATGTCAACGGGGGAAATCGCCAGAACGTTGTCTCCCCTTACGACAATTTTACCGTAGCTCTTAACGACCTCGCCGTCCTGGATATAATCGGCACCGGCGAGGACAACATTCAGGTGGATATCATAACCGATGAGCTTTCCCCTGAACTCTCCTCCTCTCTTCAGGAGCACGAGCACGTCCTTGTCGAGGGACTTGTGGATAACATCGAGTGGTCTTTCCGCCATTTTCACGCACCTCCAAACAATCAAAGCTCATAGCCTTAACGAGGGAAACGGTTTATAACTCTTTCCGTTATGTCTTTCCTCCTCCACTTCCTTCCAGAACTACCCGATCTGAGAAAGGCATATAAGTCTGTATCACTGAGGGTGATTAAGGTGAAAGCATGAAAAGAGCTGGCCTCTTGCTCGTCCTGCTCGTTCTGGCCGCGATAGCTAGCGGCTGCATAACCCAATCCGAGATTTCTACGACATCAACTGAGAGTCTTGTGAACACAACTTCCCGAAGTACCTTGCCAACCACGACTTCTACTGCACCTACGACAAGCCCAACGACTACGTCCTCTTCCGGAACTCCGGTGTCTCAATCCCGGACTTCGACGACATCAACTCCTCTCTCAACCACAACTTCCCAAAGCCTATCGCCAACCACTACAATCACAGCCCCTCCGAAGAGAGGACTTGAACCTCCGAAGGGCAACTACTCTCCGATTTACACAGGTTCAGATAAGGGCTGCCCCTCGGGTAAAGTACCCGTGACCTTCACATACGACCCCGGAAACAAGGTCGTGACTTCAGTCAGCCTGCGCGGTAGCTTCAACGACTGGGGCGAGTGGCCGATGAAGGAGATAAACGGAACGTGGACGATAACCGTCTGCCTCGGCCCCGGCAAGTACCAGTACAAGTACTTCATCAACGGCCAGTGGGTTAAGGACATGTCCGACGACGGCACAGGAAGGCCCTACGATCCGGACGCTGACGGCTACGTCGACGATGGCTACGGCGGAAAGAACGCGGTGAGAATAGTTGAGGGAAGTGCAGCTTTCTACGTGGACTTTGACCCAAGCGATCCAGCTTACCTGAGCATCGCAGACAACAGGACTGTGATAAGGTTCGAGGTGAAGAGGGGCACGGTAGGCTCTGCCACCCTCGTGACCGACAGAGGGAACTACACGATGAGGCTCCAGGTCTGGTGGAACTCGAAAGAGATGTGGCGTGCCGAGATCCCAGTTGTTGAACCCGTTAAGTATTACATCGTCCTGAACTCGGTCGATGGGGAGAGGTTCGCCGTCCTTAACACGAGCAAGAACCCCTTCTTCAGCTTCGACGGCGTTGACCGCTTCCCCCAGCTGGAGTGGGTAAGCAACGGGATAACCTACCAGATATTCCCGGACAGGTTCAAGGACGGGAACAGGAGCAACGATGCCCCTGCCCTCGACCATGACGAACTTCTGTTCAACCAGGTCAACCCTGGAAAGCCAGTACTCTCCAACTGGAGCGACCCGATAACGCCGCTCCACTGCTGCCACCAGTACTTCGGCGGCGACATAAAGGGCATCACTGAGAAGCTCGACTACCTGCAGAGCCTCGGCGTCACGATAATTTACCTCAACCCGATAACTCTCTCAGGGAGCGCCCACGGCTACGACACCTACGACTACTACAGGCTCGACCCGAAGTTCGGAACTGAGGAGGAGCTTAGAGAATTCCTCGATGAAGCCCATAAGAGGGGAATACGGGTAATCTTCGATTTCGTGCCCAACCACTGTGGAATCGGAAACCCTGCCTTCCTCGACGTCTGGAAGAACGGGAACGCGAGTCCCTACTGGGACTGGTTCTTCATCAAGCAATGGCCCTTCAAGCTGGGTGACGGAAACGCCTATCTCGGCTGGTGGGGGATTGGCAGTTTGCCGAAGCTCAACACCACTAACCCGGAGGTTAGGGAATACCTCATCGGTGCCGCCCTTCACTGGCTCGACTTCGGCTTCGACGGGATAAGGGTCGATGTCCCCAACGAGGTTCTTGACCCCGGAGCTTTCTTCTCCGAGCTGAGGAAGAGGGTCAAGGAAAAGCACCCTGAGGCCTACCTCGTCGGCGAGATATGGAAGCTCTCGCCTGAGTGGGTTAAAGGAGACCGCTTCGACTCGCTCATGAACTACGCCCTCGGAAGAGACATACTCCTGAACTACGCAAAGGGCCTTCTGAGCGGTGAGACGGCAATGAAGATGATGGGACGCTATTACGCGAGCTACGGTGAGAACGTCGTCGCTATGGGCTTCAACATTGTCAGCTCTCACGACACTTCGAGGGTTCTCACCGACCTCGGTGGCGGTTCACTGGGGGACACTCCTACGAACGAGTCAATCCAGCGGCTCAAGCTTCTTTCGATGCTCATCTACACCCTTCCGGGAACGCCCGTGACGTTTCAGGGCGACGAGAGAGGACTTCTCGGCGACAAAAACCACTACGACGAGCAGCGCTACCCTATACAGTGGAACGAGGTAAACGGAGACGTGCTGAACCACTACCGGGCACTGGCTGAGCTGAGGAGGAAAACTCCCGCGCTCAGGAGTAGCGCCATAAGGTTCTACACCGCTGAGGGCGGAATTATGGCCTTCTTCAGGGGGCACAACGACGAGGTTCTCGTCATAGCGAACAGCTGGAAGAGTCCAGCAGAGCTAGAGCTCCCGCTCGGCGAGTGGAAGGTCGTCTGGCCGGAGAATCATGCCGAAGGCATTGTATCCGGAACCATCAAGGTTCCCCCAATCAGCGTCCTCGTGCTGGAAAGAGGCTGAAAGTCTCCCGTCTACCTCCCATTTTTCTTGACAAACTGACGATGGTGTTCCCAAAAGCTTTTTATGAAATCCCCTTACTCCAGTTTCAGGTGGTGAGAGATGGGAGAAAAGCCTGACAAGTACGAGATTTTACAGGACCTGATGAGGAGAAGGGGCTTCGCATGGGGGAGCTTTGAAATCTACGGCGGTTCACGCGGATTCTATGACTACGGCCCGCTTGGTGCGACGATAAAGAGGAAAATTGAGCAGAAAATAAGGGAGGCCTTCCAGAGGGAGGGCTTCTTCGAGGTCGAGACTCCGGATATAACCCCTGAGAAGGTCTTCATAGCGAGCGGACACGTCGAGAAGTTTGTTGACCCTCTGGTTGAGTGTAAGAAGTGTGGGGCAAGGTTTAGGGCAGACCACCTCGTTGAAGAGGCTTTGGGCATAGACACCGAGGGAATGAGCGCCGAACACCTCACCCAGCTTATAAGGGAGCACGACATCCGCTGTCCCGAATGCGGTGGCGAACTAAGCGACGTGTGGTACTTTAACCTTATGTTCGAGACGAGAATCGGCCCATACGGGGACCAGAAGGGTTATCTAAGGCCCGAAACTGCACAGGGAATGTTCGTCAATTTCAGGCGTCTGGCCAACTTTGCGAGAAATAAACTGCCCTTCGGCGTCTTCCAGATCGGAAAAGCCTATCGCAACGAGATTTCTCCGAGGCAGGGAATGCTCCGCCTCAGGGAGTTCACGCAGGCGGAAGCTGAGATATTCTTCAACCCCAACGAAACGGAGCATCCCCACTTCGACGAGGTTAAAGATGAGGTTCTCAGGCTCTACCCGATAGAGCACCAGCTCAAGAACCTTGGAGAGATTGAGATAACCGCCGAGGAGGCCGTAAAGAAGGGCTACATCATGAACACCTTCTTCGCCTACTACATGGTGATGGTGAAGCGGGTTCTCCTCGACATTGGCATCCCGGAGGGCAAGATTAGGTTCCGCCAGCAGCTGCCGGAAGAGAGGGCCCACTACTCCCGCGACACCTGGGACGCGGAAATTCACAGCGAGCGCTTCGGCTGGGTGGAGTGTGTTGGGATAGCCAACCGCGGCGACTACGACCTCAGCAGACACATGCGCGAGAGCGGGGCTGACTTAACGGTTCTTATCCACTACGACGAGCCAAAAATCGTGAAGAGACTTGAAGTTAGTCTTAACATGAAGCGCGTCGGTCCGAAGCTCAAGAAGGACGCCAAGAGGATAAACGAGCTGATAAAGGGCTTGGACGAGGAGAAGAAGCGCGAGCTGGTGGAGCTCCTTGAAAGGGAGGGCAGGGTTACAATCGAGGGCTACGAGCTTGAAAAGGACGACTTCATAATCAGGGAAGTCGAGGAGAAGATAACGGGCGAGAAGATAGTGCCCCATGTTTTGGAGCCGAGTTTCGGCATAGACAGGCCGTTCTACCTGCTCCTTGAGAACAGCCTCGTTATAGAGGAGGACAGGACTTATCTCAGGCTCAAGAAGGACATGGCACCAATAGAGGTGGCCGTGCTCCCGCTGGTTGCCAAGGAGCCGCTCAAGAGCATAGCCTACGACGTCTTCAGAACCCTCCAGAAGGCCGGCTTCATAGCCGTCTACGATGAGAAAGACACGATAGGGAGGCGCTATCTCCGCTACGACGAAATCGGAACGCCCTACTGTGTGACAATAGACAACCAGACGCCGGAAGACAACACGGTCACAATCCGCGACCGCGACACGAGGGAGCAGGTGCGGGTAAAGATTGAGGAGCTTCCCGAAAAGCTGAAGAAGCTAATCTTCGGGAACTAGCACTCCTTCTCAATGATTTTCTCAATTTCCTCATTCAATTCTTCAAGCTGAGAACTCACGATGACCCAAACCACCGAAAGGTCAACACCGAAGTAGTGATGAACAACAACGTTTCTAAGGCCTACAATCCGTCTCCAAGGCATAGTAGGGTATTCTCTTCTTATGTCTTCGCAAACCTCCTCGATGTCTTCTAGCCTCCTCATCATGGACACCTATTGACTTCCAAGGATGAAAATTATTTGGTGGCATCATTTTCGGCACTGATTTAAGGAGTTCCACCAACTTAAGCATATGCAGACCGCACTGCTGTCCATGGTATCTCTGATAGCGGGGTTCATCGGCTCCCTCATGAGCGGCGGGAGCATCATTATATTCTCCCTGCTAACCTTCCTTGACCTTCCAGTCCAGACTGCCGTGGGCACGCTAAAGGTAGCTATAGCAGCGCTGACGTTCGTCTCGTCGGTGACGTACTACCGCGGCGGCGCCGTGGAGGCTGAAAGCGCCCCCTACCTTATCGCCTCATCCATCCTTGGCGCCCTGGCCGGCAGTTACTTCTTTGCTTCCCTTCCCGAGAGGACGGCGGGTATGGTGTCCCTGCTCTTCCTCCTCGCGGGCGTTTACGTTTCGCTCAAAGGCAAACCGGAGGGGTTGATATTCACCGTGAAAAAAGCCCATAGGCTGGGGATCTCGGCGGCAGGTTTTTTAATCGGGGCCTACATTGGCATCCTTGGCATAGCTTCCACGCTCATAGTTATAGCCGCCCTGAGGGCATTCTTTGGGATGGATATGCTCCGGGCCAACGGCACGGCGAAGACCCTCATATTTTTCAACAACCTCACCGCGGCCATTGTGTACGGGCTTGGTGGGAACATAGACTACGCGCTAATGGTCCCACTACTCGTCCCGGTGTGCATTGGAGCGTGGCTCGGGGCGAGGGCCGCCATGAAGCTCGGGGGCGAAAATCTCAGGTGGGTTTACCTTCTCATCGGCTCCGCAACTGCCTTAAAGCTTCTGAGCGAGCTGTTTTGAGGGATACCATGAAGAGAATCCACCTCATCTATAAGCGAATTCCAAACCGTGTCCTTGAGCGGGACGATGAAGTGATAGCCGATTTGGGAGACGTCATCGTCGCCAGGTCCCGCTTTGAGGGAATGCTTGTCCCTTTGAAAGTGAACGGCGTTAAGGTGATAGACAACGGCTATGGAATGGTCTACTTCGCCTTCGTCGGGGAGAACTACGACATCCTAAAGGTCTACGATAGGGAGGGGAACTTCAAGGGCCTCTACATTGACGTCTTAGCCTACACAAAACGCGAGGGGAGCAAGCTTGAGATGCTCGACCTTTTCCTCGACATCTTCGTCTTCCCCAACGGCGAGGCCTTTCTCCTCGATGAAGACGAGCTGGAAATGGCCCTGAACTACGGGCTGATCGACAGGAAAACCTTTGACCTCGCTCACTCAGTTGCCCGAGATATACTCGAAAAGCTTAAGCGCGGCGAGTTTCCACCGGAGATCGTCTGGAGGTATTAGGGAGGATTTGGGAGGGAGTCAAGAAAGATGTTGACGTAGGTAACAACGTGCGACGCGAGGTAGCTTTTTCTCCCAACGCTCACCCTCTCGGCTATGTTGTCCAAAAAGGCCTCGTCTTCTCTGCTCAAGCCCTTATGGTCTCCAAGGACAAAGGCAACGTTCTGGGGGAAGCTCAACTCGCCTATTGGCTTTCCATCCTCGTGGAGGTAGTAGAGCGCGGAATTCTTCACGGTCAGCCGTATTACGTCCTCAAAGGTTCTGTTGCTAACGTAGAGACCCGGATAAACCTCAATCTCTTTTCCCGGCTCCCTGAGGTCTTCACCAGCTTTTAATACCTTCATTATCAGCTTAGCCGTGCTCCTCTCGTCTGGGTTCAGGCGAACCTTTAGCTTGGGTCCTTCAAACCGTATTGCCTTGGGAGGATTCGGCGGGCCGTAGAGGAGAAGCCAGACCCTAACGTTCTTTCTGAAGCCGTGGGAGAGGAGAAAGGCAGAGTTCAGAACCCTGCACAGGAGGTCGATTCTTCCGCTCGTCCCGGGGAGATCGTTTAGTCTGAAATCCGCCCTCGTATGGGCCTCGTTTGCCTTGATTATGAAAGTTCTCATGGAGGAGACTAAGGCAAAGGGGTTTAAAGGGCTTAACCTACCCGAAGGGGGTGATAGGATGAAGTTCCTGAAGGAGACGAAGGGTGGAACGCTCCTCTTTATCCACGTCCAGCCGAAGGCAAAAAAGAACGCTATTGAGGGAATTGACGAATGGCGCGGAAGGCTGAAGGTCAAAATCAAGGCTCCACCCGTCGAGGGGAAGGCGAACAAAGAGGTCGTGAAGTTCTTCTCGAAGCTCTTCGGCGCGGAGGTCGAGATAGTGAAGGGCGAAACGAGCAGGGAAAAGGACTTGCTCGTGAAGGGGCTGAGCGCTGAAGAAGTAAAGAAAAAGTTGGGATTTTAACGTTGTTCGCAACTTTAATATAGGAGTGGCACGAACCTACTAGTAAGGTGAACCTACTATGGGCATTACAAAAGTAACGAGAAACTATCAAATAACTATCCCGGCGGAGATTAGAAAGGCCCTTGGGATAAAAGAAGGGGAAATTCTTGAGGTTAGCCTCGAAGGAGACAAGATAGTGATTCAAAGACTCAAGAAACAGAGAAAACGCCTTAAGCTGGGCAGGAACATCACTCCAGAGGAAATAGAGAAGTCCATTGAGGAGGGCATGAAAGAATGCATGGGGTCATAGACACGAACGTTCTCATCTATGACACCTTTGAGGACACAGAGTTCCACAGTGAAGCAGAGAACATGCTTGAGTCCCTGGATAGGTGGTATGTTCCGACAATAGTTATGCAAGAGTACGTGTGGTTCTTCAAAAACAACGGTTTTTCGGCCAAAGATGCGCTTGAGTCTCTTAAGGGATACATGGATGATCCCAGGTTCAGGGGGCTGAGTGAAAGTCCCAAAACCATCGAGAATGCCCTAAACCTTCTGGTTAGAGAGAAAATCTCACTATCAAGGTTCAACGATGTTGTGGTTCTGCTTCATGCTCTGGAGAAGGGAACACTAGTCACATTCGATAGAAAGCTCAGAAGCCTGGCAAAAAGAAAGGGAATAAAGGTTCTTCCGGAAAAGTTTTAATCACTTCAAAATTCCCAAACTCTTGTTCGTCTTCTTTATGCTCTCCCACTTGTCGGCCAGCTCGAACATCGCCCTTATCGCATCGACGTTCTCGGGAACTACGTCGCTCTCCTGGTGGACGGCCTGGATGTAGAAGAGCCTCTTGCCCTTTACGCTTATGCTCTCCTTCCAAACGGCAATCTCGTAGAGGTTGTTCCACTCGCGGTGCAGGTCGCGGGCGAACTCTATGAGCTGTGCCGTGCTGTCGAAGCCCTTCTCCTTCTCGAAGAGCAGAACCCTGGTGGTGTTCTCGAAGATGTCTATGACGTCCTTTTCGGTTATGGGCTTCTTGAGCTCAATCATTACGCTGTGCACGTGCATGAGCGTCGTTGGAACCACAAATGCCATCGTCTCGATGTTTATCGGAATGACCGTCTGCACGTCGGGCCCGTGATGGGAGGGGACTTCAACGGTCGGCTTTATTGCGTTTATCGGCCCACGCTTGGAGTCGTTCGGGTCTGCTGCACGGCGTATCATCACAGCGTAAACGTAGTCTATGTACTCCTGCAGGGCAGAGAGCGTTCTGGTCAAGCCCGTCGTATTGCAGGAGACAACCCTGACGTAGTCCTTCCCAAGGGCCTTCTCATAGTTGGCCTGGGCCACGAAGGAAACCTCGGCAACGCTCGCCTTTTCTCCACCCTGGAAGATGGCCTTAACTCCGGCCTTCTCGTAGAGGGCCTTGTTTTTGGCACCCATTCCTCCGGGCGTTGCATCGACGACGACATCAACCTCTTCGAGGAGGTCGTTGAGAGTTCCAGCAACCTCAAAGCCGGCCTTCTCAAAGCGCGGTAGGAACTCCTCGCTCGCGGCGTAAACGGGGATTCCTCTCTCCTTTGCCAGGTAAGCCTCGAAATCCGGCTTCGTCTTGGTAACACCGGTGAGTTCCATATCGTCCTGTCTACTTACGGCGTAGGCGACGCGCTTTCCAATAGTTCCATAGCCGTTGATTCCCACCTTGACCTTTGTCATTGCAGTCACCGAAAGTTTTACAGTTGTAAAATACTTAAGCCTTGTTTTCACCGGCGGTGAAATAAATCCCCGTTCACTAAGGAAAAAGTGATAAAGCAGCCGTCCAACTTATTGAGGTGTCCGGACATGCTGCCCACCGAAGTCAAAATGATCATAGAGGAAATGAAGGCCGAGAGAATACGAGGTGCCAGCTGGCTCGCCAAGAAAGGTGCTGAAGCTTATCGCCTTCTGGCAGAAATGATGGAAGGGGAAGAACTTGAGAAGGCATTGGAGGAAATTAGAGAGGAGATAATCAACGTCAACATGACGATGGCCTCCCTCTACAATCTAACCCGGTTTATCCCGATAACGGGCAATCCCACCCTCGTGAAATCCAAGGCCGAAGAATTCATAAAGCTCTCCGAAGAAGCGAAGCGGGAGATTGGGAACATAGGAAGCGAGCTCATCGACGAGAACGAAGTGATAATAACCCACTCGTTTTCATCTGCTGTTCTGGAGATACTGAAATCGGCCAGGAGAAAAGGAAAGAGGTTCCGGGTTATCCTAACGGAGAGCAACCCTGACTACGAAGGAATAGCACTGGCAAGAGAACTGGAAAAGCTCGATGTTCCTTTTGAGGTTATAACCGATGCCCAGATTGGGCTGTTTTCAAAGAAGGCAACCCTAGCTCTAGTGGGAGCGGACAACATCACCCAGGATGGAGCGCTGATAAACAAAGCCGGGACGTACCTTCTGGCGCTGGCATGTCACGACAACTCGGTACCGTTTTACGGAGCCGCTGAAAGCTTCAAAATCCACCCGGAACTGAAAAGCGAAGAGGTCGAAATTATTGAAAGGCCTTACACCCGGCAGGGCTTCCGGGTTAGGAACTACCTCTTCGATATAACCCCCTGGAAGTACATCAGGGGAATAATAACGGAATTCGGAGTTCTGATTCCCCCAAAAGAGATATAACTCAACCCGCCAAGCGCTGCTTTAGCAGGCCTTTGAACCGCTTCGCATCGTTGCACATACTTGAGTTGTTGAACAGGACAAAGCTCTCCTCCCTGTTCCACCCAAGGACCCTTTCGAGGATCTTTTCAAGCTCCTCATCCGTGTATGAGTGATTGTAAATGATCCTGCCGTTCTCATACCTCCCGTGGAGACGGTAGTAGTTAACGTTCCCCCTATGAAGGGGTATCCTCACCAGAGGATCGGCAACGTCTATCACGTCAAACTCCCTAACAAAGCGTTTTATTCCCCTCTCACTCCACCCTCTGAGTTCAACCCCTATCTCGAAATCTCCCCTGTCGATCATGCTGAAGAATCTTCCCGCGTTGGCGAAGCTCTCTTCGGTCTCCTTGAAACTTCTGGGAAGCTGTATCAGAACAAACCTGGCCCCAAGAACTTCCGCTTCCCTCAGCGTCAGTCTCCAGAAATGAAGAACCGTTGAGTTCGGCCTCAAAAGACCAACATCCCTTGAAGGCCTTACGTTACTCCTCCTCCAGGTTGGGCTGGTGTGAGGATGTGTCACTCCCTGAAACGCTTTTATGGAGAAAGTGAAGTCCTTAGGGGCTTCTCTTTTCCACTTTTCCAGGGTTTTCTCATCAATGAGACGGTAGAAAGTCTGCTGGACTTCAACAATCTCGAAATCGAGGAAGTACCGTTTCTTAGCCTCGCAGAAGCCACACGTTCCAACCCTTATCATGCTACCACCAAAAGCTTTTAGAGGTAGGGCCTAAAACGCTATCGGCGGGAACAACTGGCAAAACAGCAATTGATGGCCCGATGAAGATCTACTCCCGTCTGACCGATGATGAGCCACCTACCGGCAGAGGGCTAAAATCTTTTTAACGAATAGGCATACTAGTTCTGGAGGGAAATCGATGAGTTGGAAGAGAGGAGCGTATCCCGAATTCACGCTCGAAGACCTTATAGCATCTATATTCATGCTGAGGGAACCGGTCGGCAGGAAGACGATGGCAGAGGCCTTGGATCTCGGAGAGGGCAGTGTAAGAACGCTTCTTAAGAAGCTCGACGGTATAGGCATCATAGAATCCGCCCAGAGGGGACATTTTCTGAACAGAAAGGGAATTGAACTTGTGAAAAAACTGAAGGAACTCTTTTCAGAGGCCCACTTTGTGGGCAAAGTTGAGAACATGCCGGCATATGCCCTGGTCGTGAAGAACGCCCCCGAATTCAAGAGCATAGACCTAAGGGATGAGGCTATCAGATTCTTTGCAAGGGGGGCCATGATACTCAGAGTGAAAGGAGGGGAAATAGTATTCCCCGAGGACAACAGACCTTTGAAAGAAACCATGGAGGAGCTCGCAGAAAGGATCGAAGACGTTCTGGATTTTTCAGACGGTGATACCGTAATTGTAACTTGGGCAGAAAACCCTGCAGATGCCATTAAAAGTGCCTATCACGTCGCAATTGTTCTCAAGGGAGAGGAGATCCCGGAAGAGGTCAAATCGCTGGTGAGGTGAACACATGAAGCGACTTGTTTTGGCCCTCGATGTGTACGAGAGGGAGAGAGCGCTTGAAATAGCCAGGGAAACCTCAGACTACCTTTGGGCAATAAAGGTGAACTGGCCCCTCATTCTGGGAGCGGGACTGGACGTCATCAAAGAGCTGAAAGAGACGGCCAACGTACCCCTAATAGCTGACCTCAAGCTGGCGGATATTCCCAACACCAACAGGCTGATAGCGGGCAAAGTCTTTGAGGCCGGAGCCGACTATGTGATAGTTCACGGTTTTACGGGAAGGGACAGCGTAAATGCCGTGAAAGAACTCGGAGAAGTTATAATTGTGGTGGAGATGAGCCATCCCGGTGCCGAGGAATTCATTCAGCCAGTTGCAGACGGGCTCATCAAGCTGGCCAACGATGTCAGACCGTTCGGTGTAATAGCTCCGGCCACACGGCCCGAAAGAATATCATACATCCGCTCAAAGCTTAGGGACGGAATAAAAATCCTGACTCCCGGTGTTGGAGCGCAGGGAGGAAGCGCAAAAAAGGCCCTTGAAGCTGGAGCCGATTACGTAATAGTCGGTCGTTCAATATACGAGAGCAAGAATCCGCGTGAAAAAGCCAGAAAATTCCATGAGGAGTTAATGGGGGCGATATAATGGAGCTCAAGGTCAAACACCCCCTCAGCAAGAAGGAGGTAAAGGCCATCCTCAGAGAGATGAGCGAGATATTCGGTGAGGAGATAGCGGGAAAGATGTTAAACAAAAAGGATAAGGTAGAGGTCGCTGAGTTCGATAAAACAACCGAGATACTCCTGGTAAACGGGAAACCGTTCTTCATAAGACGAAAAGACCTGGTGTTCCCCCTGGTGATAGCGCTCTACGAGCTCTCCAACCATGAGGATCTAAGAAAGTGGCCGAGGCGTGTTGTGGTTGACGAGGGTGCCGTTCCGTATATCCTCAAAGGAGCCGACGTTATGGCTGCGGGAATAACAGACGCGGACGAGAACATAAAGGAGGGGGACTTTGTATTCGTGGTCGAAGAGAACTACGGAAGGCCGCTTGCCATTGGAATAGCGCTGATGAGCGGAAAGGCAATGAAAGAAAAGCCCAAGGGAAAGGCCGTCAAGAACATCCACCACGCCAAGGACAAGATCTGGGAGCTCACGGTGGGATGAAATGGACGAAATGAGAGAGAAAGAGAGAAAAAAGATACGGGTCCTTGTGGGCGGGGTATTTGATATCCTTCACGTTGGCCATATTCATTTCCTGAAACAGGCAAAGGAACTCGGGGACGAACTCGTTGTTATAGTCGCCCACGACGAGACCGTCAGAATGCAGAAGAGACGCGATCCTATAAACCCCGCCGAGGACAGGGCAGAACTTCTCAGGGCGATTAAATACGTGGATGAGGTCTACATAGGAACTCCCGGCACGATAGACATGAACCTCGTCAAGAGGATAAACCCCGACGTTATAGCAATCGGCCCAGATCAGAATTTCAACTGTGAGAGACTGAAGGAGGAACTCAGAAAAAACGGAATCAAGGCAGAGGTAATAAGAATACCCTACCTTTACAAGAGCGATAGGGCAAAGACAAGCAAGATAATTGAGAGAATAATAGAAGAGTTCTGCGAATAATCAAAAATCAGATGCGGAAACGCCCCATGTAATCCCGGAGGAACTCGGGGTCTTCCCTCCTAACAGCGCTCATGAGCTCCTCAAATTTCTTTTCGCCCAAGGCCTGCTTGAGGTAGTAGTAAAGGTTAACGGCGTCCTCCACTATTATGCTCTGCCTCCTCCCTTCCTCCCCGTACAGCTCAATCAGCTTTCTGTTAATATCGAGGCTTATATAGAGGGTTTTCTGCTTCTTTTGATGCTTGAGATCGCCTTTTTCTTTCTCCTTCTTGGGCTTAGATGGCCGGGTCAGATCGTTAACCGATCCGGCAAAAAGCTTGGGAATCTTGCCTTTACTCTCCTTCGACAATGGAGATCACCTCACGAGTAAGCTTCTCAAACGCACGGGCAGCCCTTCCTTCGGGTTCGTAATCAAATATACTAACCCCCTCGCCCTGCGCTTTCTCCAGGGCTATGGCCTTCGGGATCGTCGTGAGTATAGGGGCATCTGGATACGTTTCCCTGAGTTCCTTAAGCCTGGTCTGGGGAACCTTGGTCTGGCGGGTGAACTTGTTGGGGACGAGACCCATAAGGGTCAGGCTTTCGTTGGTTTCTTCCCGGATCATTGCCATCAGATTAAACATGAGCTGCATGCCTATAACGCCGAAATAGCTGAGCTCCAGGGGGATTAGGACATAGTCAGAGGCCGTTAGCGAGTTAACGAGGAATATCCCCATGCTTGGAGGATTGTCTATGAGGACGTAGTCATAGTCGGGGAGAACCGGGCTTATCGCCTTTTCAAGTCTTCTCTCGCGGTTGTAAGCGTTGATTATCTCTATCTCCTTGGCGGACAAATTGAGATGACTGGGAATGAGATGGAGGTTTTCGGTGATCTCAACTATCGTTTCTTCCACACTGCTTTCTCTTGTCATCAGCGTTCCAACGTTGGTAGTCTCGTAGTTTAGGACGTCCATTCCGATAAGTCCAAAAGTCAAATTGAACTGGGGATCCACATCGATCAGAAGGACTTTTCTGCCCATCCTTGCAAGCCCGTAACCGAGATTTAAGGTTAGAGTTGTTTTTCCAACACCGCCCTTCTGATTGGCTATACTGATCACAGCTGCCATCGTATCACCGACCTACCAGGACTGATCTTTTTGAGGTTAGTGCCACAAATGGAAAGACAACAAAAGGCTGAAAATAATCAGAACTCGTAGGGCTCAAAGAGCTTATTTATTCTCCTTCTGACTTCAACCTCAAGCTTAGAGCTGGCTGGATCTTCCCGCCCTGAGATGATCCTGTATATATCATCAGAGGTTGCTTTCTTTTCAAATGGAAGGGGCCCTGAAGATCTCGGAACGATTATGTTGGAGTCCGTCTGCAGTGCATTCTCCCCGCCGAGTATGTGCGGGCTCTCAACACCGGTCATTATGACCATGGCCCTAACGACCTTACCCATGTCCTCGTCGACCCTGGCACCCCACTTTATCTCAGACTTGGCGCCGAGGTTGTTGTAGACTATCTCCATCGCCTCATTGATCTCCCCGAGGTTAACGTCCGGACCAACGGTGAAGTGAACTAGGGCCTTGTTGCCGCTTCCGAACTTGACGTCGAGCATCTTGTTCTCAAGGGCGGCCTTGACGGCCTCAACGGCCCTGTTCTTGGAGTCGCTCTCACCGATTCCTATGAGGGCAGCACCGCCGTCCTTCATGACGCTGTAGACGTCGGCGAAGTCAATGTTCACCATGGAAGGGAGCTTTATGGTCTCGGTTATGCCCTTGACCATTCTGGCTATTATCTCATCGGCAAAGCGGAAGGCGGCGTTTATAGGCAGGTTGGGAACGAGTTTGAGAAGTTTGTCGTTTTCGATTATGATAACTGTGTCTGAATAGTGGAGGAGAGCCTTTATACCGGCCTTTGCTTTTTCCACTCTGATAGTGCCCTCTGTCTTGAAGGGGAACGTGACAACACTGACAACCAGAGGCTCCCTGAAACGGCCGTTGTGTCTAGCACGTTCCTTTATCACCTTTGCGACGACGGGAGCGGCTCCGGTTCCAGTACCGTTGCCCATTCCAGCGGTGATGAAAACAAGATCCACATCCCCAATAGTTTCGGCTATCTCATGGGCACTTGCTTCAGCAGCCCGGTATCCGACCTCTGGATCACCGCCGGATCCCTTACCCTGGGTTATTTCCCTCCCAAGGAGAAGCTTCTTGTGGGCTTTGGCGTGCCTAAGGGCCTGTGCGTCGGTGTTCATCGCTATTAACTCTGCCCCCTCAACGCCCAACTCGTAAAGTCTCGTTATGGTGTTGTTTCCAGAGCCACCGACACCCACAATTGCAATCTTTATGAAGTCCTCATCAAACTCCTCACTAAGAAAATCCTGCTTCTTCTCTACTTTGTTTTCCTCGTCCAGATCAAGTTTAATTCCGGCCTGTTCCAGGAGTTTAAACACCATCCTCTCTACCCCCTCCAAACCTAAAGACGGAAGTTTGTTACTTTATGATATATTCAGGGCCCTCGTCCTCTGGGATCTCTGAGTAGAGCTCTCTCTTGAGGAATTCACGGATGGCAGTGCGAATTACCTCGCTTCTATTGGGGTAAAGCCCCCTTCTTACGAGCTGATCCATAGCATTTATGTAGCTCTGTGGAAGCTGAACACTTATTATGCGCATTTTTGGCATGCGATGTATCACCTTGTGGAGCATGTCACTACTTTAGTTAGAGCTTTAAGTAGTTAAATACTTTGCGGTTGCATAATAATATTGTCGCAATATTTTTCTCAAAAATTTTTTAAAATATTCCGGATAACTCAAAAATTATTTAAAACTAAAGGGGCAAGGATTATAACACAGCCACGCACAGAAACAGAAAATAGGGTGATCCAATGGAGGAAGTAGTGCCAGGGGTAGTCGTAACTGCGGTCTATGTTGATGAAGTTGAGAAACTAATGCCGCATCTTGGATCCGAACTTCAGGCAGTGAACGGACCCTGCTTTGAGGCAGTTGCACACTCAGCGATATTGGCGAAGAGATCCTTCGAAAGGGGAACGAACCGTGCAAAAACTCTTGGAGGAGAACTCCTGCTACGACTCGCTGGATCACTTCAGATAAGGGAAGCGATAAAAAAAGTAGGGCTCAGAAAAGGCGTTAACTACCTTGTTTTCTTTGGATCAAAGAAAGAACTAAAGGAGATTCTGGAAAAGCTGGGATTAAAAGAAGTGCCCATGCAGAACTGTGACCCCGAAAGGGCGAAAAAACACTTCGAAATCTCTGCCCTGGTTGAAGCCCTTTAGTTCAAATCGGGGATAAACTGACAATTAACCGGGTTAAGTTTATAAAAGTGCCCCCGGGAGCTACATTATGCCGGGGTGGTATTCGTGAAATATAAAAAGCGAAAATACTTCATGGCCGGTAGGATAAACTTGATTCAGCGCTCCAAGATACGTGAACTCTTTGAAAAGGCAAGAAAAATGGAAAACGTGATCTCCCTCGGAATCGGAGAGCCCGATTTTGACACCCCCCAGGTAATAAAAGAGGCCGCTAAAAGGGCTCTTGACGAAGGCTACACTCACTACACTCCAAACGCGGGAATACCTGAATTCCGGGAGGCAATCGCGGAATACTACAAGGAATTCTATAAGGTTGATGTCGATCCAGACAACATAATAGTCACGGCCGGTGCTTACGAGGCCACGTATCTGGCCTTTGAATCCCTTCTGGAGCAGGGTGATGACGTCATAATCCCGGACCCGGCTTTCGTCTGTTACGTTGAGGACGCAAAGATTTCAGAGGCCGGAATCCTCCGCATTCCGCTGAGGGAGGAAAACAACTTCAGGATAGATCCCGATGAGCTCGTCGAGATGATAACCAAAAGGACCAGAATGATAGTCATGAACTATCCAAACAATCCAACTGGTGCCACCCTTGACAAGGAAACGGCCAAAGCGATTGGGCAGATAGCGGAGGATTATAACCTATACATCCTGAGCGATGAACCCTACGAACACTTCCTCTACGAGGGTGCAAAGCATCACCCAATGATAAAATACGCCCCAGACAACACAGTCCTCGCGAACAGTTTCTCCAAGACCTTCGCGATGACGGGATGGAGACTTGGCTTTGCCATAGCACCAGAACAGGTCATAAAGGACATGATAAAGCTCCACGCGTACATAGTTGGAAACGTGACATCTTTTATCCAGATAGCGGGCATAACAGCCCTTCGCGATAAGAGAAGCTGGGAAGCCGTTGAAAAGATGAGGAAAACCTACGCCGAAAGGAGAAAGTTAGCCCTAAGGTACCTATCCGAGATACCTCACCTGAAAGCGTTTAGACCAAAAGGAGCGTTCTACATATGGGTAAAGATCGACCCAGAGCTAGACATGACGAGTGAGGACTTCGCCAACTGGCTTCTGGAGGAGGCGGGAGTAGTAGTGATACCCGGAACGGCCTTTGGAAAGCAGGGAGAAGGCTGGGTAAGGATAAGCTACGCCACGAAAAAGGAACTTCTAGCCGAGGCCTTTGAACGAATAAAGAGGGCAATGGAAAAGCTGTGAGGTGGCCGGGATTGGAAAGTGCAGTCCTTTTGATTTTTGTTACCATCTTTCTTGCGGAACTGGGGGACAAGACACAGATAACAACCATGCTTTTTGCAACAAAGTATGGATGGGAAAAAGCTTTTATCGGATCCGCACTCGCTCTCGTTCTGGTTAACCTTATTGGGGCATTGATCGGTGAGAAAATCGGAAACATGATCCCCCAAGGGCTTCTTCAGAAGGCGGCAGGGGCTATTTTCATAGCCTTTGGGATACTTCTTATAAGCGGGAAAATATAAAGGGTGATCCCCCATGAAATCCATAGAAGCCAAACATGCGGTTTTCATCTCACTTCTTATGATCTCAACGTACTTTGGTGGAATAACGGCGCTCTCAATAAACGATAGACTGCAACTCGCGGGCGGTACGTTTATTACAGCCCTCCATCTGGTGATACTGATCGGGCTGTGGAAGGGGATGGAGTGGTCCGTATCAGCGGGGAAATACCTGATTTTTCTCGACCTCATGTTTTCGATACTGTGGATGATGCTGGGCGTCCTGGCTCAGGGGGCAACGCTCTTTGCCCTCTCCGCTCTCACCCTGATACTTCTCTCAGATCCTGAGGTTGAGGGGCAGATACTGGGAAGGACTTAACCGTCGGACTCTTTAATAACCACCAAAACAGGACACGCCCGAAAATTCTGGCGGGCCGGGCGGGATTTGAACCCGCGACCTTCGGCTCCGGAGGCCGACGCCCCGTCCTGGCTAGGCCACCGGCCCTGAGCCCGGAATTAGTAGGGACGAGCGTTTAAAAATCTAACTAGCAACTAAGGTTTTTAAGAGAAGATGCCAAAATCAATGAAGGTGAAGACGATGGCAATAGTTGACGTTAGGGTTCTCGTGGAAGGCGCAAGCGACGTTGAGGTCGTCAGCAAGGCCCTTCAGGGGCTTGCCCTGGGAAGCGAATACAACATAACGATCTCCTCAATAATTCCGACAACGAACATCGAGATAGCCAAGAGCGCGGCAGCAGGCGCAGACCTTCTCATAATAGCCACAGATGCAGACAGAGTAGGAAGAGAGCTGGCCGAGAGGCTTTTTAACGAGCTGAGCGAAATGGTCGGCCACATAGAGAGGATGAAGCTTCCCCTCGGTCATGATCTCGAAAACATAGACGTTGAGCTCGTGAGGAAAGAGCTTAAAAATGCACTGGTCAGGGCGGGACTCAAAAGCCTGAACGTCCTTCCAGAGTACATGAACCTGAGGAACCAGTACCTGGACCTGAAGGGGAACTACGACGAGCTCTCCAGAGAATATGAAAAACTGAGAAAGGAGTACGAGGAGCTCAAGGCAAAATACGAGGAGCTCAGGAACGAATACCTAAACGTCAAGCAGGAAAACGAGACACTTCAAACCCTCCTGGAAAAGAAAACCAAACCGGTAAAAATAGAGGATGCATGGAAGGCATTGTTCCCGGCCGAGGGGGTTCCCCCCGAGGAGTACCTTGCCCTGGCAGTCGAAAAACTTGGGCTGAACGGCAAAATAGTCGTGGGTCAGGGATACATCTACGCCGAGGAAGAAGAAGCCATTGAAGAGCTTCTGAAGACGGTCTACCTCGGATTGGTCATATCCAAAGAGATAACCCGGGAAACGACCACACCAGAAACCAAACCCCAGGAAGAGAATGTCCAGGAAACCTCCAAGGAAGAAAACGAAATAAGAGAGATACTCCTGAGCGCAGGCAAAGAAGAGAACTAGTGACGGTGAGACTTTGAGCGGCATAGAAGAGACAGTCGAGGAGTTTGCAACGTATCTTGACCTTGAGGGGAAAAGTCCAAACACCGTGAGAATGTACTCCTACTACGTAAGGAAATATCTCGAATGGGGCGGGGAGCTAAAGGCCCGCTCCGCCCTCAGGTTTTTAGCGTCCCTGAGGAGGAAGGGTTATTCCAATAGAAGTCTGAATCTGGTAGTTCAGGCCTTACGAGCGTACTTTCGCTTTGAAGGCCAGGACGATGAGGCGGAGAAGTTGAAGCCCCCAAAGGTTCCAAGAAGCCTTCCGAAAGCCTTAACGGTCGACGAAATCAGAAAGCTGATATCGAGTGTTCCGCCCCTAAAAAGAAGGGACAGGTTGATTTTTCTCCTCCTTTACGGGGCCGGCCTTCGAGTAAGCGAGCTGTGCAATCTGAAAAAGAAAGATGTTGATCTGGAAAGAAAGATTATAGTGGTCAGGGGAGGAAAGGGGGCAAAGGACCGAGTTGTACCAATTCCGGACGAACTGGCGGAGGAAATAAGAAAATACCTCCTAGAAAGGGAAGACGAGAGCGAATACCTTCTCGTCGAAGTAAGGAGGAAGAAAAAGGACAAGCTGTCCCCCAAAACTGTCTGGCACCTTCTAAGAAAGTATGGGGGGAAGGCAGGGATAAAGGTAACCCCTCACATGCTCAGGCACAGCTTCGCCACCCACATGCTCGAACGGGGGGTGGATATAAGGGCCATTCAGGAACTGTTGGGGCACTCAAATCTCTCAACGACCCAGATTTACACAAAAGTTACCGTGGAGCACTTAAGAAAGGCCCAAGAGAAGGCAAGACTGCTCGAAAATTTGAAAGAAGTATGAGCTCAGTCCTCCCACGGCTCGGTGTACTTGAGAGCCCAGCCGAACTCCTCCTTGAGGATGTCTATGGCCGCACTTGGCGGTATTATGCCGCGCTCCGTTATGATAACATCAACGTATTCAGGTGGCGTAACGTCAAACGCCGGGTTCCAGACTTCTATGTTCTTCGGCCAAGTTTTTAGCTCCTCCTCCGGAATGACTTCCGTCGGGTCGCGCATCTCTATCTCGACCAGCTGGCCCAGCATCGTCTCGGGATGGAACTTGTAGGTTTCTGCCGCTATCATAGTCCAAACCCTGTGCTCCTTGGCCGTCAAAGCTATCAAGGCCGTTCCAATCTTGTTTATAACTGCCCCGTTTACGGTTATGCTGTCAGCACCCATAACGACCTTGTCGGTCATCTTCATGTAGTGCCTGGCAGCGGAGTCAACGACGTAGATGACGGGGATGCCGTAGCTGGCGAGCTCCTTTGCGGTTATTTTGCCCTGCCACTTGGGCCTTGTCTCGGTGACTATGACCTTTATGTTCTTTCCCTGCTCCCAGGCGGTCTTCATAACGCTTATGGCAGCCTTGCTGTGGCAGTGGGTCATTATAACATCTCCGTCTTCTATTCTCTTTGCTCCGAATTCCCCTATCCTTTCAATGGCCTTCTCGGAGTTGTGGATGAACTCCTTGGCCGCGTTGATAACCACAAACCTCAGCTGTTCGAGATCCGCTCCGTTGGAGTACGCTATCTTTCCGCGGTGCATAACGTAACGCAGGGCGTTGGGAAGGGAAACCGCCGTCGGTCTGGTCTCATACAGTATCTTGGCCGCCTTTTTGAGCTCATCCCACAGTTCGTCAGGCGTTTGCGCTCTGCTTTTCTCCGCTTGAAGCTGGAGTGCATACGCGGCCGATCTGGCGATCTTTCCAGCACCGCGGATCTCCATGTTTTTGATTTTTTCCGCTATCTCAAGGACATCCCTGATTACCTCACCCATGGTCACTCCCTCCATAGCTGGTAATCTGGATGTTTCCCGGGCAAGTTTATATCGTTTGCGCAGGGGAAGATTTTTAAACCGCCCACTGAACTTGTGGCGGGAAAGGGCTACGCCCAATGAATCCCGCTGATGAATGGAGGTGGGAGGAAATGGCGACTTTCAAGCTTGTGCTCTCAAACCCAAAGACTGGGATAGCAAAGCAGATAGAGATAACCGGTGAAGTGGCCGAGAAGTTCATTGGGAAGAGGATAGGAGACGAGATACCTGTGAGCGAGCTCGGCATGAACCTCACCGAGATCTTCGGCGAAGAGATACCGGAAACCGCGAAGATAAAGATCAGGGGCGGTACCGACAAGGACGGCTTCCCCATGAGGCCGGACATACACGGGCCAAGAAGGGTCAAGATTCTCCTTTCAAAGGGCCCGGGTTTCAGGCCAAAAGAAAAGGGCGAAAGGAGAAAGAAGACCGTCCGCGGAAACACCATAAGCCCCGAGATCGTACAGATAAACGCGGTCCTCGTCTTCTGAGGACCCTCTCGATTATTAAATTTTAACGTTCTTCTCCATCAGAAGGCTTTAAGAGTCCATAGATCTGCACAAGGTTAAAAGGCTGAAAGATGGCATTCTTCTAGCGAAGGGAGATTAGAGACCCGGACAGAAATTTCAGAGAATCTGGGCTGCCAGCCCATTTTGGGAAATAGTTATTAGTCTCCAGCCAAAATAAGAACCAGGTGATGTCAATGACATACTGGCTCTGCATTACCAATCGTGCAAATTGGAAAGTTATTAAGGAAAAGAACATTTGGGGCGTGCCAAGGAGGCACAAGAACACAATAGCCAAGGTCAAACCTGGTGATAGATTGGTTATTTACCTCAAGCAGGAGCGGAAGGATAAGGAAATTCTCGAGCCCAAGATTGTTGGCATCTTTGAGGTCGTTAGCGAGCCTTATGAGGATTCAACGAGGATCTTCAAAAGCCCGCCTCACCTCAACGAGACTTACCCGCTCAGGGTGAAGGTTAAGCCAATAAAGCTCGGCGAGCTCGAGTTCAAGCCGCTGATTCCGAAGCTGAAGTTCATCACTAACAAAAAGAAGTGGAGCGGGCATTTAATGGGCAAAGCCATGAGGGAAATCCCAGAGGAAGACTACAAGCTCATTGAGGCCCTTATTTCATGAGACAGCATTGCACTTTGGCCCCAGTATTTCGAGGGCAATTTCTGTTCCCGTGCTCTCTTCAATTTTGCGCAGAACTTCCACGGCTTTCTTTCCGTTTTCTGGGAGATACAAGTACAGGTCTCCAATCCTGGCAACGGCGTTCCAATGCCTATCAGAAACACGCGGGACTCTTGAAAGGTATTTACCAACCTCTGGAAAGTCGCGTATGCCTTTGTCCATCAGGAAGCGCACAACAACGGAAGTAACACTGCTCCACGCAAGTTTAAGCCCACGCCACTGCTCCCCATAACTTATCTGAACCCTGTACCATCTGCCGTTAACATTCACAAACACGGCCCGAGGAAAACAATCCTTCAAGTCTTTTCCAAAGAGTTCTCTCACAAGAACCGCCGAGGGAGGTTCCTCGACTTCCTGTGCTGAAACGTAGAGGGTTTTGAATTGATACCCTTCCTTGGATGCTTCTTGTTTGGGATAATCTTCTCCACCTGTCGGGGTGGGAGTTGGAATTTTCGCATATTCTCGCGGTATGTTAACGTATTTGAGGAGGAAATCCTTTGAAAGCCAGCGGAGCCTCTCGATAACCTCCTCCATGCTCTGGTTCATTAGATCCACGGCGAGAATGACTCTCTCCTCAACACTCTTACCCGGCTCATAAGCCTTTATCAATGCCCACTGGAGCCCGTTGGTCAGGATGCCGAGGTCTACTCCCCTGTCAAAGCAGTATCTGGCGAGCTGTCTTGCATGCTTTGAGTTAACTCTCCCGTCGGTGAATATTCTTTCCCTAACGCTTTTTGCTTCGAGAAATGCAACGGTTCTACCGTTTATCTTGAGAGCATAGTCTGGCCGGCCTTCTTCAGTTCGTGTCTCGGGCATGAGCTCATCCGGATTAAAGATGTCCCATCCGAGGGCCTTAAGAGTTGGGAGGATTACGTGCAGTTTTGTTGATTCTTCGTTGGGAATTTTAGCCTTAATCTTTTTGACCCGTTCAACGATTTCGGCCAGCTCCATAGCAAATCCCCCGATTATTACCGCGATCCAGGCCAGTAAGCCCCCAGTTCCAATCAAATCCCGGCCTTCCTTAGAATTTCCCTGTACTCCTTCTCCTTTACATATCTTCCCGAAACGGCAATGAACCTCGGTGGTTTGACGGGCTTCGGGTACTTTCTGATATTCCTCAGTCTGAGCACCATCCACGGTCTCGGCCTTCTTCCCCGCGAGTGCCACTTAGCTCTCTCGCGCTCGTATTCCCTCAGCTCCTCGGGAGTGAGGAAGAGCTCGTCTTTGTAATTCCTGATTATCTCCTCGATGTTCGTGAAGAACTCGACGCTCTCGACCTCCGCATCGCCGTGCCAGCCCTGGTCTTCCCTTGAGGCGTAAAAGATTATTTTCATGCCAGGCTGGACTTTCAGCGTAGACGGCTTCACGAAGACGGTTTTGCCCTCATCAAGTATCCTATCAAGAAACCACTTTGGGACGGGGAACGTAACGCCGACGATATTTTCCTCCATCTTTTTCACCCTCCCATTATTGCAGTTAAAGATTAAAGTCTTTGAAAACTAAAGCTTAACTCACATCTCCGCAGGGACAAAGAGAATGCCTGCAACTATGTGCGGTTTAACACCCTCAGTCCTACGCTTTTTGACTTCCTCCTTGATGGCACTGCGACGTGCCGCTATGCCAAACCGCTCAACTAGCTCCTGGCAGAGGTTTATCACCTCGTCCCTAGAAGTTCTTTTAGTTATCTTAGCCTTGAATAATGCATTTTTGAAGGGTTCATGATTCAGATAACCCCAGTACACCAAATCGCGAAGCTGGCTAAGGTACTCCTTCTCTCCGGGGTTCCTTGTTTTTTCTATTTTTTCCTCGATTTTTCTTAGGATAAGCTGTATCTTTGACGGTATCTTTGATGGTCTTTTATGGGTGTATTCCAGCTCGCTCTCCGCAATCTTTAGCAATTTCTTAAAGTCAGATAATGCCTTCTTAGCAACAATGCGGTATGTTTCCATAGCTTCACTGCTGTTGTAGGGAGGTGTATTTTCATCTAAGCCAGTATCTCTTAACAGTTGTTCTATTGGCACGTTTTGAGGTTTCCACTTACCGTCTGCAAGGTAGTAAACAAAGTATTGGGAGATCACACCATTACTGCAGACAAAGAACGCCATTGGGGCACTTATCTTGGGAACCCTTGCAATACTTCTCATTGAGTACCTCTGGATGAGTTCATTGAACCGTTTTTCATTTGCCTCTTTGTAATCCCTCAAAAGCTTCTCTGCAAACGTTGTAACAGATAATAGTGAACCGCTGAATTCATCTTCTATCTTCTCTATCTCATCAGTTCCGTAGATTGCCCTCATTGCCGACGGATTCCACTCCTCTTCCTCCTGGAGGATTTTTCCATCCGTGCCAAGGGCCCTGCTGAACTCCTGAATTCTTCTCTCGACCTTTTGGAGGAGCCCAAGGTTCTCCTCAAGCTTCCTCTCGGGGAAGAAGTTGTAAACCAAAATTTCATCGTGCTCTGTCCCTATCCTATCGACCCTCCCTATCCTCTGAATGAGCTTAATTGGGGTCCAGTGAAGGTCGTAGTTTATGACGACGTTAGCATCTTGAAGGTTGAGACCTTCGCTGAGAACATCGGTCGCTATTAAGATGTGGAGTTCCTGAGACTCCTCGATATCTTTGTAACCATTAGCCTTCGGAGCAAAGCGTCTTATTTTGTCAGCTATCCCCTTGGTGTTTGAGCTCACGTATTCCATCTTTTGAGCGATATCTTCAGGGAGCATCTTCTTGAGGCCCCGATAAATCCACTGAACGGTCTCCTCGAACTCACTGAAGACGAGGACTTTCTTGCCTTCCTGCCTCAGTCTTATTATCTCTTCCGCGAGTTTCCTTAGCTTTGGGTCTTTCTCAGAGTTGTTCTCAAGGTTCTCCTTGAGAGGCCTGAGTCTCTTCTCCATTAACTCTAAGATTCCCACATCATGCTTCAAATCCTCAAGGAGTTTACTAACCCTAAAGGCGCCTGCCTTGTATGTGACTTCATTCTTTAGCCTGTAGTTTCTGATGAAGTCCCTCACTTCTTCCTCGCTGAGAACCCGTTCTCGGTTTCCATTGATCTTTCCGAGGAGAACGTCGTCAAACTCGTCTCCCGCAGGTATGAAACCGTTTTTGACAAAATTAATGAAGTTCTTGGTCTTTATTAGATCTCTCTTCAAGGTTTGATACATTGCATACCAAGAGCTCTCTAAGCGTTTTAGATAAAGGATCCTCATGATGCCCCTGAGTCCTTTACCGGCCGAGGAGAGACTCCGATATGGTTCGGCGTCCTGAAACTGGGGGAGGACATAGCTGTAAAGGTCAAACCTGGCATAGTTCATGGAAGAGATACCTTCCAAAAGCAACTCGTAGATATCTTCCGAGTAAATCTCTGATATTGTGTACGTGAGCACTGACAGCTTTCTCTTAGGGAAACAGAGCTTTTTGTTTTTCTTTACGCGAATACAGTTGCCTTCTCCTCCGTAGAGCTTGAGAATGTCGTACCGAGTTCTTCGTATCAGTATCTCCCTGAACACGTAGGAAGGATCTATTTCACCCTTTTCTATGGCCTTTGTTAGATCATCCCATGTCTGGGGTGTTATCGGGAAGGGATGGCGTCTCTCTGGGAGGAAAAGGCGAATCTGGCTTATTATGTCCTTGTATCTCTTCCTGTATGGTGTCGCCGTCAAGAGAATAAGTCTTTTGCCAGCGACAAGTTCCTGGAGGTTTTTGTAGGATTTCGTGCTTGGATTTGAATAGTGGTGGGCTTCGTCAACTAAGACAGTTCCGACGCGTTTGATGTATTCCTCCATTTCTCGGTATTTATCAGGTGATAGCTCCCTACGGGGCAACAGACCGGATGAAAACACTCTCCCAGGAATGTTGTATTCCCATAATAATCCTTCCCAATAGCGGACAAGACCAGGGGGTGCTATTACTGCGACTTCCCTCGAACGGCCGTGGAGGAGATCAAGTAGGGAAAAGTGCTCCAAAAGCGCCAGTCCTATGTAGCTTTTACCTAGACCCACAACGTCACTTATCAGAACCCCTCCATACTTGTTAACGATGGATATCGCTCTCATAACTGCATCCTTCTGGAATGGATAGAGCACGTTTTCCAGCTTCCTCAAGAGAAACCCTGTATCTCGCTCCAGTATCTCTTTGTAGAGCTCATACAGACCCCTAATAAGGACCTCCCATGGCAACGGCAAATTACCAGGAACCTGACCTGCCCAGCTGCTTTCGATTATCTCAAGGAGCTTTGAGTTAAATGGCAGGGCCTCCTCCCAGATCTTATCGTACCACTCTTTAAGACTTTCAAAGTGAGTTGACTGTACGATGGCATTTAATTCGGTGTTGCCTGAGAACCCCGCCAGCGTAAAGTTGCTCGAGCCCACGAGCCCTATTCTAGTGACTGACGGCCTTGATGGATAGAAGAGATAAGCTTTGGCGTGCATGAACTCCTTGACGTAGATTCTAATCTCAAGTTTATTGTTTAGGATCCATTCCATAAGCCTTCTTAAGAAGAGCTCGTTCTCCTCGGTCTGCTCCATGAAATTAGTGTTTTTCTCGATGTCCTCGCTCTGCCGGTCAAGATTTGTCTCAACGCTCTTCTCGCGGCGCTTTATTTTCTGGAGCGCCTCAAGGGAGTGATAAACCATGCTGAGCTGCTCAAAAGTTTCCCTGTTCGTTTGATTGCCTATTACTATCCTCATCTTACCTCCATTCGAGAAAAACTCCTCGAGTTCGTTTTGAATCTCCCTCATGCCACTTATGAAGAGAAAGCCCACAGCGACGTCTATTCTGTTGTAGTCTCCAGAGGTCAAAACTTCTCTGAGGACGTCTATTAGTCTCACACGGTTGTTGTCAACGAGACCATACTTATCGAGAAGATGTATGGCCGATTCAGCCATTGGTTTCCACCTCAATCAAGTCCTTCAATTCGTCAATGAGATTGCCAAGTTCAAAACGTAACTCCTCAACGAAGTTCAAAAACTCTTCCTTTGAGAAGGGTTCAACGATGAGACCAATATCCCGATCTATCTCTGGTTCGATATCCACAAGGAACTTCCCCTTTTGTAGAGCCTCTATCGAGCTTCCCAAGTTCTGAGATGCCGTGGAACTTAATGCGAGATAAGTCCTGACCTTGTCCGCTATCTCATTCCTGTAATGGCTTACCTTGAGACCCCTCTGGTGAAGCTTGTAAAGGTCGTAGAGATCCCTGAGCTTGAACTCTTTTCTTGTTAGAAGGGCCCTAACTTTTTCAACTAAAATTTCCCTATCAGAATAAGCCACTAGGGAAACGGGATAATAGTTGCCGAGAAACTCAACGTACCTCTCGTACTCCTTTGGTGTGAGTTCAACACGCTTCCATGACAGGAGGGTGTGGGCCTTTAGAGTCTTTGGCCTGAATGCTAGTCTTTCAGCGTAATTTACCTCTATTTTTATCTTCTCCCTCAAGGGAGAGTAGAGTATTATTTCCCTAAACCAGCCGGGGCCAAGGAGAAAGCTAAAATATCTGTGGTTGTTGAAGTCGCTGTGACTATTGTATTGGAATTCAAGGCCCAGATCCCTGGCCACGCACTTCAGGATCTCCGCAATTCTGCCCGTTTCTTCGTTCAGGAATTTTTTCAGCCTGCTTCGGCTCATCTCTCTAAGCTCATCGCCCTGCCGGTACGCGAAGTCGAGATCCCTGCTGAAGCGATAATAACCGAGGTGGCATTTAACAAGGCATGTTCCTCCCTTGAAGACGTAGTTCTCCTTGAAGAGAGGATCCCTCTCAAGCTCCTTGAGGATTGTGTGGATTATGTAGTCCCACTCCACGAGGTCTACGGATTTTATCTTCGTTTTTCGCGATACAAACCTGGCGAAACCCCTTCTTTCGTTCTTCCGAATCTCCATGAGAAGGGACTCATCGGGCATTCTCAACCACCTTCCTTATCGACCGGGGATATCTCCTCAGATACTTCTGAAGTTTATCTTTGCTGGCCCTGTCCTGATACTCTTCCCATATCCTCAAAGCAAGTGACTTTGGTATTGTGCCATAGTTGGCGAAGTAGAGAAAGTCCAGGAGGGTCTTCTCAAGGTCTGAAAACCTGAGGGAGTCTCTGACAACGATTCCAAAGTCAAAAATGTTCTTCCTGCTCCGGATTATTCTAACAGAGATTCCATTCACGGTGATTGGCTTTGGCCTCGCTATTCTGTCATTTATCACGAAGACCGTCGTGTAGGTTTCGTGGGTGAGGCCATTCAGAATCAGGGCCGTGAAGAGGCCGAAGTACCAATTCCTCGTTAGTCTATCCATTCCCAGAGCCAAAAGTCGGTAGATCGAAGGAGAACCTCCTGTTGAAAACTCAACAGGTGTTTTCACGTAGTAGAGGCCCCGTAATATGCGAATGACGTAACCGTACTGAATCAGATAGTTAACCAGATAGTCAAGGTCCTCATTGAAGCTGGAGGCCAGTCTCTCCAGTTCCTCGCGGGTTATCGCCTTCCCCCCAAACTCTGCAAGCAGGAACTGAATGATAGGCTTCATAGTTTTCAATTTGACTAACAACCCATAAAAAGTTAGTGGTTGTTAGTTAAAATGAACTCTAGCTAACGGGGGTATCTAGTAGAATACGCGAAATCCATCAATTTCCAAAACGGCATTCATTGAACCTTTGAGAGAACTCTTTAAGCCCGTATCTGGCTGCTTTTTTGAAGCACCGCTTGTAACGGCTGTTGATTCCGAGGGCATGGTTTATTACAATGAGCCCGGAAGCCGAGTTGAACTTTCCTATTCCTTTAGCAAGCTCACGGCTGAAATCCTTTCTCTCTTTCTCGGTCTTCTGCATCTCCTGAGCAATCAGGGGGAGATAATCAGTGAGCGCTTCGATATCAGGTTTTTCTTTTTCAAAAGCCTCACTTAAACCTTCCAACAGCATAACTTGGGTTTCATCCAGCTCAAGGGCTGAAACTATCATCTTTTTATGTTTCTTGACTAGTCTCATTAATTCTTGCATGCTCTTTGTCATCTCGATGTAGTCGTTTTCAAGCTGTTTGATTATGTCTCTGGCCTTCTTTTTAGGTTCAAAGGGAGGTATCGCCACGGAGTACATGAAGAGTGCCCCAAACGCGTATGCGACATCATCCGCCAGTTTTTCAAGATCACTACGAGCTTTATCGAGCTTTTTCTGAAACGTGAGTGCGAGGGATCTTTTGAGGTTCCTTTTCCTTTCTTCTCTCTTCCGCCATTGGATAAACCTGTGAATAATTTCGAATGCTCCATAGACCTCAAGAACCAGACTGAAGTATGGCCTTAGATTCGCCGCAATAGTCCCTCCCGAGCCCGTAAAGACTTCAAATATTGCCTTGTCGAGCTCGTGCATCGAAATCCCCGTCTAACATATCATCTAACATATTAGTTATTATTGAGATGGCTTCGATTTTGAGAGGGAACTTCACTCAAGTCTCCTAAGTTATCCCTCTTCTAATGGTGTAAATGTGAACTCAACGATTCCGAATGTTCCTTCCCCAGAGTATCCTTCAAATTCATCTGGGGGGTCTGGCAGAAGGCCTGTAAATCTGTAAATTGTGTTAACTAAGTCCTCCAATTCCGAATTCGAAGTTTGACCTTTGTTGATGATATATCCACCAATTCCATTTTTTCTGAGGAACTTATAAAGCCAGAGTGCATAGCCTCCGCACATAAATATAGGTGTTTTTGAACAAAAGACTGAAACAAATGAACTTACCGGGATTGTATAATCTTTGCATGGTTGTATTGGATCCCTCCAACACTCAACTAGCTCAGGACTCGCAGCTAAATTGGGAATATCCTTGGATGTAGACATCAGTAAATATGTGAACAACCATTTAGATTTAGAAGTTATTCTTCGTGTTCTCTCCTTAGAATCCCCCCAACTTTGTCCAAAGTGGAATGAATACTTACTAGGGGTAAACAAAAATTCTTGCTGATGAGCGCTTATTTTCCAACTGTTGGTATTTTTGTTTAATTTAGCTTGCAAGAAAGACACGCGCATCTGATCAATCATCCTACTCTTGTTCTTATTATTATATTTGTAATATTTAACTACAAACAAGATGTCCCCGAGTTCTACTCGATTTTTATTGCATGGTCCAGTTTTATTGCATGGTCCAGTGTTAAAAAGCGCATAAGGCTTTTGGTGGATAACCTTAGCAAAAAGCGCATAAGGCTTTTGGGAGACGACCTTAGATCTAATCTGGAGGCGATAATACCCAGACCACGGGATCCATATTGGGTACTTGTTATTATACTGTTGGATTCTATTGATATACATCGCAACAATCTGAGGCTCACTTAATGAGGGATTTCTTAAAATCACATCCTTTAGAATTTCGTCTAATGATGCTGATATCTCATCGAGAGATGTAATACCCCTCATATTTTCACCTCAACTCTTCAGGTTTTCCCTTTGAAATGTGTTGATCATTTAGAGTTTTTGTGAACCTGGCCCCAATAACTCCTAAAACCTCCCTAACAGCCTTTTTGTATTCTTCAGAGTCAGTAGGAGGAAGCATGACTCTATTTGAATCTTCATCGATATCAAAAGAAACTTCATCACCAAACTTTTCTTTTACCCATTTGAAATCTTCTATGGTCGTCTCGTTCATGTATTGCCTCGTTACGGGATGGAGTAGCATTTTATGAAGCTGTCTGTTGGATTCTATGATCTGCTTGAAGTTTTGGAAATCTTCGTCTGTGAGAACAGATTGAAGAGTATTACATTGCTCTAGGATTTCAAGAGCTTTTCGTTTTTGATGTTCATAGACATCTAACAAAGACTCAAAGCCGCTCTTGTTCCAGATCACCCCCCAAGACGACTCTGCTTTATTGGGGTCCACATCATCAAAATTCACAACGAACACGAAGTCTGCAGAATTATCGAACTCAATTCCCTCAACGGTTTCTATGGCATTAAAGGCTAGTATCAATTTATCCTTTTCGGTTTCTTCAACGGAGTTAAGCACATCTCCCCTGTGGGCAAGACCACCTCTTAGGAAACGTTTTTTGACAACTTTAGATTTTGAAAGCCTTTTAGCATATCCAATGGCATACTGTGAACCACGGAGGAAAAATAAGTATCCCCACAAGTTACTCTCGATGTTCTTAGGCACTCTCTCCTCCTCGTAATCAGTTCTAAGAGCTTCAACAAAATATATCCAATATGGAAAGTCTTTGGAAGACAATTCAACATAACAAGGTGTCTCTTCTAAATCAGGATGATAAACCGGAATGCTCTCTGTTTCTAACCTTGAAAGAGAGGTGATGTATGCAAACAAGATTTCCTGTAAGATTTCTGCAACTACATCTGTAATCTCCGCATGGTAAAAGAGATATTTGTATTGTCTGTTTTCCCCATCTTGCTTTGGATATCTCTTGATAATGAACATCCCTGGGACCAAAATTTCTTCGTCCTTTATTGTGGGAAATTTAGACATAATTTCTGAGACATCAATTCTCACCAGATTGTCTCCTTCGGGATTAATTCTTGTTTGGTTCATACTTACTCACGCCTCCTTTGTGATGAATAAAGATGTTGGAACCTTTATCGAGTGGGTATGCCTGCAAAAATAACTCCTCATTCCTATTAAGTTTTTCCCTGGATAAGAGTATTCCATCTTTATTATTAATCGTGCATAAATAGAGATTGTACCCAAAGAGTAACTTTAGGAGCGGGTTGACAGCAAAAAGTGAGGTGGTTAAATACAGGGCAAAGATGACAGCGATTAAAATTCCAGTGGAGATTATGTCATTTACAGTCTTAATGGTCCCAATAAAAGGAACTATGTACGTGACAATAAAACCAACATATTGCTCATTAATATCCCTGTCTATCTTGACTACTATCGGCCGTCCGTTTATCTTCATCACGGACCTTATCACGGCCCACGCTATTAGGAAGATAATAACAAACACCCCTGTTCCAACAATAAGTCCCCATTTTAGGGGAAGGTTCTTTATTGAGAGTATTACAAAAAGTGGAGAATACGCTAGCAAACTTAGGATGAGTTTTGCCCACCTTTTGAGCATGGGTTCACCTCTTCCCCTTCTTCTTCGAAAACGTCTTCGCCTTCACCAGCCTCGCCTTCACGAGCTCCACAACGGCTTTGTAGACCTCAAGCTGCTCCTCCTCCGTTAATCCCAATGCCTCGAAGATGACCCTGTCAAGCTCGCGCCTGTCAGGGAGAACCTTGTCGAGGGAGACGTCCTCGGGGTTGATGTTGCTCAAGTCGCGGTTGGGCTTCGGAAGGCCGAGCTCCTCGAAGATGGACTTGATTGGACGGTTAGCCATTTGTTCGAAGGCTTGGATAACTATGTGTTTCTGAGAAGGGGATAATTTCATTTCAGTTGCGTTGAGGGAAATCAGATCCTCCATTTCATAAAGGGCATATTGCAGAACTCCCTCTCCCAGCCCTGTCCTACCAAAGAAACTAGCTATGAGAACTTCTACTGTGGAATTCAATAGTGCAATCTGGAATAGAAAATCATCAGGATTTTTTTCCCTCCCTTTAACCACCGCCCCATAGAATGTCTGATCAATTGGAATTCTCTCCGTAAAATATGCAAAGAAAAATCTATCATTAAAAAATCTATTGCATACAAAGTCAAAGTATTTAATTGAGTTGCTTGCATCATACCAATATCTTCTGCCTTGTACTGAGGAAATCTGTGGAAATGGAACTCCTTTAGCCTGCTTTCCTTGATGCCCCTTACTTGTTTGTTTTTCTCCCCATTCTATGTATGAAAGAGCATGAACCTTTCCTTCTAACTTCAATTCTTCTTTTGATTTGGGACACAGGAACAATCTAGTTGACAACGTGGATGGTTCCACGGCTAGTTTTTTGATTTCACGGGGACTCTTTAGCACAGGTACGAGAAATTCCTTCTCTATGTATCCTTCCCACCCTCTCGGATTTTTGACTGGCACTAACAGTGGGTCATCTTCATGAGTCTTCCCACAAATAGAGCATTTAGGGAACTTTACAGGATCCTTTATGGGCTCGACATAGAAGAAATCATTAATTCCTGTTTTGATCCCATATTTAATCTCAGCAATCTCCCCAAGCTTTACCAGCTTCCCCCTGCCTTTATCAAGGATCACATAGAATATCCTTGGGGCTCTAATTAGAATCCCGCCCCACTTCATGCCTTTGTATTCGCCCTGAAGGGTGTAGGTTCCAACAAGGAAGGGCTGAATCTTAAAGCCACCCATCTTTGCCAGTTCCACCGTTTTAACGCTCCTCACCCTGACGTCATCGTCCTCGTAACTGTGGACAATGCCACCAAAGACTTCAATCCCCTTCTGGTCAAAGTGCGGCTCGAGGATTTTGCTTACCAGCCTCCGGTCCACTCCCTCAAAGCCGACTTTGAGCAGGACGAAGTTGGTGAAGGACTTCTCGTCAATGAGGTTGAAGAGCTTGGAGGGCTTTCTCGTCAGGACGGTTATCACGGTGTTGACATCGGCCTGTTCGAAGCTCCTCTTCGTGTAGTCAATAACGGCCTTCAGATAAGTAGCCCTGATGAAGAACTCCTGCAAAGCTTTTCCGAAGTCAACATCGAGCCACGAGTTCGAGGTGATGAAGACCAGCGAGCCGTTAGGGTTCAGCAGGTTGACCGATTGGATGAAGAAGTACGCGTAGAGGTCGCTCCTGCCAGGCAATGAGGGATCCCCAGGATAAAGGAACTTCTCCTTCAGTATGGTCTCCATGTGGGCTTTTATCTTGTTCTTGTAGTCCTTTTTGAGTTTCTCCTGCTCCTTCTTTGGTAGCATCTGGAACTCGGCCAAATCGTAGTACTCGGGATAGATCTTCTCCTGCCTCACGTATGGTGGATTAGCTATCACGATGTCGAAGCCCCTCTTCTCGAGCATCACATCAGGGAAGTCGAGCTCCCATATGAATGGGGGCTTCTCAAGGGCCGAGAAGTCTTCGTTCTTCACTGCCTCAAGGAGTAATTTAACCTCCTTCTTCTCCTTGGCCTTTAACTCCTCCTCAAGGGCCCTCTCAAGGAACTCCTGAAGGGCACCCCACTTGGCCCTCTCGATGTCCTTGAGGGTCACGGACTTCCCGTCTATCCTCTCCCCGAGGTAGTACTTCTTCACGAGCTCTTTGTAGGCCACTATCGCCTCACTGGCACCCTTCTTGGCCCAGAGAAGCTTGAGGCTCTCCCTGAACTTCGCAAGGGGAATCTCCACTACCTTCTTCTTGCCCCCTATTTTCAGAACAAAGTGTGGCGGAGCGAGAGAATCCCCAACGGCGAGCTTTGTCTCGAGGTTGGGTAGGATTGGCTCGTTAGGAAGCTTGCCTTCACCTTCGATGAGCGCCAGCCAGAGCCTGAGCTTTGCCACCCTTATCGCCCAGTCCTTTATGTCGACGCCGTAGATGTTGTCCCTTATGATTTCGAGCTTCTTCTTGTAGGTTACCACGCTGTCCTCGGTGAGCTTCTCGTGGAGCTCTATGAGGAGGTGGTACATTCCAACGAGAAAGGCACCGCTTCCAGCGGCTGGGTCTACCACTTTAACATCGTTGAGCGCTTTCTCAAGGGCATCTATCTGCTCCCATGAAAGATCCTTTGGATTCCATTCGTAGGAAGGAGTAAACACGAACTTCATGAGGACGTCTTTATCAAGCTTAGTGTTCCTCTCGAGGTACTCGTAGACCGCCATCCTGCACATGAAGTCAACTTCGCTCCTTGGGGTGTAGAATATCCCCGAGGCCCTTCTCTCTTCCTCGCTCTCGACCTGCTCCTCCTCGGCAATTAGAGACTCGTAGATCTTGCCGAGCATGGCTGGATCGACGGCGACCTCGACCTCGTAGGGGGTCTCCTCCGTGACAGTGAAGTTGTAGGCCTCAAAGAACCCCATAACGATTTCAGTCATAAGTTTATCATCAATTTCCGTGATAACTTCGTCGAGGTTCACCCCTGCCATCTCAACCGGACTGAAGAGTCCACCGTTGAAATAGGGAACCCCGTAGATGAAGACGTCTCTAACAACGGGGGAGGGAATAGCCTTGATTTCCTCGATGTTTCTGCGGCTGTATCCCTTCCTCGGTCGGTTCATGGCGTAGAGGAAGAGGGTTCTAAGATAATCGCGGTAAAAGTTTCCACCGTATTCTTCATACTGGTCGTGGAGCCACCTGACGAAGTTCTTAACATCCACTTCATCCTTGAGGTCCTTTCTAAGGGTGCTGAGATCGACTATCCAGCCCTTCTTCTGGAGGAAGTAGACAAACATCAGCCTGTTGAAGAGAGTATGGGCGAATGTCTTGGCGGCCCTCTCAACGAAAATTTCCTCTCTCTTGGCCTTAGGAATCTCGGTGGATTCACCGGTTAGAAGGTAATCTTCAGGACAAAGAGCCCTAAGTTTGTGGCCATACCTCTCTTTAATCCAGTTCTTAAGTTCGTAGTAGTTTTTCTTGTATTCTCTAAAGAACTCCTCGGTTAAGGGTCTAATGAGCATGTATCTGTTCAGTGCGTCCTTGATTAAGCTGGCGGAGAGTGTATCATGCTTACTGAGCTCAAGGGCGACTTTGGCCATGTTCGCTGCCAGCGTTCTGAACTTTTTCTCCTCTGGGTCGATTACGTAGACGTTGAGCTTTGCGCTCTCAAGTTTTCTCTGGTAGATTGGGATGATAAGCTTCCAGTATTTGTGTTTCTGGCTTTTGGGATTTTCTTTTACATCGAGAACCAGGATGAAGTTGGCAAAGGAGATGTCGGATGAATAGGAAGTGAACTTCAGCAAGTTCTTCACGAGCTTCTGGCGATATTTAAGAGTGTCCTTCCAAGTTTCAGCATAAATAACGTAGAAGTTCAGGGTAGAATGAGCAATTGAGATTATTCTGAGCTCCCCTGTGTTTTCATCAACAAATTCATCGAGGTCATCTCTTTCGATTTCATAATCCTCGCGATCAAAGCCCCAATGCTCGAAAATCTCTCTGAAAATGTCCATAGCGTCATCAGTTGTGGTTTCAGCTTCGAGGTTCGTGAGAAGAGACTCAATAAGTCCAGCTTTTTCAGCAACATCTTTACTCTCAATGGACATCATGACAACCACTCCCATTTAGTTTTAACTCCCTGAAGTTTTTAACGTTCAGAGCTTTTAAGTTTTAAGAAAGAGACAAGAAAAACTCTCTTGATTCTATCTTAATAACTGACAAAACAGCGCGTATTGCCCCCTTCAGGTGTCTTATGACTTTTTATCTACTCCAATATTTGAAAATGATATTAAGAAGATCCTGTTACATCATAACAAAATCTTTTGCTTTTTGATTTAACCTTAGATCACCTAACTTATCAATTGCTTCCACTGGATGGATATGCACGACGATATTGCACCCAAAGATTCCTAGACAGGTTTTCTGTTAAAAACCCAAAATTTAAAGAATATCTACGTTACATCCTTGTAATGTTCTTATCTCGCAGATAAAAATCCCGCACAATACTATTAACCTTTCTCATTGTCCTCATAGTATGCCATGAAATTCGAAATCAATGTTATGCAGATTTCCTCTAGAGCTAACAAAGTTTAAATACCTTCCAGTTGTTATTACCAAGGGTGTTACCCAATGGAAAACCTAGCCAAATACTGGATCGAAACTTCTGGACCTCCCACAATTGATTACATCGGGAAGATTCTCGTATCCCCCGCGGATAAGGGATACTGGAAGAACATGGAGAAGGTTTCCAAAGGAGACATCGTTTACCACTACATAACCTCAAAGGGCCCCGAGCCTGCGAGAAGAAGCTTCATAGGGAAATCCACGGTCAAAGAACCTGCGGTACAATACGACCTTGATGGAATGCTAGATTATGTACAGTCAATAATAGGCGAGAACTGGGACAGCCGGTGGGAAGAATTCGCGAAGAACCGGTGGGGTGACTATGAGACATTTTACATAGTCGAACTGGAGAATTTCCAGAGATTCAGCCCACCAATCCCACTGAAGATCCTAAAAGGAGTCTTCAGACCCACTCCAATGTATCTTAGATCCGCCCCGATGAAGCTTGTAACGATGTTAGAAAAGGGGATTTGACCCTTTTGTTTTTTAGATTATTTCTCGCAGGCGAGGGAACCGCCATGAAAATAACCGTCTATGATGGGGCCACCACCATTGGAGGTTCAAAAATCCACTTGGAAGAAGACAACAATGGCATCTTTTTGGACTTTGGCATGAACTTCGCAAAATATGCCCGTTATTATGAAGAGTTCATAAGCGAGAGGCCCTCCCGCGGAATACATGACCTCTGGAGACTCGGCCTGATACCAAGGCTCAACGTTTACCGGAGAGACCTTATTCCGGCTGATATCTTGGAAGAGGTCCGGCAATCCCCAAAGGTGCCTGTCAACGCAGTTCTGATAAGTCATGCCCACCTTGATCACGTTGGAAACATCGCACTCCTTGATGAGAAAGTCCCGATCGTTGGCTCTCCAACCACAATGATAATCCTCAAGGCTTTGAGGGAGACAAGCCGGGGGAGTCACATGGGGATGGAGTTGCCTTACTATGCCCTAAGGAAGCCCAGCGACTCGAACCCCTATGTTCTCGAAGCCAACAGGAAGCTAAAGTACTATGCCAGCAGAGACATTTTTCTAACCGAAAAGCTCCCGGAGGAGGGGATGTTATTCCTTACATGGAGGGCCAATGTTGAACTGGCAGAAAACCCCAACAAGGTGAACTACATACGGGGGAGTAACGTTTCCCTAGTTGAGGACCAAGATCTCGGTTTTGAAATCCGCGCTTATCCTGTGGATCATTCAATCTTCGGCGCCGTCGCCTACATCGTTGAAGGAGACGTCAGCGTCGCGTACACCGGAGACTTCCGTCTTCACGGAAAGAACGCGGACAAAACAAAGGAGTTCATCAGGGCCGCGGAAAGCGCTCAGGTTCTGATAACCGAGGGCACGAGGGCCGGAAGAGGAGAGGACGTGAACGTTTCGGAAGAAGAAGTTTATCAGAATGCAAAAGCCATCGTGGATGATGCCAAAGGGCTTGTAGTGGCCGATTTCTCGGCTAGAAACTTCGAGCGGCTAGAGAGCTTCAAGAAAATTGCCGAAGAAACTGGCAGACAGCTGGTAGTGACCACGAAGGACGCATACTTTCTCCACGCTCTGGGCCTGATAGACGGGCAGAACCACCTAAAAGGTCTGAGAGTTTACAGGAACTCCAAGGCAAAGGTTGAGAAGTGGGAGGAATGGGTTTTCATAAACTACCCCGAGATCGGGATAACACCCGAAGAGCTTCGTAGGGAACAGGAAAACTACATCCTCTGCTTCTCGTTCTACGACATGCCGCACCTCCTGGATGTGATGCCCGATGGAGGGGTTTACATCTACTCCTCGAGCGAGGCTTTTACGGAGGAGCAGACCTTCAGCTTTCTGAGGCTCTGGAACTGGCTCCAGTACTTCCGTTTCGAGGTTCACGGGTTCAGCGTTGATGCCGACGGAAAGCCCACCTTCGAGAAGGGGCTCCATGCGTCTGGCCACATCTCCAAGGAAGAGCTGGAAGAGGTCATCAATGATATTGACCCGGACGTTTTAATCCCGGTGCACACGGAAAGCCCAGATTGGTTTGAAGAGAGATGGAGTGAAAAAGTCGTTCTCCTGAAGGATGGAGAAAGTTTTGAGGTGTAAGCTATGCCGATTCCTGATGGGATAACAAGAGAGCACGTGCTGAAAGCGATTGATGAAATAAATCGCGAAGGGGTACCTCCAAAACACCAAGCACAAAACACATTCCTTGTAGTGGAGGGAAAGAAATATCCAGTCAAATATGTAGTGCTTAAGGCTGCCAAAGTGGCCGGTGTTGACCTTTCAATAAAGGAGTTCACGACTTTGGAGGCCAAGAACTACCTCAAACGACTCGGATTTAACATAGTCAGGGAAGAATGGAAGCTTGGGATTAGAATTCTCAGCAAGGCCGGTGAGGGGTTTATCAAACGGGCTTCTGAAGAAGGGTTTAACGTTTCAATGAACCAGCTAGGATATTTCTCCAAAAAGGGCCACACTATTTACTACAAACTTAAGCTTCCTCCAGAACTCAACATAAGCTCAAAGCTCGTTCATTTTGAATGGCTGGCGCGGCCTGAGGAGGAAAGCGCTCAGTTTATGGTAGGGCTTCATTTAGAATTTCCGAGGGAGCAGAGGAAGTTAAACAGAAAACTTGCAGACCTGCTCTTAGAATATGTGGATTTAGATAAACTTGGGAAAAGAGTTGGTGCCCCTGTAGTACGGGAGGATAAAATAGTATTTACCTGGTTTACAGCAAGTAAGATGTATGAATCTCCGGCCGATACTGAGGAAGAAATAATAGAGTGGTTAGTTACTTCGATGCTGGAATTCTACAAGACGTTTCTGCCAGCGTTAAAGGATGCCTTGGACAAAATCAAAAAGCATGAACCTAGCTATTGGGTCGAAATAGCCTCCCCTCCAACAATGGACTACGTTGGAAAGTTAATCTGGGCTCCAAAAGGGAAGAGGTGGAAAATCATTGAAGAGGTAAAAGAAGGGGATGTAGTCTACCATTACATCACCTCAAAAGGGCCTTCAGAATATCAAAAAAAGTTCGTTGGCAAATCAAAGGTTAAGGGATTCCCTAAAGTTGTTAAAAAGGAGGAGATTAAAGAACGTCTTCAAAGTATCGTTTCAAGCTGGGATGAGCATTACTCCGAATTCACAGACACATGGTTTTCAAGGTACAATGAATTCTATCTTTTGGAATTGGAGGATTTTGAACCTTTTGAGCCACCAATATCGGCAAGTGAGATTGGATTTAAGGCACCTCAATCATACTTTATCAGAGCACCTTCCGAGATCATTAAAGCACTTGATGTTGGAAAGTTCTCAGAATCCGAAGTCATTATCCCTCCCAAAATGCCAAGCAAAATTGATAACCTGCTCGCTCGGAAGGGTCAACTCATCCTCTACGGTCCGCCGGGAACCGGAAAAACATGGTTGGCGAGCAAGTACATCAGGCACAAAGTGCCTAATGGGATTCACAGCCTTGGAAAGGACTCCTCTCTAAGGGAGGACATCAAATACTACCTCCTCGTGATGAGCACTGCAAAGTACGACCCCAGCCAGATTAAGGAAGGTCTTGAGGAGGTATTTTCCGGTAAACTCCTCCATGCCTTTGAGGAAATTGAAGAAGGAGACATAGCTTTTGTTTATCTAACGCATCCTTACAAGAGAGTCACCGCCATCGCGAGATGCACCGGGAAGACAGAGGAAGGAGCCAAATTCAAAATCATCAAACTTGTGAACGGCCCGACGTATGATGAAATGAAAAGAGAGGAACCAATAAGCGATTCGCTCGCCGTAAGGACGATGCTCAGGGGCACATTATTCCCGTTGTCCCATGAAGAGGCACAGTGGATAGCCTCAAAGATCGGATTTGATGCCCTCAAACCTCTCGGTGTCTTGGATGAAGGCACAAAAAGGGAGTTCAAAGCCTTTGAATTCGTCACCTTCCATCCAGCCTTCTCGTACGAGGACTTTGTGGAGGGAATAAAACCTGAAACGTACGAGGATCCCGAAACTGGCAAGAAGGAACTCCTGTTCAAGGTTGAGGAGGGAGTGTTCAAGAGGATTTCCAGAAACGCCTACAATGCCCTTTTAGCCTGGGCTGGAGTCGAGAAAGAATGGACGGAAAACACTGGACTTCCAAGTTTAAGCAAGGACGAAATAGAGCGGATAAAGAGGAAGATAAAGAATGAAGCCGAGGGCATGCCGAAGTTCTACTTGATAATCGACGAGATAAACCGCGGCGATATCCCAAAGATATTCGGTGAACTGATAACCCTTCTCGAGACCGACAAGCGGTTGTTCATGGACAACGAAACGGTGACAACCCTACCGTATTCAAAGAAGCGCTTTGGAGTCCCACCCAACCTCCACATCATAGGGACCATGAACACCTCTGACCGGAGCATTGCCCTGATGGACGTTGCCCTCAGGAGAAGGTTCGGTTTCATTGAAATGATGCCGGACTACACTGTCCTCAAGGAACACATAATAGACAACGCTAGCGAAGAGGTGAAACCTCTGGCAGGTATTGCGGTGAGTGCCCTGAAAGCCCTGAACAAAAGGATCAAAAGGGAATACGATAGAGACCACCAGATCGGGCACAGTTACTACTTCCGGCTCAATGATCACCTCAACAGCAGAGAAGAGTTCCTGAAAGAGCTGAAGATAATCTGGTTCCACGAGATACTACCGCTGCTCCAAGAGTACTTCTATGATTCTCCTGAAAAACTCGAGAGAGTACTAAAGTCAAAGAATTCCGAGAATTCTTTCATCAGGAGCTCTGAGGATGGAATTGAGCTGAAGAGCGAGGACGAATTCACAGACGATAGCTTCCTCGAGGCGCTAAAGGCACTCATCGAGGCCGAGCGTGAGTGAAAGTGACGGTAGTTGACCTCTTTGAGTTTACCCCAATCAACTACACTACCGGGAAAAAGGCAGAGTTCGATGAGGACTCAAAAACTCTGGTCCTTTCTGAAAACCAGTTCGGCAAGCTCGAAAAGCTTAACGAGGAAATCAAGTTCCTCGAAATCGGCCGAAAGACTATCAAGCCCAAGAACTTCGTTGGAGTGGTTCAGATCGGTAATCTAACTCTCCAGATTTTCCCGAAATTGCTGAGAACGAGCTCCTATGATGACCTTGAGTCCCACAAGACACTCATAATGGGAAACCTGCTGAAAATGCTTGCTGTAGGAGGGGAGATCCCAGTAAAGCCCTCTGAAGTAGCAGGAATTCTTTCGGGGAAAGCCCCGTTCCTCGAGATCCTTATCTCAATTTATTCCCAGAAGCTCCTTGAAACACTGCGCTACCACAGACATTATACTTACAGACGTGTTGAGGAGAAGTTAAATCATGTTAAGGGGCAGATAGACTTTGGGGCCTATGCATCAAGGTGGCACAGGAGGCACGTTATCCCTGTTAGGTACAACGACAGGACAATGGATAACCTTCTGAACAGAACCTTAAAGTACGGAGCCTACTTAATGGCCCGCCTCACGCAGTCCCACGAGAATTACCTGAGATTAAGGAGTGCCATGGAAATCCTCGATGGTGTTCCGGTGGTTCCGGTAAGCGTTCATGAAACGTACCGGATTCACTTTAACAGGCTCAACGCCATCTTCAAGCCCTTGGTTGAACTTGCGAGGGTATTCATCGCCGGAACTGCCATTCGTCTCCAGACCGGAAAGGTGGAAACTTTCACGTTCTTAGTGCCGATGGAGAAGGTGTTCGAGAGTTTTGTAGCCGGACTGCTAACCAACAGCGAGTATGAAGTATTGCCCAAGGAGTTCGAGGGAAGTGTTATCAAAACACAGCACCACATTGGGAACCTACTTGCCGAGGGTAAATTCTGGCTGATCCCCGACATCACAATACAGACGACGGATGGGATGAAAATAATAATCGACACCAAGTACAAGCTTCTCGATAAAGAAGACCAAAAGCTGGGGGTTTCTCAGTCTGACTTGTACCAGATGTACGCTTATGCATCTCACTGGAATGCGGATGCTGTTGTCCTGCTCTATCCGGCTATTTCCAGCGTGATTGATAGGAAGTGGCACTTTGACATCAAAGCTGGGCGAGTAGAAAAGAGGGTTCCACTCCTTATTAAGAGTTTGGACTTGGGATCAAACTTTCTTGATGAGAAAGAGTGGGAGAAGTTCCTAAGAAAATTTAGGGTATTTATGGATGAGATACTCGGTAAGGGGAGACAGCAATTGGAGTATGGAGAACAGGAGGTGTTGGTGAATGTGTGAGCTCTTCGGTGTTAACGCGAACAAAAGGGTCGGCATCAGCTTCACCTGGAGGGGGAATGTGACTCGTGCACATTCCCGCAGGGGTATCCAGCTCTAGCTTGCCTTCTTCCTGCCAAAAAGTCACGAGAATTTCTTCATAAACTCCGGAACAAGTTTTGTTTTAATGACCACTACCTTCTCGTATTCTATCAAAGGGATGCCATTCAAGGTCTTTGTTCTGGTTTGCTTCTTTAACTCAGGTGGAATTATCATAGGATTCCGGTTGCAGGCAGAGTTGTAGTTTGTGATCTTCTCATGGGGCAGTAAAAAGTCGTATTTGGCTGAAAGAATAACGTGGCTGTCAGGATAGAACTCCTGACAGTATTCAATGGTTTTCTTTGAGAGTGGTCCGACGTACGCATTCTTGGCCTCTACATACTCGGGGGGGCATTGGGATCTACATCCCAAATTTTCCTTGCACCCCAGTTGCAAGGAAACGCACAAGTACCTAACTAAATTAAACACCTCTATCTTTACCAATTAGCTCGTTCAAAAGCTTGGTTAAGGACTCAAATATCCCCGAGGCCTCAGAGAGATCAATACCGGTATTGTTCAGTTGATGAAAGCCTCAGTTAAAGTTTTTGACTTAAACCAAGTCATCTACATTGCCTAGTCCCAAAGGAACCTGCTATCTTACGTAGAATGCACCCACTTTTTATGAGAGAGATTCTTGGGTAAGATTCCCACTTGCTTTTAAATTTTTTAAACTAAAAAGATCCCGTAATGTAACAAAGTTAAACTTGTTATTATTATCTCCATTTTTTACAATTTATGTCACTAAAATCATGCTTTTCATAACTTTTAATCACATGTTTGTCCTGAGAGTTTAAAAATAGAGATTTTGTCACGGTGTAACAAAATCTGTATTTGCACAGTTTAATGGATACCGATGATTTTCAGACTGTCTTTCGGCAGCAAATCTTCAACAAGTCTCTCTTTAGTATTTTTCCACCTGTGATTCCTTTGGTAAATGGTAAAAAGAAAAAAAGAGGGGCTCACAAAGCTGGGAGAGGATTCTCCACATCCTCTGTGACTGATAGAACATCTTGAAGAGGCTTTTTGAAACTATGTGACGCTGATACTCTCTGGGTTAATTGCTGGAGTTCTTCCTCTAAGAACATGTAGCCTATCATGTCTCCTTGGGGGGATACAATTAGTACTATCTCGCCGTGTCCCTCGAGGTAGAATTCTTCGAGCTTTTTCTCAATGTTATCATTCAGTCCTTCGAGTATTGTCGTTGAGTTTACGGGAATTACCATTTTATGCTCTTTTTTGTTCAAGGTTAGTGCATGTTCTTGGAGTGCAAGTTTTACTGTGCCCTCCGCATACTCATACCAGACTATTATTCTACGCGACATTGAACCTCACTTCACGAGTAATATTAGTGTTTGGAATAAAAAATTAGTTTAGGATTTTGGGGATGGTTTTGGTAATGACTTGAGTTTTTCTTATGATTCACTGAGTTATGTGAGGCGATGAATTTTAACCTGTTTGAAAATTTTAGGGGATAAAACCTTTTTAAGGCATGTTTGAGAGAGTTAATCGGAATTGAGGCGATGAATTGATGGGTGAGGCGATGAGTCTCACTCCCATCAAAAGGCCGTATTCGGGAAATAAAGCCCGTTCCGGGCTTTTAGATTCCCGGGGCGATGAAGAGATTCATCCCTCCTGACGGGACTGCTCCCCCGAGATGAAGAGGCGGTCCCCCCTCGAGCCCTTCTCGGAGGTGAGAACTTGAAGATAAGCCCCATAGAGGAGTTTCCAAGGGACCTAGTTCCAATCGAGATTCCTCCTCATACGGTAATGCTCCACGGCCTCGCCTGGGACTCAAACGTCTACCTTGTGCGGGATGAAAGGGAGGCCTTGATAGTTGATACGGGTACCGGAGTGAACTGGCACGTTTACACCGGAATCTGGAAGAGGGAGGGTTACCTTAACGGAATAAAAAGGGCAATAATCTTCAACACTCACGAGCATTTTGACCATGTTGGCGGAAACAAAGCGCTGAAACAATGGCTTGAAAGCAGAAGCATCGGAGTCCTCTTCGCCGCCCACGAGATAACCGCAAAAACGCTGGAGGAAGGCAATGACTACGTTATCCTCGCCTACTCCTACGGGCGAAAGTTTGAGCCGCAGGATGTGGATTTAAAGCTCAAAGATGGAGACAGGCTCAGAATCGGCTCTCTGGAGTTTGAGCTGGTCCATACCCCAGGTCACACCGCCGGAAGCTCTTGTCTCTACCTCAACGATGGGGAAACGAGTATTATGTTCACCGGAGATACAGTTTTCAAAGGCACCGTTGGGAGAACTGACCTCCCCACAGGGGACGGCTGGGAGCTGAGGGAGAGCCTTGAGAGGCTTTCCGAGTTCGAGGTGGACTTTGGCCTCCCCGGCCACGGAAGGTACATAGACGACTGGAAGGAGAACCTCAGGGAGATATTGGGGTGGCTCTGATGAGGAAGGGCTCCGTCAAGGAAGTCCTGGCAAAGATCAAGTATGACCCACGGGAGAATGAGGGCGACTACTATGTCGTCATAGAGCACAGGGGAACTTACGGAGACGTCAAGAAAATTCCCGTTGAGATGATAGAGCTCGGACACGGGTACTTTTTCGTTGGAGAGGCACAGATCCCATATCACAGAATTCTGAAAGTTGTAAGAAAGGACGGAAGGGTAATCTGGGAGACCAGGAAGCTCTAATCTCAGTCCACTACCTCAAGCTCGGACTCCAAGAGAGCCCACTCCTTCTCCCCCAAAGCTTCCCTCTTCGCATGTACCAGCAGGTATGAGCCAGAGTTAACGGCGATGTCCCTGAGTCTGGAGACGCACTCGAACAACTTCCTGAAATCGGTAATTAGTGTGAGGATCTCAAAGTTCTCGATCAATACTACTACATTCCTCTGCTCAAGAACACCGCATAAAAAGCCATCTGACTCAGCGAGCATCTTGGGGGATATTCTTCCCTTCCCGGGCAGATTTGTGACCCAGACTATGTTAATATCGTCACGCTTGAACCACTCTCTAGTCTTCTCGGGGTTCTCTCTGGTAAACACATGGGCTTCCTTCGACTTGGGGAGCAGATCCAAGAGAAGGTACCTGGCCTTAGTGCGATCCTTGAAAAGGTACCCGCCGGGCTCAAGTTCCTCCGGTAAAAGCTTCTGCCGTTTGAAGGACGTTAGAAGGTCGTAAAGCTTCTTAAGCCTGAGGTAATGGTCCTTTTCCATTTCAGCAAGCTGGGCGAACAAAACTCTTGATTCTTCATTTTCAGCCTTTAGAGCGAGTACCTCATACGTCTCTTTGGCGAATAACTCACTCTGCATGCAGTACTCCAGGGCCTCGAGGTAGTCATCCACCGTCTCGAACTTTGGGTATAAGGGAGCAACCTCCACCGGAGGTGCATCAACTTTCACCGGCTCCTCGTCCGGGTAAAGCTTCTTGAAGAGCGAGTAGAGCCTGTCGTAGTGCTCCTGGCTCTCCTCGGCCATCTGGATGAAGAGCACCTTTATGCTCTCCCTGCCCGCGTGTTCGGCGAGCTTGCGGTAGTATTCAACCTCATCTTTCTCATTGAAGATAGCGTAGCTCAGTACCTCCTTGACGGGCCTATTCTTGAGGGCCTCAATAACTTTCTCCATGTACTCCCTAAGTTCCGGTGATAAGTTCGACATAACAACCTCCCAACTTTGAATACACCGCCTCACCAGAAAAGCTTTTCTACCATCTGCCAAACTCGCCACCATGATAGACGCCCACGCCCACGTTGAGATGTTCAAGGGAAAAGCACCGGAAATCGTAGAGGAGAGCAGGAAGCGCCTTAAAGCGGTTGTCGATTCCATCACGGAATACCGGAAGTTCCACGTCTGGAAGAGCTGGGAGCTTCTGAGGCCCTACTTCGGCTTCATCCACCCAACCCTCGGCTACGCGCCGAACGAAGCAAGGAGGGGCAACTGGGAGAAGGTCGGGAGGGTTGAAGCCTTCATCCGTGAGCACGCCGGTGAGATAGTCGCCCTCGGCGAGATTGGGCTTGACTTCTACTACGCGAAGACCGAGGAAGAAAGAAGGAACCAAAGAGAGATTTTCCACCACTTTCTAGGCCTTGCGGTCGAGCTCGACCTCCCGGTAGTCCTCCACGCGAGGGAAGCGGAGCGGGAGGTCTTTGAAGCCATTCAAAGGGCCGGCGTTAGGGCCTACTTCCACTCCTACAGCGGGCCAAAGGAGCTCGCGCTTGAAATAGCCGAGAACGGACACATAATCGGCATAAACACGGGGATAGACTTCATTCCAGAAGTTAGGGAGGCGGCTGAGGTTCTTCCACTTGAGAACATCGTTGTGGAAACTGATTCTCCGTACATGAGTCCCTACAAGGGCGAAAAGAACTACCCCTGGAACGTTGAGTACGCGGTTAGGAGGATAGCAGAGCTTAAAGGGCTGCAGTTTGAGGAAGTTGAGAAGGTCACCGAAAGAAACGCGGCCAGGTTTTTTGGACTCAAACTATAACGAAGGAGGTGCGTGACAAAATGGCTGTTGACGTTCCGGAAGTTGAAGAAGTCAAGAAACTGCTTGAAGAGCTCGACGAGAAGGCCCTCATCGCAAGGCTCGACTCGTTTGTGAGGCTGAACGAAGGCTTGGAAAGCAAGAAAGGGAAAGAGTTCATAGAGGTCTCTATACTGGGCTTTCTTGAGGGCATCCTGATGGTCATGAGGAGAAAATACCCTGAGGACACAAGGGTAGAGGAACTCTACGAGAAAGTGAAAGCGAGAAGGTCTGAACTCGACGAGCAGTTCAGAAAGCCAAGGATTCCATACCTAGAGGGAGAGTAAAACCGCTCAGAGAGCACCAGCTTCTCAGGGGCGTTTTCTATACCTTCGCAGTTCCACTCTTGTCGTCTGAAAGGACGAGCTGACCTTCCTTGAGTCGCCCTACTCCTCGGGCAAGAAGGAGGTTCTAATCCCCTACGGGTGCGGAAAGGTGAGAGAAGTTCCACAGACTGGTTGCTAAGAAGGTCGAGAGGAAGAAGAGCTGGGGGAGGAGGGCTTTTTGGTCTTGGAGCTGAGAGATTTTATACCTCAGTCCCGTTTGGAGAGGTAAAACTCCTTGAACAGCTCAACCTCCTGGACGTAGCTCCGCCTTAACTTCAGGGCAGTCTTTGCCCTCTCAAGCTCCCTCCCGAGGTAGAAAGCATGCCTCGGGCTTATCTCGAAGTGCTCTAAAATCGTGTCGATTATCGCGTTTGGATCCTCCCCGGTTATCGTGAGGATTGCCTCAGTCCCGCGATGTGCATTGACCCAGATTCTCCCGTCATTGATCCAGATGCGGAAGTAAACCGGCTCAAGCTCGACTTGCTTTTCCTCGGCCTCGATGATTTTCTCGGCCGGCTTGAACCTCCACTCGCTCGCGCGCTTCTCCTTGAGAATTAGGAGGTCAAAGCCGAGGTCTTTTGGCATATCGAAGAGGTTCATGTCAATGGCTCTCCTCAGTTCCCGAACCGAGCCCCTTGCCTTCGCGCTGACCTCGGTCGTGAGGAGTAGGTTTATGGAGAGCTCCTTCGCAATTCCAGCGAGGAGAGCGTTCATTCCAACGCTGTCCGCGTCGTAGAGTTCAACAACGTTGCCAACGCCCGCGAGCAGGACGTCATCTGGATTCCTCTCGCGATAGAGCTGGAAAGCAGTTATGGAGCGGGCGAGGTGGGGCACGTGCTCGAGGATGGTATCGAGGATGACCGTTCTGTAGCCCAGATTTAGGGCCCTCTCCTTCAGCCGTTCAAGGAACTCAACGCGTTCACTCGGTTTTGCCGGAAAGAAGCCCTTCTTCTGGTTCGTGGGGATTAAGACGACGGGTTTCTCGGTTACCAGCTCCTCAAGGTTTCCAGCATCGACGCTGAGAAAGAGGTCTGCATACTCTAAGGCTTTCTCAATCTCAGCAGTGTTGAGCGAGTCAAAGCTTATTGGAACGTCGAAACCGTTCTCCTTGAGTTGTTCCCGGATTTCAGGGATTTCCTCGATGAAGTCGAGGTTGCTCTCTCCAGCCACCATGCCGATGTCCACTATATCGGCACCCTCGCGGAGGTAGTAGAGGGCCTTCTCGATCGTCTTTTCAACGCCCAGTCTTGGAGCATCCACAACCTCACCCAAAATCCTCGCAGGGAAGTCCCTCCCCGCCGGAAGGTTTCCAATGAGGACGTTCCACGGCTTCTTCAGGGCATCCTCGATGTAGCGCCTGTTCCGCGTTCTGTTCCTTATGTCCTCAACCCTCTTTAGGGCATCAATGGAAAAGAGATCATCAGCGGGCTTTTCTTTACTCAGCCTAAAACCTTCACTCAGGGCATTGAGAACCTGGGGCAGGTCCATCGCGTTTCTCGGCCCCTTGAAGGCTGAGATTCCAAGCTCGTCTTCAATGATTTGGGCGGAGCCGCGGACGAGACCCGGAATGAGTATCAGGTCGTAGTCCTCGCTCTTGATTCCGGCTTTTTTCAGGTAGCGGGCGATAAGCTCGGGCGTGAGGAAGGCCGCGACGCTAACAGGTGTAACGAAGACATCGCATCCTTTACCGTATTTCCTGACGAGCGGCTCTGCCAGCCTGCCGGTGACGAGGAGGATTCTCTTGTCAGACGACATGAAAGAATTTAAGCACGATCATTAAAAGCTTTTCAATGTTTAAGGCCATATGAACAACAGAGAATACGGAAAAAGGCAGTAATCTGGAAGATTACTTGAACTAAGCCTAGCACAAGTCAGCAACCGTTGATCTCCAGCAAGAAAAGGAGAAAATTGTAAAGGTACTTCAAAGCCACCTTGGCTTGAGGCCAGCCCAGGTGCGCATCTTCTCGTGGGCGATGATGCGCGGTATGTTCTTGGCCTCCTTCGGTCCGGGGTTCTTCATGTAGAAGGCGTTGACCTCGTAGACGGTTCCGAACTCCTTCCTGTCAACGGCAATCTTTCCGAGCCTGACGAGGTCAACGAGGAGGCCAGCCAGGGCCGGGCTGTCGTTTATCCTTCCGGTTATGACGAGCTCGTCGTGGGCGCCGTTGAAGGAGATGTACTCGATGTGCATCGCTATGAACTTCTTGTCGCCGAGGGGCTCAAGGAAGCCCGTCGGCTTTATGTAGTGCGGGGCGTTGTAGCCGAGCAGATCCTCGACAACGCTTGACTTCGTGAACTCCTTGCTCTTGTTCCTCTCCTTGTCGGTCAGTGCTAAGAAGTCCTGGTTTCCGCCAATGTTAAACTGGGCTATGTCGAGGACGTAGCGGTTCCTCTGGGCGAGGTGGCTGAGTATATCAGCTGTCAGCGGAGTAGCACCAGTAGCTCCGTCGTCACCGAAGATAACGAGGTTGCTCTCCTTGGCGAGCTCAACGAAGGCCGGGTCGTTGGCTATGAGGGTCGGGATGGCGTTTACGAAGGCCGCTCCTCCAACTTCCTTGGCGTATTTTGCCGCCGCGTAGACGTAGACCTGGGTAGCGGTGAGCCTGTCCTTCCTGTCCTCCTCGATTGCCTTCTCAAGCTCCTCCCTGCTCTCGAAGGGGACAAAGGCTTCGGTGGTGCAGACGTTGACGAAGACGTCGGGCTTGAGCTCCTTCCACTCGCTAACGAGGTGGTCAACGGCCTCCTTGAGGCTCATCTCGTCGTCGAGGCCAGTGGCTTCGAGCGGGAGGTTCCTCAGGCTTCCGAGGTGGACGCCCTTCCTAATGGTTATTCCCCTGAGGCTCTCCGGGGCTTCTGGGTCGTAGCCCTTAACCACCTCGTAGATGTCCCTCCCGACCTTTGCTTTATCAACGTCGTAGGAACCGACTATCTCTATGTCCTTGATCTTAATCGGTAGCTCGTCGGCAAGCGGAACGCCGTAGGGCTCCATCTTTCCAGCCTTTATCTTCTCAAGTCCGCTCGCGAATATACTTGCCACGTAGCCCTGTCCGAGTATGACTACCCTAACCATCTCCTATCACCTCCTTGTGTTGTTGTAGGATATTTTACACCAGTTAAATAGTTTTCGCTCACGAAACTTCTCTGGAGACAAAATAAAGGGTCAGCCCAACGCGGAGGTTGGAGAGGAGAGCGAGGGTGAGGAACAGCATTTTGATTGACATATCCAGGGGATAGAGCAGGAAGAGCATCGTGATGAATGCCCTCTCGTCCCTCTTACCGAGCAGTTTTCTGAGGGAAGGCACTTCGACGTAGGCATCCCTGCAGAAGGCCCCCTTAAAGCGCTCGGTTGAGTAGCTGACCATCACCGAGCCGAGGAGGGCGAAGAGAGCTATGAGGTACCACAAGGGCTCGCTAAGCGTTGAGTAAGCCAGAAGTGCCAGGAAAGTTCCGTCAACGTAGCGGTCTAGGATTGAGTCTATATAACCGCCCAGTCTGCTTGTCCTCAGCTGGGCCCTCGCCAGTTCGCCGTCAACACCATCTAAGATAGAGCTGAGCTGGTAGAGTATTCCCGCCAGCGGAAGGCTCACCAGGGTTAACAGGGCAGAGAAGATTCCGAGGGCAAATGTAAAAGCAGTCATTTGATTCGGCGTGACTTTATCAACGAGCAGGGCACTTATCTCGGTTGAGATTTTTCTGTTAAGGTACCTGCTAACGAATCCATCTCCTGTTCCCTTCACCGCGGTCTTCACAAGCATTTTTCTGGCCCGTTTGATGTCTTCCGGCGTGTCAACGTCCGTCCAGCCGAGGCCGTCAACGAAAGTTACCGGAAGCTTTGCCCTTTCAACGACCTCGCTGAGCGAATAATCGCCGTTCCTCTCGCGCTCCAGCTCTTCGGTTACCTCAAAGATGTCCTCATCAAGGACGAAGAAGCCCGTATCCACTGCGTCCCACTCTTTGATGCCCTTTCCTATCCTCTCGACGCGGCCGTTTCTCACTTTAACCTTCGTTGCCTCGCCAACGTCAACCCATCCAGGCCTTCTGTCCGCTATGAGGCCGTTTCCGTTGATTGCTTTCTCAAGAAAAGCCTCGCTGTAGACGTGGTCGCTCATCACAAGGACAAACTTCCCCGAAACCCTTCCCTTTGCCAAGTGAAGGGAGTGCCCGTTACCCTTTTCAGGCTCGGGATTGATGATAACCTCTGCCGGAAAACCGTGTTTCTCAAGGAACTCCCTGTAAAGCGGTGCGTAGCGGTCGTTGGTGACGAAAACGAAGCGCTCAACGCCGTTTCTCTGGAGAATGGCCATGGTGCGGTACAGAATCTCCCTTCCTGCAACTTTGACAAGTCCCTTGGGCTTCCCGCCCATCCTGGTCCCGAGGCCAGCTGCTAGTATTACTGCCGTCTCTGGCATCGGCATCACCTTTTTAATCCCTTATTAATCAAGAAGCCTAGAAGCGTCCGGATTTAAAATAACCTAAAGTTTTTAAAAATTTTTCGGGTGGAAAAAATGAGGGTTGCGGTACTCTACTCAGGTGGAAAGGACTCGAACTACGCCCTCTACTGGGCGCTGAAGCAGGGGTTTGAAGTCAGGTACCTTGTCAGCATGGTGAGCGAGAGCGACGAGAGCTACATGTATCACGTCCCAAACATCCACCTCACCGAGCTTCAGGCCAAAGCCATAGGAATCCCCCTCGTCAAGGGCTTTACAAGCGGTGAGAAGGAGAAAGAGGTTGAGGACATGAAGGCTGTCCTTGAGGGGCTTAAGATAGACGGCGTCGTCGCCGGCGCTTTGGCGAGCGAGTATCAGAAGAGGAGAGTTGACAGAGTGGCTGAGGAGCTTGGCTTGAAAAGCTTCGCCCCGGCCTGGCACCGCGACCCTATCGAGTACATGCGCGAGATTGTTGGAATCTTCGACATCGTGATGGTGGGAACGGCAGCCTACGGCCTCGACGAGAGCTGGCTCGGTAGGAAGATAGACGAGAGGGCTTTGGGGGAGCTGGTCAAGCTCAACGAGAAGTATGGGATTCATGTGGCCGGGGAAGGCGGGGAATTCGAGACCTTCGTGAGGGACGCGCCGTTCTTCAAGGCTAGGATAGTCTTCGACGAAGTGGAGAAGAAGTGGGACGGATGCAGTTACTCGGGCGTTCTGGATATTAAGAGGGCACATCTGGAACCAAAGTAAACACGCCTTGATTCTCGTTTTCCCTTTTGAACGGGTATGCCCACAAACTATTTTAGAACAAAACTCCATTTAATCCCGGTGATTCCCATGCTGGAAATCGATCTCTCTGGCAAGCTTGCCTTTACAACCGCCTCGAGCAGGGGCATAGGCTTCGGCGTCGCACGGGTTTTAGCCAAGGCCGGAGCCGACGTTATCCTCCTCTCTAGGAGTGAGGAGAACCTGAGGAAGGCGAGGGAGAAGATAAGGGCCGAGAGCGACGTGGAAGTTAACTACATCGTCGCCGACCTGACGAAGCGCGAAGACCTAGAGAGAACGGTGAAAGAGCTTGAGAGCATTGGCGAGCCGGACATCTTTTTCTTCTCCACCGGCGGGCCAAAGCCCGGCTACTTCATGGAGATGGACATGGCCGACTGGGAAAATGCCGTAAAGCTCCTCCTGTATCCAGCGGTCTATCTGACGAAGGCCCTCGTTCCAGCCATGGAGCGGAAGGGGTTCGGCAGGATAGTTTACTCCACGAGTGTTGCCATAAAGGAGCCTATTCCGAACATAGCCCTAAGCAACGTGGTCAGAATTTCGATGGCCGGCCTCGTGAGGACTCTGGCGAAGGAGCTCGGACCAAAGGGCATAACCGTGAACGGCATAATGCCGGGCATAATAAGAACTGACAGGATGATACAGCTGGCTAAGGATAGAGCTGAGAGGGAAGGGAAGACAGTTGAGGAAGCCCTTGCCGAGTACGCAAAGCCGATACCCCTCGGCCGCCTTGGGGAGCCGGAGGAGATAGGCTACCTCGTTGCATTTCTCGCGAGCGACCTCGGGAGCTACATAAACGGAGCAATGATCCCCGTCGATGGGGGCAGGCTCAACTCGGTGTTCTAAAGTTTTTCGCCTTTTCTTCGATTTTCGGAACCCTTAATATCCCTCCAAGACGAAACCTTCTAAGGTGATACCATGCCGATTATGAGGCTCTGGCACGGAAGGCTACCGAGGGAGAAGGGCGACGCCTACGAGCGCTTTCTGATAGAGAGGGCCGTTCCCGACTACAGCTCAGTCGATGATCTTCTAAAGCTCTACTTCACGAGGCGGGACGAGGAAAACGAGACCCACTTCCTTCTGGTGACCATCTGGGACTCGTGGGAGTCAATCAAGAAGTTCGCTGGTGAGAACCCCGAGCTGGCCAAATACTACCCCGAAGATGACGACTTCCTCCTCGAAAAGGAGAAGTACGTCCAGCACTACGAGATCTTCTACGAGAAGTGAAGGCTTTAATACTCCCCTTCCAACTTTTAGTCGGTGAGGTCCATGAGGCGATCCCAGTTCTGGGCGGGGTTAATTGCACCTTTAATTGCCTACTCGGGAATACTAACCGCGATATACGTCAACCGCTCCTGGTGGAGGCTTACCGACAACGCGATAAGCGACCTCGGAAAGGTCGGCCTCCAGCACAACTGGCTCCTCAACGTCCCACTGGTCCTTACGGCCGTCCTGGCCATTTACTACGCGGCGGGACTGCTTGAAAAGGCCAGAAACAAAGTAGAAAAAGTCGGGATATGGGTCCTGGTAGCGGGCTTCGTGTTTCTCGCCCTGATAGGAATCTTCCCTGAAGGGACTTCACCGCACTACTACGTCAGCTGGGGCTTCTTCCTCACGGCCGGCTTTGGGCTGCTCATAGCCGGGGTTGGCATGGGCATTGCAGGGGACAGAAAAATCCTCTACTTCACGGTGGCCCTCTTCGTCCTGGCTTGGATTCTCGCCATCTGGGCGATGAGGACCTTCAAAGGGGTCGCCATCCCCGAGTTCATCGGTGCCATTGCGATAACGGTCTGGCACTACGCCATACTCCTAAAGGTCAAGCCTGATCAATAGCCTCAGATTTCCTCAGCGTCCCACAGCACCAGCCCGTTTTCCTGTTTTTTCCGCTCCAGCGGTTCCCCAAGAAGTTCCTGAATAAAGACCTCTGCAACGAAGACCTCACCCTCAATGAGGTGTCCTCCGTAAAGCTTTCCATCCGGACTCCCGAGGGCGACGTGAATGTGGGCAAAAGGCTTTCCATCTTTCAGGCTTATGTTCCCGCTCAGGGAGACGAGCTCGTAGAGGCCGCTCAGCTCAATGACCTTGTATTCTCCAGCGGTTTTGTCGAAATAACCGATTTTTGGATTTCTTAGGCTCCCTATACCGCTGACCGTCCCGATAAGGACGTTCTGCCTCTCTGCGAAGCGGTTTATATAGGACAAAAGCTCTTCCCCTTCGGGGACCCTGAACATAAAACTCCTCCCCTTCGAGAACCTCATGCTGATCACCTAAACTCTAATAAGTGGGCCTTGATTTAACAGTTTGGGTGAAGAGAGTGGACACAAAAACAGCGATCATGAAAGTTCTTCCAGAGCTCGAGGAACTGAAAGAGGTTGATTTCTCAAAGTATTCCAGCCAGCACTTGGCCCTTGTAAAGGCCTTCGGAGAGAGCGGAAAGAGCGGACTGGCAGAATTTGAGGAGTTCATTAGGGAGAAGGGACTCGACGAGTCAACCGCTGGCAACTTCTTAATCTCACTCTTCCAGTACCTTCTAATCCGCTACCGCCGCTATGGGGAGTATTCCGTCGTCAAACCAGCAATCAAAGTGTTCCTAACCCTAAAGGGATGGCTCAACGAAAAGGGTTTCGAGAATGAGTGGAGACTCCTTCTCCACAACTTCGTAGGTTACCTTGTGGACATGGCGACAAAGATCGAGGAAAGGGAGGACTGTGAAACCGCGTTGTCGTATCTGACCGTTGTTTACAGACTGACCAAAGAGGCCAGTGAAAACTTCACCGAAGAGTACTTCAGAAGGCTTTTAGAGACAGTCGAGGAGAAACTGGACTCCCTCCGCGAAAGTTGTGGAAAAATAGGCCATAAGTTCAAAAAGGACGCTCAGGGCTGTTAAGACCTCTCCAGGGCTACTTCAGCATAGCTCCTCGGATCTTCCCATACCTTAACCCTTATCTTTCTCACGTTGTTTCCGGCTTTCTCGGCTATTTTTTCCGCGAACCACTCGGCTATGTATTCAGCTGTAACGTTCGGCTTGTTGAGAACGACCGCTTCGTTCTCAGGGAGCTCTATCCTCTTCCCGTTCTTCTCGATGACGAGCTTTCCGTTTCCTCTCTCTGCCACCCAGTTCTCACTCACAAGGATCCTGTGGTCGAGGAGCTTCACGAGGTTACTTAGGTGGTTGAAGTCAAAGATCATACCGTTCTCGTTCAGCTCACCCCATATCTCCACGTCAACGTTGTAAGTGTGGCCGTGGATCCTGAGGCACTTGCTCTCGTAGGGCAGGGCAAGAAAGTGAGAGCTGTCGAAGTCCTTGTGCCAGCCTATCTTCCTCTCGCTTACTTTGAAGGCCATCTTTCCCACCAGGGGGACTTGGGCCAGGCCATTATAACTCTTGCTGGACAAAAATGGTTCAGCAGGTAACGTGGAATATTGCCAAAATTCTTTTCTTCCCGCTATCTTCGTTGAAAACCTTCACCGCTTCGCCAGTTGGGAGTTCTATGACTTCCTTCCCCTCAACCAGCTTTCTGCTATCCGGAAGGAGTGAGAGCTTCCCGTACATGCCTGTTCCGACTAGCAGCAAGTCGAAATCCTCGGTCAGGTATTCCCTTAGCTCCTCGGGATCAAGTCTATGACTGGTACCGTGTTTCTCTTTGCTTATCCACTTCTTCCGCCTCTCAACTCTCCCGCTCGGATAAACCACAATATCGTGATCGTAGACATTTCCATCAACGGTTATCCTGCCAAAGGAAGGATATTCAATCTTCATAAATTGATCACCATGACATGTCTTGAATAACCCTCAAGAAGATTTTCCAATCTGGTTATATCTTCGTGAGATAGTTCTATCGGTAAAGACAACACGTAAGTCTCAATTTCGTTGGGGTATAGAACTGGAATTGTAGATCTTCCCTCAACTATTCCGGCTCCAGCAAACACCACCAAGGGTTTCACGAAATAATTTTCGCCGAGATTCTTCCATAAAAACCTAGAGAGCACTGCAGCGTTTCTTTTTGCAATCTTTGATATACTCCTTATTTCGTGCCTTCCCGATGGAGTTTCTGAATACCACGCGTCACCTGATACAAAATATATTCCAGTGTATGCTTTTGTTTCAATGGCAAATATACCCTGCTCGCATATTAAGACATGGTCAATGTTTGCTCTTCGACCTGGTAGGACTATATCAGAGAGCAATATACCCTTTATCCTCTCTGAATGGGAAAGGGCCTCTATTACGTAGTATTCTCCTTCGAAACCTGTCCCCCATTGGTATGCCATCCTTCCGGCGTACCTCCATGCTCCAAAAAGTAAAACTGACCCCAAAAGGAACAGGGGATTCACAATAAAACTAAGGATTGTTGTGACTATCCCGCTCCAAAAAAAGAGGGTGGCAAGTTTTTTCCACAGAATTGCCTCCTCGGCAGTATGTATCAACCGACTCACCTCAATTCCAATGCGTCGTGGAGTATCTTTCCATGATCAAAGGCCAGGGGAAGCTTCAGAGCTTCATCCACAGGAAATACAAAGACTTCCCTGGCATCGTCACCGGCCTTCAGTTCCCCTTCCCCGATGCACAGGAAGGCTACAGTAACGGTGTGCCCCCTGGGATCCCTGTTGGGTTTTGAGTAAACCCCAACCAGCTTAATCGGTCTAACGTTCAAACCTGTCTCCTCTCTGGCCTCCCGTACAACCGCCTGCTCCACGGTTTCCCCGTACTCCACGAAGCCTCCAGGGAGGGCATAGTGATCCTTGAAGGGCTCGTTCTTCCGCCTAATGAGAACGATGCCATTGTTGTAGATTATGACGGCATCAACGGTAAGACCAACACAGCGGTGAAGCTCTGCTTTGAGGCCGTGTTCTTCAGCAAGCCGTTTAACCTCCTCAGCGAAGGACCCTATCTCGGCACCATCCGGTGCCTTGACAACCAGGAGGTGCCTTTCCATATCAATCACCTCGGGGAAGTCCCTTCTCATCACCGTTCAGCGTGCTGACGTCTCCTCATCGGCGTACTAATTAAGTTTTGGACTTTATACCCTTTTCACCTCAACCTCCATGGCAAGTTCATTGACTTCACCCAGGGCAAAATCCACGCTTCTCCTCTCCAGGAAGAGCGCCGTAAAGGCAACTGCTCTCTTCAGTGACTGGATAAAAGGACAGCTAAGATAGAACCCAGTAAAAGAACCCAGGAAAACGTCTCCCGCTCCAGTCGATTCGTCCACTTTTCTGGGGAGCGGGCGGAAGGAATGTTCTCTGCCCCGCAAGAAAGCCCGTCCCACCCCGGGACCATTGGAAATCAGGAGAACCTCCACATCCGCGGGGGAGAAGTTCTTGAGGTAATTGAACTCCATAGCGTCTGAGTGCAGTATTGAGAGTCCTTTAAAGACCGAACCATCAACGGGCGTATAACTGACCGGTCCGGGATTCGGCAAGCGTATGAATCCCTGCAAATCGGCAGCCACAAGAGAAAAGCGCTCCTTTGCAAGGGCAACTACATCGGGGGAAATCTCGGAGGCAACCGGGTTCAGCAGCACGGCATCGTAATGCTTTGAGGGCAATGTTTCCAGTGAGGAAGCCCTGTCGAGGAGTTTAAGCCTTCTGGTGTTCCCGTCCAAGTATGTAAGCTCGTAAGTTGTTGTAGAATCCGAAGGAACGACTCTAAGCTTCCCTATTGATTCCAGCTGGTTCACCCATTCCTCCGGCAGATCGGCAAAGGAAGTCAGTATCTCAACGTCACAGAACCTGGAGAGGGCAAGGGCGGAGTAGTAGGCACCACCACCAAGCCGTTCAAGGGTCTTTCCTCCTTTTCTAATAACGTCTCTGACGACGTGACCTGCAACCAGGCACTTCATATTCACCACCGCTCAGGCACGGGTCCAGTTCATCAACTTTCAGCCGGGGAGACCTCGAAATCATCATCGCGGTTGGAGGGGAAAGTTATAAACGTGACCCGCCGCTATCTGGGAGAGATTAAACGGAACTCAGTCAAAGCCGGGTTTTCTTACCTTCACCACTTCTCTGTTCACGAGCGTCGGCGGAACCTCGCCGTTCTTGAATGCTATGAGGTTTTTAGCGACAAGCTCAGCCATTCCTTCCTTGGCCCCGTAGGTCGCGCTTCCTATGTGAGGCGCTAAAACCACATTCTTCAGCTTGAAGAGCTCCTCGTTGTAGTAGGGCTCCTCCTCGAAGACATCTAAGCCAGCACCGGCGAGACAGTTACCCTTCAGGGCTTTTACTAGTGCCTCGGTATCCACTACCTTTCCACGCGCTATGTTCACCAGAATCGCGGTCGGTTTCATGAGCTTAAGCCTCTCCTCGTTTATCATGTGGTAGGTCTCATTCGTGAGTGGAACCGCTAAGACCACGAAGTCACTCTCCCTAAGCAACTCCTCCAGCGACCTGAACTCCGCGCCAAGCTCCTTCTCAACTTCGGGCTTTCTTGTGCGGGAGTTGTAGAGTATTCTCATGCCGAAGCCCTTTGCCCTCCTCGCTATGGCCTGTCCTATCCTCCCAAAGCCGACTATTCCGATAGTTTTACCGTAGACATCGTAGCCAAGGAACATTAACGGATGCCATGCAACACCGCGCCTCTTCCACTCTCCGGAGCGGACGAATTTGTCCGCTTCGATAAGTCTTCTAGCAGTAGCTAGGAGAAGCGTCCAAGCGAAGTCGGCCGTGGCGTTCGTGAGTACGTCCGGTGTGTTGGTGACGTAGATTCCGCGCTTTGTTGCCTCTTCAACGTCTATGTTGTCGTAGCCGACGGCGTAGTTAGCAACGATTCTAAGCCTTGGCGCGCTGTCAAAGACTTCTTTATTAACCCTCTCACTGAGCATTGTAACCAGAGCTTCAGCGTCCCGGACCTTTTCGAGGAAGAGCTCCTTCGGTATTTCATGCTCCTCCTCCCAGACCTCGACCTCGAAGTGTTCCCTGAGGAGTTTTATACCGTTTTCTGGAATCCTGCGTGTTATGAAAACTTTCGGTCTCATCTCACTCACCGGAGAAAAGTAGAAACGAAAATTTAAGGGTTATCACTCAGTCGAAGTCCCATATCGTTCTTCCCTCGTAGAAGAGCATGACGTAGCCGCAGTTCTTGCAGATGACTATCTTGACTTTGTGGGCCGTAAAGCCCCACTTGCTGTCGAGCTTGCCCTCCTCGACCTGAAACTCAGTGCTTCCGCAGAGGGGACACACCAGCTGACGCTTCTCCATAGTTACCACCATGTTTAGTAGGATTCAAACTATAAAAGCTTTTTGCCGGGAAAGTTTCTTAAAAACCTCACCCAAGCTGGATACATGAGCCTGAAAGGTAGGATTGCAGGCATAGGCGACGACGGCCTCGGCGTGATTAAAGTTAACGGGAAAAGGTTCTACGTCCCGTTTGCCTATCCAGGCGATGTTGTGAGAATCAGGAAGGCAAAGCGTCGTTTTGGCAGGAAAATCGCGCTCGATTTTGAGCTTGTTGAGTTGTCCCATCTGAGGCAGACCCCTCGGTGTTCCCACTTCGGAACCTGCGGCGGCTGTCTCTGGCAGGGACTGAAGTACAAGGAGCAGCTCCAACTCAAGAGGGAGCTTTTTGAGAGGATTACCAGGATAAGCGCGCCGATCAAAGGCTCGCCTAAGATCTGGGGCTTCAGAAACGTCAGCAACTTCATCGTGACCAGCGAAGGAATAGGTCTCAAGGAGTATGGGAACCCTGTGGGCATCGCCGACCTGAGAGAATGTCCCGTCTTCTCAAAGAGAACACCGGAATACCTCCACTCTCTCCGCGAATTCCTTAATGAAACCCATCTCAAGCCCTGGGATCTGAAGGAGAAAACCGGTGAAGTTCACTACCTCCAGGTGAAGGAGGGCAAGTTCACGGGCGAGGTTATGGTTAATCTTGTAGCCCACCTGAAGCCTTCGGAAGTGGTTCTGGAGGCTTTCAAGGGCCACTTCTCCTTCGCAAATTCGCTTTACTGGAGCCTGAAGAGCGATACAAGGGACGACCCACGCGGTGAAGCGGGACTTATAGCGGGAGAACCCTTCATACGCGAGCGTATTGAGGAAGTCGTCTACCTGATACATCCTAATTCCTTCTTCCAGACGAACAGCTATGCCTTGCCGCTCCTCCTTAAGGCCGTTGAAGGATTCACCGAAGGCGAGAGGGTTCTAGACCTCTACTCCGGCGTCGGCACCTTCGGCGTCTGGCTCGCGAAGAAGGGGTTCAAAGTTGAAGGTGTCGAGCTGAATCCCTTCGCAGTGGAGATGGCAAACAGAAACGCCGAGCTCAACGGTGTTGATGCCACCTTTAAGGTTGGAAATGCTGAGGAGACGCCCATTGGGGACTACGATACCGTAATCGTCGACCCGCCGAGGAAGGGGCTGAAGGATGCGGCCGAGATTCTCGTGAAAGGCGGCGTTGAGAATGTCGTTTACGTCTCCTGCAATCCCAAAGCGTTTAAACTCGACTACGAGAAGCATTTGGAGAATGCATACCGCGTTGAAAACGCCGTTCTTATCGATATGTTTCCGCACACGCCGCACGTGGAGGCTGTGGTTGAGCTCGTGAGGAAAGACTAAGGGCCCAGTAGGTATCGCCTCCGCAACTTTTAAATAGTTGAAACGCAAGTATTATACTCATGAGTAGACAAAAGTTCATTGACAGGAAACGCGAAATGGAGTTCCTTGAGAGGGCATACAAGAGCGAGAGAGCGGAGTTCCTCGTGATCTACGGCAGGAGGAGAATAGGCAAGACCGAACTGCTGCTGCACTTCGCCAGGGATAAGCCTCACGTCTACTTCCTGGCAACGGAGAGGCCCTACCGCGACAACCTGAGGGAGCTTCAAAGACTTTTGGCGGAATTCCTGGAGGATGAGCTCTTCGGGAAGGTGACCTTCGAGGACATAGACGAACTCCTCATGGCGTTTGCCGAAAGGATTGGGGACAAGAGGGTAGTCCTGATAATCGACGAGTTTCCCCTGCTGGTTGAACATCACCGTCCAGTCCTTTCACTCCTCCAGAAGGCGTGGGATTTGAAGCTGTCCCGGACGAAAATAATGCTCGTCCTCTGCGGTTCAAGCGTCTCGGCAATGGAGAGCGAGGTTCTAGCCTACAGAAGTCCACTTTACGGAAGGAGAACAGGGCAGTGGCAGTTGACCGAAATCCCGTTCTTCCACATCGGGGAGTTCCTGCCGGACTACACCATCGACGACCTCATAAAGACCTGGGGGATTGTTGGCGGAATCCCGGCGTATCTGCTCCAGTTCGATCCGAAAAAGACCTTCGACGAGAACGTGGTTGAAAACGTTCTCTCAAAGGGCGCCTTCCTCTACGAGGAGGCGGAGTTCCTGCTTAGGGAAGAACTCCGCGAACCTGCCAACTACTTCGCCATACTCCAGGCCATAGCAAGCGGAAGGAGCAGGTTCGGGGAGATTGTGAGCTCCACGGGACTTGACAAGAGTCTCGTGTCGAAGTACCTGTCAGTTCTCCAGAGGCTCAGAATAGTGGAAAGGGAAGTCCCAGTTACCGCAACCATCAAAGAAGCGAGAAAGAGGGGGCTGTACTCGATAAGTGATAACTACTTTGCCTTCTGGTTCCGGTATGTACTGCCGAACAAGGGCTATCTAGAGGCGGGCCTCGCCGAGGAGGTCTGGGAACGCTCGAAGGGCGACTTTAACACTTACATGGGTTCCGTCTTCGAGAAGCTCATTGGGAACCAGGAGGTCTTCTTAAGGCTCACCGGCTTCCGCTTCACCAAGCTCGGCCGCTGGTGGCACAAGAGCGAAGAGATTGATTTGGTGGCTTTGAACGAGAGGGAGAAGAAGGCTCTCTTCGTTGAGGCCAAGTGGAAAGAGCCCAGCGAAAGGGAGGCAAGAGGGGTTTTAAGGGACTCGGAGAGAAAGGCTGGGCTTGTTGGACTCGAGGACTGGAAGAAAAGTTATGGGCTGGTTGCCAAGAAGGTTGAGGGAAAGGAAGGGCTGAGGGAGGAGGGGTTTTTGGTCTGGGATTTGGCTGACTTCGAAAGGCTTATCTCCTCCAAAGGTGAAGTTTAGCGGGTGGTGGCGTTGTCGCTCTTGCCATTGGCCGGGATGCTCATCTTCGGGAGGAAAAAAGAAGAGGACTTCAGGGAAATATACCGGCGGCTGGCCAGGAAGTACGGGCTGACGGTGGAACAGGTGGAAAAAATAGGGCGGCTCATTGTAGAGATGACCAAAAACCTGCCAGAACTTGTCGCAAACGCGGACCCAAAAAAGGACGTTCGAAGGATGTACAAGATCCTGGATATAGAACGTCTACCGGACGAGGAAGGCAGAAAGTATATATAAAGAGCATAGCAAAGCATGATCACCACAAGAAAGGAGTGGGCGCGACACATCCAGACGCAATAAAAATCCACGTCGTCCACCCCTTCCTGGCGCTCACGTTGTCACACCTAGCAAAGAGCACGTCAAAACACGTGGGACATGCGGTTGGAGACGCACTAGATATGCTTATTGTTGAGGGCCATGAGTTTGAAAAACTAAGGAGTAACCCAGAAATGCTCGCAGAGTTGATTATTCAATCCGCGAAGGACAGGGGAATCCCTGTAAAGGAGGAGGATAAAGACAAGCTAGTGACTGCGTTTAAGAAAGCGGCAAAAATAGTTGACAAAATGGTGGCAGACACCTCCGAAGAGCGACTTGACGCACTGTATCAGGCATTGGCTGAAGAAACGGAAGACCCCCTGTACATCCTCAAAAGAAATGGCATCGACATTGAGCCGGAACTTGAGGAGTTCAGGCAGTTCTTGGCGGAGATCAGCGGGAAGAAAGCAAAGCCAAAACCCCGCGAAGGTGAAACCACCTCGCCGTTGAGTGCCGAGGCCCGCGAGCTCCTCGGCGTGCTGAGGGGCTTAAAGTATGCGCGCTATTCCAAGGAGGCCGTTGAGGAGGCGAGGAAGGAGCTTGAGAAAAAGGCTGAGGCCCTCCTTGAGAGGCCGGAGGAAAACCTCAAACTCCTTGGATTGTACTTCGCAGTCATGGCCCTCATGGAAAAGGGAAAGTTTGAGGAGGCGGAGAGGCTTTTAGAGGGCCTTAAGGGAGGCATGGGCTAACCTCAAACCGCCTTCCAGAACGGATCCTGCTTCGCCTTCACCTTCGCCGTCATCTTGAGGGCCTTTATGTCGGTCTCCTCCAGCTCGTCTCTGAGCTGTTTGGCAAGGATGATGACGTCGTTCTTGCTGAGGTCAACGTAGAGGGTCTCACCGGGGTGGATGTGCCTGCCGACTATCGCTCCTTCGATTGCTATGGCAACAGCGTCGCCTTTCTTCGCCTCCTGCACGAAGTCGTTCTTGTTCTTGATGGACTTAATCACGCCGACTTTCTCGCCGGTTTCTTTGATGAGCGTGACTCCCGGCCTTATCCTGCCCTCAAGGACTTCGACGCCGACTATGGCCGGCTTGCTCCTCCTGAAGACGTAGCGCTCGTCCGGGTAGAGGCGAATAACGCCCGGGAAGGTAACGTTCTTCAAAAGCTCGCGCTTCCGCTTTTCTTCCTCGGCCTTGACCCACGCCTCGTAGTCCTCGATGAGCTTGTAGATGATGTTGCCAACGAAGATTGGAACGCCCTTGGCCTTTGCCACTTCCTCGGCGTCCTCATTCACCTTCACGTTGAAGCCGAGGACAACGCCGTACTTCGGCTCCTCCTCCTTAACGCTTAAGGCCTCCATTACGTCTGTTTTGCTGACGTTTCCAACATCGGCCTTCCTTATCGGGATTCCCTTCTCCTGGAGCTCCTTGCTTAGGGCCTCAAGGCTTCCGAGGGTGTCAGCCTTGACTATGACGCCGAGCTTCCCGGTGTTTATGACGACGCTCTGTATCTGGCTCAGGATTTCCTGCTTGGCCCTCTCTATTTCCTCTTCCGAGCGTGCTGCTATCACCGGCGAACCTGCTAAAGCTTCCTCAAGGCCGGGAGCGGCTATCTTAACACCAGCCGCGGCCGTAACCTCGTCAACCTGATCAAAGCGGAAGCGCGGGTCCCTGATCTCGTCGAGGGGCTTGGGCTTGAGAAGGGCACGGATTTTGGTAACTATCGCCTTGTCCTTTCCGCCAACCACTATCGTGTCGTCCTTTCTGAGTGTTCCATCGTAGATTATGACGTCTATGGTTGTGCCGAGGCCAAGCTCCTCCCTAACTTCAAGTATCGTTCCCCTCGCCGGCCCCTCGACCTCTATCTTGAGCTTCTCCTCAAGGTACTTCTGGGAAAGGCCAGCTATGAGGACGAGCAGTTCCGGAACGCCTATTCCATACTTGGCCGAGATTGGGACTATGGCAAGCTCACGCGTGAAGTTCTGGACGCGGTCAAAGCGGTTTGCCTGGAAGCCCATCTCGTAGAACTTCCCTATAAGCTCCCAGAGCTTTGTTTCTAACTCCTGCACAGCCCTCTGATCCTGCTTCTTGATGTTCACCAAGAACGGCTCGTCCTCCTCAACGACCCAGCCCTTTATCCTGTCTATCTTGTTGGCCGCAACTATGAAGGGCGTTCTGTACCTCCTCAGGATTTCGATGCTCTCTATGGTCTGCGGCTGGAAGCCCTCGTTGATATCAACGACGAGGACAGCTAGATCCGCTAAACTTCCTCCCCTTGCGCGCAAGCTGGTAAATGCCTCGTGGCCCGGTGTGTCTATGAAGAGCAAACCGGGGAGCTTTATCTCGCCCTTCCAGAGCTTGATGAGCGGCCCAGCAAGCTGTTTAACGACATCTATTGGAACCTCGGTCGCACCTATGTGCTGGGTGATTCCGCCCGCTTCCTTTCCGGCGACGTTCGTGTGCCTTATGCGGTCGAGAAGTGTCGTGTTGTGAACGAGTATTCCGTTGGCCACGAAATTGTGGGTCTCGGTTGTTAAATCGTAGACGTAGCCGTCGTATTCCTCTTCCTCAATCGCCTCGACCGGGATGAAAACGAAGTTCTCGGCTATGTTGCGGAGGTATTCCACATCGCTGGAGTCGAACTCCCTGTTGCGCCAGACCTCAAGAAGCTCCCTGCCGAGCTCCGTCAATTTTCCATCCTTGATCAGGCCGTCCTTTTCAAGGGCCTTTAGGTAGTTGTAATCCCCTGAGCGCCCCTCAAGGACCGCCAGCTTATGGAGTAGTGTTGGTGAGCCTTTCTCTATAGCATCGAGTATTTTCATCAGCGTCTCGTAGCTGGGAGCCTGGCTTCCCTCATATTTGCTGTAGAATGGAACGAAGGTGTTGAGCTCTGTCCTTGTAAACCCGAAGAGCAGTCTAAGCCTCCTGAGTTCCTCAAAGACTGGATACGGCTCGCTCTTTTTGCTCTTCTCTATGACGCGCTTAAGCCTCTCAGCCTTCTCCCTTACCGTGAAGCCGATGTGCTCTTCAAAGGTTATAAGGTTCCTCCTGCCGGAGATTACCAGTGTGGTGTACTCCGAGCGGTATATCTTGGAAACGATGCCGTAGCGAAGGAGAACGAGCGAGAGGTCCTCGATGAACTCCCTGGAGGCACTGGTCACTTCGATTCTTGCATCCTTCAGGCTCACGTAGCCATCGGCGTCAAAGTAGCCCCTCAGGAACTCGGCGGTGTATTCCTTCGGTGCCATGAAGAGGATGTTGGGAACCTTTATCCTGTGGGCCTTCTTCTCCTCTGGAAACTCGAAGAGGTGCCTGAGAAGGCGCAGAAGGGCGTTTTTGCCCTTCCTTATCTCTATCTCCCACGAGGTTTTCCTTCTGACGCGCCTAAGCTCGACTCCGAGGGCTTCAAGCTTCCTAAGCCTCTCAAAGACTTCAGCGTCGTTGTTCGCTATCTTCTCCTGGCTTCCGTCACCGAACATAACCCCTGCAAAGTAGAAGAGGGCCTTCCATTCCTCATCAGTCTTGGGGAGCTTCACGTAGTGTAGCGGCTTTCCCGAGCGGTGGAGCCTGGGGGTAAAGGCCACTCTCTCAACGTGTTTCCAGCCAATCCTTTCAATATCTTCAGCGCGGAAGACGTTTTTCTTCACTTTGTACGCTTTTTCTCCCTTGAACAGTTCTTTAGCCTTCTTCAGGCCCTCTTCGTCGAGCTTTGCTATGAGCAATTCGTTTGAAACCTTTGAGAACACGTAGGAAAGAAAGACATTTCTATCCTCGTTCCCATGGATGAACCTTGGGACGGCAACGTAGTCTCCGGGCCTGAGCTGGTCAGCTCTCACCCACCCCCTCGTTGTGAGGAAGGGATGTTCGGGGGTTACGCCGACGCTGTGCCAGTTTTTAAGCCTAACCCTCACGATTTTGCCCCTGTGCCTCACCCTCCAGACGTACGGGCTTTTGAGAAGGGCCAGCCTTCCGTCGCTAACGGCGCCTATTATCCTCTCCCCGAAGAACCTTACCTCCTTCTCCTCGTCCTTTTCAACGACGCCTTTACCCCTCTCAAAGAGGTCTTTAAGTGTTACAATTCCAGTGCTTGGGAGCACTACCTTCTCCTCTGGAAGGAGGCACTTGCCGTGGTCAACATGTCCGAGGACAGCGATGATTGGCTGTCTAATTCTCTTAGTCATTTTCCTCACCTCTGACCCTAACTCCGGCGGGGGCTTTTAAAGGGTTCGGCATGCCAAGTGACTCAGAAGAAAAATCGACATAAAAAGATAGGAAGAAAACGTCTAGCGCTCCAGACAGTTCGTGCTGTCCATGTATTCCTTCTTTGCCCTTGCGTGGGTGTGGTAGAACCAGTCAGCGGCCTTACAGTACTCGAAAAGCTCTTCCGGCTTGAAGTAGAGGTTTATCTCCCTCTCTGCACTCTCAGGGCTGTCCGAGGCGTGGATGACGTTGTAGATTGCATCGCCAACGTCGAGGCCGTAGTCGCCGCGTATGCTTCCCGGTTCGGCGTCCTTTGGGTCAGTTGCTCCCGCCATTTTCCTGACGACGCTTATCGCGTATCTGCCCTCGACGACCATGACGACGCTCGGGGCCTTGGTTATGTAGTCGATGAGAGGCTCGAAGAAGGGCTTGCCCCTGTGCTCCTCGTAGTGCTTCTCGGCAAGCTCTCTGTCAATCCATATCATTTTCATTCCGACAATCTTAAGCCCGCGCTTCTCAAACCGGGAGATTATTTCCCCAATCAGTCCGCGAACAACGGCGTCGGGCTTCAGAATAACGAGGGTTCTTTCAATCTGCTTATCAGCCATCGGCAACACCTGAGTTAGTCTGAGCGGAATTTAAAAAAGGTTTAGGTAGGGTGTCTCATAGGGGTTTAGTTTAACTTATAGGTTGCTTTTATCGCTATTAATATTTCCGGAGTTGCATAAGAAGATTTAAAGAAGGAAGAATGAAAAGTGGGCCTCTATTCACTATGCCTTATTTATCCTATTTTCAAAAGCCAATTAACTGAAACTGAACCGTCATAGTGATATAATAGACCCAATATCGATCTATCACGGAACCTGGCCCACAATTCAACCTGAAATATTGTATGCCATTCACCATCGTGGAGTGCCCCCTCATCCACAGCTCCCTCGGAATATCCATTGAACGCAATCGTGTGATGGGATGCATCTTCGTTATAGGGTATATCAAAATCCCACACGGCCTTGGGGTTAAGGGCATCACCATAAACCTTGTATCCATCAACGTCGATGGTGTAAGAAACGCCTGGGGAGGGGCCAAAGTTTAAGGTGAGTGTATCATGACCCCCAATAATACCTGCGGGATACATAGGTCCAAGTCTACCATTGAGTTCTGGATCTATTCCCCAGTTGTGGATTATCTTAAAGTCGTTTGTAAAATAACGGCCGTAGCTATCGATGGCTGTTCCCGGTGTCACACGATATACGCCGACACTGTTGGAGCTACCACCGTAGGGAGTTATCATGAACCGTTCTTCTTTGGGATCATTGTCATTCCAGAGCCCCCAAACATAAAACATTCCATAAAGTCTCCCGTAGGGTTTATAATCAAGAGACATCTCAACTCTGCCGAAGTTGTGCCAGTATGGTGAACTTTCACCGCTGTAAACTTTTACGTTACCGTTGCTGTCAACTATTTTAACCTCCCATCCTTTCGGAACACCAACTTTCTCCTTGGGGATTACGTCGGGCTTGAACTCAGGTGCCTTTTTACCCCACTCTAAAAGCTCACTCCTGATTTTGTCGGGCAGTATTGGAGCTCCATTTCTTGTTGCAGTGACTAGAATATTCACCCTTCCATCTTTCGTTACTTTAATTCCATATCCTGATATAACCGCGCCTTCAGGAAGCTCTGGAATTGCATATGCATGCAACTTGGCGTTTGGAGCACTCTTCTCAAGGAGCTTTGGAATTGTTTCCTTCAGGAACTGAGCGCTTATGGGCAGACCATTCTTGGGATAGAGAAGGTAGGTGGTGTAGTTCTCTCCAGGTATTCTCTGTATTGTCGGGGCACTATACTGGACGCTCCCGTTCATTGGATACGCTGAAACAACAAAAAGACTCCCAACCAAAACTCCAAGTATGAACCATACCACTTTCTGTCGCATCCGACCTCCCCAACAGGATTGTCAATTGGAACTAACTGGTTTTTAGTATTTAAGTGTTTCGTTCTCTCAAAACTAAGGATTCAAAGAAGTGTACATTGAACCAAAATTACTAAAGAAAAAAGAAATCAATCTCTCCTAGCCCTCTGCAGTCTAGCTTCCTGGAAGGCCTTGGTCCACTTGAGCTTTCTCGGGTTCCTGCCCATGAAGTAGAGCTTCTCGCACTTGCCGGAGCAGAAGAACAGGACTCTGCCGTCGTTCCTGACGAACATTTTTCCTGTTCCTGGCTCGAACTCCTTTCCGCAGTAGGAGCAGACGTTCCAGCGGGCCATCTTTACCTCCTCCTCTTGATTTCTCTGGCCTCACGCTCGGTTTCTCTGAGGATGACTATGTCGCCAACGCGGACCGGGCCTTTAACGTTCCTCCTTATGACCCTGCCCTTGTCGCGCCCCTCAAGGACCCTAACCTTGACCTGAGTAACGCCACCGGTGACGCCAGTTCTTCCAACGATCTCTATTACCTCAGCGGGGAAGCCTTCGTCGCTCATATCTCACACCCCTAAATTCAAAACTCTCCACGCAGAGATGAACTTAAACCTTTCCGTGAGCATAAGGAAGGAAAAGGAGCTCACTTCATGAGCTCCTTGACCTTCATGGCAATGTCCTCAACGAGCTCGCGGGCCTTACCCGGCTCGATTATGGCAACGCTGGCAGCTGCAACCTCAAGCCCGGCAGCAGCGCCGAGTTCCTTCTTGCTCGGGACGTAGATGTAAGGGATCTCCTTCTCCTCGCACAGCGGCGGGAGGTGGGCAACTATCTCCTCGGGGTCAACGTCCTCAGCGATTACAACGAGCTTGGCCTGGCCCCTCTCGACGGCCTTGGTGGTCTCGTTCGTGCCCTTCCTTATCCTACCGGTGTCCCTGGCTATCTCAACGGCCTCAAGGGCCTTCTCAGCAAGCTCCTGGGGAACCTCAAACTTCACGTAGCTCGGCTTCGCCATCCTTCATCCCTCCGAAACCTCATCGTTCATCCGGTTGTCAAGTTAGGAAAGCGGATTCCGTTTTTAAACCTTTCCTTTTTAGTGATCCTTCATAATCTCTCTTAGTACGCTGGTGGCGTAAACACCCTTGGGGAGGAAAAAGCGGAAGCACATGCCCTCCTCCGGGACGTAGCCATAGGTCAGCCCGAGGGGTCTTATCAAAAGCTCTCTTCTTCCCCCTGGTTCCCTCATTGGCTTCGGGAGCCTCTTAAAGTCCTCGAGTGAAATGCCTTCAGCCTCAAGGATCTCCCCTTCGAGTCTCCCGGGAAGTCCTTTCGCCCTTCTCATTGCAAACCCGAATACCGGGCCCGAGACCATGGCTCTATTTTTTCTTATTTTCTCATTAACAAAACCAGCGTTTGTCTCGGTTACGCGGTAGGTTCTGTCGCGGTATGGAATGCCGCCTTTTACCTGAACTACGATGTCGCCGACTAAGGCCTCGTTGAGTGGCAACCCCTCCTCAATGCGCCTCGAAATGTATAGGTTGAAGAGATAGCTCTGGTAAGAGTGAATGAAGATACGCATTATCGGGAGCGGTAGAGAAAGGAAGGCCCTCTTCCAGCTCCCCGTTTCTTTGTATCTGTAGAGCAGAGTTCTCTCGTACCTCAGGAAGTTCGGGAACTCCTCCAGTGCCTTGTCAACGTCTCCAGTCTCCCAGAAACGCCTTCTTGCCTCATCCCCTTCCATTCCACCTTCGTGGGCGCCGAGGAAGAGCCTTGCCGCCCCTTCAAAGTCCCCCTGAAGGAGTAGCTTTCCAATGAGGTGGTTGGTAACGCGCCTCTCCCCGAAGCGCTGGTAGCCGAAGTAGTTGGGAAAACCTCCTTTTTCCCTGAGTTCCTTTACTATCTCCTTAGTTCTCCCAAAAGCCTTTTCATCGACGTCGCGGACGATTATCCTGAAGTGGTTGCCGAGGAGATGACCAAGCTTGATGAACCTCCCGTAGGAAACGAACCTCAACTTGATGTCCCTTATTTGAACGCCTTCAACTTTCTCCTTGGCTTGAGCGGGCACACTTATGTACTGGTAGGTCACGGCGTGCCGATCCTTTGTTCCGGCGAAGCCGATATCGCTGTGCCTTATCCCTGCCCGCTTGGCTATCTCCTTCACGGCAGCCATGGTTTCCCAGTTGCGCTTTTTGAGGAGGAATATGGCATACTTTCTCCCTTCAAACACCTGAGGAAGCGGTTCCTCAACTACCACAAAGTCCTCGGGGAAAACCTTAATCCTGCCACCAATCCCGGGCTTCTCACTCAGATAGCGGAACTGAGAAAAGAACTCGTGGTAGTCCATGATTCACACCAGCTTCAGATGTCCGGTGACCTTGTCCACAATCTCCTCTGGGCCGGGTCCTATCGCAAGGACAGTAATGGTCCCGGGTGGAATCTCAGTTAGCCCGGCGTCCCGTATCAGGGCCGTTGGGAGACCAAGTTTTTCTGCCTCTGCCTTAAGCTTGAAGAGTTCTTCAAGGTTCTCCGCCTTAACAACGACCTTCTTCTGCCCCTCGTGGAACCAGGCCTTGAACCATTCCGGCTTCTCTTTCTGGGCCTTAATGGCGGCTGTAACCGCGCCGTGGGCAACTTGGACCGCGAACTTGCCCTTGCTGAGCTTTAGGTCCTTTCTAGACACTATAACCTGCTTGAACCTGAACGTCACAGCCCAACCCCCCAAGAATTTTAGTAAGGCCTTTAAAAATTTTAAAAAAGAGATCAGAGCCTGAAACCTTCCTCAGGTGGGAGGTTCTCTTTCACCTTCTCGAGTCTCAGTTCCCTTACCAGGCTCTCAAGTTCGTCCCTGCTCCACTTTTTGGGCAATCCGCCCGTCTTGTACTTTCTCTTCCTGAGGAGAAGCCTTCTGAAGGTCTTGACCTCCCGGTAGTAGCCCACTGCAAGGTACGCGAGGATCAGGAGAAGTAGAAGGAGCACAACCACTGAAGCCTCCAGGTATTTAATGGTTCTCTCAAGGGATTTAATGGTCTTCTCGGTCTCTAGGTAAGGAGATATAACAGCATAAACGCTTTCGGCTATCTTTTTGGGGTTCTTAGAATTCTCGAGAGTGTTCTCAAGTACCTCGGGAACCTGTTCTTCGGTTGGAATTACTGGAACCTTCTTGACGACTATCCTCGGTGGGGTCGAATCAACTATCAAGGCCGTGCCGAGCTCTAAATCATGGCTGTTTCCCAGGGGATCCTTGTAGTGGAGAACGGCCCCAATTGGGTATATTCCCTCACCGTTTATTTTTATCTCGACGGCCTTGTCCGCGGACTGACCGGCTTTTATGGTGCCAAAGTAAACTTTCTCAACCCCGGTTATTTCCTCGGGGTACTTCAGCTCAACGCTGACGTTCTTAGCGAATTCAAAGTTTGGATCTCCGGTGGCGGCGGAAACGGTTATGAAAATGTAAGCTAAAGAACCATTTTTGGACACCACGTACTTTTGAGGAACGTTTATCCGGCTCGAGTTTGTTCCTCCAATGCTGACGGTGAGTCTTGGAGAAGTGTAAGCCTTTATCGTAAGGGGCTCGCTAACGGTTGTAACCTTGGACAGGGATTCATTGTAGTAGGTAACCCTTACTGAAACGTTAAACTCACCGGGCCTTGTGGGGGTCAGAAGGAACACCACCGGGGAAGCTGAACTGTATCCGGACAGCGTTTCAATTGTCCTGCTTCCCGAAGTTCCGGCCAACTTCAATCCCGGTATTGAGGGCATTTCGATGGTCACGTTTCTTATCTCACCCGGCCCGAGGTTTTCCACGTTCACTTTTACCGGTACAACCTGCCCAACAACGGCATCCGGAACCGTTGTGTTCAGGTAAACCCTTACCTTCGGCGGGTTCTTTGGGGGGTTAATAAGCACGCCGTTCTGGGAATAGACGTCTATGTAGGCCACTTTATCATCTGCCCTAAGCGACTTGAGAGAGACAGCAAGATTGATGTGAGGAATGTCCTTAAATTCTCCAGGGGAAAGGGTCAGATCAGTTGACACATTAATTGAGACAACCCTAAGAATCAATGAAGTAGAGGTAACGTCCTTCACAGTGAGAGTTATGACCTCCGCTGCCGTACCGACTTTGAGAACCTGCCCTTTAAGGACGTAGCCGGAGTATATGAGCTTTAAAGAACCTATTTCTTCAGCCCCCTGAGTATATCCAGCGGTTCCGTATACAGAGAGGACGAGTAGAAATACAGTCAAAGCCATTAGAGGCTTTTTCATCTTCTTCCACCTCCAGGTACTGTTTCAAGAAACCTATGGGTAAAAATGGTATAAAGAGGTTTTGGTCATGGCGTCAGCCTTCTCCTGTCCCTCGGGAACAGGATGACCTCACGGATGTTCGCCAGGTTAAGCATTTGCTTTATTAGCCTCTCTGCACCGAGACCAAAACCGCCGTGTGGGGGCATGCCGTAGCGGAAGGCCTTGAGGTAGAACTCGAAGCTCTCTGGGTTCAACCCCTTCTCTTTAATCTGCTCCACCAGAACGTCGTGCCTGTGCTCCCTCTGGCCGCCGGAGGTTATCTCCACCCCACGGTACTCGAGGTCGAAGGCGCGGCAGATTTCGGGCCTGTCGTCGTATTTCATGATATAGAACGGCTTCGCCTCGCTGGGATACTGATAGAGGAAGTAGAGCGGCGCGTTCTCGTTCTCCAGCATGTACTTTCCGAGGAGCTTCTCTCCCTCGGTGTCTATGTCCTCTCCCCACGGGATTTCTTTGCCGAGGTCGGAGAGGATTTCAAGGGCTTTGTCGTAGCTCACGCGCGGGAAGGGCAGTTTGGGCTCCTCAAGCTCGAAGTTCAGGATTTCAAGTTCTTTTGCGTTGTGCTCGCGGACGTAGTTGATTGTATAAGCTACCAGCCTCTCGAGGAGGTTCATTACTTCTTTCTCGTTCTCGATGAAGGCCATCTCCGCGTCGATGCTCCAGGCCTCGTTCAAATGTCTGGTCGTGTTGTGCTCCTCAGCCCTGAAAATCGGCGCTATCTCGTAGACCCTGTCCAGGCCGGAAGCCATCATAATCTGCTTGTAGAGCTGAGGACTCTGAGCCAAGAAGGCGTCCTTCTCGAAGTACTTCATCGGGAAGAGCTCGGTTCCGCCCTCGGTAGCCGTTGCTATGATCTTGGGCGTGTGTATTTCTATGAAGCCTTCGTTGTGGAAGAAGTCCCTAACCGCTTTGAAGACACTCGAGCGTATCTTGAATATCGCCATTACCTCAGGCCTTCTCAGATCCATGAAGCGGTTGTCCAAGCGGGTGTCGAGTTCTGCTTTGACCTTCCCGGTGGGGTCGAGCGGGAGCGGGCTTTCCGCCCTGTTGAGTATTTCGAGCTTCTCGGGGAGGATTTCAAAGCCGAGCTTGGCCTTTGGCGTGAAGTTGACGATACCTTCAACCGCCACAACGTCCTCGCTGTTGAGCTTTGGGATGAGCTTAAATATTTCCGGATCGACCTTCTTCTTTGGGGCCGTTATTTGGACTATGCCCTCCCTGTCCCTTATCCAGAGGAACTTTATTCCGCCCAAATCCTTGATCTCCCATACCCAGCCAGCCACTCTAACACGCTGGCCGTTGAGTTCCTCGGTAATCTCGTTAGAGTAGTGCGTTCTGTACATGGTCATCCCCCAGAAGGAGTTGGGACAAGCTTTTAAAGGTATTCGATGGGGAAAAGGACAAAAATCAGACAAATGCTATCCTGACTTCCTTTCCGGTAATCTGGGAAAGAACGCTTTCCAGAATCTCAGGCTTTTCGGGGAGCCTCTTCTTTTCCCTTCCAAGAACCAGGACCTTGTAGGCGTGCTCGCCACCGGGCCTGTAGACAACGTTGACTCCGAACACACTGGCTGGATAGAACAGATCGGTTGCCAGTTTCTTGAGGTCGTCCACTGTGCTTGCTTCCAAACCTTCGATGACCCTCACGCGCTTTCCGAGCTCTTTGACGAGGGTCTTTATGTTCTTGCCACCTTTACCGATGACTATGGGAACGTCGCCCTTACCAACGACTATAACAACGAGATCGCCAGCCTCAACGGCCTTTCTAAACTCGACCTCAACATCACCGAGAAGCCTGTAAAGCAACCTGGCGATCTTCACATCCAGCTCCGTTATTATTCCCTCCTGGAGCTTTTTCTCATCGGCCGGGCAGAGAATGTCATCCGTCTTCAGGCACACCTCGCAGATCGGCGCTTTCATTCGCTCACCTCCTCCAGAATGACCATGAAAGGGCTAGACTAAATTCAAGAAGGCATTTAAAAACCTTATTATTTGAGGAAAACCGGCAAAAATATCAGAGTTCTCCTTCTATTTCAAGCCTTAACCGGCGCAGGAACTCCACGGTAAAGCGATGTCTCTCGTTGGCTATTTTTCTGGCCGTTTTGGTGTACATCAGGTCCTTTAGCTTCAATATCTTCTCCTCAAAGTGTTTTATCGAAGCTTCTATGTCCCTCCCCTGCTCTCCGGAGTACATAAAGACCCTCGCTATGCCCACAGCTCCAATGGCGTCGAGCTTGTCAGCATCGCTGAGGATTTTGGCTTCGAGCGTTCTAGGTTCCGGTCCGCGGGAGAAGCGATGGGCCTCTATGGCGTGAGCAACTGCCTCCACCTTCTCATCGGGATAGCCAAGGCTTTTGAGATACCTCCTGGCAATCCTGGCTCCCTCAGCGGCGTGATCCTCAACTTTCCCCGCATCCTCCAGAGGCCTGGCTATATCGTGGAGGAGGGCCGCTAAGGCCAGAACCTCCAAATCGGCACCCTCTTCCCTCCCGATGTGCATGCAGAGGTTAAACACCCTCTCAACGTGACTAAACCCATGGGTTCCGTCCCTTTCAAAGAAGCTCTTGGCGAAGTTTCTAACGGACTCTATAAGCTGTCTGGATTGAGGGCTGGATATGAACTCCTCCAGCTTCATTCAACCACCGAGGGCATCGTTCACTATAGCTTTTAAAAGCTCTACTATTTTCTCGTGAACCCCAAGGCCGATGCCATCAACGCTCAGGCAAGCTCTTTTTCTAACCCCGTCGATTATTCCCCCGGCCTTAAGGGCGGCGAGAACTTTCCTTTCATCCCAGTTCATGAGAAGATTTCTGCCGGCCATTAGAGATGCCTGGGCTATAAGCCCGTAAGCACCCCAATTCGAGACTCCCGAGGTTATCAGATGATCCGCCTCAACAACGCTGGCTATTTTTCTCCCCAAAGGAATGTGGCGCTCAACCAGCTCTCTGATACTGCCCATTCCAGCCTCGTTGCCACCGTCACCGATGGCTATCGTGGGTATTCCGTATTCCCTGGCCTCGAGAAAAATGCCGTCAAAGACTTCTCTGGTTATCTCTGTACCACTCATTGAGTAGTATTTTCCATCGGAGGCCCTCCCAGGGGTCTCGATGGCTATAATAAGGGAGTAATTTGAGACCTCCACGTCTCTGGCAACATTGACGCCAAACCCCTTGAGGGCCTCCAGAACCTCCGGATAGCTGAGAACCTCTGCTCTACCGCCAAGGTCTTCGACAGCCCGAACAACGGCAAGGGCCCCCGGCGGACCGTCAGTTTCAGGAACCATAAAAGGAGGTATTGGAAACCCGGTTATTACGAGCGTTCTATCCAGATTGTCAAGGAAAGTTTCGGCTGCTTTCTCCATAAAATTAAAGTTGGACAGCCTGTATTCCATGTAAACCCTTCCTATTCCCCTACCACCAACGTCAGTATTTATGAGGTGCGCTATCACTTCTCCCCGCTCTCCCCAAGTTCATAGACCACAACCTTAACCCTCTTGCCCTTGATGGCCTCCTTCAGTTCCCACCACAGCTCAGTCGGGTTTTCCGACCTGTGGACGAGCTCGTGCCCGTTTTCCAGCTTTACGGTTTTCTCCTCGTACCTTACAAAAACCCCTTCCCTGTTGAACACCTCCCTCATGGCAACACCCCCACTATCTTTCTAAGCTCGTGGAACGTCCTTATCCGGAAGTCAGCAAAATAATAATCGGTATCGTTTCCAGAACGATTTATCCAAACTGTCTTCATGCCGATGTTTTTCCCACCGTAGACGTCCTGCCAGAGGGAATCCCCCACCATAACGGCATCTTCTGGGTTTACTCCCAACATTTCGAGGGCGTGGAGAAAAATTTTTGGATTCGGCTTTATCTCACCAACGTCATCACGAGTAACCACGACGTCAAAATAACGATCCAGACCAGTTATTTTTAGCTTCACCCTCTGGTACTCTGGACCGCTGGTAACTACCCCCAGGAGATAACCCCTCTCCTTAAGCCACTCAAGAACGGGGGGAACGTCAGGGTAGACGGTTATCTTGTGGGGATATCTCTCAATCAGTTCTTCATACTTCATGTCGAGATCAAAGAGCTTGAAAAAGAAGTTCCAGTCATGCCACTCATAGGTGTCCTTTCTTAAAAATATCTCCGATAGAAACCTGTTTCTGGCCTCCTCCTTATTTACTCCCAGCTTTTTTGCAAGTTTCTCGTAAACCTGAGGGAGGAAAAGTTGTATAAGCGGCATTTCGGTGAGTAGGGTGTAATCTATGTCAAAGAGCAGGGCCTGTACCATTCTACTCCCCCCATTTTCTAACGAGCAGTGTGAGAGTCTCAATCCCTGTCCCGGCAGTTTTTCTCGAGATCATCCCCCATATTATGTCCTTCTCCTTTAAAAGATCGTGAAACCTCTCCAGGACGGTATGGGCATCCCTGAGCGCTACCCCTTCATCGACTATAGTTATAACTATCCCCCTGTCCCAGACTCCCCAGTGCCAGTCGAAGTCAATCCTGCTCAGGAGGCGCAGAATTCCAACGTTACCTCCTTTGACAGTTGAAAAGAAATCAGCGTAATCAACGTTTATGACCATCTCCCCCTCAAGGCTCCTGTGGAGCAGAGTAAGAGCGCGGGAAATAACCGTAGAGGCTTCTTCATATGCCTCGAGCAGGGGAATATCTCTCTTCAGGAACTCCCACAGGGAGTCGTAGAAAACGGTCTCAAAATTCTCGGCCCATGAAGGCTTGCTCTCCTCAAAAAGCTCCCGGGAGGGAGTAAAGGCATAGGCCAAGCTCATCGTGCCTTCAGGGAGGTTTTCGGATATGAGCTCAACTATCTCAACGTTCACCGGCTTGTCCTCGAAGACAATCCACACTAAGGAGTTCTCCGGGAGCCTGGAAAAAAAGGAAGCTATTTTTTCCGAATAGGCCTCGGTACGAAGAATATAATAGCCCGGATTTATTCGAACCTTAACAACGTCGCTCTCTATTCCATCCACGACGCTTCCGCCGGCTTTCCCTATTCCAACGAAAACGTGGGTAAAGTTAAGCATGCCATTCCCCGAAAGGATAATGAAAGGGAACTAATAAACCTTTCACTCAAGGGTCGCGTGCTTCCTCTTCATATCCTTTTCGGTCTTCTGGAAGGTCGCCATTAGGAGGGCTATTATGCCGTCGAGGAAGACCATCGTGGAGTCCTCGAAGAGGGTTCCCATTGGAGCAATCCACTTGTACTTCGTGAGCATCTGTCTGGCTATGTAGTCGGTGGGGATGTTGGCCTTCGTCCTGCCCGGTATCTCAACGACGACATCGGCAAGCTTTCCAAGGGTCGAGTTCGCGTAGGAGGTTATTGCGACGACCTTTCCACCTTCCTTTTTGGCTATTTTCGCCGCATCAACGATGCTCGTGGTTTCCCCGGAACCGCTGATCGCTATGAGGAGGTCACCCTGCTCGAAGGCGGGCGTTATGGTCTCTCCAACGACGTAGACGTTGAAGTCTAGGTGCATGAGGCGCATCGCGAAAGCCTTGCCAACGAGACCACTCCTTCCGGCGCCGTAGATGAATATCTTGTTTGCCCCTATCATGGCATCAACGAAGCCCCTAACCTGTTCGAGCTTGAGGCTGTCGGCGACGTTGTCTATGTGCTCCACGATATCCTTCATGGCCTTTTTGATCGTCTGCATGTACTCCCCCCAGAAGAGGTCTATTATCTTCCTGGTGACTTCCTCAGGGTCTTTTGCCTTCGTTATTGCACTTCCGACGATTATTATAGTTGCACCGAGCTCAATAACCTTCGGAATCGTTTCGAGATTAAGCCCACCTGCAACTGCAACCGGGACGTTAACGGCCTTTACGACCTTTTCAAGGTCCTCGAGAGGGTTCTTACCCTGGGCCTGCTCGTCTATGCCCGTGTGAACGAGTATGTAGTGAACCCCCATCTTCTCAAGCTCTTTGGCCCTCTTCACCTTGTCCTTAACTCCTATGAGGTCAACCATGACCCGTATTCCATATTTCTTTGCAACCTCAACCGCGTCCTTTATCGTCTTGTCGTCGGCAACGCCAAGGATTGAGACAACGTCGGCACCGTGTCTGGCTGCCATCTCCACCTCCAGTGCTCCAGTGTCCATCGTCTTGAGATCGGCAACGATTTTCCTGTCAGGGAAGCGCCTCTTGAGAAGCTCAACGGCACGCATGCCTTCCTTCTTGATGAGAGGAGTTCCAACCTCAAGCCAGTGGGCGCCACCGCGAGCGGCTTTCTCAGCTATAGAAATGGCCTGCTCAATATCGGTCAAATCAAGTGCCACCTGGAGTATCATAGCAAAACCCCCGGAAATTTTTCAGTTGAAACTTGGATGGCTGCTTTTAAAGCTTTCCTGGATTATTTTTGACATCCAAATGTAAAAGCACGAAGTGAATGGTTCTCAGACGTAGAACACCATCCCATCGTAGGCGACGAGGACTTTATTTTTCCATCTCTTCCTCACGTACTCCACGAGCTCAAGGAAGGGCAGGTTCTTGTGGGATATGTGGCTCAAAACAGTCCTCTCAGCGAGAGAAAGGCCTATTTCAGCAGCCTCATCGACGTTGTTGTGATAGGGGTCGTTGAAATCGGGTGGATATGTGGCATCGATTATCACCAGCCTCAGTGGGACTTTGCTCTTCAAAAACTCCCTCGTCTCCTCTGGAAGGCCCTTCGTGTCGTAGAGGATTGCAACGCTCTTTCCATCTTCCTCTACCAGATAACCCAGGGTCTCGATCTGATGATTGAGCCTTATGGGAGTGATTTTCAGGCTGTCAACCTTCAGAGTTTGACCGGGCTTTATCACGTTGGGCCTCAGGTTCTTCGGGTCGTTGAGGATTAGGGCATCGGCGTGCCCCTCTGGAGCATAGAGCCTCGTCTCCTTCGCCATCCAGCGGAGCTTATAGAGGCCGTAAATGTGGTCGTGATGCCAGTGGGTCAGGAAGATGGCCTCTAGAGGGACGTTGAGGAAGTCCCTTATATCCGTCCCAACGTCGAAGAGAACTGCTCTTTTGTTCTCGGTGATTACAGCGAGAGTTGAGGGCCTCCTCTGGGCGAAGCCGAACTTTCTTGCTTCGTTGCAGGTCGAACAGGTGCACAGATGGGCCGGAATTCCCTCGCTCCCGCCGGTGCCGATGAAATAAACCAGCATAGCTACCACCTGTTTTATGGCTGTGAAATATTTCCGCTTAAAAAGCATTCCCTCACTCGACTTTAACGGGGTTCACCTTGAGAACCTCGACGTACCGCCTGAAGCCCTCCTCATCAACTATGTGGAACTCAAAAGGATGATAGTAGGGGAGGTTTGCGAGCTCCTCGATTTTAACCTCAAGCTCGGCCCTCTCGCGGAGGCTTTTTGGGGCCTTTCTCACCTTTATCAGGAGGTCAACGTCGCTCCCGGCTGTGAACTTACCTGTTAAGACGCTTCCGAAGACGTAGAGTTCGCACTCGCCGAAAACCTCCTCACAGGCGCGCTTTATCGCGGGGAGGTATCGCCTGTAGTGCTTTATCATCAGGTAGCGCTTTCTTCCCTCCTCAATCATCCTGGAGATTACTGCCTCTCTCGAACTCATCCGCCAGGCCCTCCACGAAGTCCATAACTCTGGTAACGAACTCGATAAGTTCCTCTGCATCTTCCCGGCAATATGACTTGGCCTCGTATCTTGTTCCAATGTAAGCGTCCTCAAGCTCCCGCAAGAGCTTCCTGTTAGCCCTTATGAACTCCTCGACGCGGTCTTCCAGTTTAAAGACCTGTCCAAGGCGATACAAAAGCTCTCTCAGTGAATGGCTCCTTATCCTCAGGTCGGCATATTTGATTAAGAGGGCTTTTAGGTGGAGCTGAAGGGCCTGTTCCGCGAGGAATATTGCGGCGTCGTATTTCTCACTTTCAAAAGCGGAATTCGCAAGTTCCAGGTAATCCACTGAGCGCCTCAGGAGCGTCTCAACTTCCTCGTAGTGCATTCCACCACCGGAAACACTTTAACTCAATCGAATTAATACCTTTCGATGCCCATGCGCTTTATAGCGGACATGATGCTGGGCCGCCTGGCCCGTTGGTTGCGTCTCTACGGCTACGACACCCTCTATGGTGTGAAAGACGACGATGAGATAGTCAGTGTAGCACTCAGAGAAGACAGAATAATCCTGACGAGGGACTCTGGCTTAGCGGAAAAGTCTAAAAAGCTCGGTGCGGATGTAATTCTCATCTCATCGAATTCCCTCGAAGAGCAGGTAAGGGAGCTCAAAAACCTTGGAATTGAGTTTAGAGAACTTTTTCCACCAAACGCCCGCTGTCCTAAGTGCAATGGTCTTATAAGACCAGTCCCGAAGGAAGAAGTCAGGGGGAAAGTTCCTCCAAAGGTTTACGAGCTCTACGACGAGTTTTACATCTGCCAGGACTGTGGTCAAATCTACTGGCCCGGGAGGCAATGGGAAGAAATGCTTAAGATGGACAAAAAGCTGAGGGATGAGAAATGAACTGGGAGCAATGGAAGCCCTTCTACCTCCGCATAGTCCGCGAGATGGGTTACTCAATTGAACAGGACAGAAAATCTGCGGAGCTTTTACGGGCTCTCCTGCTTGAGGGCGATGACTACATAACCAGGGAGGAGCTTGAGGCCGTTATTGGGAAAAAAGCCTACGTCTTCGGCGCCGGCCCGAGCCTGGAAGATGCTCTAAAGCGGTTCGACTTCTCAGACGGAACACTCATAGCGGCAGATGGTGCAACCTCCGCTCTGCTCGACGCCGGCCTTTTGCCCGATGTAATAGTTACTGACCTTGACGGGAGGATTTCCGACATCAAGATAGCCAATGACAAAGGTTCATTCATGGTCGTCCACGCCCACGGCGACAACATGGATAAACTAGTCTCCTACGTGCCCTTCCTCTCAAGGATCCTCGGAACCTGCCAGACTGAACCGCTGGACATCGTCTACAACTTCGGCGGCTTCACCGACGGCGACAGGGCGGTATTTCTTGCGGAAGCTCTGGGGGCAAGGGATATAATCATGGTTGGCTTCGACTTCGGCGATGTGGTTGGAAAGTGGAGCAAGCCGGGCCTTAAGGACCATTCACCGGTATGGGAAAGCAAGAGGAAGAAGTTTGCCTTTGCCCGGGAGCTCCTCAACTGGCTGGAGAAAAACGGAAGGGCGAGGCTGAGATACCTTCACCCCTAGGAGGGAGTGTTTATAAACCGGTTTCCCTTTAGTTAATTAGGTGACCCAAATGAAGACCGAACGCGCGAAGGAGATACTCCTTCAGCTTTTGAGAATACCCTCCCCCTCTGGCGGAGAGGACAGGATAATGCTCCACATCATGGAGTTCCTCCACAGGCTCGATTACGACGTCCACATCGAGAGCGACGGCGAGATAATCGACCTTGTTGTAAACCCCGATGCCGACCTCTTCTACGAGGTTCACGTTGATACGATTCCTGTTAGAGCAGAACCCTTCGTCAGGGGCAACATAATCTACGGAACCGGGTCGAGCGACATAAAAGGGGGAGCAGCGGCAATACTCCTCATGATGGAGAGCCTGAAGAAGGAAGGAAAAGACCTCAACGTTGGCGTTGTTTTCGTCAGCGACGAGGAGCTTGGGGGAAGAGGAAGTGCACTCTTCATGGAGCGTTACAGGCCAAAGATGGCCGTCGTTCTGGAGCCGACCGATCTGGAAGTCCACATAGCCCACGCTGGTAACATCGAGGCTTACTTCGAGGTTGACGGAAAAGAGGCCCACGGAGCGTGTCCCGAAAGCGGAGTCAACGCCATAGAGGAAACCTACAAGATGCTCAACGACCTAAAGAACCTCGAACCCTTCAAGCAGAAGGGGAAATACTTCGACCCCCACATTGGAATACAGGAGCTCGTCTGCGAGAACCCAGTTTATCTAATCCCCGCCCTCTGCAGAGGCAGGCTTGAGGCGAGGCTTCTACCCAATCAAGAAGTTGAGGACGTTCTTGACCTCATGGATCCTATACTCGATGAATACACACTGAAGTACGAATACACCGAGATATGGGACGGTTACGAGCTTAGCGAGGACGAGGAGATTGTTAAGCTGGCAAAAGTAGCCATGGACAGGGTGGGCCTCGACGAGTTCGGCGGGATGAGAAGCTGGACAGATGCCATAAACTTCATGTACAACGGCACTAAAACGATAGTCTTCGGACCGGGCAACCTTGATATTTCACACACAAAACATGAGCGGATAGACGTCAGAGATGTTGTTACTGCCAGCGAGTTCCTCAAGGTGCTAAACGAAGTGTACGCAGAGGGAATTGAACGCGTCGAGAGGGAGCTTGAGGCTATCTCAGACAAGAAATGAAAGATTAATGGACAGATTTGTTCACTGAGCTTATGTCCGCCACTGTCCTTCCTTTTTATGTCCTTAACTGTTCCCTAATCCCTTCTACAGGAAACTAAAGGTTACAGAAAGCTTTAAAATGACATAAGCGATTTCTCCTTTTAGTTCGGGGGTGTAGACATGAAAATAAAAGTCGCCATAATAGGGGCTGGAATAAGCGGTGCGAGCATAGCGCGCGTCCTGAGCAAATACGAGAACTTGGAGGTTCACCTCATTGAAAAGGCTCCAGATGTGGGCTGGGGCGTGAGCAAGGCCAATACTGCCCTGATCCACGGGGGTTACGACGACGACCCGGATAAATACCCTATGAGGGCAAAGCTCTGCATCAGGGGAAACAGGCTGTGGCACCAGTGGGTTAAAGAGCTCCAGATAGCCCACGTCTGGAATGGGGCGCTTATAGTTGCTCTGCAAGAGGAAGACTTCGACGAGCTGGAGAGGCTTCTGGAGCGCGGGAGAAGGAACGGCGTGCCGGAGATGAGGATTGTTGACAGGGAAGAGCTCTTCCACCTTGAGCCGGGACTCACAAGGGAGGCAATAGGCGCCCTCTGGGTACCGATAGTCGGCCAGATAGGGCCAATTCCAGCGGTTATAGCGCTCGTTGAGAACGCCGTGGCGAACGGAGTAAAGACCCACCTCGAGACCGAGGTCAGGGGAATAAAAGTCGAGGGCGGCGAGGTCAAGGGGGTTGAGACCAACAATGGCTTCATAGAGGCCGACATAGTCATCAACGCGGCTGGTCTCCACGCTGATGAGATAGCGAGGATGGCAGGGATAGACTACTTTGAGATTCACCCGAGAAAGGGCGAGTACTTCCTCTTTGACGACGACGTTCCCGGTCCGAGGAGGGTTCTCTTCCCGACGCCTACCCCAATAAGCAAGGGAATCGTCGTTACAACCGAGATAAGCGGGCACCTCATGATAGGGCCGAACGCCCAGGATCTGCCACCGGAGAAGAAGGAGGACTTCGCCACAACGAAGGAAGGGCTTGAGGAGGTCTGGGAAGGAGCAAAGAAGCTCTGGCCACAGTTACCCCCAAGGAGCAAGGTGATAAGAACCTTCGCCGGCCTGAGACCCGAGCCAACCGGTGGGGACTTCATAATAAAGGCAGAGGAAGAAGTCTGGGGCTTCATAAACGTCGCAGGAATACGCTCTCCGGGACTCACGAGCGCTCCGGCGATAGCCTACGAGGTCGCGGAGATAATCCAGCGCGACCTTGGAATAAAGCTCGTGGAGAAAGAGAAGTGGAACCCCTACAGAAGGGAAATCACGCACTTCTTCATGCTCCCGCCGGAGAAGGCCAACGAGATGGTGAAGAAGAACCCATCCTACGGAAAGATAGTCTGCAGGTGCAACAACGTGAGCGAGGGCGACATCCTTGAGGCAATAGAAAGGATGAAGTTCATAGGAGTTAAGACGCCGAGCGTCGATTCCGTCAAGTTCAGGACGAAGGCAACCACCGGAACGTGCCAGGGAAGCTTCTGCAGGCCGAGGATAGTCCAGCTTTTGGCAAGAGAATACGGCGTCGAGCCGTGGAAGATCACTTTGAAGGGTAAGGGAAGCGAGATCGGAATAGGGGACGTCAAGGCCCTTCTCAGGAGGGATGAGGCATGATGGAGCCTTTCCCAGAAATCCCGATGCTGGGCTATGACGTCGTCGTCATCGGGGGCGGGCCCGCGGGAATGGCCGCCGCTGCCAGGGCCAAGGAACTTGGTTTGAGCGTTCTCCTGCTCGACGAGAACGATTACCTCGGAGGAATCCTCCCGCAGTGCATCCACTCCGGCTTTGGAATACACTACTTCAAGGAGGAACTTACCGGGCCGGAGTTCGCAGCAAGGCTCGCGAAGAGGCTCGTTGAGCTTGGAGTGGAGTACAGGACGGCCGCCCGTGTGCTCGAAATCAGGAATTACTCTGACCTCGAAAAGGTCGTGATATTCACCTCTCCAAGCGGTGTATATCAGGTCTGGGCGAAGGCGGTAATCTACGCGGCCGGAGCGAGAGAAAGGCACGCCTTCGAGATAGGCATAGTGGGCGATAGAGTTTCGGGCATTTACACGGCCGGAGAGGCGCAGACGCTGATGGACATCTACGGAGTTCTTCCGGGCAAGGAGGTAGTCATAGTCGGTTCTGGCGACGTTGGCCTCATCATGGCGCGCCGCTTTGCCCTCGAGGGGGCGAAGGTGAAGGCTGTGATAGAGCTTATGCCCTATCCCGGCGGACTTGCGAGGAACGTTATGATACTCAAGGACTTCAACATTCCGCTCTACCTGAGCCACAAGGTCGTTGAGGTGCGCGGAAAGGGCCGCGTTCAGCGCGTTAAGGTGGTCAAGGTTGATGAGAATATCAACGAAGTGCCGGGAAGTGAGCTCTGGATAGAGGCCGACACGCTTGTGATTTCAGCGGGTTTGGTTCCGGCAGTGAAGAAGCTGAAGAAGATCGGCGTCGAGATAGACCCCGCAACAGGTGGCCCGGTGGTCAACGACAGGCTTGAGACAACCGTTCCCGGAATATTCGTGGCCGGGAATTCGCTGGTAATCAACGACCTCGTGGACTACGTTGCAGAGCAGGGCGAGCTTGCCGCCGAAGGGACCAAGGAGTTCATAGACAACGGTGGAATCGAGAGCAGGAAGTGGATAAAAGTTGAGAAAGGCTCCAACGTCCGTCTTGTCGTGCCTCACTACCTGAGCGGGGAGAGAGATGTCTATCTATACCTCCGCGTTGCAAGGCCAATGGAGGACGTTGAGTTGAGGATTCCAGAGATAGGCAAGAGGCTCAAGCTCCCTGTGGTCAAGCCTGCGGAGATGATAAGGCTCAAGCTGAAGGCAGAGGAGATTCAGAAGGCCAACAAAAAGCTAACCGTGGAGGTGGTTAAGGCATGACCACCTACCGCTTTATCTGCATCGTCTGCCCCCTGAGCTGTGCCATTGAGGTCGAGGTCAAGGACGGAAAAGTCCTGGAGGTCAAGGGGCACACCTGCCCGCGCGGTAAGGAGTGGGCGGTTCAGGAGGTCACGAATCCCAGGAGGGTTGTTATGAGCGTTGTTCCCGTTGAAGGGGGCGCCCTTCCGACGGTGAGCGTCAAAACGGCAGAGCCGGTTCCAAAGGAGAAGATACCAGAGCTGATGAAGTTCCTCGCTGGGATAAAGGTAAAGGCGCCGGTGAAGATAGGGGACGTTGTTGCCGAGTGGGAGGGGATAAAAATAGTGGCAACGAGGGGCGCCTAGCCCCTCACCAGAATATTTCCTCAAAGTCCCCGGCGTTCTCGAGCCCTGGGATGCAGCGATTTCAATGGGCTCGTTGATGTTTGAGAGAGCGACAGGTTATGGACAATTTTGTACATCCTAATTTTCACTGGAAATACTCAACAATAATCTAGACATCCAGGATAAGAAAAAACTAGATGACCTCGAGTTTTTGGAGGAATATCCTAATATCTGTCCTGAAGGGCTCCTCCGCCCTTCTGAGCTCTTCTTGCAGGAGACGAAGGAAATCCTGCATGTCCCTTGACTTCTCCCAAAGGTTTCTCACAAGGCTTTTCAGCCTGTCGTAGTACTCAACGTAAGGCCTGGCTTCAAAGAGTGCCTCATCTATAAGCTTTTCAGCGTTATCCATAATGCCATCACCTCCACAGCCCCCTCAAAACGTAGTACCACATCTTCTGCTCGTCCTCGGCACGGCCCATGATCAGCAGGTACCTCAAGATGGCGACGTTAACGAAGAGCAGGAGGATCAGCATGATGTCGTACGCCGGGACAGCCGTACTCAGGAAGGCAAAGTAGTCCCATAGGAAGTGAAGGAACATAGCTGTCAGAAGAAATCCCCCAGCCGAATCTACCTTTCCCTCTGCCACTAGCCCATAGCCGACGCCAACTATAGCACTCCAGGTCCCATGGGCAAAGGGCGTTAAGAACGCCCTGAATACCGTGACTTGAAGCCCATAACCGAGCCCGTAGAGGAGATTCTCGGTTGCCGCAAAGCCAAGGCCAGCCGCTACACCGTAGACAACGCCGTCCATTATGCCGTCCATCTGGCCAGCCCTGAAGGGGAACAGAATAGCAAGGGCCTTGGAAGGTTCTTCGACTACACCGGCAACCAGAGCCATGTAGAATGCTCCAGCAGGCAGTATATAACCCCCGATACCCCATCTAGGCGTTAGCAATACTTCCACTATAAAAGCCACGCCCACCGAGAGCGTTGCCCCAAGAAAGAACGTCCCTATAACGTACTTCTTGGGCTCGGGTTCAAGCCTGTCCTCATGGTAGAAGTACCACAGGAGAATCAATGCCGGGGTGTAAGCGAAAAACACCAGCTGTGTCAGCAGATTCATGCTATCACCTCGAGGTGTTCAACATCATCCCTTTTTAAGCAGTGCGCCGTAAAGTATATTTATTTCGCCGCCTTAAAATATGTTTGGTGGGGACGCGAGCATGGGCACGGAAAAGAAAGTTGTAGCTCTCACCCTTGGATTCTTCACTACTATTCTTCTACTTGGCATATTCTGGAATGACATACTTGAAACGGCCAATCCATCCTATCCAAAGCTTCTGAACCTTTCAGTACAGAAGGGCCTGTCCAAAGAGGCCGAAACAGATGGCACGTACTTCATTGAGGGGCCCGTACTCTCGGACTGCGCCGCTGCCTACACATATGATGTCCCCGATGTTGGTGTAGTAAACGTATATGAGCTAGACGCTGAGGCGTATAAATTGCTTACCGGAAAGAACATCACTATCAACTGCTCACACTCCATGATGGATGGAACAGTAAAACTGGAGTTCGATCAGCCACTGGAATCGCTTTCGGTTTCCATATGGGTGGGGAAAACAGCATACAACGGAGAAAACGTGTGGTTTCAGCTCATTGGAACATGGCAGATAACAAAAAACCAGACTGTGATCTTCATACACCCGAATCCCAGCGAAGATTCAAAAGTCATGAGCCTCTCAGATCTAAAAAAATTCGTAGAAGAGAACGGCCTCTTTGTCGTGAAACCATAATCCTTAAAAACCAATTCTCGAACTCGGCTCGACTTGGCGGGGCGAACCCGCGGGATGTCCCCGGGAGGGGGAACCACAAACGAGGAAGAGGTGTGAAAGATGGGAATGTACAAGTACATTAGGGAAGCCTGGAAGAGCCCCAAGAAGAGCTACGTCGGTGAGCTCCTCAAGAAGAGGATGATCCAGTGGAGAAGGGACCCGGTAGTTAAGAGAATCGAGAGGCCGACAAGGCTTGACCGTGCTAGGAGTCTAGGCTACCAGGCCAAGCAGGGGTACGTCGTCGTTCGCGTGAGGGTCAGGCGCGGAGGAAGGAAGAGGCCCAGGTGGAAGGGCGGAAGGAAGCCGAGCAAGATGGGTATGGTCAAGTACTCACCAAAGAAGAGCCTCCAGTGGATTGCCGAGGAGAAGGCAGCGAGAAAGTTCCCGAACCTTGAGGTTCTCAACTCCTACTGGGTCGGAGAGGACGGTATGTACAAGTGGTTTGAGGTCATTCTCGTTGACCCGCACCACCCGGTCATAAAGAGCGACCCGAAGATAGCCTGGATAGCCGGCAAGGCCCACAAGGGTAGGGTCTTTAGAGGACTTACCAGCGCTGGAAAGAGGAGCCGCGGCCTGCTGAACAAGGGCAAGGGCGCCGAAAAGATAAGGCCCAGCATAAGGGCCAACAAGGGCAAGGGCAAGTGAAGGCTCTGCTTCCATTCCATTTCTCTCAACTGGAATCCTCGTTTTGGCCAACTTTTTAAACCCTTTAGCGGTTCAATTCTTCGGTGAGAGTAATGGCAGAGATAAGGGCACACCACGTTAGGCTCACCACTTTCATCCAGGCGACCGAGGACGAGGACAAGGTTCTCGAGGCGATAGCGGCCTTTATTCCTGAGGAGATAGACGAGGAAGACATTATTTTCGACGTCGTTGAGACGGAAGGGTACTTCGGCAACCCAATCAAGGTCGTCAACGTCGAGATAAAAAGGAGCAAGGCAGTAAGAGCTTTTCTCAAACACTTCAAGGAACTGCTGAGCGATGAAGACAAGAGGTACCTCCTCGACCACCTCGATGAGAAGGTTGATGAAGAGGGAACCCTCTACGTCCGTTTCAACAAGCAGAAGGCATATCTTGGCGAGGCGGAAGTTGACGAAGGCCCCGACGTGATACAGGTCAGGATAAAGGTCAAAGCCTTTCCTATGAGAAAAGAGGCCGTCGTTAAAGCCGTTAGGGAGTGGCTGGAGGAATGAGCGCAGAGCAAATAAGTGAAGCAGAGGAGCTTTCATTCTCGCGGGACTACTTCGTCGAGATGGACGTGAGGAGTGGGGAAGCCTACGAACTCGCGAGCGAGTGGTTCGACGAAGTGGTCTTCACTAAAAAGCTCGTCCTTGAAAGCTCTCCCGATTGGGGCGCGCTCAAGGAAGAGCTGAAGGCCCTCCGTGAGACCTACGGCAAAGTTGCCCTCCTGATCGTTACCAAAAAGCCGAGCCTCATTCGGGAAGTCAAAAACAGAAATCTCCGTGCTTTAATCTACGTTCAGGGCGGCGACATGCGAGTGAACCGTGCCGCTCTTGAAACAGGCGTCGATGCTCTGATAAGCCCCTGGCTCGGGAGGAAGGATCCGGGCTTTGATCACATCTTAGCGGGAATAGCCGCGAGGAGAGGGGTTGCGGTGGGGTTTTCCCTTTCACCGCTCCTGAGGATCAACTCCTACGAGAGGGTTCAACTCCTCCGTTTCATGACCAAGACGTGGCAGCTCGTGAGGAAGTACGACGTTCCGCGCTTTATAACGAGTTCCGCCGAGAGTAAGTGGGAAGTTCGCGGGCCGAGGGATTTGATGAGTTTAGGGATAAACCTGGGAATGGACATCCCCGAAGCGAGGGCGAGTTTGAACTTCCATCCGAGGAGGATTCTAAGAAAGCTGGAGTAAGGAAAAAGCAAAGCTCACTCCTCTAAGGCCGGGAAGTAGTCCGGCTCGTAGTCCTTGAGCTTTCCATTTAAGTAGTCCTCGTAGCCCTGGAGGTCGAGGAAGCCGTGCCCGCTGAGGTTGAAGAGTATTACCTCTTCCTTCCCTTCCTCCTTGGCTTTCAGGGCCCTGTCTATTGCTCCTTTTATCGCGTGGGCGCTCTCCGGAGCGGGTATTATACCCTCGGTCTTCGCGAACAGCTCGGCCGCCTGAAAGACCTCGTTCTGGTGGTAGGCGACTGGTTTGACGATTCCGTGGTTTATCAGAACGCTCAGTGTCGGCGCTAAGCCGTGGTAGCGTAAACCACCGGCATGAATCGGCGGGACGCAGTAGGTGTGACCGAGGGTGTGCATCTTCATCTTTGGAGTGTAGCCGCCAGAATCGCCGTAGTCGTACTTGTAGACACCGCGCGTCATGCTTGGCGTGGCCCTTGGCTCGACCGCTATGAACTCGTAGTCGGCTTTGCCCCCGAGGACGTCCTTCACGAACGGATAAGCTAAGCCGGCAAAGTTGCTCCCGCCGCCGACGCAGCCGATTATAACGTCCGGCCCCTCGAACTCCTTCATCTGCTCTTTGGCTTCCAGCCCTATGACCGTCTGGTGCATGAGAACGTGGTTCAGCACGCTTCCGAGGGCGTAGCGGGCCTTCTCATCCCCCAAAACGTCTTCGATGGCCTCACTTATCGCTATACCCAAGCCACCGGGGTGGTTCGGATCCTCGGCTAAAAACTTCCTTCCTATCTCTGTCCTGTCACTCGGACTTGGATAGATTTCGGCACCGTAGAGGCGCATTATCGTCTTCCTGTATGGCTTCTGCTGGTAGCTCGCCCTCGCCATGTAGACCCTGACCTTCAGGCCAAGGAGCGCTCCTGCTAAGCTCAAGGCAGTTCCCCACTGGCCGGCTCCCGTCTCTGTGACGAGCCTCTCGATTCCCTGCTCTTTGGCATAATAGGCCTGTGCCAATGCCGTGTTTATCTTGTGGCTCCCCGTCACGGTTGCTCCTTCATACTTGAAGTAAATCCTGGCTGGAGTTCCGAGGACCTTCTCAAGGTTGGTGGCCCGGAAAAGCGGCGTTGGCCTTCCAATCTTGGCGTAAAGTTCCCTGACCTTCTTTGGAATCTCAATGTAGCGCTCGTTGCTCATCTCTTGCTTAACCAACTCTGCCGCGAAAATCCTCAGAAGCTTCTCAGGCTCCATTGGCTCGTCCGTCTCCGGGTCGAGGGGAGGCGCCAGAGGCTCTGGCAGGTCTGGCAGGATGTTGTACCACTTCTTTGGAATCTTCGAATCGGGAAGAACAGCTTTCATTCTAACACCTCCTTTTCAAGAACCTCCACACTAACCGTCTCAACAAATCCCAAAAGCGAGGGAATAATTAGCGTGAGGGCTAAGCCAAGTTCAAGTGGGAGAACGGCCCGACCAAAAACGGTCCCCCCTTTCAATCATGCCAAAAGCAATCCCGTCCTAAAATTAGTGGACTAACCACGTTATTCACGAAACCCTTACAGGGGCCAAAAACACTCACTTCTGCATATCATGGGGCATCGGACATAGGGGAAGTGCATACCTTATAGGGTTTTCGGCCAGTGCCTTGAAGATCTGACGAACTTTCTTCGGTATTCGCTTTGAAATCGTCACTAGTCCAAAGATTGGGCTTACGGCCCCACTGCCACCAGCCGTGCTTCGTGACTAGGGGGCCACGCCGAGACTCGTGGGCACATCAGAAAAGCCGCGAGCTAAAACCTTCTCACCCGCGATTGAACGAACTCATCAACAGCCCTGCAATCTCCCCTGGCAGATACAACCGCGAGGCCACCAGCTATTCTCACCTCTGCGATGTAAACGCAGTGGTTTCCCTTTCTCATCAGGGCCTCTCGAACCACGCTTTCCCGTGATCCGAAGTCACTGGGGGCCTCCATATAACCATTTTCCAGGGCATTTTGAACCCCGTTGAGGTATGCTCCATCAGCATTCTCTGCAGGTCTCCTCAGGATGATAGGGTAGCTGGTTACTGGCATTCTAACCTCCAGATTTTTCCAGGCCATTCCGGAGACGTGGACGACTTTTCCGGCAGGTTCCACGAGGTAGGAGCAGGACTGTGAAACGTCGGCGCTCCCGTTGAGTGGCCAGAGGCTGCCCTCGACGCCCCAGCATCCGGTTTCGAGATGGAGCCCCGAGACGAGGTTCAGGCTTGTTGCCCGAGGTGGAGCCAGCAAGATTGCGATTAAGATGGCAAGAATCCCGAAGGGGACGAGCATCCTGGGTTTCCGTGAGTAGTACCGCCTGAACGTGACAACCGGAAGGAGAAACGCCAGGACGAACGTCGCAAGCCCCAGCGGGCGGTTGAGCTGGACGGCTATCCACGCAAAGAATGAGATGACTGCTGACATTAGCACCGATAGGGGCAGCTTCCAGCCCATGGTTTCATCCCCCTCTGAAGTACGGCATTCCACTTAAAAGCCTCTCCACGGCTTCAAACCCGGTTGAAGCATTTCCGGAAAGGTTATTAGTGGGGGAGGCGTAGGAATCCTGATGAGGCATGCTCCGGCTTGAGGTCAACTGCGACGAGGATGAGGGGGAGAGGGTAGAGGAAGTCCTGAGGAAGTGGAACGTGCAGTACTACACCGAGGAGGTTCGGAGCAACGGGAAAAAAGTTCTGCGCTTCACCGCCCTCGTTCCGGAGTTCGTCATAAACGACATAGCAGACGACCTCATGAAGGCTATAGACCTTCGAAAGGGCTACTCTTCAATAACCTGGGCGTCAGTGAGCGGAAAATCCGTCAAATACTCCAGCTCCGTCAAGTCGCTGGCCAAGTACAAGCGCCGCTGGACGCTCGCAGATATAGAGGGCCTAATCGAGAACGCCAACAACCAGGCCCGCGTTGACCCTATTCAGCTCACACTCGGCGCAGTCGCGTCGATCATAGCGCTCTTCGGCCTTATACAAGACAGCATAGTCATGATAATCTCCGCGATGCTGCTCTCGCCAATACTTGGCCCACTCTACGGTTTCTCCATCAACATCGTCATGGGCAAAGGCAGGGACGCGGTGGGTGCCGTCTACTCCATCCTCAAGCTCCTCGGGGTCATCTTTGCATCAGCCCTCATAGTTTCTCTCCTCCTGAAGGTCTTCGGGGTTATGCCGGGAGAGCCGACCCACGAGATACTCATCCGCGGCCAGTCCGGCATTGTCTACATACTCTTGGCCATCATTCTTGGCTACGCCGGGATAGTGGCGATAGTGAGCAGGATTCCGGAGATACTGGCCGGCGTCTCGATAGCGGCGGCGCTGGTTCCGCCAACGACCGTGATAGGAATCTCACTTGCGATGGGCTGGTGGGGAATCTTTAAGGGCTCTCTCGTCCTCACCCTGGAGAACATCCTTGGCCTGTTGACAGGCTCCCTGCTGGGCCTCTACGTCCTCAACGTCTCCCCCAGGAGCTACTACGAGAAGAGGGCGGCGAAAATATACACAAAGAGGACGATGGCGGTGCTCGCGCTGATGATCTTTGCACTCGTCCTGCTGGAGCTGGTCGTTTAGGCAGCCTCGGTCTGGTCGTAGACCGACCTGCCGTGCATATGTTTCATAAGGATGTCATAGAGGAATTCCTTTAGCTCGGGGCTCATCTCATCGTACACTATCCCCGGTTTTGGAAGGTTCTCTTCCTTAACAGCCTTGATGAGATCCTTGACTCCAGGTAAAGTGAGTTTTATGAGTTCCTCTACCAGCTCCGGATACTCATCTTCATCGATCTCCTCCTCACTTTCGAAAGCTAGGTAGACAACGGTGTCCCCGATTTGGAGCATTAAGACCATCTCATTCTCGGTCACGTCGAAAAGGGAGAAGTTGTAAGCTGGCCTCTTTTCATGGGTCACAAGTACACCGACCAGTCGGAGACCGGTCTCTTCTGGATCCACAGCCGAGAGCAGACCCATGAGCGCCTCCCGGACTTTTTTCATATGCCCACCAGTAGGAATGAAAATGCTGGCCAATAAAAGTGTTTTGGATGTAAACTACGTTTCCTGTGTACCGATTAAAACTCTAAGGCTTAGTATTTCTCTCAAAGATCAAACGAGTAACGACCAGGCCGAAAAACTCATAAACAGCCCGCTAAATTAGGGTTCAGCAGGGAGGTGATAGAGGATGAAACCAGTACCATTCATGGCAGCACTCCTGGTCATCGTTGCAATGACTATGCCGTGGTTCACCCCTGAGTCAAAGAACCCAGAGGTGCAGATGTTCGGGATAACCTCGCTCGAAAGGAGTTCCGCGGAAGAGAGTAACCAGGGGTTGAGCTTTGTCGATATCGTCAGGGATGTCTATCTCAAAAAGGACGTCCTCAAGCAGGATCTTATGATCGGTGGGAATAAGGGAGTATCGAATATATTCCTCTCACTTGTTGCGTTTCCCCTCATCATCCTGGGAGCATTTATAGGTCTGTTTAAAGGTAAATTCGGCCATGCGATAGGCTTGATCGGGATGGTGATCTTCACGCTCTCCCTAGTGTACGGGAGCGGCGAGGAGGTAAGCCTTAGAATAGGATTCGGCTATCTGCTTGCGTGGGTTGGCTTCTCGGTGGGACTGGTATCGGCTGTGGTCTCAAAATAGTCCCAAACCCCGCTTTTCTGGATCAAAAAAGAAAAAGAGCGGATCACTCCTCGACAACGTATACCGGCACCTTGCCGTGCGGGATGCCGTACTTCTTGCCGTACCACTCGCTGAGGACATACCAAGCGGCCACTAGGAGCACTATTCCCAGAGGCAGAAGAATGACCCAGCTCCTGACCCCGAGGCCAAAGAGCACGTAGAGCACCGCGCCTATTGCTGCAACCGTGAAGGCGTATGGAATCTGCGTTGTAACGTGGTCTATGTGGTCGGAACCGCTGAACATGGAGCTCATGATGGTTGTATCGCTTATAGGCGAGCAGTGGTCGCCAAAGATCGAACCGGTGAAAGTAGCGCCGATGGTGGCAAAGACTATCTCGTTGACCTGGCCGTTGGTGAAAGCAAGGCTGAGCTGGACGCCGAGGGGAACCATTATTGCGAAGGTACCCCAGCTGGTTCCAGTGGTGAAGGCCACGAACATTGCTGCGAGGAACATTATCAGCGGCATCCACGGGCCGAGGTTGGCACCGGAGCTCGTGGCAAGGTTGATTATGTAGGTGCCGGTTCCAACGGTTTCGGCTGCTGTTCCAAGGCTCCAGGCGAGAACTAAGATGGTGTTGGCAAAGAGCATCTGCTTCATTCCCCTAATAACCGTGTCCTCCCACTCATCCACGGTCATCTTTTTCTTTCCGAGGAGCATTATGCTGGCGACTAGAACCATGGTAAAGCTTCCCCACAGCAAAGCAGTTGCCGCGTCGGCCTCGCGGAATGAGTCCACAAAGCTGTAGTTGAGGAAGTTCACGCCAAACGGGTTCTCCAAATCGGTCCACCAATCCAAGTCCTGGCTGTAGGCGTAGAGGTTCGCCGCACCGGTATACCAGAGCCCCAGCAGGGACACAACGACTAAAGATAGAATCGGTATGACGAAGTCCCAGAGGCTTCCGCCCTCTTTTGGCATGCCGAGGTCGACCTCGGTCGTCATCAGCGGTTTTGCCCCGTCGCGGAGGACTTTTCCGGTAGTCCTGGCCCGGTACTCGGCCTTGAGCATCGGACCGTAGTGCCTGTGGGTGTAGGCGACGATGAAAACGAGGATTATGGCCAGTATCGAGTAGAACCTGAAGGGAACGCTTGAGAGCCACGCGTCGTAGGAGTTGTAGGTCACTTTAGCGCCGTCAAAACCCCTTCCTATCATAGCCAGCTCGTAGCCGATCCAGGTCGAGATAAATGCCAGTCCCGCAACTGGAGCGGCGGTTGAATCATCTATGTAGGCCAGCATCTCCCTAGAAACCCTGGTCCTGTCTGTTATCGGCCTCATCGTGTTTCCGACTATGATTGTGTTGGTGTAATCGTCGAAGAAAACCAGAATTCCCATGAGCCATCCGAGAACGGAGGCACCTCTGCTGGTCTTCACCCGCTTGGAGAGCGCCCTGGCCAGGGCATGGACTCCACCGGACTTGTAGACCAATCCAACTCCCGCACCTATGAGGAAGTCGAATACCAGTATCCTGGCGTTCCAGTCATTCGTCACGCTGCCAACTACCCACTCTAGGCTCTGGGTGGTTCCAGTTATAGGGTTCCATCCCTCCACCATTAAGCCACCAATCCAGACTCCAGCGAACAGAGCCAGTATAACTCTCTTCGTCCATATCGCTAGAATAATTGCCACCAACGGCGGCAACAAGGACAGTATACCAAAGTCCGACATGCTTTCACCTCCAGAGGGGTTTTATCCCAACAATAATCGAGGAAATATAAATTTTTCGGAAATAATTTTGGCGTTTTTGCAGTTCTTCGAAAATACCGTTGCTCTTCCCTGTATTTTACTGACCCCAGTTCTGCCTTTCGGTGATGATTATGCCTCACTGGCATTATAGATACTCTCAAGTACAATAATGCTCACTACTACCATAAAAACCTTTCCCAGAAAAGCTTTAGATAAATTCGATATGGGCTTTTAAAAACGCCAGATGTTTTTCCACACATCCGAAAAAGTAATTGAAACGTGAAGGGAGATTCATGGAGAAGAGTCTATAAGTTCCTTAAGCTTCATGAAGTCCTTTCTGAGCTCCTCCCTTATCGGCGGCTTGTAAAGGGCTGCAGCCGGGTGGTAGGTCGGCATAATGATGACTTTCCCGAAGAGCGTGTAGGCTTCAAAGGTCTTTCCGTGGATCTTGCTTATCGGCTCTGGCTCAAATCCGAACTTTCTCAGGATGTAGTTCATCGAATGCCTGCCAAGCGGAACGATGACCTTCGGCCGGATTATGTCTATCTGCATGTCGAGGTAGGGCGAGCAGGCTTTAATTTCTTCCTCCGTCGGGTCTCGGTTGTTTGGTGGGCGGCACTTGACGATATTGGTTATGTAAACTTCCTCTCTGGTAAGCCCAATCTCAGCCAAAAGCTCGTCGAGCACCTTTCCTGCCCTGCCGACGAAAGGAAGCCCCTTTTGGTCCTCCCAGTAGCCCGGTGCTTCCCCGACAAACATCACTTTGGCGTCGTAGCTTCCAGAACCGGGGACTGCATTGGTTCTGAGCTGACCCAGTGGGCATTTCTGACAGTTTCTGATCTTTTCCTCAAGTTTTTTCATTAGTTCTTCTTTACCCATATGCATCACGTTAACGTCCTCTGGCCGAGATACGCTTTAAGAAATTCACTCCAGGCGGTGTAGTAGCCCTTCTCGTATTCATCCCTAAAGTCTTGGGTTGCCATCTCAGAGTAAAGTTCCAAGAGCTCTTTTGCCTTTACCCTATCATGGCTGTTGAGGAGTTGGACTATTAACGAGTCGGTGTCGTTGTCCTTTATTGCGTTCATTATTCCCTCAACGGCCCTAGAGTAGCCTTTTCCCCAGTCGTCGCTTCCAACCATCTTGATAAGTTTCTCCATGTGGTTCTTTGCCTTAGTTAGGTCCCTCCTCATTATGGCCCTCACGAACATCTCCATTCTCATGTCCCTGGCCGGCATTCAACCACCGGCAATACTTTTCTGGTTCCCTTTTAACCTTAACCTGCAGATTTCTCACTTTGCCCCATACCTATGAAGGAAAATCTTCATATTTACGCAAAAGCTTTTATACTTCTGGATGGAACCACAACCAGAAGTATAAGTTGTTGAAACGGGTGATAGACATGGCTGAAAATCTTGGTGAAATCCCCAGTGGCGAAAAAGAGTTTGCGGAATCAACTAAGAGAGTCAGGGATATAGTGGAGTTCCCTGAGATAAGCGAGGAGGAATTCCACGCACTTCTCAAGAAAGCCAGCAGGGCCTATGGCGGTGATCTTCCCCACAGGACGTACTCGCTCTGCCCTGAGACGAGGAGAGTCGTCCCTGCCCTTGTGTGGGAAAAGGATGGCAAGGTATGGATAACCAAGAAGTGCCCGGAGGGAATGATAACTGATCTCTATTATGAAGACGTTGAGATGTACTACCGCTTTAAGAAGTGGCTCTGGCCGGAGAAAGAACTCTTCAGTGCAAACGTTGAAAACACGGGTGTTAACTGTCCCCTGGACTGCGGTCTCTGCCCGAGGCACCGCTCACATACAAGTTTACTTAACATCGTCCTCACCAACCGCTGCAACCTGAGCTGCTGGTACTGCTTCTTCTACGCCAGAGAGGGCCAGCCGATATACGAGCCAACGCTTGAGCAGATACGCATGATGCTCAGAAATGCCAAGAAGGAGCACCCGATAGGTGCTAACGCTGTCCAGTTCACGGGCGGTGAACCCACCCTTAGGGAGGATCTCATCGAGATAATCAAAATCGCCAAGGAGGAAGGCTACGACCACGTTCAGCTCAACACCGACGGTATAAAGCTTGCCTTTGATCCGGAACTCGTCAAGAAGATACGCGAGGCCGGAACCAACACCCTCTACCTGAGCTACGACGGAATGACCCCGCAGACAAACTGGAAGAACCACTGGGAAATCCCGCTCATCTTTGAGAACGTGAGGAAGGCCGGCGGACCTGGAATAGTTCTCGTGCCGACGACCATAAGGAACGTCAACGACCACGAACTTGGGGCCATAATCAACTTCGGCCTCAACCACCTCGACATCGTCCGCGGTGTGAACTTCCAGCCGATTTCCCAGGTCGGAAGGGTTCCGAAGAAGGAGCGCCAGCGCTTTAGGATAACAATACCCGGCGCCATCAAGAGGATTGAGGAGCAGACCAACGGTGCCATCGCGAAGGAAGACTGGTACCCGATTCCGATAGCAGGCCATATAGCCAGGTTCTTTGAGGCCTTCACAGGAAGCAGATACTACATGACCAGCCACTTTGGATGCGGTGCGGCAACCTACGTCTTCCTCGACCGGGAGAACAAGCGCGTCGTTCCAATCCCGAGGTTCATAGACGTTGAGGGCTTCGTTGAGTACCTTGAGAGCAAGGCAGAGGAGATAGAGCAGTGGAAGACCATGGGCAAGCTCAGGAAGCTCAAACTTGGTGCAGAGATATTCATGAAGTTCAAGAGCTTCTACGACGACAAGTACGCCCCGAAGGGCATCAGCGTCCTAGACCTCATAAAGAACGCGTTCATGCACGGCAACTACGATGCCCTTGGAAAGTTCCACGAGAACGCGCTCTTCGTGGGCATGATGCACTTCATGGACGAGTACAACTACGACGTTGAGAGGGTTGAGCGCTGTGTCATCCACTACGCGATGCCCGACGGAAGAATCGTCCCGTTCTGTACCTTCAACGTGATTCCGGAGCTTTACCGCGACAAGGTCCAAGCTCAGTTCAGCTACACCTGGGACGAGTGGAAGGCCCTTCACCCGGACTGGGACTACAAGAAGGACAAGTACTTCAGGAGCAAGGAGTTCGTTGAAAAGATGAGGAACAGCGAGCTCTACAGGAAGACCTACATCGACATCGAGGACTACTTCGGCCTGAACAAGGGGTGATGAAGATGACGACGGAGAGGGTCTTCAACAAAAAGCTCACGAGACTCAACTTCAAGTTCGGGAACATCAACTGGGAGAAGGCCACGATAAAGCAGTACGAGCTTGAGAAAGAACTCGGCGTCTGGAGGATATTCCTCAACGGCTACGCCAAGAACGGTTTCGTTGTCTTTGACGAGGAAACCATCTCCCGAGAGAAAATCATGGAGGTCCTCCATGAGCTTGAGCCAGTAATAGTGGAGGAAAAGGAACTCACAGTGAGCGAGCTCATAGAGTCCAGCTATTCATGGAACAACATCTTTGGAAAAATGGAATCATAAAGAGAGCTCAGCGGAGCTCCACCCTTACCTTTCCCTTCTTCTCTAGTTTTTCAAGCTCGAAGCTCACTATCCCGCTGAAGGAACTAAGGTCGAGGATGTTTTTGCCCGCCTTGAGTTCGAAGGTTTCAACCGTCGCTTCTCCCGCTGGAAGCGAGAGGTCGTACTCGTAAACGGTCAGTCTGTTGTCCCCGCTGAGGTAGAAGAGGGCTCTCGGATCGCGGTAGCCGTCGAGGGGAAAGCCACCGAAGGTTCCGGCGCCAAGCTCTTTCGCCATGCTCGGCAGTGCCAGCGGTAGGGAGAAGCTCACCGCGGGGGGCCTTTCCTGAAGTATCTTCTCGTCGAGAATCACGATGTCCCTGTTGCCGGTGTCGAAGGGCGTCGCCTCCCTAGCGCCGGTGTTTGGTGCGCTGTTAGTGGCAACAAGAAGCTTCCCGCCCATCTTCTCGATGCTGGTAACCCTCGCCCCAAAGGCTCCGACTATCTTGACCATAGGGGGAGCGATGTAAACCAGAACGCTCGGGCCAGCTATCGTGTTCGTGCTTGTCCAGCCGATTCCAGAATCGTTTGAATCCGGCCTGTAAACTGCGTCGTGGTGGGCGTTGAATGCCGTTAAAATTCCCCCGCCGACGTTGATAGCGTTCACCCTGAAGGGCGCGTAGAAGGTGTAGAAGTCGAAGAGGCGGTAAAAGCTGAACTCCTCACCCATGAACGGGTTTCCGGCGAGGATTCCACCGCGGACAAAGGCGAAAGCGCGGTTGTAGGCTGAACTCATAGCCCCGAGCTCCGGCCGTATGTAGGGCCTTCCATCGGCGCTTTCACCGGGTTTGAAGGTTTCCCACTTTCCGCTTATTAAATCCAGCGCCATGAACTCCCTCAGCCCTTCCGTGAAGTTGTTCCCGATTCCGAAGAAGGCGGTATCGTGCACCCTGGTTCCCTTTGGAGACGGCTCGTGGATTAGGGCCTCGGCCCTCCCGGTTTTTCTGTCGAGGGAGTAAACGCCGAGGTTCGCGTGGCCGTCCTCCCTCGCGAGCAAAAGTCTATCGCCGTAGGGGTCGTAGATTATATCGCTCACCTCACCGGCCCAGTCGGTCTCGTGGTGGATGGAGTCCTTCCATAGGAGCTTTACCGAGCCTTCTTCGGTGTCGTAGGCGTGAACGTGGGAATACTTGTTGTTGAAGAGTATCCTCCGGTCTTCCCTGTAAACGGCCGGGGCGTGAACCCAGCCGCCGAAGTAAATGAACTCGTCAACCGTCTCGACCGCGTTGTAGGTGTCGCCGCCGCTCGTTGGGGCCTCACCGAGGAGCGTGAAGTCGTAGGTCTTCTCTTCACCGCTACTAACGTCGATGAAGTGAGCCTCCGCCTCGAAGGCGAGGGTAAAGTAAAGCGTCCCGTTGTGGTACCTCAGCCCGAATATTCCCCCACTGCCCCATTCGGGGCCGTATCTGCCGGGAAAGAGGTAGTTTCTAAGGAACATGATATCACCGCTGGTGTTACGTGCTTGGGGTTTATTGCCCTTTCGGGAAGCTTTTATACTTCAAGGTCATAATTGGAATCATGAAGCCCTACCGCGGACTGGCGATAATCTTCGGCTTCTACGCACTGGGCGAGTTCACGAGCTCGGCCTTGGACCTTCCCATTCCTGGAAGCGTGCTGGGGATGCTCTACCTACTCGCCGCCCTGCTCGGCGGCGCGGTGAAGCTCGACTGGGTGGAGAACGATGCCGAGCTATTCGTGAGGAATATGAGCATCATGTTCGTGCCGCCAGGGGTTGGGATAATCACATATATCGGCCTGCTGAAGAGCCAGGCGGTTCCGGTCTTCGGTGCGCTGATAATCAGCTTCCTGATAACACTCCTCGTCACCGCGAAGATCGTCGAGTTGCTGAGGGGTGGGAAGGAATGAACCCCTACGGAATAGCGCTCACATTAGTGGTCTTCTATGCTTTCTCAGAGGTTCACCAAAGGAAAAGGGCCTTCTACACAAACCCCGTTCTGCTCTCGATAACCACGATAGCGGTTCTTCTGTGGGCGGGTGGATACTCATACGAGTCCTACATGGAGAGCGCGGCTATACTCAAGTTCCTCCTTGGGCCAGCAGTGGTGAGTCTCGCGGTTCCCGTCTACAAGGGTAGGGAGACGATAAAAGCCTACGCGCGCGAGATAACCGCTGGGATAGTCATCGGCGGAATGGTTGCGATTCTGAGCGCCTTCTACACCGCGGAGCTCTTCGGCGGAACGGAGGAAGTCCTCCTCAGCATGGCCCCGAAGAGCGTGACCACGGCGATAGCGATAGGGATAAGTGAGAAGATAGGCGGAATCCCGGCGCTAACAGCGGTTTTGGTCATTCTGACGGGGATACTAGGCAACGCGGTCGGAGTTGAACTCCTGAACGCGGCAGGGGTTAGGGACAGAATAGCAAAGGGGCTTGCGATGGGCGTTACCTCGCACGGCCTTGGCACAGCCAGAATAATCCTCGATGATGAACTGGCGGGAGCGGTGAGTGGTTTAGCCATGGCCCTAAACGGGGTCTTCACCTCACTCCTTCTTCCCTACCTCATCGAAGTCCTCAAGTAAGCACTCGCTTATCCTAAGCCGGTCTCTGGCGTCGAGGAAGAGCGTGAAGTCCCTTTTGGCGAGCCTGTCCTCGACGGGAGCGTGCTCCACGAGGAAAGCTATTATCTCGGCAGTGCTGTAGGGGACCTTAACCCCGAGCTCGTCGGCCTTCTTAAACAGCTTTTCCGGTACGGTGAAGATGTCCTCACCGGCTTTGACTTCGAGGCTTATCTTCGAGTTAATCTGCTCCCAGAGCAATAGCGTATTTCGGGCCTTTTCTATCTTCTCAAGTGCCCGTCTCTCGAGGATGCTCACGTTTGCCCTGCTCGTACCCAGCATCTCGGCAATCTCACTCTGCTTCAGGCCCTTCGCGCGGAGACGAAGGATCCGAATCTGCTGTTCCGTTAAGAAAGTTTTCATCTTGAACACCATAGTTTAACAATTCAAAGATTATTAAAAACTTTTTTGACGTAGATGACGTCGAAAAATTTATATGCTATTATCTCCTTCTAGAGCCGGTGCCCCGGTAGCCTAGCCTGGCGGGGCGGCGGACTTGTAATCCGCAGGTCGCGGGTTCAAATCCCGCCCGGGGCTCCAGCCAAAACTATTTTAACCCGATAGACTCTACCATTCTTGTCCGATGATTGAAACGAGAGTGAGCTGAAGGGTGATGACCGACTTCTCGCTGAGGACGGCACTTTTCCATTTAACTACTTCAATGCCCCACTATGAGCTTTAATGTATAAAAAATTCTCGATGCACATCACTTCTTTTGGCCGAATATTTAACGAGAAAGGTTCTTTTTCCAGAAAATTTCAGTAATTCACTTTTTGTTTTAAACAGACCGTTTTCCTGCCCGTTTATCGAAAGGTTTATATATGCAAACGCCTAAGGTAACCTCGCAGATTACCGAAATTTGAGGTGGTAAGAATGGTCGAGATTGACCCCTTTGAGATGGCAGTTCAGCAGCTTGAGAGGGCTGCCCAGTTCATGGACATAAGTGAAGAGGCCCTTGAATGGCTCAAGAGGCCCATGAGGATTGTTGAGGTTAGCGTTCCCGTCGAGATGGACGACGGTTCTGTCAAGGTTTTCACTGGTTTCCGCGTTCAGCACAATTGGGCCCGCGGTCCGACCAAGGGTGGCATTCGCTGGCACCCGGCCGAGACCCTCAGCACCGTTAAGGCTTTGGCAACATGGATGACCTGGAAGGTTGCAGTCGTTGACCTCCCCTACGGTGGAGGTAAGGGTGGTATCATCGTTGACCCGAAGAAGCTCTCCGAGAGGGAGCAGGAGAGGCTTGCCCGCTCATACATAAGGGCCGTTTACGACGTCATCGGTCCATGGACCGACATTCCAGCCCCTGACGTTTACACCAACCCGAAGATCATGGCTTGGATGATGGACGAGTACGAGACCATAATGAGGCGCAAAGGCCCAGCCTTTGGTGTTATCACAGGCAAGCCGCCCGGAGTCGGTGGTATCGTCGCCAGAATGGACGCAACCGCCCGTGGTGCGGCGTTCACCATCAGAGAGGCCGCCAAGGCCCTCGGCTGGGACGACCTCAAGGGCAAGACCATAGCCATACAGGGCTACGGTAACGCAGGTTATTACCTCCACAAGATAATGAGTGAGGAGTACGGCATGAAGGTCGTCGCGGTCAGCGACAGCAAGGGTGGTATCTACAACCCCGACGGGCTCCCGCCGGCTGACGAGGTTCTCAAGTGGAAGAAGGAGCACGGCTCAGTCAAAGACATGCCCGGAACCCAGCCGATAACCAACGAGGAGCTCCTCGAGCTTGAGGTGGACATCCTTGCTCCCGCGGCAATAGAGGAGGTCATCACCGAAAAGAACGCCGACAACGTCAAGGCCAAGATCGTTGCCGAGGTTGCCAACGGACCTGTTACACCCGAGGCCGACGAGATACTCTACGAGAAGGGTATCCTCCAGATTCCGGACTTCCTCTGTAACGCCGGTGGTGTTACCGTCAGCTACTTCGAGTGGGTCCAGAACATCAACGGCTACTACTGGACGGTTGAAGAGACCAGGAAGAGGCTCGACGACAAGATGACCAAGGCCTTCTGGGACGTCTTTAACACCCACAAGGAGAAGAACATCCACATGCGTGACGCTGCCTACGTCGTCGCCGTTGGCAGGGTCTACGAGGCCATGAAGCACCGCGGATGGGTCAAGAAGTGATTTTCTCTCTTTTCTGTTTAAAATTTTGACTGAGTTTTATTTTAGTTGCGGAAGCCCTGAAGACGTGAGAAGTTACTGTCCGAAAGCTCCCCGATGGAAGTTAGATTGAGGAATGTTATCCGCTACTTTTGAAGCTTTTAAAGTAACCGTAGCGGATAGCCAGAACGGTCAGGCCTTTGTCCAGTATTCTTTCTCTTCTACCATCGCCCTTATCATCTCGTCCTCATCCTTGAACATCGTCCTCCTCGACGGGTTCTGCATACCGTAAAACTCCATGAAAGGACTCGGCCGCCTCTTGAAGGGATAGTAGAGGTATATCGCCGCAAACGTTCTGTAAGCTTCAGCCATTTCACTGATTACTCCTGCGGAAACGCCTTCTGCGTAGTGATAAACAGCTATTGCCTTGCTGACGTTCACCAGGTTAAAATCCCTCTCAACCAGCTGTCTTCTGAGGATGTCCGTGGCCTGTTCTATGTCTTCTCTGTCAAGCTCCTCAACGACATCACCATCGAGCAGGTGCTTTATCCGAATCTTTTTGATCTCTGGGTTCCGATTGACCTGGTTATCGTATTCAGCAACAACCCACCAGTCGTCCAAGGCTCCGGGATCAAGAACCGTAAAGTGCTGGCTCAGCTTGTTGTAGAAGTCTCTAACGCGGTAGTAGTACTCCTCCTCGTGACCGGTCATGGGATAGCTGAGGTAAACGAGCGGCTTTTCCTTTTCACGGAATATCAGATCCAGAAAAACCTCGGGGGGATGCCTTATGCCGAACTGAAGGATGTAGCGGACGTTGATTCCCTCTTTCTTAAGCTCGTGGACGAGAGTTTTGACGTGGTTTATGGCATCTTCACGCCACATTACCAAAGTTGTAAGCTTTATGTTGTCGGGATCCATTCCAAAGCGTTCAAACCATTCGGGATCGTTGATTATCCTCCTCCTAACGGAGAGGACATCATCAAGAACTATGATAACCCTGTCGGGTTTCAAAAGCTTGAGGTTGCTGAGGGTAAAACCAATGACGCTGCCACTTCCCCACCTGAAGAGACTCGGAGTCGAAACAAGGTGAAACCTCTTGTTGCTTTTGTCTATTTCTCGCCTGATTCTCTCGAAGGCCTCATCCCGAATCTCGTTCATTATATCCTGATGGCTTATGGCAAAGTCTAAAACGTTCTTTCTTGTTATTTTGACGCCCCTCTCCTTTCCGACCTCTTTGATGTAGTCAAAAACATGGTAGTAATTGTACTCCTTATCATCCACGCCTGTCAAAGCTTGAGTTATGTACTCATCCCTCCCGTTGAGCGGAGGGCCAGTTAACAGGATAACTTCCCTCTCCATACCAACCACCTACTCCCTTAACATAACTCTCCTTAATAACGTTGCCGGAAAAGTTTTATACAATGGTGCCAACAACTACATCAGGCTACAAAAAGCAGGGGTGAATAAAATGGTGAGAATACTTGCCTCAAAGCTCAGGGACGTTGAGCTGATAACCGACACCGGGGTAAGGCTCGGATGGGTTTACGACCTTAGCTTCGACGAAAAAAGTGGTGAATTACTGGTTATTGTGGCAGAGCCGGATGAAGACCTCGACAAGAGCGATTTCGTGGTAGATCACGAGGGGCTTCTTCTGATTCCCGTGAGCGCTGTTAGAAGCGTCGGGGAAGTAATAATCATAGACTCCAAGAAGCTGGCAGTAAAGTCCAAACTGAGGGGAATACGGAGAAAAACTGCATGACCCTCATCCCTTCTTTCCAAAATTGAGGTAGTATCGTATCCTTTCCTCAACGTCGGGGTGCTCTTTAGAGGGTAAACCCAGCTCCCTTCTGAGCCTGCGGTTCTCGGCAAGCATCCCGGAAGGCTGTATTGCCCAGACTGTTATCTTCATCTCCCACTACCGAGCCTCTCTCAGAGCCCCCTGTTCTTCAAGGCTCAGCTCCCTCCTGAGGTTCAGCATGAACTCCTTGCCCTTCTGGCCCTCTCCTCGAACTTCTCCATCACCCTGCGGACTGGGCAATCCCCGGCTAGGAGTGCCTCAGAGAGCCTTACTCCGACGAAGTCCATGGCTCACACGAACCTGCTCATCGAGTCCACGACAGCCAGAGCCCTGTAGGTGTTCTGGAAGTTTGAGATGCCGAGCTCCAAAGAACGCCTGAAACCTCCATTAGAATTCTGGAGCTGGCGTATGAACCAGATATGTCTCCTCGGGCAGGTTGGCCTTTCTCCCTGGAGCTCAAGACCTCTAGTGGCGTAGAAGGTCGGCTCAAGGTAAGGTGGCAGGCTGTAGGGAACCTCCGTAAAGCCTCCCCAGTCACCGCATAGCTCGCAGTTCCTGAAGTGTGGGCTTTTAGGGGGCCTGTAGCCGAGGGCGTAGAGGGTGTAAAGAGCCTGATAGGTCATCGTTGTTGTCGCCTGCTTCACGCCGTAGCCGTTCCCCTTCCTAAACTTCATGACGAAAGCCCTTATCACATCCCTTTCCTCCTTTGAAAAGTCATGCCCGATGGCCCTGAACGCTTTGACGACCCAGTACGTAGCTTCAAGCGGTGTCGCCGTTCCAAACTCTTCGCTCCCGCCGAGACCGACGGCGAACTTGCCTTCCACGGGATTGTACTTGGTGTAAACAATGTCAAGGTGCCCCTTGGCGATGTCCTTAGCTCCAAGTATTGCAAGGCTTTCGAGGGCCATGGCTATCGCAACAACGGCTGTCTGGGGCTGGATGGCCTTCTCAAGAAACTCGATTGTCTTTTCCTTCTCCGGGACTTCCAGTCCGAGCAGTTCGTAGGTCTTGACGGCGTAGTAGGTGTCGTTCACATTGGTGTCATTAAGGACGCTCACGAAGCAGTAGCCACCGTCCTCGTGCCTCCTTTCCTCAATATACTTGAGTGCAGAGTTAACATCAACGTATCGTCCGAGCAGGTCTAGCTTCGAGCCCATTCTACCGCCTCCAAATTTTTTAGCGGAGAACAGGCGTCATCAGCCCTTGCGGGCGGTTCGGGCTCGAAGCCCCGGGCGGACGCCATCGCCCGTTGGGATATCCAGTCGGGATTTAAAAGTTTACCTCAACCATAAAGCCACTGGCATATTTAAAAATCCTCCGGGGAAGAAGAAACGGTGGATGATATATGGTCACGTTTATACCTTTTGGCGAAAGGCCAAATAGGGAAGGCGTAGAATATGCTGCCAAGCTTTTAATTCGAGAGGGGCTGGTGGAAGAGTCCGAAGTTAAAACTGTAGAAGGAAACAAGTTGGAGACCATAGCCGGAAAAATAAACCCCGACTGTTGCTACATCACGGGCGAACATCTCGTTACCTACGCCATCCTCGAAAAGCTTAGGCCGGCTTCATTAATAAGCCTCGATGCCCATACGGATCTTCTCCACGACTACTTGGATCATGGTTCTTGGCTGGCATATGCCCTAGAGGAGAGAAAGGTCCACCGGGCGGCTGTAACCGGACCCGTGCTTATGATACCAACCAGCAAAAGGACAAAGCTGTGGACGAGGAGGGTAAGAATATATCCCGCGCTCCCCAGAACCCGGAGGTCTAACCGGGGCTGGAAAAGCTATCTAAACCTTACGAACCACGACGTTGAGGAAGTACTCGAGGATGTAAAAAGATACTTGGGAAAAGAGGTCTATATAACCGTAGACTTGGACGTACTGAGACCGGAATACCGGATTGCAAGGTTTCAGCACGGGGAACTAACGCTTGACCAGCTTTTGGATATACTCGAAGGGATCAAAGAAAAATTCAAAGTTCTGAGTTTCGACATTACCGAGATTTCAGACAGGATAAAGCGATCTAGAGCTGGCAAGAAAGCATTAATCGAAGTCTTCTCAGCGCTGAGGGGGTGATTACTTGAGGGGACCAACGGAAGAGGAGATCAAAAACGTGATAATGCCCTTAATGCTCTCGGGGGCAAAGATGCTCGACAGACACTGTCCAAAATGTGGTTCACCCCTCTTTGAGAAGGATGGGAGAGTTTTCTGCCCCGTATGTGAGTACAGGGCAAAGAAACAGAAGGAGAAGATAGATGACGTAAAAGGAATCCTCATGAAGAAACTCGTGGAGGTAACAAATTCCCTTCCGAGTGATCCGGAGGAGATGGAGAAATACTTAAGGGTTATGGAGAAAATAATAGATGTCCTGAAAAAGTACAAAGAACTGGAGGGTTGAGGATGAAGAACAGAAGGGTTCTTGAGGCTCTAAAAGATGGGCCCCTACCCGTTGAAGAAATATCTGAGAAGACAGGCCTCCCCGCCATGGAAGTGAGGAGGTACTTACTTCGCTTTGCTGAACAGGGAAAAGTCAAAAGCTTTGAGAAAGATGGGAAAATCTACTGGAAGATTAAGGAGAAGGACGAACTGGAAGAGGAGTTTAAATATGTTTGAAACCTTTTACTTTCAAATCCGTTTTGCGTTTGAAGCAAAATTTTAAAAAAGTTAAGAAGGGGCAATCAGACTTTCTTAGCCTTTTCCCAGTACTCGTTGAACTTAGTCTCAAAGAGAGCCCTGACCCTGAAGTCCCTGATCCAGACCTGGGTCTCGTAGTTGAAGTACCTTGCCGCCATGTCCTCGAGGGCGAAGAAGACCTCATCGTCACAGATGAGCATTGGCAGATCGAACTTGTCCAGAGTTCTCAGCTCAAGCTTTCCGTTCTTGGCGTACTCAAGGAGTTTTGATCCTCTGAGCCTCGGAAGGAGGTTCTCCGCCACTATGATCTTTGCCTTAACGCCCTTGTCGACCGCAGAAATTATCTCATTCTCCAGGTTAACTGCGATGTAGCCGTTGTCAGCTAGGAGTATCTTCTCCTTAACCTCCTCAAACATCTCCCTCGTCTTGAGAGTGGCATTCCTTATCCCACGGACTACCCAGACCCTTTCAACACCGTACTTTGGAATTTCTGTCTCGATAAGGGGAGTCATTAGCTCGAGGAGTTCTTCCTTCGCTTTCTTCTTGGCTTCAAGCTCCTCCTTAACGCGCTCCTGCCACTCCTCAATGAACTTTTCGAGGATGTTCTGGGGGTGAACGGGCCTGTACTTGTTGACCTTGCCGGGCTGGCTTATGGCAAAGCCCTTCTTCTCAAGGCTCCTGAGGACATCATAGGTTCTCGGGGCAGGAACCTCTGATACACTTGCCAGCTCGGCGGGGGTGAGTACGCCAAACCCAACGAGGGCCACGTACGCCCTTGCCTCGTAGAGGTTCAACTCAAAGTGCTCCTGAAGAAGCTCTACCATTCTCTCCTGCACCATCTTTACCACCACCATGTATCTGTCAATGGGATATCGATTTTAGACCATATAAATTTTTTCCTCCCATATTATGTTGAATCAGTTCATGGACAAGACATAATGTGAATAACTTTCGAAAATCCTACAAGGAATGCACGACCATGCAAGCTAGTTACTACCGGCCTGATATTTAAAATCTTGGCGCAGTCCCAAAAGCTGAGTATCCGGATATCGGAAACAAAGAGTAAGGAGAAAAACAAAATGATGTCCTAATAGTTGATGTCCTAATAGTCAAGCTCAAGCTTTGCCTATAAATTCCGTTATCTCCGAGTAGAGCCCGTTGAGGACTTCCTGGTAATCCTCTTTGCCCTCTTCTATCCTGTCCATTATCTCCTCAAGCTCCCTCGTCCTTTCCTCGCTGACGAGGTCGCGGTATTTGCTGACGAGGTAGTGGTAGACCTTTATGCCCTTCTCAGTAGGTACAAGCTTCTTCCTGCCCTTGGTCTCTACGACGTAGCCTCTCCTGAGAAGGGTCTCAACTATCTTGGCGTACGTTGAAGGCCTTCCTATCTTCCTCTCCTTCATCAGGGCTATTATGTCACCTTGGCTGTAGAGTGAAACCTTGGGAGCCTTCCACTTCTTGGCCTCGACGACCTTCAGTCTCGCACCTTTTTCAAGCCTCGGTATCTGCCTGAGCGGTGGGCTCCTGAGCTTCGTCCAGCCGTCCTCGATGATTTCAACGTAGCCTTCAACCTCGGCCTTTTCAACCCCAGCGTTTATGACGGCCCTCTCGTAGAGTATTTTTGCTGACTTCATCTGGCTCGTCATGAACTTCCTGAATATCATGTCATACAAGCGGTAGTGGTTCCTCGTCAGATTCCTCGGGAGCTGGATTATTCCATCGCGAATGAGCTGCATCAGCCTTCCTGTATCTATTGGCCTCGTCGGCCTTATCGCCTCGTGGGTTCCCTCTTCGCCCCACGGCCTTGGCTTGAAGTACTCCTCGCCTATCTCCTGGGTTATGTACTCCTTCGCTATCTCTATTCCGGTGTTGCTGACGTGGGTTGAGTCCGTTCTGTGGTAGGTTATCAGACCCATTTCAAAGAGATCCTGAGCTAGTCTCATCGTCTCCGGCGCTGAAAGCTTCAGGAACGTCGAGGCGTCTTTCAACATTGCATCGGTAGTGTACGGTGGAGAGGGGTTGAGCTCTCTCTCCTCAAGCTGAACCTCCTCAACCGTGACGTACTCGGGAGGCTCGACATCCTGTCCATCCTTGCCTATCTCAACCGTCACCTGGAGGCCGTTCTCAAGGGTTAAGCCGAGGAAGTAAGTCTCGCTCTCACTGAACTCTTTATACCTCTCAATTATCCAGCCTAAAACGGGCGTCTGAACCCTTCCAGCGGAGAGGTTCCTGTTTTCAAAGACGCGCTGGAGTTCCTGACTCAGCTCAAAGCCTATCCATCTGTCCTCTATTCTTCTTACTATCTGGGCCTCAACGCGGTTCTCGTTTACGTCCCTTGCTTCTTCGATTGCCTTCAGTATGGCCGGCCTCGTAACCTCATGGAACTCCGTCCTCTTGATGTTCGGTGTGTATGGGCTCAGCACGTTCCTTATGTCCCATGCTATTTTCTCACCCTCGGTATCCGGGTCGGTCGCGATGAGAATCTCATCAACTTCCTGCGCCAGCTCGCGCATCGCAACTACGTTCTCCAGGGCATCACGCACGTTTGTGGAACCACAGCGCGGACAGACGCCTTTTTTCTCCCAGTCAACGAACTGATGTCCGCAGTCGCGGCAGCGCTTTATGGTGTCGTAGACCGGAATAAACTTCATAATATCATCTTTTTTCTCAATCAGAACGCCGTGATAGCCTTCGTTCGTCACAAGGTCGAACATATGTCCTCCACTAGCCAAAATCGTCAGCATTCTGTTCCCTATGCTCACCTCATACGCAACCAGATCGCCTATCCTCGTCTTGCTCGGCTGGCCGAAGAAGTTTGCTATGGTTCTTGCCTTGTTGGGGCTCTCGACTATCATGAGCGAGGACTTAACGAGGTCCTTGACCCTGGCGCTTATCTTGCCCTCCATTACGAGTTTAACTTTCTCCCTGTCCTCATCGATTTGTCTGAGAACCTCATCGAGATCCAGCTCCTCGAAGGGCACCATCTTGAACTCCGTGAAGCGCCAGCGCATCTGCCTCACTAAGCCGTTGAAGACCTTCTCGTTATCAACAAGGAGAACGCTCAAACCCTTGGTTATTCCGCCCGCGAAGAGCCTGCTCGTCCTTCCAGTTGCCTGAATGTATGTCCTAACGTCGGGTATCTCGATGAACCACTTGCCCTCTTCCTCCGTCAGACTGACGAAGGGGTCTTCGGCAAGCTTTTTCAGAACTTCCTTGTCGTGAAGAACCCTTCTCAGAAACTCGACCAGCTCGCGGAAAACGCCCAATACATGGTTGTGGAACTCATTCTCTATTGGCAGGCCCTCGGCAAGGGCCTCCTCTATCTTCAGAAGTTCAAACTGAGGTATGTTCCTTATGAGCCGCCTCAGCCTTGAGTATAGCTTCTCGGCGGTTCTCCTGTCCTCGTCACTCAGAAAGTCCATGACCTCGCTGAGCAGGCCCAGAGCTCTGTAGATTGTCGGCCTCTCAAGGTCTATTGAAAAGCGGAACTTGGGTACGCCGGTGAAGACGGCGTAGCGTATTAGATGGGGTAAATCGAGGCCCCTAACGATTGAGCCGTAGTAGGTAGCGACGCCGACGAGGTATTCAGCCTCGCCGTTTTCAAACCTCTCAACGGCTTTCTTGTTCTTTGAGCTCGCGAGTTCCACCTTAAAACCGCGCTCGCGGAGGTAATTCACGAGTTCTTCGGCGTAGCTAAGGCCCTGGTCGATGGGAACAAAAATCAGCCCGCCTCTGCCGATCCTTTCCAACAGATCTGCCACGTGTTCCTTGACGTCCTTGGTCGGCTTAAGATAGCTGTCAACTACGTTCCTGAGAGCGCTCCTTCCGCTCCCGACCTCAAAGCCCAGCAGCTCGCGGTAGAGCTTTATCCTGTCTCCCCTGGCACTACCTGTGGCCGAGGCTATTATCATGACGCCTATCCTATTCTTCCTCTTGTAGGACTCGATCTCCCTCTGGATTTTCTCTATCTGCTCGTTTAGCTCCTTGAGCTTCTCGTTTTTGTCCTCTGAGTTCCCATTGAGGTAGCGGGCCATGCCCTTCTTAAGCCTCACTATCTCCCAGGCCTTCTGGATGGTCTCCTCGTTGAAACCGAGCAGATAAAGGGAGCGATCTATGTTCTTGCTCGCCTTCAGAAAAGCGTCGACGTCATCAACAAAGATGAAGTCAAAGTGCCTCCCCTTCAGCTTGTCCTCGAAGTTTCTGGCCAGCCACTGGGCACTCGTTACGAGGATGTCGTACTCTCCCGAATCTATGAGGGCAAGCATTTCCTCTTTTTCCTTTTTCCTAAGATTGCCGTGGTAGTAGGCGAGCTTAACGTTTAGCCCGAGCCTCTCGCGCATCGCTTCTATCTTCTTGACCGTCTGAATGACGAGGGGCGTTGTCGGGACGATTATATAGCTCTTCTTCCCTCTTTTCGCGTGCCAGAGGCTCATGAAAGCCCCAAAGGTGCTCTTACCCATACCGGTAGGGGCTATTATCGAAAAGCTCCTTCCCTTGAGAAGCCTCTTCACCCAAGTCCTCTGAGCACTCCAGAAGGTGAAGCCCGTCGCCTTATTGAATAACTCCTCGATCTCTCTTGTATTGCTTTCAAGCTGGTATATCCTCTCCCACTCTTTCAGGGTCCCCCTGAGTTTGAGGGCGTTTCGAACGGCGGAAACGAGTTGAAAATAGGAATCAGCGTGAACGGGTTCGTCAAGACACTCCTTACAGGGATTTTTCATCACAAGCCTATCGTCGGATATTCTACCTTCACAGTTCGGGCACATTCCCCGATAGATCGCCTTCATGTCCATCCTCCCCGTTACTCCCGGGCTTTTATTAACTCACTTTTTAAACGCTTGAACTCGGATTTAAGCCTTTCTGTAAGCGGATAATCTGGAAACAGACGGGTGTATTCATCAAGCAACTCCTGGAGAATGGGCAATTTTCTTGGGTCTCTAAGCTTTCTTTCGAGGTCCATGGAAAGCATGAAAAAGTAAGCGGACTTACTACCACTCTCATCCGTCTGAAGCTCATATCTAAGCATTTTAATAGAATACTCAAGCGCGAGAGCAGGTACCTCCTCCATCATTGAAAGCGCGCATGCTTCGGGAAAGACGTTAGTGTTACATTCGAAGTAGAATCCTCTCTCAAGGGCGATCTTCACGGCATCTACGTGTTCGCAAGAACCACCCTTTGGACACGTGCAAAAAGAGGAACCCGTGGAGAGGTCGATTTTTACCCGATAAGCATAATCATCCAGAACTTCCCCATAGACCGCACTGGGGGTCTTTACAACCCAAGTGACTCCGCCGGAAAAATAGAGAGCCTCCCCGCCCATGGTAACCACTTATAATTGTAAAAAATCAGAGGTTAAAAAACTTGCCGTCAGAGTTCAAGGCTGAGCCTTCTAACTACCATGTCCTCTGCTTCTTCGGGACTGATCTCCTCAATGCTCTCTATCCAGATCTTAGTTCTGGGAACCCTGTGCTTGCTTCCTATCTCGGAGTAAACAAGCTCCTTAACGTGCTCCTCCTTCAAAGCCCTGTACTCCTTAGTGAAGGGCTGCTTCTTTCCGAGTCTTTCGAAGGTACCCTTAACGCGGAAGACCTTAACCTCCATTCTTCACACCTCCCATCAGTCAAGGAATCCCAAAGCTTCTTCAATTTTCACTATCTCGGGTCCAGTGGTCAAGTGGCCGACAACAACGCCATTGGAATTGGCCAGCATGCACGAGCCGACGAACGGAACGCCCATGTTGGCAGTGCCAACGTATATGTCAACCCCGAAGAGGTCCCTAAGCCATTCAAGTTCCTCATCTGTAGCTTCAGGATGAACCAGACCGCCTTTATTTGTAACAACACCGGCACTACCGACGGCGTGATAGTCAGCTATCATTCCCCTCTCGACCTCTACACCGAGGATATCTCCGATCTCTTTCGCCTCTTCCCTGGTGAACTTTGAGCTGACCAGAGCAGCCCTGTCGTTTGCCAAGATTAGGTTCCCAAGTGCCGTCAGCGTGCTCTTAAAGGGAACTATTTCGGTGTCAACTCCGTTTTCCCTAAAGGAATTCTTTATGTGCTCCAATTCAGCATCCCATACGTACCACGGGACTAGTATAGCGTTCGAGTTGCCGGCGGAGAATATACCTACTATGCGCGACTTCATAACGCTCGTCTCAACTACCGGAACTTTAAGGACTTCCCGAAGAACGTTGAGCTTCTTCTCACCAAGGCCTTCCCTAACCAGGACTACCCTATCGGTAGCAACGCCGTAAACACCGAGATATGGGGAGTTCTCAAAATCAAGCCTCTCTATGTGCATAATTATCCCTCGCGGCAAAAGTAAAGGATTCAGGCGAGGGAGACCTTGGCAATCCTCTTGCCTTCGCTCTCCTCGACGACGACCTTGACACGAAGCTTGTTGGGCGGCTTCTCAGCGCCGCGCTCCCAGATCTTCTCGTTGACGTCGGTACCAATAACAACCTCGTCGGCCTTGGCGTGCCTCGCTATCCACTCGCGGAGGAAGCGAGCAGCCCTCGGTGCCCTCTTCCAGCGTGGAACGCGCTTCTTTATCTTCTTGAGGGGGACAACGAATATGACCTCTTCACCGGGCTTTATCGGCATTTAGATCACCTCACTCCTTAAGCTTGGTTCTTCTCCAGTGCCTCCTCTTCGGGTGAGTCATAACCTTTCTGTTGGTCTTAACGATAACCCAAACCGGAACGCGCCTGTTCTGCTTTGCTGCCTTCGCAAGTCTAAGCTTCTTTGCAAGTGGCTTGTTCCTCGCCATGACCACACCTCCGAATAATCGTGAATGCCTAACCTTCCTTCAGCCACCCGTTTTTAAGCTTTTTTGTAGAACCTCAAAACCCAAAAAGTGGAACAAATAGGAAAGGATCAGAATATCAGCGGTGCCCTGTATTCGCCCCATATCTCCCTCAGGACGTCGGTGACCTCACCGAGGGTCGCGAGGTGCCTGTGGGCCTCGATGATGTAGGGCATGAGGTTCTCGTCCTCTGTTTCGGCCGCCTTCCTGAGCTTATCCAGGGCCTCTTCGACCTTCTTGTTGTCGCGCTCGCTCCTCAGCTTCTTGAGTCTCTCGATCTGCTTGTCCCTTATGCTCGGGTCAACCTTAAGTATCTCGACCTCTATCGGCTCATCCGTCTGGAACTTGTTCACGCCGACAATAATTCTCTTCCCTTCCTCTATTTCCTTCTGGTACTTGTAGGCGGCATCGGCTATCTCCTTCTGGACGTAACCGCGCTCAATGGCCCTCATCATTCCGCCCATCTTCTGAATCTTCTCGATGTACTTGAGGGCCTCTTCGTAGATGTGGTCGGTGAGCCACTCGATGTAGTAGCTTCCTCCGAGCGGGTCAACGGTATCAACGACACCGCTCTCGTAGGCTATTATCTGCTGGGTCCTAAGGGCTATCCTGACGCTCTTCTCTGTCGGGAGCGAGAGGGCCTCGTCGTAGCTGTTGGTGTGCAAACTCTGGGTTCCTCCGAGGACGGCAGCCAAAGCCTGAATCGCGACCCTAACGATGTTGTTCTCGGGCTGCTGGGCGGTAAGGGTTGAACCTGCTGTTTGAGTGTGGAAGCGGAGCATCATGGAGCGCGGGTCCTTGGCGTTGAACCACTCCTTCATGATGTAGGCCCAGAGCCTTCTCGCCGCTCTGAACTTGGCAATCTCCTCAAGGAAGTTGTTGTGGGCGTTGAAGAAGAAGCTCAGCCTCGGGGCGAACTTGTCGACGTCCATACCCCTCTCGATGACGGCCTTAACGTACTCTATACCGTCGGCGAGGGTGAAGGCAACTTCCTGGACGGCGTTTGCTCCAGCTTCGCGGATGTGGTAACCGCTTATGCTTATCGAGTTCCACTTCGGGATGTTCTCAGCGCAGTACATTATGATGTCGGTTGTAAGACGCATGCTCGGCTGGGGCGGGAATATGTAGGTTCCCCTCGCGATGTACTCCTTGAGGATGTCGTTCTGGACCGTTCCGCGGAGCTTGTCCTGGCTAACGCCCTGCTTTTCCGCAACGAGGATGTACATTGCGAGAAGGTTTGCGGCGGTGGAGTTTATCGTCATACTTGTGGAGACCTTGTCGAGCGGAATCCCATCGAAGAGTATCTCCATATCCCAGAGGGAATCAATGGCAACTCCGACCTTACCGACTTCACCCTCTGCCATCGGGTGGTCGCTGTCGTAGCCGAGCTGGGTCGGCAAATCGAAGGCGACGCTCAAACCCGTCTGTCCCTGCTCGAGAAGGTACTTGTAGCGCTTGTTGCTCTCTTCAGCGGTCGCGTAGCCGGCGTACTGCCTCATCGTCCAGAAGCGGCCGCGGTACATCGTCGCGTAAACACCGCGCGTGAACGGGTATTCCCCCGGAAAGCCAAGCTTTTCGAGGTAGTCCCAGTCCTCGCCGAGGTCAGCGGGAGTGTAGAGCCTCTTAATCTCGAAGCCGTCATCGGTCATGAACTTCTCCTTTCTCTCCGGGGCCTTCTGGAGAAACTTTGTGACGGTGGTTTCCTCCCAGCGCTTCTCCTCCTCGCGGATCTTGGCGAGCTTATCCTTATCGAAGGTCATTTCCGATCACCTGCCCCTACTTGGGCATCGGAGTATAAAAACCTTTTACATAGCTCAAGCTCTTCCTTTGCATTGGATAAAAAGTCCATCAGTCGGGGAACTCCCTCCTTTCGAGGGCGGCCCACGTTAGTACCAACAGGAGGACTGTCGAAGACAGGAAAAAGATGGCGGTGTATTCCGGACTTCCCTGGAATCCTGACAGGTCAACCTCGTGGAATCCCCCCTTGAGGAGGAGAACCGCCCTGTAGCCGAGGGTGTAGCTCTCGGGGTTGCTGATGTAAGGAATCTGAGGTATGAGGAACTGGAGCAGGAAGATGAGGCCAAAGGTCGCGAGGGAAGCGTAGAGGGGGCGGCTTATAACCACTGACAGGAGCATCGAGAGGGCCCCTATGCTGGCCATCAGAAGAAGTGTCACACCGAGGACGTAGAGGAGATCACTGAAGCCTTCCCAGAGCCCACTAACTCCTACTCCGTAAACGACGGGATTGTAGAGCCAGATCACCACGTAGGGGATGCCAAACAGGAGTACCAAAGTGCCCAATCCCGCGAGGAACTTGGCCGCCACGAGCTCCGAGAGGCGGAGGGGCTTCGCTATTAGGAGCCTTATTGTGCCCCTGTCGATCTCACCGGCAAGAAGGTCGCTCATAAGGATTATGACTATGAGCTGGCCTATTATCCCGAGCCAGTAGTTGGGAAGCAGGTCGAGCATCAGGCCTTCAAAGGCCCTTTTCATAGCTTCCAGACCGCTTCCGGTTGGATTTGGACTGAGGAGGTAAATCACCGCCGGGAACAGGGTTATAGCGAGAAGAACCTTGAACTTCCTCGAACGGAGGAGCTTTGTGATTTCAGTGGAAAAGACGACCCACAGCGGGGACTGGAACAGTTTATCAGCTTTCAGCCTCACTCTCAGGTTCATTCCTTCCACCCCACATTGAAGCGCTTCATGAGGATCCTTTCAAGGGGGCTGGTATGGGGTTTGAAGAGTTTGAGGGCCAGCTTTTCGCCGGCTATGAACTGGGGAACCTCGAGGAAAAAGCGCTCAGAGAACCTCTCGTCGAGTCTGACCCTGACAACGCCTTCCTCCTCCCAGACCTCCCTGACGTAGATCTTGTCCCTGAGGAAGTCAATGAGCCTTGAGTTGTCTGAGACCATAATGTCGTAGTCGTTGCTCTCCATGCTCACTAGATCCCTCACGCGGCCCTGTTCGATGAGCTGGCCGTCCTTTATGAGCCCAACGTAGTTGCAGGTTCGCTCTATCTCGCTAACAATATGGGAGCTTATGAATATCGTCTTTCCTGACTTGGCCAGTTCAAGAACCTTCCCGATGAACTCCATCCTTCCAACCGGGTCGAGGTTGCTCGTCGGCTCGTCCAGAATGAGGAGTTCTGGATCCCCGAGGAGGGAAGCCGCGAATATGGCCCTCTGCCTCTGCCCGCTGGAGAGCTCCTTTATCCTGTGGAAGGCCAGCTTTCCGACTCCAGTGTAGGCCATGAGCTCCCTGGCCTGCCTCACGGCCTCTTCTTTTTTGAGCCCGAGGAGGCGCCCCATATAGGTCAAAAACTCGAAGATCGTCATATCATCGTAGGCTATAGGCTTTTCAGGCATGTAGCCTACTTTCCTCATTATCTCAACCCTCTCGTGCGGCATCTCCATGCCGAAAATCCTTATCTCGCCGTAGGTAGGTTTAAGGGCACCTGTGAGCATCTTAATTGTAGTCGTCTTTCCCGCTCCGTTTGGCCCGAGGAAGCCGTAGACCACGCCCTTAGGCACCTTGAGATTCAGGTGATAAACGATGTTCCTCTTGCCGAAGAACTTGGTGAGGTCTCTGGTCTCGATGACGTAGGTCTCCATTTCAACACCCAGAGTGCTATCGAAACGGATGTAATTAAGGGTTTCGGGCGGGAAGGTTATATTGATCGGGGCGTATTCAATAACAATGATAATCGGAAAAGTCGGCCTCGACAGCTCGGCGCGCTTCACCTTCCAGAGCCACGCCCACACAGACCACTTCGTCAGTGGAGAGGTTATTTTCTCAACTAAGGCAACAAAATACCTCAGCCACCTCAGGAAAGGCGGCTTTTACAGGGAAATCGATTTCGGGAAGACCTTTTACCTTGGGGACTTCAAGGCCAAGCTCTATCCTGCCGGCCATATGCTTGGCTCCGCCGGAATAAAGCTCTGGCTCGAGGGCGGGACGCTCTTCTACACCGGAGACACCAAGTGGTTCAAGCTGAGGACCGCTGAAAAGAGCCGCTTTCCAAGGGCAGACTTTCTGATAATCGAGGCCACCTTCGGCGTCCCGAGATTTACCTTTCCCTCACCTAGAGAGGCGGAAAAGAAGCTGGTGGCATTTGTTGAGGAGGCTCTTGACAGTGGAAAGAGGCCGGTTCTCTACGTTAATCAAATGGGAAAAGCCCAGGAGGTCATGAAGATACTCGACGTCCACGGCTACACAGTTAGGCCGAGCAGAACAATGCTGAAGGTGGCAAGGGTTTACTCCAAGTTCGGAGTCAAGTTCGGGAACGTTGATAAAGACGGCGAGGTTGTGCTCCGCTCATACCGCTCGCCGAGGGTTGAGAACTCGCCTTCTCCCTGGGAGCTTACCGTTTCGGGATTTGGAAAGCTTAAGCTGAGCAACCACGCCGACTTCTGGGAGCTGATGAAAATCGTAGAGAGGGTTAAGCCGGAGAAAATCTTCACGGTCTACGGCTTCGCGGATGAGTTCGCGAGGATTCTCAGGGGACTCGGTTACGATGCCCTTCCAATCAAATCCGACTCCAGGCTGAAGCTATAACAAGGTAGATTTTAGTCACCACCGCATACTAAAATCGAAAAGTTTATAAAGGGTGACGTTTTAGTAACTAACGGTAATCAAAAAGGCACCGGGAGGTGGTGCCGATGGCCTGGAGGAGGGACCGCTACTGGGACCCCTTTGACCTTATGAGGGAGATACAGGAGGAGATTGACGCCATATTCAGGGACATCATGCGCGGTCCGAGGATCTGGAGCTGGCGCGAGCCGGAGGAGAGCATCGCCATCAGCGAGACCTGGAGGGAGCCCTTCGCCGACATCTTCGACCGCGGTGACAAGTTCGTCATAACCGTTGAGCTCCCAGGAGTCCGCAAGGAGGACATCAAGCTCAGAGTCACAGAGGACACTGTCTACATCGAAGCCCAGATGAGGCGCGAGAAGGAGCTCGAGCGCGAGGGTGCAATAAGGATTGAGCGCTACTACAGCGGTTACAGGAGGGTCATCAGACTGCCAGAGGAGGTCATCCCGGAGAAGGCCAAAGCAAGGTACAACAACGGCGTCCTTGAGATCGAGATTCCAAAGAAGAATCCCACCAAGCCGGAGAAAGAGGGATTTGAAGTCAAGATCGAGTGATTTGACATTTTTAACCTTCTTACAGTCTCGGTCTAATCTTTTTTCTGACCTGTTTAGAGAACGGTTTTGAGTTTTAATAACCATCCCTTAGAAAAATCGAAAAGTTTATAAAGGATTAGTGATTTAGTAACCAATGGTAATCAAAAATCGTGAGGTGATGATCATGAGTGAGAGGAGAGAAGTCAAACTTAAAGTCGCGTCCGCTTATCAGAGGGACGTTGGCAGGGGAATAGTTAGGATTGACAGAAAGGCCATGAGAGAACTTGGTGTTCAGTCAGGTGACATAGTCGAAATCATAGGAACCAAGAACACCGCGGCAGTAGTCTGGCCAGCTTACCCAGAGGATGAAGGACTTGGCATCATCAGGATGGACGGAACCATCAGGAAGAACGCGGGCGTTGGCCTGGGTGACGAGGTAACTGTCAGGAAGGCCGACGTTAAAGAGGCCAAGAAAGTCATAGTGGCCCCAACCGAGCCAATACGCTTTGGCGGAGACTTCGTCGAGTGGCTTCACAGCAGGCTGGTTGGTAGGCCCGTTGTCAGGGGCGACTACATAAAGGTCGGTATCCTCGGACAGGAGCTGACCTTCGTCGTTACGGCAACGACTCCGGCTGGAATAGTCCAGATAACCGAGTTTACTGACTTCCAGATAAGTGAGAAGCCCGTTAAGGAGGTAAGCAAGGCAACCGCCCTCGGCGTTACCTACGAGGACATCGGTGGCCTTAAGGACGTCATCCAGAAGGTTAGGGAGATGATAGAGCTCCCGCTCAAGCACCCGGAGCTGTTCGAGAAGCTCGGCATTGAGCCGCCGAAGGGTGTTCTCCTCTACGGTCCGCCTGGAACGGGTAAGACCCTCCTTGCCAAGGCCGTTGCAAACGAAGCAAACGCCCACTTCATAGCCATAAACGGTCCAGAGATAATGAGCAAGTACTACGGTGAGAGCGAGGAGCGCCTAAGGGAGGTCTTCAAGGAGGCTGAGGAGAACGCTCCGAGCATAATCTTCATCGACGAGATTGACAGCATTGCACCAAAGAGAGAGGAGACCCACGGCGAGGTCGAGAAGAGGGTTGTTAGCCAGCTGCTCACCCTCATGGATGGTCTGAAGAGCAGGGGCAAGGTCATAGTCATAGGCGCGACCAACAGGCCGGATGCCATTGACCCGGCCCTGAGGAGGCCTGGAAGGTTTGACAGGGAGATTGAAGTTGGCGTTCCCGACAAGCAGGGAAGGAAGGAGATACTCCAGATCCACACCAGAGGAATGCCCATTGAGCCAGAGTTCAGGAAGAGCAAGGTCATCGAGATACTCGAGGAGCTTGAGAAGAACGACGCTTACAGAGACCTCGTCGAGAGGGCAATAAGAAAGGTCAAAGAGGCCAAGGACGAGGAGGAGATCAAGAGGGTCCTGAGGGAGATAGACGAGAAGCTCTACGATGAGGTCAAAGCAAAGCTCATCGATGCCCTGCTCGACGAGCTGGCAGAGGTCACTCACGGCTTCGTCGGTGCCGACCTCGCCGCTCTGGCGAGAGAAGCTGCAATGGCCGCACTGAGAAGGCTCATAAACGAGGGCAAGATCGACTTCGAGGCCGAGTACATACCCAAGGAAGTCCTGGAGGAGCTCAAGGTAACCAGGAGGGACTTCTACGAGGCGCTGAAGATGGTCGAGCCTTCAGCACTCAGGGAGGTCCTGCTTGAGGTTCCGAACGTTCGCTGGGACGACATCGGCGGACTGGAGGACGTGAAACAGGAACTCAGAGAAGCAGTCGAATGGCCGCTCAAGTATCCTGAGGCGTTCATAGGTCTCGGCATCACACCGCCGAAGGGAATCCTCCTCTACGGTCCGCCTGGAACCGGTAAGACTCTCCTTGCAAAGGCAGTAGCGAACGAGAGCGAGGCCAACTTCATAGCCATCAAGGGTCCAGAGGTGCTGAGCAAGTGGGTCGGTGAGAGCGAGAAGAACATCCGTGAAATCTTCAGGAAGGCCCGTCAGGCGGCTCCGACGGTGATATTCATTGACGAGATTGATGCCATAGCCCCAAGAAGGGGAACCGATGTGAACAGGGTCACCGACAGGCTCATCAACCAGCTCCTCACGGAGATGGACGGAATCCAGGAGAACAGCGGCGTGGTTGTCATAGGTGCTACCAACAGGCCGGACATCATCGACCCGGCACTCCTCAGACCAGGAAGGTTCGACAGGCTCATCCTCGTTCCAGCGCCGGACGAGAAAGCGAGACTCGAGATATTCAAGGTTCACACCAGGAAGGTTCCGCTGGCAGAGGACGTTAACCTCGAGGAGCTGGCCAAGAGAACTGAGGGCTACACGGGTGCAGACATAGCGGCAGTGGTCAGAGAGGCAGCGATGCTCGCCATGAGAAGGGCACTCCAGGAGGGCATCATAAGGCCCGGCATGAAGGCCGACGAGATAAGGCAGAAGGTCAAGGTCACCATGAAGGACTTCGAGGAGGCACTGAAGAAGATCGGCCCGAGCGTGAGCAAGGAGACGATGGAGTACTACAGGAAGATACAGGAACAGTTCAAACAGTCAAGGGGCTGATGCCCCCTAGGCTTTAGCCCTTTTTCTATTCCCAAGGGAGGTGATAGGATGATTTATGGGGTTCTGCTGAGCATTCCCGAAAAGTTAGTTCCCAAGTATGAGGATGAAGTTAGAAAGGCAATAGGTTACGGGATAGCAAGGGGAGACATAATAAGCTTCACCGAGGCAAGGTACAAGGGCGACGTTGCCTTCGTCATGCTCGCCCGCTCCAACAGGGCCGCAGAAAGAATGGTATCTGAGCTCCAGAACATGCCGATCTACGTTAAGGTTATAGAGATAGAGGGAGAGAGCTGAGCTCTCCCATTGTCTGTTATTTTAGCGCTCACTTATTGGAGGAGGGGAGGAGCGTCAGGCAACCCATTCAACTTCATAATCAAAGGCGTTGAACTCCTTTGCTCTATCTCTCGCCAGTCTCTTAGCCTTTTCCAGATCGTTGGTAACAACTACGACCTCCTCTGGAAGGGAGTCCCTGCGGTAATAAACTATCCTCGCCAGCATTCTGACACCTCCATATATCACTCTGAGTGAAATGCACTGGATACTCTTTAAAAGCTTTATTGAACAGGTAAGTACTTAAATGTCCATAAATTTCTGGAAACATTCGGGCTTTGATGAACACTATCCTAAGGAAGGTACTAATTTGGACATTGAGGGAAGAACAGAGAATGGAAGCCAAAGACTACAACCGATAGAATCAAAGCAACCTGGAGAGCTCATAGAGCCTGGCGTTTCTCCTTTTTACTTCCTCGACGGCTCTCATTTTAGCTTCCTCGACGGACTCTGCCTCAAAGATTATTCTCTTTCCGTGGTCATCTCCACCATGGAGGGTAAGTTCCCACCTCATGGTATCACATTAGTTGCCAAAATGTCAAGAACTTATAAGCTTAACTCAACGTCATCCGTCGAAAAGACAAAAAAGAAGAGGGCATTTAAAATTAAGACTTATCGACCAAAAATTTAAACGCCAAAATAAAGACAAAACCTGCCCCAACTAACACAGGGTTAAGCGTGGCGGAAGCAAGGCCAAGGATTCCTGCAAGACTTCTAACTTCTCTCCTGAGTTGTTTCCCGAACCAGCCGGTCAGAGCCACGGCGAGAAGGTACATTACCACGAGAGTTGCCCCAAGATCGTAGAGTACTTGGAGGGCAGTAACTGCGGTCCAGTGTTTTACCGTTATCAGGAACATTTCTGGATGCGTGAAGTATATGTACGGCCCTATATAGCCAGCCAAGGCATACTTAACGGCGTTCATAGCGGTCTTCCAGAAGTCCCCTCCGGCGAGGGCCGAACCGGCGTAACTCGCGAGCGCTACTGGTGGGGTTACATCTGCTAGGATGCCGAAATAGAACACGAAAAAGTGAGCTGCCAAAAGGGCTATGGGAGTTGAGAAACCCGGCACCGGATCGGAGTACGGATGGAGTCCTTGGACGGCGTTGAAGATTGCGGGCGCGGCCACAAGTGAGGTTATAATGTAGTTGGCAGTCGTTGGCACGCCCATTCCAAGGATAAGACTGAAGATCATAGTTAGCATCAAGAGGAGCCAGAGGTTACCGGCCGTTAAATCCACGAGGCGATAACCAAGACTAGTTACCAGACCCGTCATTGTCAGAACTCCCTGTATTAAGCCAGCGCTGGCAGCTGCAAGCATTACACTAGTACTGGTCTTTCCTGCGTCGATCATGGATTCGTACGTGGCCGAATACATGGCTCTTCCACTTTCGCTCTTGGAGTACCAGCCGACGATAAGGGAAAAGATTATTCCAAAAACACCGCTCAATAAGAGTATTTGCTCCTTCGTCATCCCTATGTATTTGGTCAAAGCTATGAAGAGAAGGAAAAGCGAGGTGATGTAAAACTTCTCGTTGAACTCCACCCCGTCGGTAAGGAAAGCCATTGCCATGAGACCAAAGAACATGAGAATCATGATCCCGGAGACGGCGGTGGAGATTGAAGCGCCCGTGAACATGAGTGCCGTTGCTATAAGGACTATCAAAACGTACAGACCCTCGTGACCTGGTATCTCGTCTCTTGAGATCCAAGCAACCCAGATGGCAACGCCTAGGGAGGACACTGCAGAGATATGGGGTGGAATCCCCCAGACTAAGGCGATAGTGATGACAACTATGGGCAGCAGTATGTAAAGTTTTCTAAGAAAATATTCGAGTCCAGTGAAGTATTCGCGTGGCATCCCCTTCAGGCCCAGTCTTTTGGTCTCGAGGTCAATGAACAGATAAACTCCGGCGTAGTATACTAGAGCGGGAATAACGGCTGCAATGATGATCTTGTTGTAGGGAACCCCCAAGAACTCGGCCATAATAAACGCTGCCGCACCCATAATCGGAGGCATAAGCTGACCTCCAGTCGATGCAACGGGTTCAACGGCACCGGCTATCTCAGGAGGATAACCTGCTTTTTTCATCAATGGGATCGTAAAGGTGCCCGTGGTGAGAACGTTTGCAACGCTTGATCCACTTACAGTACCCATGAGACCACTTGATATCACTGCAGCCTTGGCCGGACCCCCGGGTCTAGAACCAAAGAGGGTTATCATAAATTCGGTTATGTAATCACTTATCCCGATCTTAAGCAAGAAGGCACCAAAGAACACAAAGGCAAAAACATAGATAGTCATAACAAAGAAGGGAATCCCGAATATTCCCTCATCAAAGTAAAGCTGCTGGGTAAAGCGGATCCAATCAAAGTTTATGTTGTAGATACCGTATAGAAGAAACACCACGACAACAGTGGGTAGAACCCAGCCCAGAACCCGTCTGGTTGCTTCAAGAACGAGGATTATTGCTAGTATTCCAAAGATAACATCCCTCGGGTAGACCTCAGCGAACTCAGCGTACCTCTGGTAAACAACGAAGAGATACAGAGCTGAGATGGCACCAAGGATAGCCAAAATGTAATCGTACCACTGAACTTTTTGGAGGTACTTTTCCTTGCGCCTTACGGGGTACAGCAAATAGGTTATTATCAGGATCATGGCCAGAACGAACGCTTCACCCTGCTTCGTCTGGAAGGTAACTTGGAGAATACCAATCTTAATGCCTATTTTCTGGAACATGTCGTACAGGGTATAATTAAAGTTGAAAATGAACAGTATTTCGTATATACCTATGAGTATAGCAGCTAACTTAACAACGTTCTCAAGCATAGGGGGGAGGGTTCTTACACGTTCTATGACCACTTCCTTGGCTTTTTCCAGCTTGGGGAGTTCTTCACCCATTTTCAGCACCTCCTCAAAGTCGTCAAGAGTAAGGGACAAGATTTAACTTCGAACTTAACCAGTGTATCAGACCGAGGAGCTAGAGCTAGAGACCCATCGACGCTTATATTGGCCTGGTTCAATGGAATAAACCAGAAATCTAGGCTTTTCCCCAGGGGGATGCTGATTTTCTTCTCGTACCATTCCCCGTTCCACCTCTGGAAATCTTCGGGCAAGCCAGCACCAAAGTCTTGCCATTTCATCCCAACGGCATAAATGCCGCTTTTATTGACCTCCAGGATCTCGATTACTCTGCTTCTCTCAACGCTGTGGACGTACTCAACAACGAGCAAGTGGCTCCCGAGGGGATAAATTTTCTCCAATTTGCCATCATTTATTATCAGGACTTTTCTGGGGAGCGTAAGTGACAATATTAAAAAAACTAAGAGAGCCGTTAAAAAAAGAAAACGTCTCCTCAATTACCTCACCTATCACGGCTTGATGTTGTCTGGAACATTTATGCCCTTCTCCTCGTAGAATTTAATGGCTCCTGGGTGGAGAGGTATGCTCATACCGTCGAGAGCGGTGTCCAAACTTATGAACTTCGTCTTAGCATGAACATTGTGGAGCTCCTCCAGGTTAGCTGGATCAAAGAGAAGCTTGGTCATTTTGTAGACAAGATCGTCGGAGAGGTCAGCACTGACAGCGAGAATGGCTTTAACGGCAACCGTCGGGGTGTCCTCAGTCATGCCGTTGTACGTGTCCTTTGGAAGTACCTGCCTGACGTAGAAGATGTAACCCTGCTGGTGAAGCTTGTCGAGAATATCATCGGGAATTGGAAGAACTCTGACAGGGGTCTGTACAGCTATCTGGTTAACTGCAGGCGTTGGAGCACCAGACACAATAACGGCAGCATCTATCTGGCCAAGCTTAAGGCTCTGAGCTGCCTCACTGAACTTCTGGTTGACCTTCTGTATGCTGTCCCATACGCCAGCGGCCTTAAGAATTTGCTCAGCGGCCACCGCGGTTCCACTTCCGGGAGCACCTATAGCGACTTTCTTACCTTTAAGATCCTGCAGACTCTTTATGTCGCTGTCAGCCCTTACGACGAACTGGACTGTCTCGGGGTAGAGTGCCGCAACGCCACGTATGTTCTTTACAGCCTGCCCCTCGAACATGTAAAGCCCATGGTAGGCATAATAGGCAATGTCGTTTTGAAGGATAGCAGCTTGAGCTTTTCCTTCCCCAATGGCCTTGGCGTTGGTAACGCTCGCACCACTTGTAACTGCTTTAGCTTCAATGCCGTTCTTATTGAGTATCTCCGCGTATTTTGAACCAAGTGGGAAATAGACACCACTGGTGCCACCGGTGTAGATTGTAACTTTTTCTCCACCACCACTGCTGATGCAACCGCTTGCCACTAGGGCAACCACCAAAATGGCAACCAGACCTAGTGCTTTCATTTTCATGTTCTTCACCTCATTCACCATATATGTTCGTTTGTTTAATCTAAAGTTCATTTCAGAACATTTGTTTCTAAGTGTTCAGTTATATACTTTACGGTTGCAAACTTTTACTGGGCCGAGGATCCAAAAAAGTACACCTACAATCCAACATTTGCCGAAGTTTATTCAAAAGTATCGGGAAACTCCCCAAAAAGGTATTGTTAAAATAGTAGCAAAAGCCCATTTTGTTTTTACATTTATAAACAAAAATTGAATGCTAATTCAATCCAATGCCCACAGAAGCAAGTCGGGCCATTAATCTTCCCGTATAACTATTTCTATCCTCTTCCCCTCACGGTAGCCCTTCATTGCAGAGAGCATGCCCTTTATCGTTTTTTCAACGAGCTCCTGCACCCAGTCCTTCATGGGGAGAACCTGGCCATCGATTTTGACTGTTACTTTCGGCTTCGAACTTAGAACCACACAATCCCTCGGGGTTTTCTCACCCTTGACTATCATCCTTGCCATCTCGGCACAGCTGAAACCACAGAGGCCGCAGTCTATGTTGGGTAGCATGAAGGCCCGTTTTTCCACCAGATCTGCCAGTTTTTCGGTTTCTTTCGTGGCGTCAATGACCGGAAGACCATCCACCTCTTTCACTCCAGTAGAGGCTATAACCCCGCTCACGGCTATAGCAAGCCCATCGTTGAGCTCCCTAACATCTTTCTCATTTCTGGCACATATTACCTTCGGAACGTGTTTTATCGACTTAAAGCCCTCCAGCAGGAGGAAATCTGCAGAAACCATCGAGAAGAGCGCGTTGATGTCTTTAGCCTTAAAAAGCAGAGCGTCGGTGTCGTTTGCCCTCACAAGAACAGAATCGGCCACCCTCGAGAAGCGCCAGGTGTCGCTCCCCTCTCTGTCGAACTCGGAGTGCATGCTCTTGGCTATAGCCACGCGGTAGCCGCGCTCTTTCAGAATTCCTGCGACTGCCTCGACGGTGGTAGTTTTCCCGCTTTTCTTATAACCCACGAAAGCAACCGCCCTCATCGGCGGCACCTCACAAGAGGGTTATCCAGTTGATGTCGTCAATTTTGACTATAAGTTCCCTAGCCCTGTTGCCGGCGTAATCAGTGACGTTTGTAAGGAGAATGACTTCTTCGTCAAAATCAGTCAAGACACCGGAGAAGCTTATCTCGCTTCCGATTCCAACAGCTATCCTTTTACCCCTCCATCTCTCAAGGGTTCTGTCGAGGAGATACTGCTTTTCCCCCATGAAATCACCTCCCACGACCAAAAGTCTAAAAGGCTTTTTAGCCTTTCCGCCATAGGTGGAAGGCATGAGGATTGCAACCAAAAGTCCGGCAATAAAGGAAGCCCTCCTGAGGGAGTTCAAAGGAAGGGGAATCTCCTTTGAGACAAGGGAAAGACAGTCCTATGAGGCCTTCGTGGGGTATGCAATCGAAGGTACCCTGGAAGAGATAAGGGCAAAGATAGAGGCCATGGAAAGCGTTGAAAAAGAAGAGATTCTGAAAGGATTCAACGCCTTCAAAGAGAACCTGGATCACCTGCTGGGCCACTTGAAGGAAGGAGAAAAAGTAGACGAAATCCTGGCCGAAGGACCGTGGGTAGCTGACATTCTTGACCAGCTCTTTAGGGCGGGAGCGCTGGAGTATTCCAACGGCACTGTAAAACTCAAAGACGGGTTTGACGTGTCATCCGTCAGGTTCCAATTTAAGTTTCCGTTCGAACTCGTCCACAACCCAGAAAAGGTGGAAAAAATAGCGAAGCAGTTCGTGTTCACGGATCTGGTAGAAGAGTACGAATTTGAAATAAACGAACTTGATATAGGCAAGATCAACGAGTTAGCCTCGATACTCGGGAAGTACTTCCCCGAGGAGCAGGTGCTAAAACTCTATTTTGGGTTAATAAGCAGGGCTATACTGTCCTCAGAGCTTCTTCGTGTTATAGGAGAACGGAAGATCGAAGAGGAGGAACTAAAAACAATGTTCTTGAAGGCCATGCCGATGGAGATACCAACGGAAAGGGGAACCCTTGTGATAAACGCCTCCAGAGAGTTCCTTGAAGATCTTCTGCGGTTTCTGGAAAAGAAAGGCTACGTGGACAGGAAGGCTGGAAAGGTCAAGAAGCTTAGAAACCTTTGAGTTCTCTACATTTTTGAACTTTTTACTGAGAAGGACTGTTACTGAAAAGCTATGGTGGGCCCGGGGGGCTTTGAACCCCCGACCACGCGGTTATGAGCCGCGCGCTCTGACCAGGCTGAGCTACGGGCCCACTCACTGGCGCCGCCGCCCGGATTCGAACCGGGGACCGCCGGATTAACAGTCCGGCGCTCTACCAACTAAGCTACGGCGGCTCGACCCAATGTAGGGAACACAGGGTGCATTTATAAATCTTGCGGTCTCATAACCATAGGGCTTGACATGAAAAGGAAGGCCTGTTCAATCCCCCAAGAGTCCAACCGCCGTTCGATAATTCTATTTCTGATGGCATATGCCTACTGGACTTTTTACAGCCTGATTTACCCCATCGTTGGCCGTTGGAGTGTCAATTATACCGATTTCCTCCTTAGACTCCCTGGAACCTCTCATGACTTTGTTCTCGGCCTTCTCCTGTGGACAAAAAGCCATTTCTTCCTGTATCTCTTGATGGACGCTCTCTACAAGCTTGGCTTCACGTGGGTGATGGTAGGTACCGTCGCTTACCTTCTCTATATCAGCCCCACGGAGGCCGAAAGAACTGCAAAGAGTTACCTTCTCTCGTTCTTGGTGTTGAGTGCGATCTTCCTGGTTGCGTACGTTTTTCCGCCCCATCTGGTTTATCCCGATCTCCCCAGAAGGTACGCCCCGCCCGGCTGGGATGCTAGACCCCAGTTCGTTCTTCCATCTCCTCACTGCACCATCGACACGATAAGTTTCCTAGCTCTGGCTAGGAGAAAGGAAGTTCTCGCAAGGATCATGGCCTTTCTGGTTGTATTAATTCCCCTCTCAACGGTTCTCCTTGCAGAGCACTGGCTCTGGGACGCCCTTTCGGGAATCTTCTTGGGATGGCTAGTTGATCGGTACTCCAGGAATTTTTTTAACTCCGGAGGATAAAGAACAGCGGTGATCGACTTGCGGATCGGAAAGTTTGTTTCCCTGATCGAGGAGAAAGGTTTTGACGGGGCACTCATAAGTCCAAGCACAAATTTCTACTACCTCACGGGGCTTAATCTCCACGAGGTTGGTGAGAGATTAACGGTTCTGGCCGTAAACGCCAACGGGGACTACCACCTCTTAGCCCCGAGCCTCTACGAAAACGTCATCCAGGGTTTTCCCACCACGTTCTGGCGTGACGGGGAGAACGCTTATGAGAAGCTCTCCTGGATTCTAGCCGATCTCAAACTGTCCTCAGGAAGGATTTTAATTGAGGACACCATGAGGGCCGACTGGCTCATAGGCATTATGAGGCTCGGAAACAATTCCTTCGAGTTTCATCCATTAAGCCTAGTAATGAGGGAACTGAGGATGATAAAAGACTCCCAGGAAATAGAAATGATGAAGCACGCCGCCAAGGTAGTGGATCGGGTTTTTGAAGAGGTATTAAGCTGGGACATCCTTGGCATGCGCGAGAAGGAGCTGGCCCTTAAGATCGAGCTGAAGATCAGAGAACTTTCCGATGGGATATCCTTCGAACCTATCGTGGCCAGCGGGGAAAACGCCGCCAATCCGCATCATGCCCCCGGGGAAAGGCGTATCAGGAAAGGGGACATGGTAATCCTCGACTACGGTGCGAAGGTTGGGGGCTACTGCTCAGACATAACCCGGACGATAGCGGTGGGTCAGCCCAACGAGAAGCTAATTGGGATATACAACGTCGTTAAGGAGGCCCAGGAGAACGCTTACAGGGCAGTAAGAGAGGGGATAAAGGCCAAAGAAGTAGACAGGGTAGCTAGGGAGACGATAGCGAAGGCGGGCTACGGTGAATACTTCACCCACAGGACGGGCCACGGCCTCGGTCTGGACGTGCATGAGGAACCGTACATTGGCCCCGACGGGGAAGTTGTCCTCAAAAACGGCATGACCTTTACGATAGAGCCAGGGATCTACGTGCCAGGACTCGGCGGCGTTAGGATAGAGGATGACGTGGCCGTAATAGATGGGAGAGGGACAAGATTAACGAAGGCCGAGAGAGAGCTTGTGGTGCTTTGAGATAATTTTTCTGGTTTCTAACCCTTTCTTTTAGGATTAAATACTATGGAAACGATGAAACCACTAATTTGAGCGGGTTGGACGCAGATTGGTGCTGAAACGGTCGTTTCGACCTCTTTTCTCTCGAATCCCTAAAATAGTCGAAGTTCGTAGGGTTGAACGAGGTGGTTGCCATGAAATGGGTGAAGGCCCTCGTAGTATTGACCGTACTGGTCGGGTCTTTGATCCCGGCTGGAATGAGCTTAGCAGCTGAAAACACATCAACGCAGATTGAGGCATACTCACCGGTTTCCAATACCACTAACACAACACCCGAGAAGGAGCTGGCGGAGAGGATAATAAACATAGTTGAAAAGCTCCACAACATAACGGAAAGGCTCCTCCAGAATGCCACCCTGCCGGAGAACTCAAGCGTGATGGAGCACTACAGCCTCGCCGAGGAGTACAGGGAGAGGGCGGAGACCGCCTACCAGAACGGAGATTACCCGATGGCAGTAACTGAGGGACTGCTGGCCATGCATCAGTACAAGGAAGTTCTTAAGAGCATCAAAAATGCCAGGGAAGAGGTTAGGGTCTCAATGGAGAGGATGCGCGGCTACTTCGAAGCTGCCCAGAGAACCATCGCTGCTGCGGAGAAAGCCGGTCTTGACACCTCAAAGGCCAAGGAGCTCTTAAATGAAACTAAGGAGGCCTACCTGCAGGTCGTGGAAGACATAAAGGAGAAGAACATTGAAAAGGCTAAGGAAGACCTGGAAAAGGCCCGCGAACTCAAGAAGGAGCTTGATGCCGAGCTCAGAGAGCTCAGAAAGGAACTGGCCTATGCTCACTCCGATAAGATCGTGAACGCGTTCCTGGCCAAGGGAGAGAAGGCCATGGCGTTCGTCGAGAATGTCATCTCAAAGGCAAACGAGACAGATAGAAACACCACCGAGCTCCAGGAGAGGCTGGACGCTTTCAGAGCCCTATACGACCAGGTGAAGGAGCTGGCCGACCAGGGCAACTACACTGCGGCTTTAACGCTCATCCATGAGAACCGCGAAACGGTGAGGGAGTTCTACAAGGCCGTTGGGTTCATCCTCAGAGAGGCAAGGGAGAGGGTCGTGGAGGAGAAGATGAAGGATCTGAAAGCCTTTGGACAGGAGGTCCAGGAACGCATCAGGAAGGATTCCAGGGCGCTGGAAAAGCTCAAGAGAGAGGGAGTGGACGTCAAGGGGGCTGAGCTGAAGCTCAGGACTGCTATCCAAGAGTTCAAGCTCGGTTTTGAGCTTGCGAAACGCGGGAGGCCCAAGGAGGCAAAGGCCCACTTTGGGATCGGCCTGGGTCTGCTCCAGGATGTTGAGAAGTTCATAGTGGCTCACTCCTGATTTGCTTTTCTTCTTTTTTCATCCAAAAACCTTAAATACCCAAAGCCTTTACCGCTTCCGATGCCGATGAGGGGGGAGTGTCTTCTCCACCGTAATTCCAGCAGCAACTGATTTCACCGATAACCCCCCTATTTTGGACTCTCGCGCTTTTGAAGCTGGCAGTTCCTTTTTAGCGGTGAAAATCGAAGCTAAAGGAGGTTTTAGCCATGGCTGAGCTCGACTTCAAGGCCATTGAGGAGAAGTGGCAGAAGCGCTGGATGGAGGCGAGGATTTTCGAGCCCGACAGGAACGCGAAGCCCAAGGAGAAGAAGTTCTACATAACCGTCGCGTTTCCATACCTCTCGGGCCACCTCCACGTCGGCCACGCGAGAACCTACACGATTCCGGACGTAATAGCGCGCTTTAAGAGAATGCAGGGCTACAACGTGCTCTTCCCGATGGCGTGGCACATCACCGGCGCGCCGATAGTTGGCATCGCCGAGAGAATAAAGAACCGCGACCCGAAGACCATCCACATCTACCGCGACGTCTACAAAGTCCCCGAGGAAATCCTCTGGAAGTTCGAAGACCCGAAGGAAATAGTGAAGTACTTCATGAAGGCCGCGAAGGAGACGTTCATCAGGGCAGGTTTTAGCGTTGACTGGACGAGGGAGTTCCACACCACAAGCCTGTTCCCGCCCTTCAGCAAGTTCATCGAGTGGCAGTTCTGGACGCTCAAGGACATGGGGCTGGTGGTTAAAGGTGCACACAGGGTTCGCTGGGACCCCGTTGTTGGGACGCCGTTGGGAGACCACGACATCATGGAAGGTGAGGACATCCAGATTCTGGAGTACGTCATAATCAAGTTCATCCTCGAGGAGGACGGCGAGGTTATTTACCTGCCCGCGGCAACGCTGAGGCCCGAGACAGTCTACGGCGTCACAAACATGTGGCTGAACCCCAACGCTACCTACGTCAAGGCGAAGGTCAGGTGCAACGGAAAAGAGGAAACCTGGATAGTCAGCAAGGAGGCCGCCTACAAGCTCTCCTTCCAGGACAGGGAGATAGAGGTAATCGAGGAGTTCAAGGGCGAGAGGCTCATCGGAAAGTACGTGAAGAACCCGGTAACGGGCGACGAGGTCATAATTCTGCCAGCGGAGTTCGTTGACCCGGACAACGCTACCGGCGTTGTCATGAGCGTCCCAGCCCATGCCCCCTTCGACCACATCGCTCTGGAAGACCTGAAGAAGGAGACTGAGATACTCCTTAAATACGACATTGACCCGCGCGTTGTTGAGGAGATAAGCTACATCTCGCTGATCAAACTTGAAGGCTACGGTGAGTTCCCGGCAGTTGAAGAGGCCGAGAGGCTCGGAGTCAAGAGCCAGAAGGACAAGGAGAAGCTTGAAGAAGCGACTAAGAACATTTACAAGGCAGAGTATCATAAGGGAATCTTCAAGGTAGAGCCCTACGCGGGCAAACCAGTCCAGGAGGTAAAAGATATCATAGCGAAGGAGCTCCAGGAGAAGGGAATTGCCGAGATAATGTACGAGTTCGCCGATAAACCCGTCATAAGCCGTTTCGGGAACAGAGCGGTAATCAAGATAATCCACGACCAGTGGTTCATAGACTACGGCAACCCCGAATGGAAGGCCAAGGCGAAGGAGGCCCTGGCCAACATGAAGATACTCCCAGAGAGCAGGCGCGCCCAGTTCGAGGCGGTAATAGACTGGCTCGACAAGAAGGCCTGCGCCAGAAAAGTTGGTTTGGGAACTCCCCTACCATGGGACCCTGACTGGGTCATCGAGAGCCTGAGCGACTCAACAATCTACATGGCCTACTACACGATAAGCAGGCACATCAACCAGCTCATGAAAGAGGGTAAACTCGACCCAGAGAAGCTCGACAGGGAGTTCTTTGACTACATCTTCCGCGAGGAATTCAGCGAAGAGAAGGAGAGAAAACTCGCCGAGAAGACCGGAATTCCAGCGGAGATAATCCACGAGATGAAGGAGGAGTTCGAGTACTGGTACCCGCTCGACTGGCGCTGTTCCGCCAAGGACCTCATCCCGAACCACCTGACGTTCTTCATATTCAACCACGTGGCGATATTCAAGAGGGAACACTGGCCGAAGGGCATAGCGGTAAACGGCTTCGGAACCCTCGAAGGCCAGAAGATGAGCAAGAGCAAGGGCAACGTGCTGAACTTCATCGATGCCATCGAGGAGAACGGGGCAGATGTCGTGAGGCTCTACATAATGGGCCTTGCCGAGCACGACAGCGACTTCGACTGGCGCAGGAAGGAGGTCGGAAAGCTCCGCAGGCAGGTTGAGAGGTTCTACGAGCTCGTAAGCGAGTTCGCGGGCTATGAGGCCAGAGAGGGGGTTGAGCTCAGGGACATCGACCGCTGGATGCTCCACCGCCTGAACAAGGCCATCGAAGAAACAACAAAGGCCCTCGAGGAGTTCAGGACGAGGACGGCAGTGCAGTGGGCGTTCTACACGGTTCTGAACGACCTGCGCTGGTACCTAAGGAGAACAGAAGGCAGAGACGACGAGGCGAAGCGCTACATGCTTAGAAAGCTCGCCGAGGTCTGGGTCAGGCTCATGGCGCCCTTCACACCCCACATAAGCGAAGAACTCTGGGAGAAGCTCGGAGGGGAGGGCTTCGTGAGCTTAGCAAAGTGGCCCGAACCCGTTGAGGAGTGGTGGAACGAGACGGTAGAGGCTGAAGAGCAGTTCGTCCAGTCCGTCATCGAGGACATCAAGGAGATAATAAGGGTTGCCAAGCTCGAAGACGCCAAGAGGGCCTACATCTACACTGCTCCAGAGTGGAAGTGGAAGGTAGTTGAAGTTGTTGCAGAAAAGAAGGACTTCAAGTCAGCTATGGCCGAGCTGATGAAGGACCCGGAGATGAGGAAGCACGGCAAGGAGGTAAGCAAGCTCATCCAGAGGCTCATCAAGGAGCGCGCCTTTGAAGTGAAGCGCATCAACGAGGAGAAAGCGCTGAGAGAGGCGAAGGACTTCATGGAGAAAGAACTCGGCCTGGAGATAATCATCAACGCCGCGGAGGACAAGGGAGGAAAGAAGAGGCAGGCCATGCCACTGAAGCCCGCGGTGTTTGTGGAGTGAGGATTTTTATTCCTTTAGTATTTCTTTTAGTGTATCCAAATCTTTGCTTTCTAGTAATTTTTTGAGAAGTGGTTCTAGAACTAGAACATGAATTCCATGCTCTTCTAGAGTATTGATTTGGTACTTGTGTCTGTTTCGTACATAAACCACCATGACAGTAGGATCTTTCTTGTATTTTTCAAGTACTGCCTTACGTTTTCGAGATACCTGATTTAAAATCTTGTGGAAAATCTTCTTTGTGTACATCAAACTTACACTCAAATATCCATGGATGTCCTTCTGCGTCAATTGCGAATACATCAATTTGTTCACCGCCGACGGGAACATTCCAATCAACTTTTTCCCAAGATCTATGCAATCTATTGGAGGACAATAAATAATAAGTTAAAAGTTCTGAAAAAACTCCCCTATGAATGCTTAGTAATCGTTCAAGTGAAGTTATATCCCCTTGATATTTGATAATATCTCGACTGAGCTTCTCAAACTGAAATTGGAGGTCCTCTGGGAATTTATCAGAGTGGTTTCTAGTTAGATACTGCTCGAAAATCTCTCCATCAACGGTTATTTCTTCGACAATGAGAGAGTCTTGGTATTTTTCAATGACACTCTCTGCTAAGTTGTGTAAAAATCCTCCCATCCCTGAAAAATCAGTGCCCACTTGATAGAAAACTATCCAACCAGAGTAGTCTGCAATGAAGCTTGAAACTTCAACAAGGACTGCATAGGATATAACATTCCCTACATCTTCAGGATGTTTTATTCTTAACACTCTAATCGGGTCAAAGATTCCCTGACTTTATCTATATTCTAGCATTCCTGTCAGGATGTACACAAATGCAATTGCACCATTAAACACTCTAGTACCAAAGGTGTCCAGTACTTCAAAGGGATACCACAAAAACTTGAGGTCTAGCCATTTCTGCCACTCTTCAGGAGAGGATTTAGCTTTAATGTATGAAGGCTCTGGAACTTTGTCAGAATACAATCCAGCCAGGAACTCTTTCTGCGAGCAGTTTGGATTTAATTGGAATAACTTATAGTCGGATATTCCAAAAGAAACACCATATTGTTCTTCGATCTTCTCAACAACATGTTCCTGTAGGATTCCAAAAAACCTATCTAAACACTTCCATTTTAAATAAGTTTTAGAGCCCTCCTCAGAAGATCCACCAAGATTCCACAGTGCCAATAATTCTCTGCAGTCGTCATAAAATATCTCCTCTGCAATATGCATTTTATCCAAGTGAGGCACTTTCTTAAAAGAGTCCTTTCCTAATAGTGAATACCAGAGAAACTGTAAAGTATATGCATATCCTCTGAATACCGTATCCATGAAATAACTGTTGTTGCCATAGTACTCTTTCCTTATTGGCAGTAAGCCATAATAATATGGCTTAGGACCTCCTTTTCCAGTGTCAGTAAACCATACTAAAGCGCCGTTAATACTCCAAACTTTATATAACTCCTCTAATGAATGATTTTTCTCGGGAACTATCCAGCACTGAAATAGTTTGAGGAATTTTGACAATACTCGTGTTCTTAACACGTCAAGTCGTTTTTCTAGGTCTCTCCAGCTTCGCGCAGTTAAGACTTTTTCAAAATATTTGTACCAAAGGTTCTTCAATAGCAATATTTTTTCACATGAGTTTGGAAGGTCTTCTATGGATATACCTTTAAATGTGGCTCTTTGAAGAACAATGTCTGCCTCACCAAATTCCTCTACGTGTGCTAAATCTTCTAAAAGTTCCCTAAAAGCAGTATCAAAGAAAAACTTGTATCCTAGTATAATCTCTGAGGCCTTTTTCCTATCCGTTTCCACGTCAATTCCATGAAAGTCTAAAAGTCACTGTTTAAATGCCCTTACGTCACTTACAATATTCAATATGTTCACAGTGGAGACAATCCATGGAATATCCATTGGGTATCCCTGAGACATTAATTGGAAGTGAGAATGTATAAAATTTTCGATCCGGTGCGGAGCATCCGCCGGTAGGCTGGATTGTGGCAGGAAAAGAGGGATAAGATTCAGAACTCCCTCTCCACTAAGAACTCCGCGAGAAGCTCCAGATCCTTCCTCGCCTCACTCTCCGGGAGGACTTTCAAAGCTTCGTTTGCTTCTTTTACGAGGTTCTTGGCGTACTGAGCGGCATAGTCAATGCTCCCGTACTTCTTGAGGAGCTCAATGGCCTTGGCAACTTCTTCTTTCACCTTCTCGTCGTGTATGAGCGCATCACCCTTGACATCGCCGGCGTACTTTCCAAAGACCTTAAGAAACTCGGCCTTATCTTCTTCGCTCGCGTGGTCGAAGAAGTGGCTCACGATGAGGGTCTTCTTGCCCTTCCTTATGTCGCTGCCGACGGGCTTGCCCAGCTTCTCCTCATCCGCTATGAGGTCTAAAACATCGTCCCATATCTGGAAGGCTATGCCGACGTTCATGCCCCACTTTGACAGAGCCTGAATGTACTCCTCGTTATCGGTTCCGACTATGGCCCCTATTTCAGCCGAGCCCTGGAACAGTGCACCGGTCTTTCCGCTTATCATCCTGAGGTACTCGTCAACGCCCACCTCTTCCCTCGTCTCGAACTCTATGTCCAAAGCTTGTCCCTCGCAGAGCATGTTGGAAGTCCTGACGAGGACGTCCAGAATTCTGGCCTTCTTCTCCGGGGAAACGTCGGCCTTCGCTATCGCCTCGAAGGCCTTGCTGAAGAGGAGGTCGCCGGCAAGGATTGCCATGTTAACTCCCCATAGCTTGTGGACGGTCGGCCTTCCTCTCCTGAGCTCGTCCATGTCCATTATGTCGTCGTGGACGAGGGAGTAGTTGTGGATTAGCTCAACCGAGGCAGCTGGATAAAGGGCTTTCTCAGGGTCACCGCCAACTGCTTCAGCCGCACGGAGAACAACAAAGGGCCTTACACGCTTTCCGCCGGCGAGAGGGTAATGTCTGGCGGCATCGTAAAGGTTCTTGGGCTCTTTCTCCGGAATCAGGTCAAGGATAACCCTATCAACGTCCTTCGCGGCGATTTTGATCCGCGCAAACAGTTCATCGTACTTGCCCATCCTATCACCCCTTGAATGAGCGTTGATCTTAAGCCGAGAGAAAAAAGGGCAAACCCTTTATCAGTTTTTTGCCCCATTGAAGGATTCCCCGATAGTCCCTCATCGTATCTCCACGGTGTAGCCGTTCCTCGAAACGAAGACATCCCTGCCGATGAGATAGCCTTCCTCTTCGGCCAGTTCAGCGTAGTGGGTCAGCATCCTGAATTCGCCGTGGGCCGGAACGATGTTCTCAGGATTAAGCATCCTGATGAGATAGCGGTGGTCTTCCCTGCTTGCGTGTCCGGAAACGTGGAGATCCTTTATCATCCTGACGCCCCTCATCTTGAGCTTCGTCTCGAGGACGTAGCGCTGGGCCCTGTTGAGCGGGTTCGGTATCGTTCCAGCGGAAAAGACCACAGTGTCGTCCTTTCCTATGTCGTAGAGCTCGCCGTTTGCCATCCTCGTGAGGACAGCCCCGGGCTCGCCCTGGTGGCCGGTAACGACGAGGAGGTAGTTCTCCCTCGCGCCAGAAACCTCTGCAAGAACCTTCCTTATCGCGTTGGGGCTTCTAACTGCCCTGGCACCTTTCATCTTTATGAGGCCGAGCTGTTTGGCAATGCCCGTGTACTTCGCGAGGGAGCGGCCCACAAAAACCGCCTGTCTGCCCATCTTGTTGGCTATCCAGATCAGTTCCTGAAGGCGGGCTATGTGGGAAGCGAAGGTCGTCGCTATTAAGCCCTTCTCGTCGGCTCCCTCGTAGAGGAAGAAGTCCTCAAGGAGCATCTGGGCAACGGCCTCGCTGGGTGTCTTTGTGGGCTCAGCAACACGCGTGGATTCGGGAATCAGGACTTTAACGCCCTCCTTTCCGAGCTCCTTCAGCCTTTTGTAGTCGGGCCTCTCGCCGAGCGGGTTGTTGTTGTCGAACTTGAAGTCGCCGGTGTGAACCACCGCCCCTTCAGGCGTGTGAACGACCACCATCGCCGCCTGCGGTATCGAGTGAGTTGAGCGAACGAACTCTATCGCGAGGTTCTCGCTGACCTGGACTATTTCGCCGAACTGGGTCTCGTACATCGGGTTTTTGACCTCGAAGTACTGCTCGCTCTTGACCTCACTTTTGGCGAGCTTTACAGTGTAGGGTGTGCCGTAGATTGGAACATCGGGATAATGAGGGGCCAGCTTTGCAACGGCACCTATGTGGTCGAGGTGGCCGTGGGTAAAGGTTATTGCCACTACCTTTTTATTCCTGAGAATCGAGTCATCGGGAATAGCTCCAAGCCTCTGGAGCTCCTTTGTCGGGAACTGCTGAATATTAACGTCCTCGTGGATGAGAACGCGATCAAGGCGAATACCCATGTCGATTATAACTACCTCTTCCCTGCCTCCGTCGCTGTAGCCCACCGCTGTCATGTTCTTGCCGACTTCTTCGTAGCCGCTAATCGTGTAGATTTTTATCATCCTCACCAGCCTCCCGCCCCAGGCCTCTCATGAGGCGTGGGGCTGCGTTGGCATTACTTCTCTGAAGGGTTTAAAAAGGTGTGCATTTCAAAGGGAGAAAAAAGGTCAGAGCCTGCCATCTCGGAGGTAGGCCCAAAGGTCAATCCTCTGCTCCAGCCACTCCCTTGTGAAGCCCGTAATCACGAGCGGAACTTTCCTCAGCTCTTCAACGTTCCTAGCCCCAACCAAAAACATCGCGTTCCTGATCTCTTCGATGTAGCGCCTCAGGATTTTGATCACCCCATCAACGTCGCCCTTTACAGCCGGCTTGAGGAGCGGAAGGGCCACGCCGGCGAAGGTGGCACCCATTGCCAGAGCCTTCGCCATCGTTATTCCATCGCGCATTCCGCCCGTGGCTATTATCGGCAGGTCGGTCGAATAGCGCACTTCGGCAACGCTTATGGCCGTTTTAATCCCCCAGTCCCAGAAGCGCAGGGCCAAGTCCTTTCCAATCTCGTCCTTTGCGCGGTAGTACTCGACCGCGCTCCAACTCGTCCCGCCGAGGCCGCCGACGTCTATCGCGTCAATCCCTATGCTCTCAAGCCTTATTGCAACTTCCTTGGAAACTCCCGCCCCTGTTTCTTTCGCTATTATCGGGTACGGGAACTCGGCTTTAAGCTCTGCTAGGGCTTTTAGAACGCCCCTGTACTGCGTATCTCCCTCGGGCTGGACGCTCTCCTGGAGTGGATTCATATGAATAGCAAGGGCATCGGCCTGAATCGTCTCAACTGCCCTCAATGCTTCCTCAATGCCATACCTTTCTGGAATCGTCTCAGAGAACTGGGGGGCACCAAGATTACCAACGAGAAAAATGTCTGGAGCAACATCCCTGACATAGTAGCTCTCCCACGTTTCTGGCTTTCTTATCATCGCCCTCTGGCTTCCGACGCCCATGGGTATGTTAAGCTCCTGGGCGGCTTTGGCCAAGGTCTTGTTTATCCTTCCAGCCAGCTGGGAGCCTTTAGTTCCGCCGGTCATTCCCGCTATGAAAATCGGGTAGTCAAAGCGCCTTCCAAGGAACTCGACGCTCATGTCGATTTCATCCTTGTCGATCTCGGGAAGGCTCATGTGGACGAAGTGGACGTCCTCAAAACCGTTGGAAACGTGTGCCTGCACGTTCCTCTTGAGACAGTGCTCTATGTGCTCGAACTTCCTGATGACCGTGAGTTCCTCTTTATCAAATGTCTGCATTCACACCACCGGAAGGAGAAGGGCAGGGAAAGTTAAGAGGTTTTGGGTGGGCAGACCCTGACGTTCACAGTCTTCACACTCAGCCAGCCGCGGGGCTCGTCAATCCAGTCGACCAGGTAATGGGCGTTCACCGCGGAGCTTAAGAAGTGCTGCATCTTGGAGGAATCGATCGTGAAGTTGAACTCCGACCTGAAGTTGGGAAACATTGGAAATCCCTCGCCCAGGTCTATTGACATGGGGAGCACGAGGTCGTGGTATTGTCCCCTGCCCGTGCTGTGGAAGTAGATAACGCCCACTGTGATGTTGTTGCATGTGTGGTAGGTACTAAAGCGGAGCTCAATCTTTCCTGATTTTACCGTTGAAGGAAAGTCAAAGGGGACATCAACGACCCAAATTTCCCCGTTTTTACTCCCGTTTGAAACGATGATATTATAGGGATGATACATGACATTGAATTCAACTTTTCTGTCGCCCAAAATCACCGAGACGTTAGAGACATCAGCAATGCTGAACCCAACATCGTCTTCCTTTTCCCTTATCCAGCCGGGATAAATCAGAATCACCGCGTCCCTACCTCTAGCGAGTGTTCTAACCAATTCTCCACCCTTAAGCGTCCACTCAACGGTGAGCGTGGTGTTGTATGCTCTTACACTCAGGTTCAGGTTCTCAGGAGGGGCGTCGAATTCACTCAAGTACCCTTTGGAAGATGCTTTTTGGAGTCCCCACAGTGTGAGGACAAAGAACATTACAAAGAGGTATACCTTACGCGACATAGTTATCCAATTTAATTAGTACCAAGAGAAATAAAAAGTTTTTGTCACTGTCATGGCATGCTTTAGGATAGATGCTTGGACATTGTAGTTAAGAGAGCCCAGGGGCTTAGTTTCATTTTCACGTTCGAGTAGACTTTATTATGGTTCATTCTAGGTTTGGTGCCCCAAAAGGTGTTACTGAATATCTTCTGGGGGTTATGTCCTCGTTACCTGAAAGTATGAGAGGTTCGAAAGATAAACTTAAAGACCCAGACTACATAATAAAAACGGTGAGAAATGCATGAGAAAGATGGATATAGATTTCTTCGATGAGCAGGTTGTGGAGGGAGGCTTTCCAGAGGGAGCGCTCGTCCTCGTAGCAGGAGAACCCGGTTCGGGGAAACTATCTTCTCCGCTACGTGGCTCTACAACGGTGCCAAAAAATTTGGTGAGAAGGGCGTTTACATATCGTTCGCCGAGACCAGGGAGGACTTCTTCGAGGAGATGAAGCAGCTTGGAATGGACTTCGGGGAACTCGAACAGAAGAGCCTCTTCAAGTTCATAGACCTGGTCACGGTCTCTTCTGATGCCATAGCGAAGGAGATAGAGCTCATAATGAGCGAGTTACTGACTTTCCAGCCCCAGAGGGTGGTCATAGACTCCATAAGCGTCTTCGGCCAGCTCATGGGACAGGCAAAGCTCAGAGCGTTCCTCCATACAACACTGGGAAGGTTCATGAAGGCCACCGGTGCCACGGTTCTTCTCATAGCCGAGAAGCCCATGGGCGAGGAAAAGGTCGGTTGCGGTATGGAGGAGTTCGTGGTCGATGGGGTTATAGTCCTCAAGTCGAAGAGCCGTGGGGAGTCCCTTATCCGGCGGATGGAAGTCAGGAAGATGAGGCGCAGGGGCATCAAGAAGCCCCAGTTCGAGTACACCATAAGCTCACATGGTATAGAGTTCCTGGACATCCCCGAGCTCAGGAGGGCTGAGATCGAGCCGACGTGGGAGAAGATAAGCACGGGAATAAAGAAACTCGACGAGCTTGTGGGTGGAGGCCTCTACAGGGGCTCCAGCGTTTTGCTCGTTGGCATGACGGGAACTGGGAAGACCACCTTCGCCCTCCACTTCGCCGTGAACAACGCGCTGGAGGGAAGGAAGGCACTCTACCTGGCCTTCGAAGAGCCGATGGATCAGCTCCTCAGGGCGGCCAAGAACTACGGCCTCCCAATAGAGAAAGTTCTCAACGACAAAAGCCTTACCATTCTCAACATAATCCCCGAAGCCTATACCCCGGTCCAGACCTTCATCAGGATAAAGAGGATTGTAGAGGAGCATAAGCCGGAAGTCCTCGTCGTGGACAGCCTCACCGCGTTGAAGCAGCACATGAACGAGAAAGAGCTTACCAAGATGCTCCGCTACCTTACCCTGCTCACCAAGGAGTACAGGACCACAATCTACTTCACCCTGAACGATGAGACCGACTTTAGGGTCGTCCCGATGACCGGAGCCAGCACCCTCAGCGACGTCATAATCGGCCTCCGCTATGAAGTGGTCAATGACAGGATAGAGCGCCGGCTGGCCATTATAAAGGCCAGGGGCTCGAACCATTCGAGGAAGATTTACCGCTACGAGATAACCGATGAGGGGGTGGTTATTTATGAGTAAAGGCGCCGAGATACTGACAAAGGCCCTCTCCGCTGCCCTTGAGAAAGTCAACCCGGGGTTAAAGGCCGTCCTGGAGACCCACCTGAGGGTCACCACCGGGAAGGGCCTCGAACTCGCCTACGAGGATCCTTCAGCTTTCAAGGCCGCCGTTGGAAAGCTCTTCGGGGAGTACAGCGCAAGGTTGCTTGAGATGGTCGTCATAGACAGCCTTAAGGATCGCTTTGGAGGTTCTGTAACAGTGGAAAGCCTTGAGGACCTCGTTTCCGAGCTCAAGAGGATTTACGGTGAGTGATCATGGATCCACTGGACATAATGGCGATGTCCACCAGACAGCTGAGCCCCACGTTAATAAGCCACGAGATAGGGAGTGACGTCGAGTTGATAATCTACCACTTAATCAAAAGGCTCCAGCCCGACTACGAGAAGGTCGTCGTTATCTCCTTCAACGATGCTTATTACTCAGTAGTTAAATATCTACGGACGGTTTACCCTGATGCAGAGGTCACTCTCAAAAACGTTGCCTTAGTTTCCATAAACCCCCTCCTGGAGGAGAGTATGAACCCGGATATGGTTTTAAGTACCAACGATCCCGAAATAATAGGAGGACGCATGAGAGTAACCTTTAGCGGGATGAGCAACGTTCTTTACGTCGTTTTGGGCCTCGACATCTATGGCGTCAGGCACACCAAGGATCTTCCCCTCATGATCCCCGCAATAACGAAAACCCTGTCCCTGGGCGGCAACAACGGAATACTGATGACATTCAACGTCAGGCTGTTTCCAGAGAACATCGTGGAGCTCGTAAACAGCTTCTCGTTGAGCGTCTTCAGACTGAGCGTTAAGGTTGAAGGTGAGAGTTTAAAGAGGGTTTTGACCGTCGTCAGAAGCCCGTTCCTCGAGTACAACCTCAAGTCCTGGAGCTATATGGTCACCAAGGACGGGCTTATTTTCATGCCCGAGAAAGAGCTCTATTAAGCTTGACCTTTTTCTTTTGCCAGCTTCGTCCTTTAGGGCGGAGAAGGTCAGTTGTGTGCAGGTTTCTATTTTCTATAATGCTTTAATTTTTGCAGAGGGTTCCGAGCTGTCAGCCTTGATGGAAATTTCTGCGAAAAAAGACGAAAAGCTTGATGATCAGAGCTTCCACCTTTCCAGTGAGATCCCCCTTTCCTCCAGAAAGCGGGCGGCCTTTTCTGCCCCCTCCTCGCTCTCGGCGAAGATTATCACGCCTATGTACTTCCCAAAACCCTTTGGCGAGGAGTGGATTCTGACATTGAAGTGCTCCAGGGCCTCTTTTAATATGGGTGCAAGCTTGCTCTCGTCAGTTATCTCGGCCAGGAACTTGAGCTGGACGAACTTTCTCTCGCCAAGCCTCGGGAGGACTTCTCTCTCCAGCATGGCCTTCATCTCCCGCGGCATTCCGGGGAGGACGAAGATCTTAACGCCATTGTGCTCGATATAAGCACCAGGAGCCGCCCCTTCGCTGTTCTCAAGTGGTTTGGCTCCCTCTGGCAGGTAGGCCATCTTCCTCCTTCCCTCGTTCAAAGCCGGGTCGTCTATGTAGCCCTCCCTGTAAAGGCGCTCGTAGAAGGCCTTGATTTTTTCCAGACACTCATTGCAGAGAACGAGCCTCCTTCCCAAAGCTTCGGCGACGGCTAACATGGTAACGTCGTCGTGGGTCGGACCCAATCCGCCGGAGATAACGAGAACCTCGGGCCTTCTCCCAAGAACCTCGTTGATTGCCTTCTTTATCTCCTCAACGTCGTCTCCAACGGTGGTGATCCTTCTCACCCAGTAGCCCCTCTCGGTGAGCTTCTTCGCTATGAAGGCGGAGTTGCTGTCAACGGTGTTTCCCGTGAGGAGTTCATCACCTACCGTCATTACCTCGGCTAGCAAGCTCTCACCCCCTCAGCCTCGTCCCGAAGCCGTCCCCCCTTATCGCCCCGCTCAGTCTTCCGGGAACTTTCCCGTTCACGAACCAGACCTCGGAGTGCTCGGCTATCTTTTTTGCCTCACGGAGCTTGTTGCAGATTCCGCCGGTGACGTCGGTTCCGGCGGCGGAGCAGTGGAGCCTCTCGAGCAGGGCGTCAATCTCGTCCTTCGAGAGGTTCTGAATTAACTCCCCCTCTCCGGGCTTTCCGTCGTAGATCCCGTCGACGTCCATGAGGAAGATCACCTTCTCCGGCTCAAGCATCTTGGCGAGGTAGGTGATGATCTGGTCGCCAGAGAGGATGTCTATTCCCTTCGCCAGGTCGATGGAGACGTCGCCAAAGAGAACCGGGATGAACTTCAGGTCGACGAGCCTTTGGATGACCTCAACGTCGCCGTAGGCCACTTCCCCGTTTTCGGTTATGAAGACGGAGGAGGTAGATACCGAGAAGGCGGGCAGGTTCTCTGCAACGAAGGCCTCTATGAACTTAGCGTTGGCCCTAAGCATCGCCTGGTGGGTTAGAGTAAAGCCGATCCTTTTGAGGCTTGCTGACTCCCAGTCCTCGGGCAGGCCATCTCTTATGCCGTATTTTTTCGCCTCCGGGTGCCCGAAGCTCCCTCCGCCGTGAACTACGATAAAGTCCTCTCTGGGATAAAAGTTCGCTATCTCCCTCGCAATATCTCTCACCGTCTCCACATCGAAGTTCTCCGGCTTCCCCTTCTTGTCGCTGAAGACGCTTCCACCGACCTTGACGATTATCATGGTAGAACCTCCTCAATGCGAAGCCCTTCGCGGCTTATCTCGGTTATCATCGGCGTCCCACCGGCTATCGTTATAGCTGTGGCAACTTCACTCTGCCTCTCCGGGGCCAGAGCGTACATACAGCCACCTCCTCCAGCTCCCGTTATCTTTGCCCCCAGAGCTCCAGCGGTTCTAGCTGCATAGACCAGCTCGCTCAGCTTCTTGGTGGAGACGCCAAGGGCATCTAAAAGGCCGTGGTTGATGTTCATGAGCCTACCGAGGCGGGCGAGCTTCTGCCCCTCTTCAAGCTCCGACAAAAGGGTCTCCCTCGCCTTCTCCACAACTTTGCCCATCGAAGTCAGGATTGGTTCGACTATCTCAGGCATCTCCTCGTAGGTTCTCCTCACCATCGCCACCAGCTCTTTGGTTGAGCCGCTCGAACCTGTGTAGCCGACGACTATCGGCAGTTCCATGAAGGGAAGGTGCTCGAATTTACCTTTCTCGTAGTGGATTATTCCCCCTATGGCAGAAACCGTCGGGTCTATGCCGCTTGAGGCACCTTGAACCAGGAGCTCAACGCGGTGACCGAGCTTTCCTATCTCCTCGTTGGTGAGTTCAAGGCCGAGGAGCTTTGAAACCGCCCCAATTGTGGCAACAGCAACGGCGGCCGAGCTTCCAAGTCCAGCTCCAACCGGAATCTGGGAGGTAATCGAGACGGTTATACCTCTGCCATTTTTATCTGCCTCTTCTTGGACGAGCTCTATCGCCTGCCTGACGTAGCTGAGAACCTCAGCGGCCTTTCCGTAGTCGCTCTCGAAGTATATCTCGTTCTCGGAGAAGGAAACTATCAAACCGGGCGTCTTTATGTCGTGGGCCTCTATTTTTATCCTTCCAGAGTCGTTGAACTCGGCTCTGACATACGTTCGGAGGTTTATGGCGGCCGCTATTGCTGGCTTTCCGTAAACCACGCTGTGCTCACCGAAGAGGATAATTTTAGCGGGAGCCGAAGCTAGAACCCTCATCTTTGACCCTCCAGAATACTTTTTAAGCGAAATTCAATATCATCGAGGTCGTTCTTGATTGTGTACCAGACTATTGAGAGATCAACCCCAAAGTACGCATGAATCAGTCTGTCCCTCATTCCAGCGATTTCCTTCCAGGGCACATCCGGGTGCATTTCTTTAAATTCCTCCGGAAGGTTCTTAACGGCCTCCCCAATGATTTCAAGGTTGCATATAACAGCATCCACCGTCTTCTCGTCCTCAAAATCCTCAAATTCCATGCCTTCAGTGTAGCGCTTTATTTTTTCGATGGCTTCCAAGATATCTTCAACGTACAAAAGAGGGTCTCTCATACGTACTTCACCTCACGGAGAATTCTCTCCTTGATTCTCTTTTTGAGCGCCCCTCTGGTCACAAGGTCAACTTTAACCCCAAGGAGACCTTCAAGGTACTCCTGGAGCCGTATAAAGTCTATGAGTCCTATCGGCTTCTCAAACTCGACGAGGATGTCAACGTCGCTGTCTTCCCTTTGCTCTCCTCGAGAATAAGAGCCAAAAATCCCAATTCTCTTAACTCCGTATTTTTCCCTAAGCTCCTCCTTATGCACGCGGAGTATCCTTTGGACGTCCCTAAGGGTTCTCACTCGGGAAACCTGCATGGTATAAATAAAGAAAAGGATCTTATCACCCTTTCGCTCACTTCCTCATCACGATGCTCGCGTAGCCAACCACCGCATCAGTCGAGCGGCTCACCTCAAAGCTGGTCGTGTAGTGTAAAAGCTCGGCTTCAACCGCTCCAGCCAGGCGGGAGTAGACTATCGCGGTTCCGACACCACCGGGCCCGCACATCGTGTGGTCGAGCTTTCTGATCTCATTGAACATCCCATCGACGTCGAAGTCGAGGATGTGCCTTATTACCTGAAAGTCCCACTCCTTTATCCTGTGGGGAAGCTCATCAGCCCTGGCCCTAAACGGTACATAGCCGTAAACGGGGCCGTAGTGGGTAAAGTCGGTGCTCGCTATGACCACAACGTCCCTTCCGAGCTCCTTAGAGGCTTCAAAGATGGCCCTGCCGAGATCTTTGGCCACTTCCTCGTCCTGAATTCCGAGGGTTATGGGAACGATTTTGACGTCCTTTCCGGCCTTCTCGGCCAGATACTGGATGAACGGCACCTGCACTTCTATGGAGTGCTCGTAGGTGTGCGCCATCTCGTCGAGATCTGCTATTCCAGAGAGTCTAGCTATCGCCTTCGCCATCTCCGCATCGATCTCAATGCTTCCAAGGGGAGTTAGCCACTCACCCTCTGGATAGACCGCTATTGGTGAGCCCAACCCGGTGTGGTTCGGCCCGAGTACCACGAAGGTTTCTGGCAGACCGTCTTCAAAGATTGCCTTGTAGGTTCTGCTCGCTGTGTACCCCGAGAAGACGTAGCCAGCGTGCGGTGCAACGCCAGCCGTGATTTTCCTCTCGCTCCCCTCCTCACCGAGATCCCTGAAGAACCTCTCAAGCATCTCTACCAGTTCCTCGTCAGCGGGATAGAAGCTCCCAGCGACGGCAGGGTATCTAACACCCATTTCCCTCACCTCCGCAAGGTAATCGACGTCAAAGTTTAAATCCCTTCGGTCAGCTTGAGGCCCGAGCCTGTGAGGGGGAGCAGAACCTTCGAACCATCAGGGATTTCACCGGTCTCGACCAGCTTCCACAGGGCGGCAAGAACAACAGCAGAGGTGGGCTCAACGAGAAAGCCTGCTCTCTTCAGCCATTCCCAAGCCTCCTCAGTCTCCTCCCAGGTAACGCTCACGCAGAGGCCGTTAGTCTCTTTTAGGGCTCGCTTCATCTCGTCAAGGCGCGGAGGCTCTGGAATCGCTATTCCGTCGGCGAGTTTGTTCTTTAAGGGCGAGCGATTACATAAGCTCTCGTAGCCAGTTGCTTGAACCGCAACAAGCCTCGGGAGATCCGTTATTTCTCCCATCCTCTTGAGCTCCGTGAAACCCTTCCAGAGGCCGAGGAACAGTGTCCCAGAACCAGTTGGGACCAAAACGTAGTCTGGGACTCCAACCTGCTCGTAAACCTCAAAGGCGGCCGTCTTGGTTCCCTCAAGAAAGTAGGGGTTGAGCCAGTGGGAAACATAGGTTAGCCCAGTTTTCTCGGCAAACTCAACTGCCCTCTCGTGAACGGCCATTCTGTCGCCGTCTACGAAGTGGATAACCGCCCCGAGCCTCTGAAGGAGGGCAAGCTTTTCGGGAAGGGCACCGTAAGAAACAAACGTATGAACCGTAATCCCAGCTGGAAGGGAGTAGAGGGCCATACTCAAGGCGGCATTTCCAGAGCTGTCGAGGACAACCTCGTTTATCCCCTCCTCCATGAGCTTTGCCACGGTTACCCACGTCCCCCTGTCCTTGAAAGAGCCACTCGGCTGAAGGTAGTCGAGTTTGAAGAGGGCATTAACAGATTCGACCTCAAGCTCTACAACCGGTGTTATGGCCGGAACCGGAGGGGGCAGAAGGCTCCCGCTAACGGGAAGAAACTGAACGTATCTTCTGGCGTCGAAGTACGGCATGAGGTTGCCGAAGAAGTCATAGACCTCCCTCTCCACCAGCAGGGTTCCACCGCAGTCGCACCTCAGCCTGAATGTCTCGGGATAGGTCTTACCACACCGCGTACACCTGAGCATGCTTTCAGCCCCAAAGGCTTTTTAGCTTCAAGCCCTATTATAGTTCACCGACATAAAAAGGTGGTTGCCATGGGAGAGAAGTTCATCTCCGCCGAGAGGCCTCAAACAGAGGAGGGCTACCAGTACCACATAGCCTGCAAGCCGGGCGATGTCGCGCGCTACGTTCTCCTTCCCGGAGATCCTGATAGAGTCCCGAAGATAAGCTCGCTCTGGGACGAGGCGAGGGAGATAGCGTTCCACCGCGAGTACAGGACACACACCGGGAAGTATAAGGGCGTCCCAATAAGCGTAACCTCAACGGGTATAGGTGGACCATCCACGGCCATAGCGGTTGAAGAACTAGCCGCGATAGGGGCAGACACCTTCATCCGCGTTGGCTCGACCGGTGCGATACAGCCCGGGATAGAGATAGGGGACTTAATCATTGCCAAGGCGGCGGTAAGGCTCGAGGGAACTTCAAAGCAGTACGTTAGGGTTGAGTACCCGGCAGTCGCTGATTTAGAGGTCACGATGGCTTTAATTGAAGCGGCCGAGAATCTGGGCGTCAGGTACCACATAGGCATAACCGCCTCGACGGACAGCTTCTATCTCGGGCAGGGAAGGCCCGGTTTAAACGGCTACTTCCCAAGTTTCGCGAGGAACATCCTCGACGACCTCAGGCAGGCGAGGGTTACTAACTTCGAAATGGAGGCGGCGACGCTCTACACGTTAGCCAACATCTACGGCCTTAGAGCAGGCTGTGTTTGTGCTGTCTTCGCCAACAGGATCACCAACGAGTTCGGCAAGGCGGGAGAAAAGGAAGCTGCCTTGGTGGCGAGCGAGGCAGTGAAGATACTCCACGAGTGGGACGAGGAGAAAGAAAGGAAAGGCAAAAAAATATGGTTCCCTGGGCTGAGGGGTTGAGATGGACGAGAAAGTGCTGAAAGTTAGGGAGCTTTTGAACAGAGAAAACTTGGATGGAGCATACTCCATTGCAATGGAGATAAAGAATCCCTACTGGCGGGACTACGCCCTTAAATGAGTTGTCGAGGCATACGCAGTGAAAGTCCCAGAGCGGGCCGTTGAGATAGCGCTCAAGATATCGACCGAATCACTCCGAGATGAAGTCCTCAGAAATCTTTCATACATTTTTTCCAGGGCTGAAAAGTTCAAACTGGCTATAAACGCGGCCACAAAAATCAAAAGCCAGTACCTAAAGAAAAAAGCCCTAAAAAGCATCTCAGACATGTTGGCCAAGGTAATAGTCCAGAAGGGAACTGCTGGGGTCTCACTGAGTGAATTAGGCCTCACAGAGGATGATATAGAGCACATTAAACCTCTCCCGCAGGGGATAGTGTTCAAAGACGGAAAGTTAATGCCCGGGGCAGAGCTTCTACGCATGAGGGGAGAGATTAAAACCGGAATAGTTCCCCGTTTTGAAAGGCCCAAAAAAGCCCCTCCAAAGCCCCAGTTCAAGGAGTTTGGCCTTGAGAGGAAGAATTACCTCATCGAGTACTTCAAACTCCTTGAAGACGTTGGGGACGTTTTCAGTATGGAGACGTTAGCCGAGCTCACGGAAGAACCCCTGAGAAGCTGGCTCCTGGAAAAGGCCGGGCTTATCTACCTAGAGATCGGAAACTTCGAAAAGACCGTAGAGATTTATCAGAAAACGAAATATCCGGGGGAACTAGCTGTAAAGCTGGCGTTCCAAACAATAGATAAGCCAAAAGAAGCCGCACGTTATCTAGCCAAATCCCCTCGGGGAGAAGAGAGACTCCTCTTTACCTGGGAGCTTGCCCTTAAAGGGATATACGATGAAGAAACGTACAGGCTAGCCCTGGGACTGGAAAAGAACGACTATCTGTTCGCGAGAACCCTGAAGTTTCTGGCCGTTGAGCTCCTCGACGAATCAAAGAGAAGAAAAAACGAAAGACTAAGGGAGTTCTCACGTAGGCTGTTCCTCGAAGGGGTCAGGATCCAAAGGGAGTTCGAAGCAAAGGCCCTTGGTCTGTTCTAATTAGGAACTCACTTGAGCCTCTCCAGGATTATCGCCGGGCAGACCTTTGTAACTCCGTCGATCTTCCCGATTTTGTTTGAGATTATGTCAGAGAGGTCCTCGCCGTCCTTCGCCCATATCTCCGCCATTATCATGTGGTCCCCACTCGTGAGGTAGACGGACTTCACGAACTCAAACTCCTTGAGCTTCTGGGCCACTTCAAAGATCTTCTCCGGGAGAGTATCGACCCCGGTTATGCTAACCAAGTTGTAGCCCAACTTGGAGGGATCCACGACTATTGTGTACTGCTTTATGATTCCTGCCTCTTCAAGGGCCCTGACGCGTTTCCTCACGGCGGTCTCGCTTATGCCCAGAACCTTGGCTATCTCGGTAAACGGTGTCCTGGCGTCTTTGGTCAACATTTCGATGATGATCTTATCTCTCTCATCCAGCACTTTCTATCACCTCTTCACTTCTAAATCCAAACTATGGCGGAATTGTATATTAACTTATTGGTTCCGATTCAAACCTAACTTAACGACGACTTCCACGTGGGGAGTGTGGGGGAACATGTCAAGCCCCACGACATCCAATACGGAGTATTTTTTCAAGAGCTCGTCGAGATCCCTGGCGAGCGTCTTCGGATTACAGGAAACATAGATAAGGTTTTCGGGTTCGTCCTTTAGAATTCTCCCAACGAGCTTGGGATGAAGCCCCGCCCGGGGCGGATCCACAACAACGGTGTCGTAACGAGAGAGACTCTCCACATCGCGGTCGGAGCCAACTTTAAAGTCCGCTTCAACACCGTTGAGTTCCGTATTCCTTCTGGCCATCTCCACCGCGAAGGGGTTGATCTCAATTCCTTCAACTTTAAAGCCCCGCTTGGCGAGATAAACACCGAAGGTGCCCACACCCGAGTAAAGATCGAGAATCCGCTCGCCTTCAGAGAATCCGCTTACCACCTCAACGAGATTGACAGCCTGATAGCTGTTCGTCTGGAAAAAGCTGTTTGGATGGATTAAGTAGATCACGTCCCCGAGTTTTTCTTTTATGTACTCCTCCCCCCAGAACTTTTCGATCTCTCCGTAGGAGACATCACTCGGCGTTCTATTGATGCTCCAGTATATGGAGTCAGCGTAGTCAAAGTAGTCGGGAAACTCCTCCGACAGTTCTCCAGGTGATGTAACTAAGTTCACCATGAGTTCCCCAGTAAACTTACCTTCCCGGAGAACAATGTAGCGAAGGAAACCTTCGTTTTTCTGGATTTCATAAAGGGTAACCTCGTGATCCTCAATAAACTCCCTCAAAGAAGAGAGAACCCTCTTGGAGGAGTCACCGAACACGGGGCAGTGGTCTATGTCCACCGCATCCCACCAGGTTCCATAACGTCTGAACCCAATACCGCTTGTCGAAATGACAACGTCAATCCTGTTTCTGTGGCCAAAAATTTTTGGAGAAGGGATAACTTTAATATCCATCCCAAGAAGCCGTCTAAGTTTTGCCTCTTTAAAGCGCATTTGTTCATCGTAGGGGAGGTGCTGGAGAAGGCAGCCTCCGCATTTTCCCGCGTAGGGGCACGTTGGATCAACGACCAGATCTGATCGCCTTAAAAACTCGAATTCTTCTGCCAGGATTTTTCTTTTCTTTCTTCGTGTTTTATAAACCCTAACCAGATCGCCCGGAGCAGAAAAAGGGACGTAAACCTTCTTCCTGCCCAGAAAGCCAACCCCAAGGCCTTCGTCACTCAGGCTTTTGATCTCGATTTCAAACGGCATGAGTTAACTGTGGAAAGAAAGGTTTATAAATTATGGCGGTTGCCACATTGCCCAAATTTTTCCAGCAAAGTTTATTTATAGTGAGTCGTACATTACACTGGTGTTTGTTGGATGTTAGGGCGCAGGAAAGAACTTGTATACAAGGTTCTGGCAACAAAGAAAAAAGCCGTTGCTCTCCAAAACCTAAGCGCCGAGCTCGAAACACCCCGCCCAGCCCTTCTCTCAACGTTGAAAGAACTTGAATCCGACGGTTTAGTTGAGCTCTTCTACGGAAAGGACAAGGCCAGCGTCTTTGTAAAGGCAAAAACTCTCACCGATTACGTTAGAGTTTAATCCTCTCTACCCCATTTTGTTTTTAGGTCGTACAGAAAACTATTTCTACCAGTAAGGTTACATTGAGAAGTACGGGTGCACACAATGCCAGGCATCATCATCACCGGAAGGGGAGGGGCGGGGAAAACAACAATAGCCAGCAACCTTGGTGTGTATTTTACCCGAGAAGAGGGACTGGACACCGTTGTTATCGACGGTGATCTGTTCTTACCCAAGCTTGCATTCCATTTTGGGATATACAACCCGGTGGTGAACCTGCACTCGATTCTCAAAGACCCGAAGGCAAACCCCTTCAGCGCCGTTTACAGGGATCCAAAGACGGGAGTCTACATAGTTCCGGGAAGCTCCAACATATACGACGTGCTCCATCTAGACCCGAGGAACATGGCCAGGGTAGTTTCCGAATATCGAAGGAGATACAACATGACAATAGTGGATTCCCCGGTTGGGATACCCTTCGACACACTATCGACGTTCAACCTTGTGGAATACCAGCTGATAGTTTTAGAGCTGGAGAGGTCACCGATATACAGCTTCAAGAGAATGCTGGAAAACGAGCTCATAAAGCTGAAAGCCCTGGGGGAAGAGTTCGGCCTGAAAGTGGGCGTTGTCATCAACAAGGTCCGAGAAGCCAGGGGAGATCTTGACGAGGTCATGGATTTCATTGAGGACGTTGTTAAGGTACCCGTTCTGGGTATTATATCCTTTGACAGCAATGTTCCCCTAGCTTCGAACTACGGAACACCGGTTCTTGCAAAGTTCCCCCGAACTCAAGCTTCTAGGGATCTTCTGGAACTCGGAGAAAACCTGGCCACATGGACTCTCGGGAAAAAGCATCACAAAAAGTCAAAATGGAGCGAATACGGGCACTCGATCATGGAGATCATCCACAGGGTCATTCACTGGAGTTAAAGTTCAGCAGCTCTGATACCCTGAGAACGGGCAGGAACCTGTAGCCGTTCCCTCTTATGTTCTCCTCTGCCCCTTCCTCGCGGTCAACGACAACTGATATGGCAGCTATCTTAGCTCCAAGAGACTCGAGAACCTTGGCTGCCTTCAGAACACTCCCCCCGGTCGTTGTAACGTCCTCGACGAGCAGGATCCTTTCTCCCTCTCTTACTTCCCCCTCGATCTGACTGTTGGTTCCATACCCTTTGGGCTTCTTTCTGACTATAACGAGGGGCTTTCCGGTTTCAAGGGATAAGGCGGTCGCTATTGGCACCGCACCGAGTTCGGGACCGGCCACTCTGTCGAACTCGATCCCTTCCGACTCAGCTTTTTTGGCCATCAGGCGGGCTATGAGCTTCAGTGCCTCAGGATCGGTGACTACCTTCTTGACGTTGATGTAGTAGTTGCTTTCCTTTCCTGAAGCCAGAACAAAGCGGCCGAAGAGAACGGCCTTCGCCTCGAACATCTTCTCGATAAGCCTCTCCCTTTCGCTCATTTTGACACACCTGTTTAAACTTTCAAAAGCTTGGCTGAATGAATCGACAGAAAAGAGTTTAAAAAGGTAGCGGCCTCACTCGGAGGCCTTTTTCTCTTCTAGGACTTTCTTTACAGCCTCGCCGGCATCGGCAAAACTCTTGAAGAGCTTGAGCATCTCCATCGGGAGTGGCAGTACTATGACGTTGCTCTTGTCGTTCGCGACGTCGCTTATGGTCTGGAGCGTTCTCAGCTGGAGTGCCATCGGGTGCTCGCTTATGATCTCAGCCGCCTCCCTGAGCTTCTCGGCGGCCTGTCTCTCTGCCTCAGCCAGGGTTATCCTCGCTCTCCTCTCACGCTCGGCCTCTGCCTGCCTTGCCATTGCCCTCTGCATTCCCGCCGGAAGTTCAACGTCCTTTATCTCCACCGTGGAGACCTTTATTCCCCAGGGATCGGTTGCCTCGTCTATGATCTTCTGGAGCTCCATGTTGAGCTTCTCCCTCTCGCTTAGGAGTTCATCAAGGTGGGCCTGGCCTATGACACTCCTCAGCGTTGTCTGGGCTATCTGGCTGGTTGCCATTATGTAGTTGGCCACCTGGGTTACGGCCTTGACCGGATCGACAACGCGGAAGTAAACGACGGCGTTCACCTTAACGGGCACGTTGTCCTTGGTTATGGTTTCCTGAACCGGGACGTCGAGAACCCTGGTTCTCAAATCGACTATGTAGGCCTTTTCGAATATCGGGATGATGAAGAACAGTCCCGGTCCCCTTGCACCAACGACCCTACCGAGCCTGAATATCACTGCCCTCTCGTACTCCTTCACGATCTTTATGGCACTTGCAAGGAAAATCAAAACAAAAAGCAAAACAATTCCCAAAATCAAACTTCCTACACCCGCCATTCACGGCACCTCCTTTTCTTCAACTTTCTCAACAATAAGAGTTAGACCCTTCATATCAACAACCTCGACGACTTCTCCGGCCTTTATCGTTTCCCCGTTCCTGCTCACTGCCTTCCAGAGCTCGCCCCTTATCTTCACCATTCCCTCCGGGCTGAGGTCCTGAACGACCTTTCCGGTTTCCCCTATCATTTCCTCTCTGCCGGTCTGGGCTTTCTTTTTCCTGTCTCGGATTATCGCCGCAACACCAAAGGCGAAGAACAGGCCCAGAAGCAGGGCTATTGTTATAATGACTATTCTCAGAGTCGAAAACGTTGAACTCTGTATCAGGTACTCGTTTCCACCTCCAAAGAGGAGAATTCCGCCGATTACCATGGTTACTACCCCCGCAACGGTAAAGAGGCCAAAGGTCGGCGTCAGTGCCTCGGCTATGAAGAAGATTATCGAGAGCCCAACGAGTAGCAGACCCGCGCTGTTGTATCCAAAGTAACCCAGGCCTATAACGCCAAGAACTAGAAGTATTGCCCCCACTGTCTCGGGAACATGCCAGCCAGGAGTTAGAAATCCAAATATCAGTCCAAGGATTCCAATGTTTATCAGCACGTACGCTACGGTCGGATCGGATATGTATCTGACTACCTCGTCTTTAAGTGACGGACCAATCCTCACAACCCGAACATCTGTGAAGTTCAGGGTTACTTTGCCTCTTCCGGCGACGGGAATCTTGGTCGTCATTCCGTTAGCCTTCTGAAGGAGATCATCGAGGTCATCCGCCACAACCTCTATAACATGGCTCTTCAGGGCTTCCTCGGGCGTGAGACTTAAATCCTCCGTAATGAAGAGCTCAGCCGCGGTTTCGTTCCTCCCGCTTGCCTGGGCCAGGCTTTTGATGTAGGCTATGTAGAAGTTCCTGATCTTCTCGGGGGCCTTCACAATGCTCCCGTTTGAAGAATAGCCAAGTATCGGCTCGCAGGCGCCTATACTTGTTCCGGGCGCCATGGCTATTAGATGGGAGCCAAGGGCTATGTACGTACCGGCCGATGCCGCTATTGCTCCCGGGGGATAGACGTAGATGATAACCGGAACCCGTGACTCCTTTATCCGCTGGATTATCTCCTGCATTGCATCTCCCCTTCCGCCGGGGGTGTCGAGCTCTATTATCAGGGCTTCGGCGTGATTGGACTCTGCGATCTCAATGTACCGTGAAAACTGATCAACGGAATAGCTGGTGATTACCCCCTCGAAGGTGGCAACGTAAACCACCCTGGTCCGGTCGGCTGAAACGGTAGCTGAGGGGAGGACTAAAAGGGAAACCAGGAGGATGAGACCAACCAATGTTCTCACTCGCATTTTCATCGCCATCGTTTGGTACTCATGAAAGTTTAAAAAGTTTGCACTCATTTTGTTTTTAAGCGGTTCGATGAGGTTTTATAATCCATGCTAGATACAGAATAATGGGAGCAGCATGACGGGAGCAAAAGACGTCAAAATAAAACGCTCCTGGAAGATCGTTAGAGAGGCCTCGAGATACTCGCTATCGGGCAACTTCTGGGAGGAAGTCAAAAGGGCCAGCCTAAAGGAGAAGGAGATAAAGAACGCGCTGGTTCTTCTCGAGGAAGCGGGAGAGATAAGAATAAAAAGAGCCAAAGACGGAAGGAAGCTCTACGTTCTCACACTCAGGGACATCAGGAGAAATCCGGTAAAGCTGGATAGGTGGCTGACTAAAGGATAAGCCTTTCGAGAAGGGCATACTCCCTATCAGTCCACGCCAATGGATCAGTTACGAGATAAACCGTCCCGCCGTAGAGAATTGCATAGTCCCTCAGGGTATTCAGGAACTTCAGGAGGCTGTTGAAGCCGTTGTGAAGTGCAAGGTACTCAAGGCATTCTATAACCACTGGAACATCCGGGTTCTCCTGCAGGTGTGAGATGAGCATGTGTAAAAGCCTGTGGAGCTCCCGGGGGCCCACAAAGCCGGGGGCAGAGCCCACAAAAATAGCATCCCCCTCCACCCGAGTCCCCGGCCTGCCAACGGTAAGAACTTTTGACTCCCTCGCCTGCCCCCGGGAGCGTACTATCTCCACCCCACGGGTCCGGCGGGCGTAGGTCTGAGATGAGACCGACACCGAAAGGAGCTGGCCAATGAGGGTTACTAAGCCTCTAATAGGCAGCATTTTCCCACCATAAGTCTAAACGCCCGAAAATTTAAAGGCCTTTTTTGCAGGTGGTTGTGTAAGTGTCTGTGTAGAAAAAATAAAGCACCCTCAGACAAGGCCGATGTCATCACGGTTCAGCCGGTTAATCCTTCGTCATCGGGTGAAGAATGAAAGGTGGAGAGGTTAAAAACCTTCAGAACAGTTCTTCAAGCTTGACGTCAATCTTGTCCGGGTTGAAGGGAAGGACGTGCCTGGTGGTCTTCGGAGAGTAAACTTCACCGCGCTTGACGAGCTCCATAACTTCCTCCTTGGTCGGGGCCTTCCTGATGAAGACGTAGTCAATCTCGCCCTTGGCCATGTCCTCCCTGGCGTCTTCCTTGAGGCCATAGTAGATGAGCTCTATCCTTCCTTCAACGCTCATCTCGTCAAGAACCTTACTTACCTTCTTCTGCTCGTCAAGGCCGCCAGGAATGGCGAAGCTCTTCTCGCCGACGAGGGCGAAGGCTATCTCTCCCCTCTCGGCCTTCTCCTCGGCCTCCAGATCTTCGATGACCTCAAGGCCCTCAGCCTTGAGCCTCTCAATGACCTCGTTGAGGTCTCCCTTGAAGGCCGGGTACCAGGTGTAAACTTTGACGTCGTCACTGAAGTAGTCGAGTATGACTGACGGGGCCCTCTTCGCTCCAAGCTTCTGCAAACCCGCCCAGCGGTGGTGGCCGTCAACGATGAGGTACATGTCCTCGCCCGGAACCTTCGCGAGGAGCATCGGCTTCCAGAAGATACCGCTTCCAGTAACGCTCTCGATGAAGGCTTCAAGCTCCTTCTGGACGAGCTGCTCGTGGGGCTTCATCTTGTCGAGCTCGATAAAAACGTAGTCGACCTTCTTGGTCGGGATGTCATACTTCGGAACCTTTTCCACTCCCATTCTCAACCCTCCGTAAGCGTTAAACCTTCAGACCCCTCTCGAAACGAGGGGTAAAAAGGCTTTCCCTTTCATAAGGACAACATTCCCCGGGCATTTTGCGGAAAAGCGGGATAAAGCCTGAGGATTTTAAGGGACAACCGTTAAAACACCAAAGGCCCAAATAGCTCCGATGAGGAACGTCGCTGACCTGCCCCTCCACGGCGGCCACGTCCCGGGGTGGCTCGCCCAGCGAATGAGGAAGCTGACGAGGTTAGTTCTAATCTTAGCCGTCGAGGAATACGGCACGAAGGGCCTCCTCGAGAGGCTCTCCGACCCGGTGTGGTTTCAGGCCTTCAACAACGTCATCGGGATGGACTGGGACAGCAGTGGCTCGACGACGGTAACGGCCGGCATGATAAAGGACGCCCTTTGGAGGGAGGAACTTGGAGTAAAAGCGGCCGGCGGAAAGGGAAAGAAGAGCCGGGCGACGCCGGAGGAACTGAAAACCATCGCGGAGCTCTACGAACTCGACCCCGGGCCCTACGTCAGGACTTCGAGGCTGGTCGCCAAGATTGACACAGTCGCCCTCCAGACCGGCTACCAGCTCTACCACCACGTTTTCTTCCTCGATGAGGAGGGCAACTGGGCGGTGATTCAGCAGGGGATGAACGAGAGGGAAAGGCTCGCGAGGCGCTTCCACTGGTTCGACGCTGAAACTTTCACCCTCGATCCTCACAAAGCCATATCGGGCCTTAAAAGGGAGTTCGCCCTCAACACCGTATCAAGGGAAGCGAGGGAATACCAGAAGACCCTCCTCGACGTCATCCAGGAAAATCCAGTTAAGATAGAGCGCGAGCTTGAGGGTTTGAAGGCCATAGCAAAGGGCTACCGTCCGCTGGTCTATTACAAGCCCCGCGAGCCCTGGGAGAAAGACCTGCTAAAGCGCTACGAGAGCCTCGGAAAGTTCGAGCTGAACAGGAGGGCCTTAGAATTTGCGAGAGAACTCAGCGTTTCGAACTACGAGGAGTTTCTGCTTTTGAAGGGCCTCGGGCCGAGCACTCTGAGGGCTTTATCGCTCGTCCTTGAGCTGGTCTACGACGTCCACCCGAGCTGGAAGGACCCGGTAACTCACCCTCCTGATCCGTTCAAGTTCAGCTACGCCGTTGGCGGCAAGGATCGCGTTCCTTTCCCGATAGACAAGCCGGCCTACGACGAGCTGATTTCCTTCCTTGAGGAGCTCGTCTCAAGGCACCCAGAGGAGAGGGCCCTCGTGAGGAACGTCACCAAGATAACGAAGAACTGGAAGTTCCCGGAGGGGGAGAAGAGGGCAACTTAACGAATTGTTTCATCATGAGTAGTCTAATCGTGCTGCAACTGCTAACCGTTTCTCAAGTTGTGCAGTACAGTGCACAAATTCTAAGGATTTTGTGCAGTGTGGTGTTTCAAGTGCACAAACTGAGGAAAAACTTAGCATGGTATGACCTCAAAATCCCCAACTCCTAAGCCAGTTACGCCACTGTCCTCGGTTTCAAGCATCTTTGAGTCCCTTTCGAAGACGTTTTCGCCCTTCGGTTAATATTAATCCTCCCTGCCACTCAATCGCAACCCTTTTAACTATCGGGGTGATAGTATACTATCGGGGTGTTAGTATGTACTTCGACGAGAGGCCCAAGAGCAGGAGGGAGGACCTGTACGACAGGGAGGGGGAGCTTGAGGGGATGCTTGCCTCCATTAAGCATCAAAAGCCGCTGGTGGTTCTCAAGGGACTCCGCAGGCTCGGGAAGACTTCCCTCCTGCGGGTTGCCCTCAACGAGGCCAAAAAACCTCACGTGATAGTCGACCTCCGCGGGGTGAACCCGAACTCAAGGCGCGACCTCTACCTCCGCTTTCAGGCGGCGCTCAACGAGCATCTCTCAAAAAACGCCCCCCTCTTCGCGAGGCTGAAGGGGAAGATAAAGCTCATAGACGGCGTGAGCCTTTCGGGAATCGGTGTCTCCCTCTCGTGGAAGAACCCTGAAACACTCTATTCCCTCATTTCGGCGCTCGAAAGCGAGGGCTTTGTGATAGCTTTCGATGAAGTCCAAGAGGCAAGGGGGCCGGCCGGAAAGGAGCTCGCCTCGCTGATAGCCCACTTCTACGACTACGGCGAGACCACCTTCATCCTGACCGGCTCTGAAGTGGGCCTCCTCTACGACTTCCTCGGCGTTGAGAACCCGGACGCTCCTCTCTACGGGAGGGCCTTCCACGAGATAGAGCTTTCAAGGTTTTCAAGGGAGCAGAGCCTTGATTTCCTCAGGAGGGGCTTTGAACAGGCTGGCGTTGATGCCCCCAAGGAGCTTCTGGAAGAGGCCGTTGATAGGCTCGACGGAATAGTGGGCTGGCTCGTGAAGTTCGGTGTGGTTTCGCTCAGGGAAGGTCTTCGGGAGGAGGTTATCGATAAAGTCCTTGAGGAGGCATCAAAGCTCGCTTTGGCAGAGCTTGAGCGCTTCCTTGAAAAGCGCCCCCTCGCGAGGAGGCGCTATCTGACGGTTCTCCGGGCGATAGCCTCGGGCAAGAACACGTGGAGCGAGCTGAAGAGAGAGCTCGAAGGGAAGGAGAAGAGAGAAATAGAGGACGCCACGCTGGCGAGGCTCCTCAACGCGCTTCTGAAAGCTTCGTTCATAGAAAAGAGGGTCGAGGGGAGAAACATAGCCTACAGCATAGCAGATCCAGTGCTTGAGTTCGCACTCAGCCACTAACCCCTCAAACACACCATGCTCCCCTGCGGCACTCCGAGTTCCCTCGCTACCGGCCTGCACTTCGCTTTTAGCAGGTAGAAGACGCGGTTATCTTTCACCTCGCTCAGCGTCTCGAAGTTGCCCTGTCCCTTGGCAATTATGACATCAGCTTTCTCAAAGACCTCCCTGAACTCGGGGGAGACCCTGTCGAGCGGAACGCCGACTATCCTCGTGCCAGTTGAGACTATCTCGGCAAGTTCCCCAAAGCCTGCCTTTCTCAAATCTTCAACAGTTGCGTCGTTGATTATCGGCCCTTCTTTTCCAGCGACGTAGATTTTCAGGTGTGGGAAGGCCTTCTTTAGCTTCCGTATGAAGAGCCTGTCGAAGTATATCTCCCCGCAGTTGTCCGTGAGGTAGAGGAGGGTTTTGGCTTTCCCCAACCTCTCAAAGAGCTCGTCGGAGTGGTCAATGTAGAGCTCCTCGCCGAGCATCGCCTTAACGTCCTCTTCAATCCTCTCCGGGGAGTAGCCGACGGCGAAGTCTATGACGTTGCCGATTATGGCAAGCTTTAGAGCGGTCTTAAGGTCTATATCTTCTCCCTCAAGGTCTGAGACGACCTTCTCAGCCAGCTTGTTCGAGAGCTCTTTGTACTCTTTAAACGGGTCGTCGTTGCCTATAACTCTGTAAACGCCTAGGAATACCTCACTCCCAAAAACAGCAGGAACGGAATCTTCGTTTATCCTCGCCATGAGCTTTGCCGCCTCGATGACACCCCTCTTCCTGAGCCCTAAGTCGTCCGTCCCCATCTCCACGATTTTCTGACACTGATTGGCGGCGCAGGCAAGGCACTCGTAGTGGATTTTCACTTTTATCACCGGGGAATGAAAGGGGTTTTGGTCTTTTTAACTCAATCGGCAGGGTTTGGCCTGAAAATCGGGATGGATGAAACTTTCGACTTATTCAGTATGTTCAAGTGCTTTGGACGGTGGAGGCATCAGAGAAACAAAATAAACTTCTCCAGAAAAAGCACCTTCCCGGTTCTTTGGGGTTTTGTGGTGCGGGGGCGGGGATTTGAACCCCGGAACCCCTGCGGGACGGGACCCTGAATCCCGCGCCTTTGACCAGGCTCGGCAACCCCCGCGCCGCCAGAGAGAGAAAATTAAAGCCACCTTATAAACTTAACGTTCCAGCTTTTTAACTCCCTGAGGAGTTCCAACGAGGACTATATCGGCTATATCCGCGAATATCCCATTCTCAACAACGCCAGGGATGGTGTTGAGCTCTATTTCCATATCAAGTGGATCGTCGATTCTTTCGAACTTAACGTCCAGTATGAAGTTGCCGTTGTCAGTTATAACAGGGCCGTCTTTTTTCTTCGCCATCCTGAGTTCAGCCCTGGCGTTGAAGACTTCTATTTCTTCAGCTATGGCCCTCCAAGCAGCAGGAATCACCTCAACTGGAACGGGCATCTTTTCTCCCAGTCTGTTCACCAGTTTGCTCTCGTCAACGAGGACTATAAAAGTACCTGCCCTGTATTCGACTATCTTTTCCATAGTCAGAGCGGCCCCACGGCCCTTTATCAGGTTCAGGTTGGGGTCAACCTCATCCGCACCGTCAACCGCTATGTCTATGGCGTCTACTTCGTCGAGGGCCCGAATGGGTATCCCGTATTCAAGGGCCAGAAGTCTTGACTGGTGGGATGTTGGAACGCCGTATATCTCAAGCTCTTCCTCCCTGATTCTGTCGCCCAGAAACTTCAGGAAATAAGAAGTTGTCGAACCAGTACCGAGGCCAATCACCATATCGTCTTCAACGAATGACAGTGCCTCCATTGCGACGGTTTTTTTCAGTTCTTCCAAATCCATACTACCACCTCATTATCCAGTTCCGTTTATCATCTTTGAGAGAAGGCTCTGGTTGTTGTAAGCCCTTGGTTCAAACTCTATTCCAATTGTGTATACGAGCATCGTGAAGTACAGCCAGAACAGCAACCATCCCCAGAAACCCCTCCTCAGGATAGCCTTCCGTCTTTCGCTCTCGGGAAGCTCCTTTATGTCTTGGGGCAAATCATCCCCCAGGAGCAATTTTACAAAGAGATCTGTTGCTAGAAACATAAGGGCACCAATAATCCAAGCGGGACGATAGTAAGTTGAAAGCAACCCGCTAATGGTCCCGGTTATTGCCCCCCAGAGGTACACGATGAGTGCAAATTTATTGTCCGGCCTCACTTTTTTCACCCACCCATTTGCTTTTTCCAAGTCTTTTAAAAGTTTGCTAGACCTTTTGAGAGGGCTTTTTTATGTACATGCCTACCACAAAAGATAAAAGTTGTTTCGCCTTAAAAGGAATATAGGTTACTCAAACCCCGCGCTTATGTATCAAATATCGGGAGGTGCCGGCTTTGGAGGGTAGATCCATAGTTTTTGCCTCTGGAAAGGGTGGTACTGGTAAAACCACTACGGTTGCAAATCTAGGTGTGGCACTCGCTCAATTCGGAAAGGAAGTAATCCTGATAGACGCAGACATAACGATGGCAAACCTGAGCCTCATCCTCGGAATGGAAGACATACCAATAACACTCCACGACGTTCTGGCGAGGGAGGCCGATCTCAAGGAGGCAATCTACGAAGGGCCCGCCGGAGTAAAAGTCATTCCCGGTGGACTCAGCTTGGAGAAGATAAAGAAAGCCAAGCCCGAAAGACTGAGGGAGGTTATAAGGGAGATCAGCCAGATGGCCGATTTTATTCTCATCGATGCCCCCGCTGGTCTTGAGATGACATCTGTTACTGCTCTGCTCATCGGTAAGGAGCTCATAATAGTCACGAACCCGGAGATATCGGCCATAACAGACTCCCTCAAGACGAAGCTGATCGCCGAAAAGCTCGGGACGCTCCCTCTGGGTGCTGTACTCAACAGGGTCACCAACGAGAAGACCGAGCTCACGCAGGAGGAAATAGAGGCCATCCTCGAAGTTCCCGTTCTAGCAGTTATCCCCGAGGATCCAGAGGTTAAGAGAGCCAGCGCCTACGGTGTCCCGCTCGTCATAAAGAACCCAACGAGTCCAGCTGCGATAGCGATCAAACAGCTCGCTGCAAAGCTGGCTGGAATCAAATGGCAGCCGCCCGAACCAGAGAGCCCGATTAAGAGGGTCTTCAAGGCAATATTCGGCGGAAAGAGGTGATTGAAATGGCCGATGGAATCTACGCGGCACTGCTTATAGTCCTTATTTTCACGAACTTGATAGTCCTCCTGTTGTACCTCTCGGCCAAGAAGAACCCGTACTACGTTGTCTACGATGAGGAAACCAAGAACGCTCTCAAAAGACGTGTCACAAACCTAAAAGAGGAACTCGAAGAGGAACTGGTTGACTTCGACATAGAGGAATGGGAAAAAGAACTCGAAAGGAGTATTGAAGAAGAGGTTAGAAACCTGTGAGCCGTCTTTTTCAAATTCCTAACTTATCACCCTTCTATTTCCCATAATTGTCCCGTTAATTTTTTAAATTACCTATTGTTTCTAATTTCGGTGATGGCCATGATCCGGCTGGGGTACCCAGACCGGATCGTGGAAATTAGGGGGGATCGGGTGTACCTCTTTAAGAGGAAGCTCTATTCGGCCGACGTTTCGGACGTTATAAGGGCAAGGTACGATCCCACATTTCCCATACCCGCAGTATTCCTTGAAGTTGCCGAGGACGTTGCCCGGGTTCTCGAAAGGTTTAGATCTCCCCCAAAGTCATATCCGCCAGTAGCACAGAATAGCCCCACTTACTGAATTCTTTTTTGTTCACACTGGCGAAGACGTTAAAAGGGTTTTATCCTATTATCCCGATACCCGTCATCAGGAGGGAAAGACTATGAGGGCGACCGTGAAGATACTGGATGCATATACTGACAGGTACTCCATCTTCATAAACCCCGAGGACGCGAAGGCCGCGAAGCTACACCCCGATGACCTTGTTAAAATAGAATCCGGCAAAAGGAGCATCTACGGAAGCCTGGTAATAAGCAGCTTTGTTCAGCCAGGAGAAGTGGGCGTCAGTAAGGATGTCCTACAACTGTATCATCTTTCAGAGGGCGAAGTTGTGGAAGTCGTGCCGGCAGGAACTCCCGAGAGCGTCCGCTACATAAAGAAAAAGATGCACGGTGAGAAACTCAGAAAAGTTGAGATCGAGGCTATTGTTAGGGACATCGTTGATAGAAAACTCCGTGACATAGAAATAAGTTCCTTTGTAACCGCACTCGAGATAAACGGCCTCGACATGGATGAGATAGCTGCTTTGACCATAGCGATGGCCGAAACCGGAGACATGCTTGACATCGACAGAAAGCCGATAATGGACGTCCACAGCATCGGCGGCGTTCCGGGGAACAAAACCAACATCCTCGTTGTACCTATCGTCGCCGCGGCCGGCCTCACCATACCCAAGACCAGCTCGAGGGCTATAACCAGCGCCGCCGGAACGGCCGACGTCGTTGAGGTTTTTGCGAATGTGACGTTCTCCCTCGACGAAATCAAAAGGATAGTGGAGAAGGTGGGAGCTTGCCTTGTCTGGGGCGGCGCTTTGAACCTCGCCCCGGCCGATGATATAACGATAAAAGCTGAGCGCGCCCTCAGCATTGACCCAACGGGACTCATGCTGGCGAGCATAATGTCAAAGAAGTACGCCATGGGAAGCCAGTACGTCCTCATCGACATACCCACCGGAAAAGGAGTCAAAGTCGAAACCATCGATCAGGCACGGGCTCTAGCCAGGGACTTCATAGAGCTCGGCAAGAGGCTCGGCCAGTACGTTGAAGTTGCGATAACCTACGGTGGCCAGCCGATAGGACACACCGTCGGACCGGCTCTCGAAGCTAGAGAGGCCCTTTCAGCTCTGATGACCGGCAAAGGTCCCGGAAGCCTAATAGAGAAAGCCACCGGACTGGCAGGAATACTGCTCGAGATGGGTGGAGTTGCCCCTCCAGGGGCTGGAAAGAGAATGGCCAAGGAAATACTTGAGAGCGGCAAAGCCTGGGAGAAGATGAAAGAGATCATAGAAGCCCAGGGGGGAGATCCCAATATCAAGCCGGAAGATATACCAGTGGGGGACAAAACATACACCTTCGTCGCTCCCACGAGTGGATACGTCACCGCCATTCACAACCGCGCGATAACGGGAATAGCCAGGGCCGCGGGAGCACCCGAAGACAAAGGGGCTGGAATAGAGCTCTACGTCAAAGTGGGTGAGAAGGTCAAGGAGGGCGATCCCCTCTTCACGATTCACGCAGAGAACGAGGCTAGGCTGGAGCAAGCTATAGTCTATGCCAGGAGAACGGAGCCAATAAGGATAGAGGGTATGGTTCTCCAGAGGATAGGGAACATCTGATTTCCTCACTTTTTGTTTGTTACCACCGCAAAATTTATAAACCCGCCCAGATAGGTGATTACGGCGTTCAGGCGGGCCGGTAGCTCAGCCTGGTATGAGCGCCGCCTTGGCAAGGCGGAGGCCCCGGGTTCAAATCCCGGCCGGTCCACCACAAATTTTGGGCGGGCCCGTGGTCTAGACTGGTTATGACGCCACCCTGACAAGGTGGAGGTCCGGGGTTCGAATCCCCGCGGGCCCACCAGCAAAACCTCTTCTGCGGGGATAGAATCTGGGCAAGTATTCACAACCGTTCGATTACAAAATTTTGTACTCCTCCAAGGGCGACATTTCTTGAGCTGGCTTTCCAAAAAAGTTCAGTTCGCAGGAAAAGAAAAATAGCAAGGTGTCAAGTCTTTTTAAGGATCTCTTCTTCGATAAGGCCCACTATGTCGTTGTGTATGTCTTCAATGCTGTTCTGGGCGTTGACTATACGCATTTCCGGGAACATTTCGACCAGCTTAAGGTAGTTCTCCCTGACCCTCCGCTGCAATTCAACGATTTTATCAAACTCACTCTTCAAGCTTCTCCGGTTTATCCTCCGCATGCTCTCCTTCACGGGAAGGTCAAGAAGAACCGCCAAGTCAGGCCTGATGGCGAACCTGTTGAGGTCTATGAGCCATTCCAGGTCAAGGCCCCTGGCCCACTGATAAGCTAGGGAGGAGTAAAAGTACCTGTCCGAGATAACGACTTTTCCAGCCTCAAGAGAGGGGCGTATAAGCTTGTCCACGTGCTCTGCTCTATCTGCGGCAAAGAGAAGCGCTTCCGCTTCATGGCTTATCCTGGCTCCGTCTATGATACCCTCCCTACCGCCAGTCAGAACGAGTCTTCTGATGAGCTTTCCAAAGGCGGTGTCGGTGGGTTCTTTCGTCAGAACAACTTCATAACCTCTTTTTTCAAACCATTCAGCCAGCATTTTAGCCTGAGTGGATTTTCCAGCACCATCAATGCCCTCCAAGACAATGAATATCCCCACGGATTTCACCCCCACTGGAGAGGATAATCTCACTAGCCTTTTAATGGTTTTGCGAACAGAAAAGCGAGAAAACAAAGTCAGAAGGCCTTCTTAATGTGGTCCATCAGAGCCCACATGCTTCCAAATTCCAATTCTTCCCCTCCAATGTGGAGTTCAACGTATCCATCTGGCCTGAAACGTAGTCCAAAGTCGTAGCCCTCTTTCTTCAACTTATGGAGAAAGACCTCCTTTGGTTTCGGTGGAAGGTAGCTGGTCATCATGTCGTTCATTATCTCAACGTCAATTCCAAGGGCTTCCGAGAGGCGCGGGAAGAAGAGTACTGCCGGGGTGTTCATGGCATCAACAAGGACTTTCATCTCGAGGTTCATGTGGTACTTCTTGAGAAGTTCGTTCATGAAATCGTCGAGAGCGTTGGGATAATAAACCGTCGCGCCGATATCACTTGGATGGGCCTCAATAAAACTCCTGGTCTGGAGTATCGTTTCGATTTCCTCAACGTCGAGGCCGCTGACCTCAACTCTTACCCCGTTGTAGTAGTAGACGTACGCCAGGGGGAGGCCCTTTTTGTGAGCGAAGTCCTTGAGAGCAATGAGAGGGATCAACCTGACGTCCATTATGGTTGATCCAGTACTGACGATTCCAACGACCATGGCTCTCTTACCGTACCTTGAGAGAGCCCTTCCGTCCCTTCCCACTATGGTTGTCCCATGGGCAACCGTACCCACTGCACGCCCCAACAGCGCCAGCTCTTCTGGCTTGAACTTTTCTGAATGGTACAGTTCCATGCTATCACCTCCATGTATCACCAGGAGTGTTATTCTTTTTCAAGCTTTCCCTTAATATACACGCCGCCCTCATGATAAACTTTGTGGTTCGATGGACTTAAATATTCCGTACAGTACTTAGTGTTTCTGACAAACTATTTAATACATTCTCCCAAGGATTTCAGGAGGCGATATCATGGAACCCCTTGAGAGGCTTGAAAAGCTCCTCGATAAAGAGCAGTTCGAGAAGATAAAGGCAATAGACAGCCCTGAACTTCATGCTTTTCTGGCGGACTGGATTGAGTGGCTTGAGCCGGATAAGGTCTTCGTCTGTACAGACAGCGAAGAGGACGAGCAGTACGTCCGCTGGAAGGCCCTCTACTACGGCGAGGAGAAGATGCTCGAAACCCCGAACCACACCGTCCACTACGACAACTACTACGACCAGGCGAGGGACAAGGCAAACACAGCAATCCTCCTGCCGGGCGGAAAGAAGCTCCCCTATATAAACACCAAGGATCGGGACGAAGGCCTGAAAGAGATACGCGAGCTCATGAGGGGCGTTATGAAGGGCAAGGAGCTCTTCATCTGCTTCTTCGTCCTCGGACCTAAAAACTCGATCTTCACGATTCCGGCCGTCCAGCTCACCGATTCCGCTTACGTTGCCCACTCTGAGTTCATTCTCTACAGGAAAGGCTACGAGGAGTTTAAAAGGCTTGGAAGACAGGCCAAGTTCTTCCGCTTCGTTCACTCGGCTGGAGAGCTGGACGAGAGGAAGACGAGCAAGAACCTCGACAAGAGGAGAATTTACATTGACCTCGAGGACGAGACCGTCTACTCAGTCAACACCCAGTACGGCGGGAACACGATAGGCCTCAAGAAGCTCGCCTTCAGGCTGACCATCAAGAGGGCCGTCGAGGAGGGGTGGCTCAGCGAGCACATGTTCCTGATGAGAGTGAACGGCCCGCACGGCAGGAAGACCTACTTCACAGGAGCATACCCGAGCATGTGTGGGAAGACATCGACGGCCATGATTCCGTGGGAGAACATAGTCGGCGACGACCTAACGTTCATCCTGCCGGTCAACGGAGTTGCCAGGGGAGCGAACGTCGAGAAGGGTGTTTTCGGCATCATCCAGGGCGTAAACCCCGAAGACGATCCGATAATATGGCAGGTTCTCCACTCGCCGGTCGAGATAATCTTCTCGAACGTTTTGGTGAAGGATGGAAAGCCCTACTGGAACGACATGGGCGTCCCGATCCCCGACGAGGGCGAAAACCACAGCGGAAAGTGGTGGCGCGGAAAGAAAGATAAAGAGGGCAACGAGATACCGCCGAGCCACAAGAACGCGCGCTTCACCGTTTCGCTTGAACACTTCCCCAACGCAGATTTAGAAGCCCTTGAGAACCCGTGCGGTGTCGAAATTGGCGGCATGATATTCGGTGGCAGGGACGCGGACACCTGGCCACCGGTGAGAGAAGCCTTCGACTGGGAGCACGGTGTCATAACCATGGGTGCCTCTCTTGAGAGCGAGACAACGGCGGCAACGCTCGGCAAGGAAGGAGTTAGGGCCTTTAATCCAATGGCCATCCTCGACTTCATGAGCGTCCACCTCGGCGACTACCTCAGGAACTACCTTGAGTTCGGCAGAAAGCTCAGGAAATCGCCGAAAATCTTTGCCGTCAACTACTTCCTCCGCGATGAAAAGGGCAACTGGCTCAACCACAAGCTCGACAAGGCGGTCTGGCTCAAGTGGATGGAGCTGAGGGTTCACGGCGACGTCGATGCAATAGAGACCCCGATAGGCTACATACCGAAGTACGAGGACTTAAAGAGGCTCTTCAAGGAGGTCCTGAACAAAGAATACACGAGAGAGGCCTACGAGAGGCAGTTCACGATAAGGGTTCCGGAGCTTCTGGCAAAGATAGACCGCATCGAAGAGATCTACAGGAAGCTCGATAACGTACCAGAAGAGCTGTTCCAGGTTCTCGAAGAGGAGAGGAAACGCCTGCTTGAGGCCAGGGAAAAGTACGGCGACTACATAAGTCCCTTCATTTTTGAGGGCGCCTGATTCCCTTCTGTTTTCTTCACTTTCGTCACCTGCCGAGGGACAGACTTTTTAAGGTCGGAATCAATCTGGTATCACCGACGATGATATAAGGTGGTTGCCATGACAGATAGTCCAGGAACGGTTGAAGATCTAATAAGGGAGAAGCTTCCTTATCCCCTGGGCGATCTCGTTGATGTGGCGTATAATTACTGGTGGAGCTGGAACAGACGTGCCACCAAGCTCTGGGAGTACATAGACCCGGAGCACTGGCGCGAGTACAAGAATCCGGTCAAACTCCTTCTGGACACACCCGAAGAGAGGTTCAGAGAACTCCTTAAGGACGACGACTTCATGAACCTCTATGAGCTCGTTATGGACCAGTTCACGGCATACATGAATCCGAGATCAACGTGGTTCTCGACCAACTACCCCAAATGGGACAAGCCGATAGTCTACCTCTGTATGGAATATGGAATAAGCAAGAGTCTCCCGATCTACTCCGGTGGCCTCGGAATCCTCGCCGGAGACCACGTCAAGACCGCCAGCGACCTGGGCCTTCCGTTCATAGCGATAGGCCTCCTTTACAAGCACGGCTACTTTAGGCAGGAGATAGACGAGAACGGGAGGCAGAGGGAGATATTCCCCGAATACAGGCCGGAAGAAATGCCCATAAAACCCGTTCTGGGCAAGGATGGAAAACCTCTCCTCATTGAAGTTCCAATTGAGGACAGGATCGTCTATGCGAGAGCCTTCGAGGTTAACGTCGGTAGGGTCAAGCTCTACCTCCTCGACACGGACGTTTCCGAGAACAGCCCAGAGGACAGAACGGTCTGCGACTACCTCTACAACGCCGAGATGGACAAGAGAATAAAACAGGAAATCCTCCTCGGAATTGGTGGGATGAGACTCTTGAAGGCTCTAGGCATCGAACCTGGCGTCGTCCACCTCAACGAGGGGCATCCCGCCTTTGCCAACATCCAGAGAATTGCCTGGTACATGGAAGAAGGGCTAACCTTCACGGAAGCTTTGAGCATCGTCAGGGGAACTACCATTTTCACAACCCACACGCCGGTCCCTGCAGGCCACGACAGGTTTCCTATTGAAGAGGTGAGAAAGAGGCTTTCAAAATTCCTTGAGGGGAGAGACGAGCTCCTCGAACTCGGCCGCGAGGGTGACCACCTCAACATGACACTGCTTGCAATAAGGACTTCAAGCTACGTCAACGGTGTCAGCAAGCTCCACGCAGAGGTAAGCAAGCGCATGTGGCAGAACCTCTGGCCAGGGGTTCCTCTCGACGAGATCCCAATAGAAGGCATAACCAACGGAGTCCACACCATGACCTGGGTCCACAACGAGATGAGGAAGCTCTTTGACAGGTACATAGGCCGGGTCTGGCGTGAGCACACGAACCTTGAGGGTGTCTGGTACGCCGTCGAGAGAATTCCCGATGAAGAACTATGGGAGGCTCACCTCGAAGCCAAGAGACAGTTCATAGAGCTCCTCAGGAGAAAGGTAATGGAGAGAAACAAGAGACTTGGAATTGATGATCCAATACCAGCGATAGACGAGAACGCCCTCATAATAGGCTTTGCCAGACGCTTTGCCACGTACAAGAGGGCAACACTCATCCTGAACGACCTTGAGAGGCTGAAGAAGATCCTCAACAACCCGGAGAGACCAGTGTACATAGTCTTCGGTGGAAAGGCCCATCCGCGCGACGAAGCTGGAAAGGAGTTCCTGAGGAGAGTGTACGAGGTCAGCCAGATGCCCGAGTTCAGGGGCAAGATATTCGTCCTCGAGAACTACGACATGGGAAGCGCGAGGCTTATGGTAGCTGGAGTTGATGTTTGGCTAAACAACCCGCGCAGACCGCTTGAAGCCAGCGGGACGAGCGGCATGAAGGCCGGCCTTAACGGTGTCCTCAACGCAAGCATCTACGACGGCTGGTGGGTCGAGGGCTACAACGGCAAGAACGGCTGGGTTATTGGAGAGGAAACCACCGAGCCTGAGACCGAGGAAGATGATGCAAAGGACGCCGAGTCCCTTTACAGACTCCTTGAGGAGGAGGTCATCCCGACTTACTACGAGAACAAGAGCCGCTGGATTTACATGATGAAGGAGAGCATAAAGAGCATAGCCCCGCGCTTCAGCACCCACAGGATGGTCAAGGAGTATATGGACAAGTTCTACTCAAAGGCCATGAGCAACTACATCTGGCTCACGAGGGATAACTACAGTGGGGCAAAGGAGATTGCCGCATGGAAGGACCGCGTCACCTCAGCGTGGCCGAATGTTGAAATTAGGGAGGCCAGCGTTAATAACGGCAAGCTTGAGGTCAGGGTTTACTTGGACGGCCTTAGACCCGAAGACGTGAGGGTGGAGCTCTACTACGGTGTTCGCGCCAAGGGGTATGAGATAGAGAAACCCCACATAGTCGAGCTCAGACATCCTCAGGAAATTGGAGAAGGCGAGTGGCTCTACGTTTACGAGGGCAACGCTCTCAGGCATCTTGGCGATCCCTGCTGGCACTACGCGGTAAGAATTCACCCCCACCACGAAAAGCTCCCACACAAGTTCCTCCTCGGACTTGTAAAGTGGATTGGCCTCGATTGAGGTTTTTAATCTCCCATTCTTTTTATGATGGTCCTGAAGGGGTACCATTTAGGCCTGTTTCTATGGATCTTGCTGAAATACGGCATTAAATGACTTGCAGTTCAAGTAATGCGCTGCTCCTCTTACCGGTTCTTGCCATAAACGCGACTGAGATTATTATGGTGGCCCAAGTACTACTTTACTAACTTCCATCAAGTTACCGAAATGGCACTCAAAGCGGTTCTATGCCCCAGCATTCCTGGCTTTGATAGTGGCACCCGTCGGCTCCCGAGGAGGCCGGAGCTTTTTTCTATTTTCCAGAATAAAAATTAAAGTGGAAACGATTACTTGTGGGCGAATATCGCCCTGACTTTTCCGTCTTTTACCTCATCTATTCTCACAAAGCCAAAGCGCTCGAACTGAACAATCTCGTCAACCTTAACGTCTGCATCCTCCTCGAGGAGGCCCTGCCTTATTATCAGCTCCTCGCCCTCCGGAACCCAGACCTCGCAGGGCTTGCCCTCGGTTACCCAGTGAACCATCCTCCAGCGGTTTTCCCTGGCTATCTCGTACTCAACACTGTGGAACTTAGCTTTGATGCCGTTCTCGTTGGCTTCAACTATCTCAACGTTGAAGAGGTCCTTCAGGCGGACGAAGTTGCCTGGCGTGAACAGCTCAATGTCGTCCTTGGAAACGTACACCGGCTTGCCTGGCTCAAACTTCAGCTTTCTCGTTCCCCTCTCCGGGTGGTCTGGATGGAGAGGTATTTCGGCGACGAACTCCTTGTCATAGCCCTCAATGTACATCGGAACAGGATCAGCGACGAAGAAGTAGCGGTTGGCTATCGGCTCGACTATCTTCCTGTTTATGGCCGCCAGGTTGTCCCAGCTCACCGTCGTATCGCTCCTCTTGAGGCCGACCTCTATAATGAGCTCCCTAATGGCCTCAGGCTGGATTCCGCGCCTCCTAAGTGCCCTGATGGTTCCAAGCCTCGGGTCGTCCCAGCCGAAGTACTTACCTTCCTCAATGCCCTTTCTCGTCTTGGACTTGCTGAGGATAACTCCCTCAATGCTCAGCCTTCCGTGGTGTACCGTTACCGGGTATTCCCAGCCCAAGTACTCGTAAACGTACCTCTGCCTTGTCTCGTTCTCAGCATGCTCCTGCCCGCGGAAGATGTGGGTAACTCCAAGCTCGTGGTCGTCTATGGCCGATGCGAAGTTGTATAGCGGCCAGACGCGGTACTTGTTGCCCGTCCTTGGGTGGTTTGGGTTGTCTATGATTCTTAAAGCCGGCCAGTCCCTTACGGCGGGGTTCGGGTGCTTGAGGTCGGTCTTTATCCTGACTACCGCTTCGCCCTCCTTGTACTCACCGTTGAGCATCTTCCTCCAGCGCTCCAGCTGAACCTCCACAGACTCGTCCCTGTGCGGGCAGGCAATCCCCTCGTCCCTAAGCTCGCGGAACTTCTCGGGCGGGCAGGTGCAGACGTAGGCCTTGCCCATCTTGATCAGCTTCTCGGCGTAGTCATAGTAGATTTCAAGCCTGTCGCTTGCTATGTGGATTTCGTCAATCTTAAAGCCAAGCCACTCCAAGTCTTCCTTAATCCACTCATAAAAGATGGGCTCGGGCCTCTTGACCTTCGGATCCGTGTCGTCGAAGCGGAGGATGAACTTGCCGTCGTACATGCGGGCATACTCGTGGCTTAGAATAGCCGCCCTCGCGTTTCCGAGATGGAAGGCACCGTCGGGGTTAGGGGCAAAGCGCGTGACGACTTTTCCCCTCTCAGCCTTGGGGAGTGGTGGAAGGCCCTTCTTCTCTTCCTTCTTCTCCTTCTTCTCCTCAAAGAACTCGGGATAAAGCTCCTTTAGCTTTCCCTCCTGCTCCTCGATGCTCATGGCGTTAACTTTCTCAACTATCTGATTAACGAGGGGGATTATCTCCTTGGCCTTTGGTCTTAGCTCGGGGTTCTCACCGAGAACCTTTCCGATAACGGCTTTCGGGTTTGCCTTTCCCTTGTGGGTGTAAGCGTTAACCAGAGCGTACTTCCAGATTAGCGTCTCAACTTCCATTTTCACCACCGGGAAGAGAAGAAAAGGAGGAGTTATAAAGTTAGCCCAAATCACTCGGCAAAAGTGATTATCTTCAGGTCTATTGGCCTTCTGACCACGTTGGCCTTTCTAGCCCCGATCAAGTACTTGACGCCCTTCTCGCTGACGATGTCTATAAGCCTCTGGGTGATTATACCATTGAATATCACGGCGTAAACGTTGTCCCTGTTGCTTATCGTCGTCAGCAAGTCCCTGACGGGGATCTCCGCTATGACGTTCTTGTTTTTGTCGAGCAGAACGGCGGTCTGTTCCTTCTTAACTCTCTCTATGAAGTCCGCAAACTCCTCCAGCTCGGGGGCCTTCTTTGGCTGCTGCTGGATGGGTTTGATTATCCTGGCCTCCTCCGCCTTAATCCCAGCCTTTTCTTTTGGTTCTTCTCCTGTTTTTTCATTGAATTGGGCTTCCGCCTTCGGTTTCTTCTCAACCTTCACCTCAGGCGGGACCTCGGGTCTTTCCGCGGGCTTTATCTGTGAGGTCTTTTCCCTCTCCTTAACGATGTCGTAGAAGCTCTTTCCCTTGTAAAACATCTCGGTTATGACCTGTTCTGCAGGCACCTTGCTCCTAAGGGCTTTCACTATCTCCTTCTTGGTGAGCTCTTCAACTTCCTTCCCCTCCGGTGCCCTGGCAACGTAGTCCACATCGGCAACCTGGAGGAGCTCCTTAAGTATAAGCTCCCCACCGCGGTCGCCGTCGGTGAAGGCTGTGACGATTCTCTCCTTGCTGAGTTTAATTATCGTCTCTGGGATTGAGGTCCCTTCAACGGCTATCGCGTTCTTTATGCCGTGCTTGAGAAGGTTGAGAACGTCTGCCCTGCCCTCCACGACTATGATAGAGTCTGAGAAGGGCACGTGAGGTCCAGCGGGGAGCTTCTCGGGGCCATACTCTATGAGCTCCTTGGCACGGACAGCCTTTTTAACTTCCTCCGTGAGCTCCTGCGTTTCGGGGATCTCTTCCTCCATGAGGGTCTCAAGTATCTCTTTGGCCCTCTCTATGATGTACTTTCTCTTGGTCGCCCTTACATCCTCGATGCGGAGGACCTTTATGTGGGCCTCTGCCGGACCAACGCGGTCTATAGTCTCCAGTGCAGCGGCCAAAATAGCGGTTTCAACTCTGTCAAGGCTAGATGGAACCGTTATCGTTCCGTAGGTTTTTCCGGCCTTTGTGTGGACCTCAACTCTGATCCTTCCAATCCTTCCGGTCTTCTGAAGCTCCCTAAGATCGAGATCGTCCCCGAGAAGACCTTCAGTTTGGCCAAAAATGGCACCGACGACGTCGGGCCTTTCAACAACGCCGTTTGCCTCAAACTCAGCGTAGATTATATATTTAGTCGTCCCAAATTCATCTTTGGCTGACATGTTATCACCCCTTATCTTTTCTGCCTTTCTCTTTTCGGACAAAATCTGATGAAGGACGTGCTTCTTCCTCTTCATTGAAACCCCTCCAAATGGGGGCCAGAAACGGAGAGGTACAGCCCATAGAGATCCTCAATGCCTTTTATATCCTTTTTAAGGATTTTCCTGAGTTCTCTGCGGGTCTCTGCATCGACTCTGCAGGGATAACCCTCCAGGTACCAGAGGAGCTTTTTGGCAAGCTCCTCGCCCTTTTTGTCGAAGTCTGTAAGGATCATGACCTCATGATACCGGGATGCGATGAGCGCTATTTCAGCGAGCGGTAAGCGTGACAGCCTTATTATCTCCGCTCTGACCCCCAAATTCCTCAGAGCTACCTCGTCTCGCGGGCCTTCAACTATGATGGCCCCCTCAAACTCTCGCAGTTTGTCTATAAGCTCCAGGAACCTTTTATAGTTTTCGGCGTACATTTCGCCGTCGTTCTGATGACAACAAAATGTGGTTATAAGTTTATTGGCGGGTACTCAAAGCTTGTACCTGAATCCAAAAACCGGCCAAGAAAGATAGTTGCTTTTCTTTCCATAATACAGGGCCAGGAATGCCCCGATAAACGGTAGAATCATGAGTGCTCCCGATTTCCAGCCGGTTGCATTGGTTTCTACACCTATTATCAAGGCCACCACAAAGCCCGCCAGAAAACCTATGAAAAAGTAGAAGATCATCCCGGCCCACCTTGGGTTTGATGCCGAGAGCAGAAGCAGCGCTGAGAAGGGGATCGAAAACATAAGGCCCGAGGTATTCCATACAAGGTACGAGAAAGCTATAAACAGAGCCGCCGAGATCATCAGGAGGAGCCACTTTTTCTCCATATTCTCACCGGTTTAATCTCTGTAAAAAAACATATAAAACTTTTTCGTTAGCAGGCGTTCCTTACCGGAACCGTGTGGCTCATGGGCTCCTCGTAGAACTCCTCCATTAGCCTCTGGAGCTTTCTGGAGAGCTCTATCTGAACCCCCCAGGAGCCCTCTATTTTACCTTTTGCCGCCATTCTACCCAAGAACTTCTTCATCTCGTCGCTCAAGGGGGTTGGCTTGCACCTCGCCCATGGTGTTCCCGGAAGGGGCATGAAGTAGTGGGCGCGAACCTTTCCACCCTCCCTCATAATCCACTTCATAAGCTCGATGCTCTTCCTCTGGCTTTCAACGCTCTCGTTGGGCAGGCCGACTATGAAATCCACAACAGGCTCGAAGCCGTACTCTATCATGTATTCTACAGCCCGTTTAACGTGTTCGACTTTGTGAAGCCTGTGCATTGCTTTGAGCATTGCATCATCTCCGCTCTGGGCGCCGATGGCTAGTTTTCTGTTGTCAGCGTAGTCAATGAGGAGTTCCAAGGTCTCGGGCAGGACGAATTCCGGTCTTACCTCACTTGGGAAGGTGCCGTAGAAAAGCCGTCTGCCCTCCTTCCTCAGCGGCTGAAGCGCCTTTAGGAGGGCCTCAAGCTTGTTCAGCTTCAGTATCGCACCAGGGGAACCATAGGCAAAAGCGTTTGGGGTGATGTAGCGCATGTCCTTCATTCTGCGTGAGTATTTCACTATCTGGTCTATTGGTCTGTGCCTCATACGGAACCCCTTAATATAAGGAGTCTGACAGTAGTAGCAGCCGAAGGGACAGCCCCGGGTAATCTCTATCGGTGAGATAAGCCCCACGGATTCGGGATAAGGTGGAAAGCGCCAGAAGTCCTCAACCTTTGTAAAGCCGGTGAAAACAAACTCGCCGTTGAGGTAGAATGCGAGGCCCTTAATGTCCAGCAGGTCTTTAGTTCTTCTGTAGCCGGTTCTCCTGAGCGTTGTGAGAAGCTGAAATAGAACTTCTTCACCCTCGCCAATGACTGCAATATCAAAACCGAGCTGGTTTAGCGTATGCTTTGGCATAGCTATGGCATGATAACCGCCGGCAACCAGCAGAGAACCTTGCTCCTTTAGGAGTTTGACTTCCCTCGGAAGGGAACCCCATATCTCCTCTGTGAAGAATGAGTAGAGGACAACCTTTGGTCGCGCCTTTAGAATCTCGTTAAAATCCTTGGTTATGAGAAGCTCGCTTAGATCAAATCCCTGACTTTCCAAAGCTCCAAGGAGGTGGACAAAGGCGTTGTGATTTCTCTTGGTCATCCTAACGGCTATCTCGGGCATGGTCTGATGCCCGAGAAGGAACTTAAAACGGTAACGGTTCAGAAATGGAAGAGAAAAGCCAAAAGACTTCAAGCCTTGATGGCGAGCTTGATGTCCTCGGCCTTAACGGTCTTCCTGCCAGCGTGCCTGGCAAACTCGGTAGCCTTCTTACCGATCTCTATGGCGTACTCCTCGAGGTACTCGGCGAGAACCTTGGCGGCCTCCTCACTGACCCTCTCGGCACCGGCCTTCCTTATAAGCCTGTCAATTGGGGCAATCGGCAACTCAGCCATTCCCAACACCTCCTTAAAGGGCTTTTCGTTATTTTCTAACGAATTGGAGATATATAAAGCTTTCGGTAATTGGAGGGTTTGGACGGGAGATATCGCCGTAAACCTCTCCAAAAAAGAATTCCTGCCCAAAATATCAAAACTCAATAGTCAGTTTTGAGACAGCAGAAAAGATGTTCCCCTGATCGACGACCGGGGAGTAGAACCTTTGAAAGTCCACAATTCTAGAAGCCTCTCAATAGCAATTTTACAGAAGGAGAATCAACACGATACTGGTGCGGGGGCGGGGATTTGAACCCCGGAACCCCTGCGGGACGGGACCCTCAATCCCGCGCCTTTGACCAGGCTCGGCAACCCCCGCGTTGCCCAATTATAGGGCTCAGAGTGTATTTATAAAGTTTTCCCTCAGCAGACGAACCGAACAACCAAAAGATTTATAAATCAACTTCCCGTCTATGCTTTCGGGTTGCGGGCCGGTAGCTTAGCCTGGTTAGAGCGGCGGACTCTTAATCCGCAGGTCGGGGGTTCGAATCCCCCCCGGCCCGCCAGATCGCGTTTCTTCTCGACGCGTTCCGTTTGAGAAGGAATGCGTTTGAAAAAGCATAAGGAGTTTAGGAAAATGAGTTTTGAAAAATTAGGTTTATCCGAGGCCACGTTAGTGGCGGTTAGGAAAAAAGGTTTTAGCAAACCAACGGACATTCAAAGGGAAGTTATACCCCTTCTGATGTCCGGGAAGAGGGATTTAATAGGCCAATCCCAGACTGGAACCGGAAAAACTGCCGCCTTTGCCCTCCCCATAATCGAGACCGTTGATCCAAAAGTTAAATCCGTTCAGGCAATGATAATCACGCCTACCAGAGAACTTGCCCTCCAAGTCGCGGATGAAATCAAAAGTCTCCGGGGAGAGAAGAGGATTTACGTTTATGCTATTTATGGAGGCCAGCCAATAGGGCCACAGATAAAGGCCCTCAGCAAAGGAGTTCACGTCATCGTCGGCACTCCAGGGAGAATACTTGACCATATAAGACGCGGTACTCTTAAACTGGACGATGTGAAGTTTTTTGTCCTTGACGAGGCGGACAGAATGCTCGATATGGGCTTTCAGGAGGACATCGAAGCCATCTTCAAAGAACTACCCGAAGAAAAGAAAACGCTCATGTTCTCGGCCACTATGCCGATGGACGTTCTTCTTCTAGCCAAGAAATACATGAAGGATCCGGAGATAGTCATAGTAAGCAGAGATGAGCTTGTTCCAGGGGAAGTTGAGCAGGAATACGTGGAAGTACCCAGGGGAAGAAAGTACAGAGTACTGAAGGAAATTCTTAAGGAAGATTTCTACGGGATAATCTTCTGCCAGACCAAGAGAGAAACCAGGGAACTTGAAAGCAGACTGAGGGGAGATGGTTATCAAGCAGAGGCCCTTAACGGGGACATGAGCCAAGCGGCCAGAGAAAGGACGTTTAGAAGGTTCAAAGAGGGAAGAACCAAGATACTGGTCGCTACTGACGTTGCCGCCAGAGGTCTAGACGTAACTGGAATCACCCACGTTATTAACTACTCCATTCCAATGAACTCAGAACAGTATATCCACAGGATAGGACGAACTGGAAGAATGGGGAAAAAAGGCAAAGCAGTAACCCTTCTCCAGCCAGGAGAATTTAGAAGATTCAGATACATAGCCAAACAGGCAGGAGTAGAGGTCAGGAAGTCAAAGATAAGCACAGATTTAATCCCATCCTACAGAGACCCGTTCAGGAACGAAGAGCTTGAAAGAGAGTACCGACAAAGGTGGGGAAGAAAAAAGAATCATAGAAGACAAAGCTCTTTTTGATCTCTTTTAACGAGGAAAATTGGAGCCGGGACCGGGATTTGAACCCGGGTGGAAGGGATCTGCAGTCCCTCGCCTCGCCTCTAGGCTATCCCGGCGTTTGACCCGAAGAAAGACGATGGCGCCGCGGCGGGGATTTGAACCCCGGTGGGCACCGCCCACCGGCTTAGCAGGCCGGCGCCCTACCAGGCTAGGCTACCGCGGCACTTGACGCCCAACGTATATGGGCCTGTGAGGGTTTTTAAGCTTTTTGGAATCTCAGAAGAACTTCCCGAACATGTACTGCGGAATCGGGCACTGGACTATCCTCCTTGACCAGAGACAGTCGGCGCAGCTGGGCTCGTTGCCCCAGCAGTCTATGTCGGTCGTTTTGACGAAGTCGCACGCGTCCCTTAGGTCACAGTCGGTACAGGAGGGATACATGTAATTTTTCATGGTGAAACGGAACCACGTGTACTTCTCGCTCGTCCATATCTCAGCAAGGCTCTTCTCCCTGACGTTGCCGAAGGAGTAGGCGTTCACCTTCTTTTCCCTGCCGAAGATGTACTCCTTGTATGTGTGCAGGAAGCGGTAGCAGGGTGCAACCTCACCGTCCCAGCGGACAACGGCGACGTTGTTCTCGTCAAAGTCGCACTGCCTCTCGGTCCTCAGCTCGAACTTGGGCAGCTTTATGGAGAGGCCGCTGTGGGCTATCTTGTAGAGCTCGTCAAGGATCGGCGTCATGTCAACGCTACCATCGTAGACTATATCATCGACCTGTTCCGGCGTCAGCGGAAGAAGGTTCGAGACGAGCATCGCATCGACCCCCAGGTCGAGGAGAAACTTGGCCAGCTCGGGGAGTTCCTGGTAGTTCTCTTTGGTGACAACGACCTCAACGCCGATGCTCGGCTTGTGCGTCCCGTACTCCTCGCGGTACTTGACGAGCTTCCTTATCTTGTCGGCAGTTACGGCGGCCGCTATGTGGCCGAGGGTTATGGCGTTTTGAGCCGTTGGAACCGTGTCCATGGAGAAGTAAATCAAATCAACGCCGAGTTTCGCGAACTCGCGGAGCATGTCGTCGGTCAGGAGGGTTCCGTTACTGCTCATTCCGAGGGCGAAGCCCCTCTTCTTAACTTCCCTTACCATGTCCATGAAGCGTGGGTGAACGGTCGGCTCCCCTATACCACCGAAGTAGATCATCTTAAGCTCCGGGAACTCCTCAGCATCGTCGAGGATCTTGAGAAATAGCTCCCAGTCCATGTCTCCTTCTTCATCTTCCCAGTACTGCTTGAAGCACATCTCGCACTTCAGATTACAGCGGCTCGTAATCTCGAGGTAGAGGTACTTCATGTCGAGCTTCGGCCTGACTATAACCTTTCCGTCCCAGAGGGAGAAGGTGTACTCCTTGTCTAAGGTGAACTTTATGCCCATCTCAACCGCCCCCTGCTGGTGGGAATATGCTAACGGTGTCTTCATCCGAGAGGGGTGTATCAAGGCCCTGAAGGTGTTCGATGTTCTTTCCGTTCACCAGAATTATGTATCCCTGCTCAAGCTCTTTTTTAAAGCCGGGGAACATTCGATCCAGCTCTTCCAAAAGTTCCCCAACTGTTTTCGGGCCATTTATTTCCAGCTTTCTCTTTCCAGTGAATTCAATTAGAGTCGCGAAGAGCTTAACCAGCACGAAGATCACCTTAACTCAGGTTCTCCTTGGGAGAACATAAAAGAGTTGCTGGACAAAAATGGGAAGAAGAATCAGAGGAACTCCGCTATGCCTAGCTCTTCCGCCTTCTCCTTCGGAACCCTTCCGTCCTCCGTCCAGCCGCGGAGCTTGTAGTAGCGCGGGAGCATCTCCTTCAGGCGGACAATGTGACCCTTGTTCGGCCCCTCGGGCATCGGCTCTTCCAAGAAGCGCTTTGGCAGGGTGTCGTCCCTCTCCGGAACGAGTCCGGCCTTGAGGTTGAACAAGCGCTCGGCGTTCCAGATGCGCTCTCCAATCTTGAGGTAGTCCTCAGTTGAGAAGTCCCAGCCGAGGGCAGCGTTGAGCATGTCGCGGTAGTCGTCTGCTCCAAGGCCGAAGGTCGTGAAGACACACAGTCCAGCGGCGTCGATGAGGGCCGTCAAATCCTGGAAGAGGATGAGCATCTTTATCTTGTCGTCGCTTATGTCGTGCGGGTCCATCTTGTACGGGTAGCCGAGTATCTCTGGGCTTATCATGTAGTTCTTGATGTGACAGCCACCACGGTTGTTGGTTGCGTAACCGAGACCGTGTCCTTCTGCACCACGCGGGTCATATGCCGGAAGCTCAAGCTTCTTGACGCTCATCGAGTATTCTGGATGACCATACATCTCGGCGAAGCGGTAGCTTCCCTCGGCGAGCTTGTCGCCTATGCCCTTCCTGTAGGCTATCTTCTCGATGTAGTAGTGAAGAACCTCCGTGTTGCCCCACCTGAAGGGCGGAGCGTCGCCCAGCTCTTCGTCCGTGAGGTAGCCCTTCTCATAGAGCTCCATCGCAGCTGCCAGAGTTCCACCTGTCGAGATGGTGTCGAGACCGAACTCATCACACTGGTGGTTGGCCTCTATTATGCTGGCCAAATCGTTTATGCCCAAATTCGCTCCGAGCGCCCAGATGCTCTCGTACTCAGGCCCTTCAGTGACACCAACGGTCGGGAGCTTGTTGACCCTTCCACAGCCTATCGGACAGGCGTAGCACGGCTGGTTCTTTATGAGGTACTTGGCAGTCATCGCCTCACCGCTCTGCTCGTAGGCGTGCTCAAAGACACCCGTCTGGAAGTTCCTCGTTGGATAGAGACCGTTCTCGTTAATTATGTTGACCAGAACGGCGGTACCGTACTTCGGCAATCCTCCACCAGCAACGGGGTCGTTCCTCAGCTTGTTTATCTTCTCCCTGACGGTGAGCATGAACTTCTGCCTGTCCGCTATCGGAACCTGTTTGCTTCCCTCCACTGCTATCGCCTTGAGGTTCTTGCTTCCCATGACAGCACCAACGCCAGCCCTTCCAGCCGCCCTGTGGCCGTCGTTCATAACGGCCGCGAACTTAACGAGGTTCTCTCCAGCCGGGCCTATGCTGGCTATGTGGAGCTTCTTGCTCCCTATCTCTTTCTTTATGGCCTCTTCGGTCTCGCTCACGACCTTGCCCCAGAGGTGACTCGCGTCGCGGATCTCGACATTGTCGTCCTTGATATAGATGTAGACCGGGCTCTCTGCCTTTCCTTCGACGATGATTCCGTCCCAGCCGGCGAACTTCAGCTCGGCACCAAAGTAGCCGCCGGAGTTGGCCATGGTTATAAAGCCCGTCAGCGGGCTCTTCGTGACGACGTTGTACCTTCCACCGGTTGGAGCGCTCGTTCCGCTCAGCGGGCCGGGGGTAATTATCAGCTTGTTCTCGGGGCTAAGCGGGTCGACCTTCGGGTCCATGTCCCTCAGAAGGAAGTATATCGCCAGGCCTCTGCTGCCCAGCCACTTCTTGGCGAGCTCCTCGTCGTACTCTTCAACCTTTATCTCTCCAGTGGAGAGGTTCACGCGCAGAAACCTTCCCCAGTTGCCGTACATAAAAACACCTCATGACATATCAGTACATCGAAGTATATAAGGGTTTAGGAAAACACCCTTATACGCAAAAATCCCTTTTGTTAGCCACTGCTGTTTACAAAAAGGTCTTCGGTTTTTCGGGGGAAAGCCATAAATATCACAGTACAAAAGCAAATTCGATGAATGCGCGCGTTTTCAACTCAAAACTCTGTGCCGTCTGCAAGGGCAGAAAGCTGCTCTGCGGAAGACCGACCTGTCCAATCCTTGAGCGCTTCAGGGTAGCCCAAAGGGTAGAGGGGAAGCTGAACAAGAGGCATCTCTTCGGCTCTTCCCCACCAAGTGTTTTCGTCGGTGAGTATGGCTACCCGAAGGTTAGAATAGGCCCGCTCGTCCCCCCGATAGAGGGGAACACGAGCTACCTCGATAATCCCCTCAAATGGGAGGACAAAACTATACGCGACATCCTCTACTACCGCTCCCTCCTCGTTATGGGCGAGAGCAAGGTGGACGTGAACGTGAGGAAGAGCGGAAGAGTTCTGAGCGAGATTCAGGAGCTAGCCATGTCAATAAAACCCGTGGACAGCGAAATCCTTCTCAAGAAAAGACCTGTTCTCAAGGTCATCCCAAGCGAGTTTGCACCGCCTCTCGGTCCGCGGGCCGAGCTCCTTGACTTCGAGCTCACCGAGAACCCGAGGATACCGAGGAAGACGGATTACGTTGTGAGCGACGAGCTGAAGGCAGAGGAAGCAATAATGAGGCTCTACAACTGGGGCTTTGACGAGTACTACATCGTGAGGCTCCTCTCAGCCGGACTGCTTGGGGTTGAAAAGAAACTCGTCCCGACGAGGTGGAGCATCACGGCGGTGCAGGACACGATAGGGAAGAACCTGAGGGGGGAAATTCTCCACTATCCGCCCATCAGCGATTACGAGGTTTACTTTTACCGCTTCCTTGGAAATCGCTACGCTGTTCTCCTGATGCCCGAGAGCTACGCCTTCGAGCTCCTTGAGGTCTGGCTGAAGGGTTCGCTCTTCGGTTCGAGTGAACCGAGTGTAATCCACGACTACGAGGACTTCCGCGGAAGGAAGGAATACGTCAAGGAAACGGCTGGGGCCTACTACGCGGCCCGTCTAAGCGTCCTTGAAGCCCTGAGGAAAAGGAAAAGGCAGGCAAGGGCCGTCGTCTTCCGCGAGGTTACTCCGGAGTACTACGCCCCTCTTGGCGTGTGGCAGATAAGGCTCGGCGTGAAGAAAGCGATGGAGAACCCCATAGGGCGCTTTGAGACGTTAAACGAGGCGCTGGAGGCCATTAAGAGACGCCTTGAGCACCCGTTCGAGAAATACCTTGAGAGGAGCTACATCCTAAGAAATCTCGCGAGGCAGAAAACTTTAGACCAGTGGCTCGGAAAGAATATATACCGCCTCGATAGAGATAATGCAGGTGGATGACGACCACTCCATCCCACTGAACGGTGATGACTGCACGTCAGGCCGACACCGGTGATCGAAATGAAAAAGCTCGCCCTAATAAGCCTAGACGGTAACGGGGTTTACAACCTCAAACACATGCCCTTCCTGAGCGAGCTGGCAGAAAACGGCGATTTCGTGGTAGTTGACTCAATCTTCCCAACCCTTACCGACCTCGTTCACACGAGCGTCATGACCGGGGTCTGGCCGAAGGACCACGGCGTCGTCGAGAACGGCTACTATGACAGGCTGGCCGACAGGAAGATTAACTTCTACGACTACGAGGTGGCTTTCAACCCGCACAGGGTCATCAGAGCTCCAACTATCGTTGATATCCTCCGGGGGAGGGGCATCAGGACGGGTTCCGTCAGCGGCTACACGATGCCCCCCTTCAGTGGAACGGACGTTAGGATTTTCCCGCCCTTCTTCGCGAGCAACGAGCTTTATAGAAAACACGGCAGGGACTGGAGGAAAGATGTATGGGTCTTGAATTCAGCCATCTACATCTACGAGGAATGTAAACCGGATTTGCTCCTCGTCCACTTCGCCTCAATAGACGGGATGAGCCACGACCACGGGCCCCTGAGCGAGGGCGCGCTCAAAGCCGTGGAAACTGTCGATACCGCCGTTAGAACCCTGTGGGAAAGGCTTAAAGACGAGTACGCATTCGTAATCTTCGCCGACCACGGGCAGGAAGAGGTGCACACCTGGGTGAACATCAGGGAGCTCCTCGTGGATAGCGGGATAGGAGTTAGGAGGGTCTCTTCTGGCGGGGGCGTTCATGTTTACCTGAGAAACCCGGGCGACGCTGAGGATGCCTTCGAGGTTTTAAGGAAAGCGCCGGGCGTTAAAGACGTTTTCTTCCGCGACGAACTTCCCCATTTGAACAGCCCCAACAGCGGCGAGCTTATAGTTTCAGCCAAGCCGGGCTACTGGTTCTGCTCCCACAGGATGTGCAAGGGGATTAAGGGAGTAAGCCACTGGGTTAAGGGTATGCACGGCTCCAACAACGAGCCGGTTGTTAAGGTTCCGCTCATCCTCTGGGGCTTTGAGAAAGCAAACCTTGAAAACGCCTCGCTCATGGACATAGCTCCGACGATACTGGACTTCTTTGGCGTGGATAAGCCTGCCAACATGGTGGGGAGGAGTTTGATAAAGGGATGAAATCAGAGATTTATTGAAAGCTCTGCCTTATAGGTCTTCTTGAGCTGGATGGTTAAAAAGGGTCTTCTCGATGGAGCGTTTGCGACGGTATGAAATAATAGTCAGAGTACAATACTGAGGACGAAGGGGTTAAATATGCGAAAAACAAAACTACTTCAGGTGGGGATATGGAAGGAATTGAATACATCTACGATGAGCACGGAAAAGTTAAGGGTGTCATAATTCCCCCGGAACTCTGGGAAAAGATAAAAGCTGAGTTCTTCGAGCCCTCTAAGTACAGGGGGATCTACAGGGGCAGAAAAGACCTAGAAAAAAGCCTCAGGGAGCTGAGGGAGGAATGGGAGAGGGGTTTCTGATTGACACAAACGTTCTCATCTACTATCTGGCCGATACTATTCCTGAGGATGAACTCCCCAAAGTGGAGGAAATCCTGAGGAAAAGTTTCAACGTCTCCATAATCACGAAGATAGAGTTCCTCGGCTGGAAAGGCCATACACCAGAAGGCTTTGAGAAGTCAAAGGAGTTCATAAGCTTCGCGCACGTTATACCGCTCACCAATGAGATAGCCGACGTTGCGATTGAACTCAGGAGGAAGGTCAGCATAAAGCTCCCTGATGCGGTTATAGCCGCCACAACACTCCTTCACGGCTTAACACTGGTTACAAGGAACGTCAAGGACTTCGAGAAAGTTGAGGGTCTCAAGATATACAACCCCTTCGAAAAAGTTGACAAGGAAGGTTAAACAAGAGCATTGCTGGAAAAATCCAAGATATTCTCCAAAGCTAATGATTCCGCCTTTCATAAGCCCCACACTATTTCCCCCCAGAGAGAACAATACTGGGGGCGAAGGAGCCAAAAGAAAGAAGCTGTATCCAAAAGGCGAGAACGGTTGCCTTAACTACTGCCTATGTTCAGGTAAGGCCCTTTCTTCATTTTTCTCAGCTGCCTGAAGTACTCATCCTCCTCGAGCCATTCCTCTATAAGCTCGTCGAGCTTCATGGTGAGGGAGTTCGGCGTTGTTGTTGCGTAGATGACTCCCCTAAAGCCGAGGGACTTCATCTTCCTCAGGGCGTCCTTTATCTCCTCGTTGCTCAGGTCGTGCATTAGGAAGAACTTCCTCTCGTGCCAGTTTCCACTGCCCTTCAGCGAGTCGGCCTTTTCGATGATTTCACTCAGAATCCAGCCCCTGCACTCCTCGGGAATTTCATACACCGGAACGTCCCCAAAAGCGTTCCTTACGAGCTCAACTTCATCTTCGGAAAATCCTATGAGGAATATCATGATATCACACCACAACAAGTTGGTGCCCAGGGTTAAAAAGTTCACCCAAGAAACAGGGGAGAAAAGTGTAAGACGGAACCAGCCCTCAGCGTGAGGACTGGGCAATCCTCTCGATCTCTTCCTTCTTGCTGTAGGCGAAGCTCTTCGGGTCCTTGTTGGCGGCGGCGATTATTTCCTCGGCCAAAGCCTGGGCGTAAGTGGTCTTGTTGCGGTAGCACTTTATGCTCGCACCGAGGGCGATGTTCTTGAGGGCAACGTCGAGCCTCCTGAGCGGGGAGACGTCAACTGACATGTGGTAGCGGATTCCACCGAAGGCTATCGTTGTTGTATCTTCCCTCGGGGCGGAGTTCTCAATAGCCCTTACGAGGACCTGAATCGGGTTCTGCTTCGTCCTCTTCTCGATGATCATGAAGGCCTCCTTAACGACCTCGTAGGCCTTCATCTTCTTGCTCATTATCGAGCGGTGCTCCCTTCTCATGAAGTGGCCACCAGCCTTGTAGTGGCTGGCGCCGCTCCTCATGACCTTGTTGATGAGCCTTTCAACGATGTGGACGTTGGCCTTGCCGAAGGGCTTCTTTGCGTGCCTTCCGTGGCTGTGCGGGAGTATTCTCGGCTCGAGGTTTATGTAGGGCTTGAGGGACGGGTCGGTAACCTCGACGTCCTCAACGCTCCACCTGCCCATGACCTTGACTTCCTTCGGGATGAAGAACCTCTCGGTTAGTGGCTTGGCCATTCACTTCACCTCCTCGGCTTCTCCTTCCTTCCCTTGACGAGCTCCTTGAGGGAAACCCTGTTGACCTTGACGACCTTGTACCTGATACCGGGGATATCACCCATCGAACCGCCCTTAGGACCGCCGATTCCCTCGATGATGACCTCGTCGTGCTCGTCGATGTGGTTGATGGCACCGTCACCGGGGGTGAAGGCGGTGACGACCTTACCGTTCTTGATGAGCTGAACCCTGACTGCCTTACGCATAGCCGAGTTCGGCTGCTTTGCTTCAACCGCGATCTTCTCAAGGACTATTCCCCTGGCCTGTGGAGCGCCCTCAAGCGGGTCGCTCTTCTCCTTGAGGCGGAGGACCCTCCTCTTGTACCTTATGTCGCTCCAGCGGAACTTCTTCCTCTTGAGCTTGAGCTTTCTTCCCGCGAATTCTCCATACGGGGCCTTCTTTCCAGCCATGATCATCACCTCAAATTATGACCACATCGTGAATGCCGTGGTGTCTCTCCATCAACTCCTTCACGAGGTTGATGTTCTGGCCGCCCCTTCCAATGGCCCTCGGCTTGTCGCGCGGGCCAACATCAAGGAGGGCGACCTTTTTACCATCACGCTTCTCAGTGATGTGGATCTTTTTAACCTTAACCCCAAGGCTCTTATAAATGTTCTTGAGGAACTCCTCAGGATTTTCGGAGTGCTCTATGAGCTCTACCTCCTTTCCGAGCATGTTCTGAACGCGCTTGACGTTTGCTCCTTTCTTTCCAAGGGCGAGGCCCATTTCTCCTTTCTTTATGACGTAGATGAGTCTGTTTCTGTTGTTATCGATGAGGCAGTCGAGGACAGTCGCTCCGGTCATGCTCTCGAAGAGGGCTATGTACTTGATCTGGTCCGTGTTGAGCTTGAGCGGCATCACTCCTTACCCCCAGCCAAGGCGAGTATGTTGCTCTCGCCAGGGTTCACTATGGCCAGGGAAGCCACGACAAATGGCTTACCCAACAAAGTGCCGAGCTCGACGCTCGTTCCCTCGAACTCGTAAACGGGTATCCCGCTCAGCTTCGCGTAGTAGTAGATGTCCTCCTTTATCTCGGCAGGGGCGTTTTTAGCCACTATAATGAGCTTAGCCCCACCGGTTTTTGCGAGCTGTATTGTCCTCCTTGAACCGAGCACTGCCTTTCCGGTTTCCAATACCTTTCTCAGTTCAAACGCAAGATCCATACTTCACACCTCCCTACTCCCTTTTCGGTCTCAGGGGAAGGCCCATCTTCAGGTTGACCATCCCGGTTCCAACGGGGATTGGCTGGCCGATGAGGACGTTCTCAACGACACCGTTGAGGGGATCGACCTCACCCCTCTCGGCTGCTTCGAAGAGGTGCGTGGTAGTTATCTCAAAGGCGGCCCTAGCCAGGACGCTCGCCTTCTCTCCGACCACACCATGTCTCCCTATCGGACGGATTGCCCCGTCCAGAGTCATCATGTCGGCGACGAGCATGATGTGTCTTATATCAACCTCCAGACCCTGCTCACGCATTGTGCTCACTATTTCCTCTATTATGGCGTTTCTGGCGGCTTCAATGCCGAGCACTTCCGCGATCTCCCAGATGTTGTTGGTTCTCGTCCTGGTTGGATCAACGCCGGGGACCTTTAGTACTTGCTTGAAGTTCGAGCCCTCGGTGTATATCACGTACTCGTCGCCTTCCTTCCTTATGATGGTCTTCCCGACGCCAGAGAGACCCTTAAGGCGGTGCTTTTTAACCTTTTCGGCAAGCTTTCTCAGGTCTGAGAGCTTACCAACCTTTTTGGGCCTGACGATGATCGTGTACCCGTCGGCCTCAAACTCAGCGCTCTTAAAAGAGCTGGACAGTTTTTTCAGCACCCTTTCCATGTCAAGACCTGCCTTTTCAAGCCTCTCAGGATCAATCTCAACTACATACTCGAAGTTAAGGATGTCTATTGTCTCCTCTCTGGCGAGGTTTTCAAGGGTGGTTCCCTCTATTCTCCTGGCGACTTCAAGGGCCTTGGCCATGTCGTGCCTGTGCTCCTCGTCAAGATAAACCGTCATGATTGGTGTTGATGGGTTCTTCCTGGCATCGACAATTTCGATAATTCTGGGCAAACCGAGGGTAACGTTTATCTCAGCGACACCCGCGTAGTGGAAGGTGTTGAGGGTCATCTGCGTTGAAGGCTCACCTATTGACTGTGCCGCAACAGTACCAACAGGTTCTCCCGGCTCAACAAGGGCCTTCTCGTACTCCTTCACCACTTCCTCAACGATAGCCTCTACCTCGGCCTTTTTGAGCTTGTACTTCTTATTGTACTCGATGAGCTTGTTGTAGAGCTCTTCCTTAACCGCATCCGGGAGGGGAGTCTTCTCAACTAAAGATTTAATGGTCTTGGCCGCTACCATTTTCTCACCTCACGCCTTTCCGTTCCCCCTCACCTTGAGAAGGGTTCTCACAATGACCCTGTCAACGTCAACCGTCTTGCCCTGCCAGCTCTTCATTGGATCGACACCGTCTTCACCGTACTTGAACTGGACTATGATTCCCGTTGGATCCCTGACCGTTCCGTCGTAGGCCACCTTGAGGTCCTGGAGGGCGTTTATCAATCTCCTCTGCATGTAACCGCTCTGTGCAGTCCTAACCGCGGTATCGACGAGACCTTCTCTACCACCCATGGCATGGAAGAAGTACTCCTGAGGAGTTAGACCGCTCTTGTAGGAGTTGGTAACGAAGCCCCTAGCCCTCGCTCCAAGATCTCCTGGCTTAAAGTGGGTTAGTACCCTTCCGCGGTAGCCGCGGTAAAGACGCTTTCCACGTATTGACTGCTGACCGAGCATTGCCGCCATCTGGGTGATGTTGAGTATCTTACCCCTTGCCCCGGTCTTGGCCATTATCACCGCGTGGTTGCCCATACCAAGGTATCTCTCCGCAACCTTACCTGCGTTGTCACGTGCCTCGGCGAGGACAGCCATTATCTTGCTCTCGAGAGTTTCTTCAAGTGTCTTGCCCGGGAGGGGCTCAAGTTCGCCCCTTTCATAGGCCTCGATGAGTTTCTGAACCTTTTCTTCGGCCTCACGGATTATCTCCTTGATTCTGTCCAAAGCCTCCTCTGGGAGATCTTCATCGTCTATGGCAGTGGTAAAGCCCTTGTGGGTTATGACCCAGATCGTAAGCTTGGTGACCTGGTCAAGGAACTGTCTGGCCCTCTCGACGCCGTACTCTCTCACTATTATGTCGAGGAGCTTTCCGTCCTCCCTTCCGTAGGCCTTCTTGTCTATCGCACCGCTGAGTAACTTTCCGTTCTGGATGTAGACAAAGCCATCGTAGGCTAACTTTCTGACTTCCTCCGGATCGGGGACGAGTTTCTCCTCGATTAGTTTCTCTAAGGCTTCACATCTCTCCAGTTCATCACAGAGCTTGTTGCGGTACCAGATGGTTAGGTCATCGGGAAGGAGGAGTGAGAAGATCGTCTTTCCGCTCCACAGGGGCTGACCGTCCTCATACTTATCCGGCTCAGGGAGCTCGTCAATCTCAACACCTGCAAAGGTCAGCATTTGACTGACTTCCAGCTTGGTGAAGTACGCCCCCTCTCTGGTGAGGAGATAGCCGCCCGAGATGTGATCCTGGATTCCAGCAATCAGCGGCCCACCGTAACGTGGCGAGATTATGTGGTTCTGGACTTCCATGAGTATCTTTGCCTCCGCCTGGGCCTCCTCCGTCTGCGGGACATGGAGGTTCATTTCGTCACCATCGAAGTCTGCGTTGTAGGGCGGGCACACTGACAGGTTAAGTCTGAAGGTCTTGTAGGGCATAACGCGGACGCGGTGGGCCATTATGCTCATCCTGTGCAGGGAAGGCTGTCTGTTGAAGAGGACTATGTCACCGTCCTCAAGGTGCCTCTCCACCGTCCAGCCTATGTCCAGTTTTTCAGCTATGAGCTCAAGATTGCTCTCCATCAGGCGTATCCTTCTCCCTTCAGGATCAATGACGTAATTGGCACCCGGATACTTGTCAGGACCATTAAGGACTCTCTGCTTGAGCTTTTCGTAGTTGAACTCGGTGACCTTCTCGGGGACGGTGAGTTCCATTGCAATGGCTATAGGAACACCGACCTCGTTGATGCTTATCATGGGATCAGGGCTGATGACCGTACGGGCGGAGAAGTTGACACGCTTACCGCTGAGGTTGCCTCTAAAGCGCCCCTCTTTCCCCTTAAGCCTCTGGGAGAGTGTTTTAAGCGGTCTTCCGCTCTTGTGCTTGGCCGGTGGAATGCCCGAGGTCTCGTTGTTGATGTATGTGGTGACGTGGTACTGGAGGAGATCCCAGAGATCCTCGATGATCAGCTGCGGTGCACCGGCCTCTATGTTGGACTTGAGCCTGTTGTTGATACGGATTATGTCGACCAGCTTGTGGGTGAGGTCATCCTCTGCGCGGATGCCGCTCTCAAGGGTGATTGACGGCCTCATCGTGACCGGCGGAACTGGAAGGACCGTAAGAACCATCCACTCCGGCCTGGACTTCTCCGGGTGAAGGCCAAGGAGCGGCAGATCCTTATCGGGGATCCTCTCAAGCCTGTCCCTTATCTCGCTCGGCATCATCCTGTGCTTGTAGTCGTTGCCTTCCTCGTCCTTCCTGAGCTCCCAGTAAATTGTTGGCCTCTCGAACTTAAGCGGGAACTGTGGGGCGCCACAGTGAGGGCATACCATTCTTTCCTTGGCCTTTTTGTGGATCTCCTTGATCAAATTATCCTTGGCCTTCTTTCTGTCGCCGACTATTTCAAACTTCTTCATGTACTCCTCTATTTCCTCATCGGTGAGCTTTATCCTGCCGCACTCCCTGCAGGTGCTCTCGAGAACCCTGAAGATAGTCTTGGCAAAACCAACGTGGATGACTGGTCTGGCCAGCTCTATGTGTCCGAAATGACCGGGACACTCGCCCGCTCTGGCACCGCAGGTCTCACATCTCAGTCCAGGATCGATAACACCGAGCCGCTTGTCCATGAGGCCGCCTTCTATCGGATAGCCGTCATCGTCGTAGGTGTCCGGAACTGTTATCTCGGCGGCGCTCATTTTCCTGATTTCCTGAGGTGAGAGGATTCCAAACTCAATACTTCCGATGACCTTTTTCATCGACTGCATGGCTCTCACACCCTATCCTTCAGCCTGAGGGAAGGCCTAATGACCATCGCCTTCAACTCGTCGAGGAGCAACTTAAACGCGTAGCTCATCTCAACCTTGCTTATCCTCTCTTCCTCACCACAGACCGGGCAGTAGACCTTACCACGGCGCTTGTCTTCTAGGGCAAGGTGTCCGCAGTTCTCACAGACAAATACTTCCGTCTTGTCGCTCTCCTCCAGGAGTCTCTCTATGAGGAGCATTGCCGCACCGTGACCAACGAGTACGTCACGCTCCATCTCACCGAACCTGAGACCTCCCTCGCGGGCCCTTCCCTCGGTTGGCTGCTTGGTGAGAACCTGAACCGGACCGCGAGAGCGCGCGTGCATCTTGTCGGCAACCATGTGGTGCAAGCGCTGGTAGTAAATGACGCCTATGAATATGTCAGCCTCAAGCCTTCTTCCGGTTATACCGTCGTACATGACCTCCCTTCCGCTGTGCTTGAAGCCGAGCTCTTCAAGTTCCTTTCTTAGCTTCTCCTCGGACTCACCGATGAAGGCAGTTCCGTCAACGCGCCTGCCCTTGAGCGAGGCTACCTTTCCACCGATGGCCTCAATGAGCTGTCCGACGGTCATACGGCTCGGGATACCGTGCGGGTTGACAATCAAATCCGGAACGATACCGCTCTCGGTCCAAGGCATGTCCTCCTGCGGAACGATCAAACCGATGACGCCCTTCTGACCGTGCCTTGAAGCGAACTTGTCTCCAAGCTCCGGAATGCGGAGGTCTCTCACCGTAACCTTGACGAGCTTGGTTCCATCACCTGTCTCGGTGATTATCACCTTGTCGACTATACCCTTCTCACTCGGTCTAACTGCAACGCTGGTTTCTCTTCTCTCCTGGAGGGCGATTCCACCGAGGCGACCCTGCTCTTCAAGGAACCTGGGTGGGGAAGTTCTTCCAACGAGGACGTCTTTGCCTTCGACCTTTGACTCTGGGAAGATTATACCGTCCTCATCGAGATTGCGGTAGTATCTGTCTCCAAGATAGCCCTTGATGGTCGGGTCTGGCTTTTCGAATCGGTCCATCTGGCCACCGAGGTAGCGCTTCTCTTCGGCCTCATAGGTTCTGAAGAAGGTCGAACGAGCCAACCCGCGCTCTATTGATGCTTTGTTGATGATAACAGCATCCTCCATGTTGTACCCGTGGTAGCTGAGAACTGCAACGACAAAGTTCTGGCCCGCAGGTCTGTCCTCGAAACCAACGGCCTTCATTATGCGTGAGTTGACGAGCGGAACCTGCGGGTAGTGCATGAGGTGGCCGCGCGTGTCGACCCTTATGCGGAAGTTGGCAGCGCCGAGACCGAGGCTCTGCTTGGCCATACCGGCTCCGTAGGTGTTACGCGGGGCCGCGTTGTGCTCCGGATAGGGGACGAGTGAAGCCGGAATTCCGAGTATCGCAGCAGGCATGAGCTCGAGGTGGGTGTGCTCCTCGGTAACTTCCCATGGCCATGTTGCCACGTAGGCGTTCTCCTCTTCCTCGGCGTCGAGGTACTCTATGACTCCCATCTTGATGAGGTCGCTCCAAGTAAGCGTTCCGTTCTTTATGCCCTCGACGTGCTCCCTGGTGAGCTTCGGCTTTCCGTTCTCAACTACGATGAGCGGCCTCCTGACCCTGCCATCGTCGCTGTTTATGTAAATCTCCTTAACGTCCTCTTCCTCGTAGAGGGCCACGTTGATTACGTCGCTTATCTTACCCGCTCTTCTGTCGGCCCTTATTCTCTCGACGAGCTCGCGTCCGTTCTCAACCGTGCCAATAAGAACACCATTGAGGTAAACTCTGTAAAGGCCTGGAGCAGGTCTTCTCTCCTCAATGGGGACTATGCCAAGTTTCTCCAGATAAGCCCTTACCTCCTCCTCCGGGAGTCCTGTAGTGATCTGGGCCATCAGGGCGAGGTTCTTAACGAGACCACAGTTCGGACCTTCAGGCGTTTCGGTCGGACAGATCCTACCCCAGTGAGTTCCGTGGAGATCTCTCGCCTCGAAGTGGGGCTGATCCCTGCTTAGTGGAGACGTTACGCGCCTCAGGTGTGAAAGAGTCGACATGTAGTTCGTTCTGTCGAGGAGCTGGCTGACACCCGTCCTTCCGCCCGGCCATGAACCGGTCGCCAGGGCGTGCTCTATCCTCTCGCTCAACACGTCGGGCCTTATCGAGTTCCTGACAAAGCGCTGTATGTTCTGGAAGGTGTATCTTTCTCCCTTCCTCTGGTAAGTCTTGGTCATCTGGTACTGCATGTCCTTGACGAGCTGGCCGAAGGCAACGCGGAAGAGATCCTTAAGGAGGTCTCCAGCCAGCTTGAGCCTCTTATTGGCGTAGTGATCCTTGTCGTCCTCACCGCGCAGGCCGAGTGAGAGCTCAAGAACTTTGAGGGCCATCATTCCGAGGTAATAGGCCTTGGCCTTTCTATTCTCGGGCTCAACGCCCATGTGTGGCAGGAGGTTGTTGTCTATTATGTGCTCGGCCCTTCTAAGCCTGTACTCCTTTGGCTGTCCCGGCAGGGCAAGTTTGCCTATGTAATCGAGCGCATCCTCCTGTGTTCTTATATCGCTGGCATCTTCCAAGTTGTCGAATAGGATCTGCTGAATCCTCGGGTCGTCGCTAACCGCTTCGACTATCTCCTTATCGCTGAGAAGACCGAGGGCGCGCATTACGTAAACGAACTTGACTGGTTTAGCAACGTTCGGAATCGTGACGTAAAGAATCCCGTCTTTTCTCCTCTCGACGGTTATAAGTGCGCGGTAACCGTGTCTGTAAGAGAAGACCTTGGCAATTATCCTGTCCTGCCTTTCGTCTCTTTCGACGAGGGTCTTGTTGGGTGCGAGATCCTCGATAGAAACAATAACCCTCTCAGAACCGTTGATGATGAAGTATCCTCCCGGATCCTTTGGATCCTCACCGAGCTTCACGAGCTCTTCATCGCTGAGGCCGTAAAGCCTGCATATCTTGGACTTGAGCATTATTGGGAGCTCTCCAATTCTCGCCTCAACGGGTTCCTGCTCAATCCCGTTGACTACTGGAATGAGTTCCAAAAACAGTGGCGCAGAATACGTGAGATTCCTTATCCTGGCGTCCATGGGATAAAGAGGTCTTCTCTGTCCCTGGGCTTCCTGAAATACTGGTTCCCCTATCCTTATTTTCCCGAACTTGACCTCGAAGTTGGGTATGTCTGGCTTAACACCGCCAAACTCGTCAACTACTTCCTGAAGGCCATAGTCAATGAAGGCGTTGTAAGAGTCGAGGTGCTGTCTAACAAGTCCCTTCTCCTTCCAGTAGGATTCCATAACAAGCCAGAGGTCGTCGGGGGTAACATCAACAAGAGTGGGTCCTCTCGCGCTCATGGTCTCACCTCAAAATCAGCCTTCAACAACGAGCCTGTAGTAGTAGGAAGTGCCCACAGGACTCTTTCTCTTTATCTCAATAACATCGCCGGGCTTTGCACCCAGTTCCACTACTGCTGGATCAGAAGCCAGTATCTGGGGGAGCTGGGAGATTTTGATCCTGTACCTCCTGAGGAGCTCCTCCTTCTCCTCCTCGCTAAGTATCCTGTGTTCTGGAACCAGTTCGTGCATAAACACACTAAATTCTTTTTTCGCCGCCACCGAGAAATGCCCCCTTACAGTTTTTTAAGAATGACCGCCACTATCCACCGGTTCAGGTTCACCTATATAAGCTTTTCGAGGTAGAAGTGAGGTGAAGGGTTTATAGGCCTTACGAAAAGTTTAAGAGAGGTTTCACACCCAAAAAGCACCCTCAATGAACTACTCTGTCCATCTTAGTCCGCGTAAAACTTTTAAATTTCACATCCCATAATGAGGACGCGCGGTGGTAGTCTAGCCTGGTCCAGGACACCGGCCTCCCAAGCCGGTGACCCGGGTTCAAATCCCGGCCACCGCACCATTACAGCCCTTTCTGACGAAAGCGCTGGCGGAAAATTAGGTGCCTCCTCTACAAGCTTCAGGTCTTGAAGGGTTTTTTACTTGCTTGCTCCTTTGGTGAGTGTTTCGCTCTCTAAAGGCACCCTTCGGGCGTCGATAATAAAGTTGAAACTGCTTGGAGAGTGTAATTTAACGTTAAACCCACTCAAAACTTGCCCTTGAATAAGGCACAACTGACCTTTTGCTCTTGGAGGGAAAAGAATCTCTCTGATCAAACTTTGCACTGAAAAGTTTGCTAAAAAGAGAGCAGAAACAGGGCAAGAGGTTTCAAGCCCTCAGCTTCGCTAGCGCGTCCTCGGCGGCCTGTAAAATCTGATAGCCTACTGGGGAAGCCGTTAAGAGCGGGTGGGTGGCTATCTGAAGAGTGTAGAGCTCACTCGCGGTCAGCCTCTTCTGGATCGCCAGGGCGAGGATGTTTATCATCTCGCCGACGCTCTTTCCTCCCGCTATCTGGGCGCCGAGTATCGCCCCCCTGTCGCGGGAGAATATGAGCTTGACCGTTACCATCGAGGTGTCCGGGAACTTCGCGGGGTGCCTGTCGGGGCCCTTTCCGTAGCCGACTATAACCTCAAAGCCCTCTTCCCTGGCTTTCTCCTCAGTCAATCCAGCAGCAGCGAGGGTTAATCCTGCAACGTGGGTGGAGTAAACACCTATCGTCCTCCTGTTCTCTCTCACGATTTGGAGCTTGAAGAGGTTCGCACCCGTTATTCTAGCCTCGAAGGTCGCTGTCGAGGCGAGCATAAGGCCGTAGGGCTTCCCTGTGAAGAAATCTCTGTGCTCAACGCAGTCTCCAACTGCGAAGATGTCCGGATGAGAAGTCCGCATGTACTCATCGGTCCAGATACCATAGCGTGTAACCTTGAGCCCGGCCTTAACCGCGAGCTCAACGTTTGGCTTGTAGCCGGTCGAGAGAATTACCAAATCCGCGGGAACTTCTTCCCCACCGAGGAGCTTAACTTTCTCGACCTTTCCGCTTCCCTCAAACGCTTCAACCTGGCCGTGGACGATATTAACCCCGACTTCCTTCAGTCTTTCCTCAATCATCTCACTGAACTCCGGATCAAAGGAGTTCCTCAAAAGCCTGCTCCTGACAACAAGCGTGACTTCCTTTCCGAGCTTCCTTATTTCGTCTCCAACTTCAAGGGCTATGAAGCCACCACCGACAATAACAACCCTCTCCGCTTCCTCAATTTTCTCCCTGAGCCTTTTGAGGTATTCGTAGTCCTTGGGAACTGTGTAGATACCATCGAGCTCAACACCCGGAAAGTTCGGCTTTGCCGGCCTCGAACCCGTTGCGATGACGAGCTTCTCCCAGGCAACTTCCCTTCCCGACCTAGTTTTGAGGACTTTCCTCTTGGGGTCAATTTCAACGACCTCATCGGTCAGAATGTCAACACCGAGGGGTTTCAGGAATCTTTCAACAGGCAGAACGTCATCGTCAACGCTCTTCAGGGTTCCAAATATGTACGGGATTCCGCAGGGTATCATCCCGACTTCTTCTTTTCTGATGACCAGGACGGTCTTGTCAGGGTAGAACTTCTTGGCGGAAATTGCTGCCGTCAATCCTCCAGCGGAGGCTCCAATAACCACGACGTCGTACTTCACTTCAATCACCATAAAGAACGGGGTTTCTGATTATTAAACGCTTTCTTTAACCTTAAGTTCTCAACGTAAGCACTTTTTGGAAGAGAGATGAAGAAAAGAGGACATCACTCACCGGTCGCGCCCTTCAGGGCGTCCTTGCACGGACAGCGGCGCTCTTTGGGGATATACCTGATGGCACTCATCAAGAGCAACTTGAGTTCGTTGCCCTTTTTCTCCATGAGCTCCACTACTTCAGTGTGGGTCAGCTTTTCCCTGCTTATTCCAGCGGCGTAGTTGGTAACTACAGCAACACTGGCGTAGCACATCTCAAGTTCCCTTGCCAGAACTGCCTCCGGACACTGAGTCATTCCGACGACGTCGGCACCGAGTATCTTGAGTGCCCTTATCTCCGCCCGGGTTTCGAACCTCGGACCCTCCATACATGCGTAGGTTCCGGTCGGGTGGTAATTGAGACCCAGTTCCTTAGCCGCACTCATCAGAGCCTTTCTGAGTTCCGGACAGTATGGCTCCGTAAAGTCTATGTGGGCGACGAATTTCCTATCGTGAGGGCTGTCCTCTCCGTCGTAAAAGGTGTAGTGCCTCGTTTTGGTGAAGTCCATCAGCTGGTCGAGTATTACAAAATCTCCTGGTTTCATATCCAAGTTCAGGGAACCAACAGCTGAGGTGGCAAGAATCCTCTCAACGCCGAGCTCATAAAGGGCCCATATGTTGGCGTGGTAGTTTATCTTATGCGGCGGAACACTGTGTTTTTCGCCGTGTCTTGGGAGGAAGGCTATTTCTTCGCCTTCGTACTCACCAATTTTCAGCTTAACCCTACCGTAGGGCGTTTCAACGACCTGCTCCCGGATGTTAGAGAGCAAAGAAGGGTCGTAAACTCCAGAACCACCTATTATCGCTATCCTCGGCATGCACACCACCTAAAACAATCAGCCCGAATTCATTAAAAAGGTTTAGGGGCCAATATCTTCTCTCCACTTTTTATGCTTCCGAGCCCTCTCGCTTAACTCTTCCTCAGCGTTCTCTCCTATAGAGCTTTCAACTACCTTGACGAGTATTTCTCCCATCAACCATGACCCCCAGTCCCTGTCACGAACTTCGGCAGCCGCTTCAATGGCGCTATCGATGTCTCCCCTCTTGAGATGGGCGAGCGCTATGGCACCAAACGCCAGGGATCTTAAATATGGGTCGATGATCTGTTCTGCAAAAGTTCTGGCCTCTTCGGGATAGCCAATCTTTGAAAGATAAGTGGAAACTTTAACGAGGACAGCCATGTCCTCAGTTCTCCGCCCTATAATCAGAGCAACCTCCCGGTAAGCGGGTGATACCGGTCCCTTCAACAGCTCATCCATTACCGCACGTGCAAGGGGATCAAACTCCTCGGGTGGAAGAGATAGCTCACGGATGAACTCTTCAAGATTTCTAGGACTGGAGATAAGGGCCATGGCAATCCTCTTTACAGCCTCAGCCCGTGGAAAATCGGCCAGAGAGTTCAAAACCTTGGCTACAAACCTTGCCTTCCCCCCACGGGAGAGCCCGATTAGAAACGTTGTCAAATAATCCTTCCCCGAGGTCATGGAGAGCTCCGTTATGGCCTCAACAAACTTCCAGTAAACATCCTCGAAAGCATCTTCTTCACTGATCCTTTTAGCGATCTCCTCAATAGAAGAGTCCACCCAGTAATAAACCTCTATTTTGGGAAGAATTCTCAGGGCACTTGCAAATTCCCCCCTTCTAAGGTAAGCATTAAGAAGCTCAAAGGAAATCCTCGACTTTACCTCCTCCGAAGACACCCCATCTAAGAGGGATGACGCCCTTCTCAGATCACCCCTTTTGATATAAAACTGAACGACTTCCGCCATAATAAGGTCCCGCCTTTGGATGTCTTGAATGTCAGTTGAGTAAAGAAGAGCTTCATCGGGCATTCCGATAGCCAGAGCACCCCTTGCTATATCCAAAAGGACCACGTCTCTTGCAGGACCTTTTAAAAGAAGAGAACCCTCATAGGCGCTTCTAAGTAAATCCTTTGCCTTCTCTTCCATTCCAGAAAGGTGAAAATACTTGGAAATGTCCACCATGGCCTTCAGAACCATGAATGGATTATCAATATCATTGATGGCAGAGAGAGCAAGGGAAAAAGCCTTCCCGTAGTTGGCGTCACCAGCAAGATAAAGCCTGTGGCCAATTCTAGCAAGGGTTACAGCCCGCACGTAGGGATCAGGGATCTCCTGAGCGACATTTATAACCTGAGAGTGTAGTTTTATCCGCTCTGGAGAACTTGTATTCACAGTACCACCCATTAGTTCTTTAAGGAGTCAGCGTTATATAACTTTTCCGGAGAAAATACAGCTAAAAACTTATTTTATGTGGGGAATTTTAGCGTGCACTAATATCAACTTATATCGTCGTAGACGACGCTTACAGTTTCTCCGTCGTCAAGAACTACAAAAGCAATCTTTGCTCCTTTTCCAGTTTTTGGGTCGACAACCAGGAAATCAGGATCGACCAGGTACTGACTGTCAGGGAGCTTCCAGATGTCGTCGTAGTATTCTCTAAGCTCCTTCAAAAACAGGAGGGGGTTTCTTTTAATAACCGTGGTCATGGTACTCACCAATAGTTACTACAACTTCAATATATAAAAAGATTTCGGAAAGTTAATTGTTAAAAAGGATATCGTCAAACGACGATATCACCGGAGAAGTGCTTCAACGTACTCCATTTCCTCGGGTATGGGTTTCTTTCTGCGGCGCTCCATGTCCTTTAGATACTTGTAATTGTAAAGTGCAATCAGCCACTCCATTCTCTCACCTCCTCTCACCTATTCCGGAAGAGAATATGGGTTTTAGGTTTAAAAAAGTTTTCAACTCTGCTTTCTTCGTCAATGCTCGTTCCAAAATAGAGATTAAACCTAAAGAGGATGGTTGCTCCAAGTTTTACTATAATGTACATAATTGGAAAAATTCAACGATTTAAAACGGAGTTTAATCAAAAATCATGAACATCAAACTCGCAAAAACACGAAGGAAGGGTTATAAAGATGGCGGAACACTTAACCCCGGAGGGTTGAGAATGGCTCTAGAGAGGCTGGGAAAGGCACTGAACAGTGCATTGAGAAAACTCGCGAGGGCAGGCACAATCGACGAAGCCTTAATAAAAGAGGTCGTGAGGGACATACAGAGGGCCCTAATCCAGTCGGATGTGAACGTTAGGCTGGTTCTTCAGCTCACCAGAAGAATACAGGAAAGAGCACTAAAAGAGAAACCACCGGCAGGGATGAGCCCAAGGGAGCATGTTATCAGGATAGTGTACGAGGAACTCACTAATCTCCTCGGTAGGGAAGCCGTGCCCCTGGAGATAAAGAAGAAACCCACAGTTCTACTCACGGTCGGAATTCAGGGATCGGGAAAAACCACGACCATAGCCAAACTTGCAAGATACCTCCAAAAGAGGGGCTACAAGGTCGGTCTCGTGTGTACAGACACATGGCGTCCAGGTGCCTACTTCCAGCTCAAACAGCTCGTTGATCCCCTAGGGATAGAGGTGTTTGGAAATCCAGAAGAGAAGGACGCAATAAAGCTGGCTAAAGAAGGAGTTGAGTACTTTAAGAACAAGGGTGTAGACGTTATCATAGTCGACACCGCGGGCAGACACAAGGAAGAGGCCAGCCTGATAGAGGAAATGAAGCAAATAAGCTCAGTCATCCAGCCCGATGAAGTCATACTGGTTATAGACGGTACAATCGGCCAGCAGGCTTACAATCAAGCCCTGGCGTTCAAAGAGGCCACACCAATAGGCTCAATAATAGTCACGAAGCTGGATGGAAGCGCTAAAGGCGGTGGAGCTCTTTCGGCAGTCGCTGCAACTGGAGCACCCATAAAGTTCATAGGTACCGGAGAGAAGATAGACGATTTGGAACCCTTTGACCCCAAGAGGTTCGTCTCCAGACTTCTCGGGCTAGGAGATATAGAGAGCCTTCTTGAAAAGTTCGAGGAACTGGCCCAGGAACAGGAGATCAAGGAAGAAGATCTAGAGAAGTTCCTCAAAGGTAAGTTCAACTTAAAGGACATGTACGCGCAACTAGAGGCTATGCAGAAGATGGGGCCCCTCCAGAAAGTACTCCAGATGATTCCCGGTTTGGGCTACTCCCTACCGGACGAGGCCATTAGAGTCGGTGAAGAAAAACTCAAGCGCTACAAGGTTATAATGGACTCCATGACCGAGGAAGAACTCGAAAACCCAGACATCATAAACTACTCCAGGATAAAGAGAATTGCCAGAGGATCAGGGACTTCAACAAAGGAGGTAAGAGAATTACTAGCCCAGTACAACCAGATGAGAAAGATGTTCAAAAACCTTGATAAGAGGAAGCTCGCAAAAATGGCGAAGAAGTTTGGAGGGCTGGGAGGGTTTGGAATATGATGGAGGCCATAATCCTTATAGTTACGAGACCCGGGGCAGAGAAAAAGGTCTACGACCAGCTTAAAAACCACCCCAAAGTAAAGGAAGTCTACCAAGTATACGGAGAGTACGACCTCATTGCCCGGGTGGAAGTTGAAGACATAAGGAACCTCGATGAGTTCCACGACAACGTCCTTAGAAAAATAAAAGAGATCGAGGCAACTGAGACACTGATAGCCAGTACCTACGGAGCCAAGGAGTGAAGGCCATGAACCTCGAAACGAGGCTCGTGGCCACAATAGACCTGAAGACTCTAGATGTTACAATTCACTCCAGAGTGAAGTTTAAATGCGTTGAGAACTGCGGAAAATGCTGCCGAGAGCTGGAGATACCACTCAGAGACGAGGATATAGAGAGAATAGAAGAACTCGGGTACAACGCATGGGAATTCGTGGACTATGAAAAACTGTTCTATAGGGGGGACAAATTCCTGGGTTACGGCCTGAAAAAGAGACCCTTTGATGATTCATGTGTTTTCCTGGACCCTGAGACGAAAAGATGCAGAATATACAAGCACAGACCCCTGGCCTGCCGGCTTTACCCCTTTGTTTTCATAAAAAAAGGCGACAAAATGGAGGTTCACATCAAGCTTGATTCTCTCTGCCCCGGAATAGACCATCCCGAGGGAGAACCCGTAACGGCTGAGTTCATCCTGAGAGAGTACGGCGAAGTGATTGAAGAATACCACACCAAAACCACGAAAGAGTCGGGGACACTCGCTGAGCGAAAGTGAAGCAAAACCGAAACATATTTATACATTTTCTTGTTAAATGCGGAGCACCGGAGGTGATAGCGTGAGCCAGCTGAAGTCAGTTAAGGAAAAACTGAGACTTATTACTTTACTCAGGCTCCTGAAGAAAAGCTACACCTACGAAGAGCTTTCAAAGATAACCGGACTCCCAATAACTGTCCTCAACAGATACGTAAGAGGAAAGGTCCTTCCCAACAGCGAGAGAACCAGAGAGCTTACCCAGCTGTTGTCCCAGTACGTGAACCTCGAAAATGAGGTGAAAAAGAGGCTTCGCTTTGACAGCAGGGGCTTTTTCGACAGCATGTCCGTACTCAGCGACACATCACTGATGACCCTCCTATCCGAGGAAATAGCGAGCAGGCTTAAGGACGTTGAAATCGAAAAGATACTGACAGCGGCCACCGACGGTATTCCACTGGCAGTTCACCTTGGAAGAGAGCTCGGCGTTGACGTTGTCTACGCCAAGAAGAAAAAAGAGGTCGGTGTGGAGAAGTTTTACGAGGTCAACTACGTCCCAAGCGCCTCGGGGAGCATAACAACCCTCTATCTCCCATCGTGGGCGCTGTCGAAGGGGGAGAAAGTCCTCATAGTCGACGACGTCGTCAGGAGCGGAGAGACCCAGAGAGCACTCGTTGACCTCTGCAGGCAGGCCGGTGCAGAACCCGTCGGAATGGTGTTCCTGGTGAGCGTTGGGGACATAGTTGATAGACTCAGGGAAGAATACGGAATTCCTGTAGAGAGCATCGTGGCCCTGGAGAGATGAACTATGGCAAAGTTCATGGTCTACAACACGGCCGGCCTCACACTACCTGTGGAGGCCAAAGTTGGTTCCCCCTTTTATTTTGAGTGCCCCGAAGAAGAATGCGGCAAGAAGGTTGTCCTCGAGGGGATAATAATCGAAGTCTCCGAGGCGGAGTTCAATAAAGCCCTAGAGAGCACTATAGAGGAAGACCCAAACTTCAAACCAATCGAAAAAATAGAAGTGAGAAAGTACGTGTTCAGGGGGAGGGTAAACGGGAAAGAAGTTGAGCTCCCAGCCGAAAGCTTGGTGGACTTTGCAAAAAGGTTTATAGAAAACCAGAATAACCTTATTCTTCTGTGAACAGAGAGAGCGCAAACTTTTCTTTAACTATATCCATGACGACACTTGTGTTTGTCTTTTCCACTCCGTCAAGAGAGAGCAGCCATTTGACAAATTTGTTCATGTCCGCCCTGTCCTTAAACTTGGCAACCACGATTATATCATACTCGCCTGTAACGTCGTACACCTGCATTACCCTCGGACTTTTTGAGAGTTCTCTCTCTATTCTGACTATGTCCTTCCCCCTTGCCTTTATCCCGATAACCGCAGTAAGGCCAAAACCAAGCTTTTCGTAGTCCACATCAACGCAGAAGCCCCTGATAACTCCCGCATCTTCCAGCTTTTTTATTCGATTGTAAACTGTTCCAACCGCAACGCCAAGTTTCTTGGCTATCTCTCTATAGGAGTACCTAGCGTTCTCTTGAAGGAGTTTGAGTATCTTTAAGTCCAGCTCATCCATATTCACCACCGCCTACAGTTTACCGTAAACTTTAAATACCCTCCGCTAAAGGGAAAAACGGGTCTGGACCGGTAGCCTAGCCAGGATAGGGCGGCGGCCTCCTAAGCCGCAGGTCCGGGGTTCGAAGCCCCGCCGGTCCGCCACAATTCTGTTAATGCTTCCATTTAGCAAAACTGATTTATATGCCCACATTCCATTTCTCCCCGGTGGTATTATGGCTTTCCTTAAGGTAGTCCCGCTGGAAGAGGCTTTAAGAATCGTGAACTCATTCAAACTCAAGCCCCGAGTCGAAGAAGTATCCCTAGACGAAGCCCTTGGACGGGTTCTCGCAGAAAACATCGTTTCTCCGATAAACGTGCCCCCCTTCGACAGGGCCACGGTGGACGGCTACGCGGTAAGGGCCCAGGACACATTTATGGCGAGCGAAAGCGACCCCGTTGAACTAAAGGTAATAGGAGAAGTTCACGCGGGAGAAGAACCCAAAATCAAGCTCGCCCCAGGTACAGCAGTCTACGTCTCAACGGGTGCCCCGCTTCCCGAAGGAGCAGACGCGGTAATCCAGTTTGAGGACGTTGACAGGAAGGACGATACGGTAATAGTCTACAAACCAGCATACCCAAGCCTGGGTGTCATGAAAGCCGGAACCGATATTCCCAGGGGCAAACTGGTCCTCGAAACAGGTACAAGACTGGGGTTTAAAGAGACAGCCCTACTGTCTGCCCTGGGATTCAACACGGTAAAAGTCTACGCAAAGCCAAAGGTTGCAGTAATAAGCACGGGGAACGAGATAGTCCTGCCAGGGGAAGAACTCAAGCCGGGAAAAATCTATGATATAAACGGAAGGGCCATCACAGACGCCATAAGAGAGCTCGGCGGCGAAGCTTGCTTTCTGGGAATCGCGAGGGATGACGAGAAAAGTCTCGCGGATCTGATGATAAAAGGGGTTGCCGAATGCGACATGGTGTTAATAAGCGGCGGCGCAAGCGGTGGAATGAGGGATCTCACAAGTTCGGTAATAGAAAAACTCGGAAGGGTCTATATACACGGCATAGCAATCCAACCAGGAAAGCCGACGATAATAGGCGTCGTGGACGGAAAGCCTGTCTTCGGCCTGCCCGGTTATCCCACTAGCTGTCTCACCAACTTCACCCTTCTCGTCGCGCCCCTCCTGAGGAGGCTCATCGGAAGGGAGAGCGAAGTAAGGAAGGTCAGGAAAAAGCTCGTCCACAAGGTCTTCTCCGTTAAGGGAAGAAGGCAGTTCCTCCCGGTTAAGATTGAAGGCGAAAAGGCAGTACCAATACTGAAGGGAAGTGGAGCCGTGACGAGCTTCGTCGAGGCCGACGGCTTCATCGAGATCCCTGAGACGGTGGAGATACTTGAGGCCGGAGAAGAGGTCGAGGTAACGTTCTTCGGCTGACTTTCCATTCCTTCAATTTCCCATCAAAACCTTTTTTAAAGTCCCGCTCGTTTCTCAACCTTAGGTGTTGGCTATGCTCGACATAAAGCTCATCCGCGAAAACCCGGAGCTGGTAAAGAAAGACCTCCTCAAGAGGGGCGAAACCGAGAAGGTCAAGTGGATCGATGAAATCCTTGAACTGGACAGGAAGTGGCGCGAGAACTTAAAGAAGATAAACGCCCTGAGAAAGGAGCGCAACCAGCTGGCAATACAGATAGGAAAGCGCAAAAAGGCCGGAGAGCCAATAGACGATTTACTCGCGAGGAGTAATGAAATAGTGAAGCAGATTGAGGAACTCGAAAAGGAAGTCGAGGAACTGAAGAAGAAAATCGACTACTACCTCTGGAGGCTTCCGAACATAACCCACGAGAGCGTCCCGGTTGGAGAGAGCGACGAGGACAACGTCCCGATAAGGTTCTGGGGCAAGGCTAAGGTCTGGGAGGGCTTCCTTGAAAGCTTTAAGGAGCAGAGCCTCGGGAAGATGGAGTACGAGGTTCTGAGCTGGAGACCGAGGCTTCACGTTGACATGCTCGAACTTTTGAGGGGAGCCGACCTTGAGAGGGCCGCTAAGGTGAGTGGGGCGAGGTTCTACTACCTCCTCAACGAGCTGGTCATCCTCGATTTAGCTTTGATACGCTTCGCCCTTGACAAGCTCATAGAGAAGGGCTTTACCCCGGTGATTCCGCCCTATATGGTCAGGCGCTTCGTGGAAGAGGGAGCAACTACTTTTGAGGACTTCGAGGACGTAATCTACAAGGTTGAGGGCGAAGACCTATACCTCATCCCGACGGCCGAGCACCCATTAGCTGGAATGCACGCCAACGAGATACTCGACGGAAAAGACCTGCCGCTCCTCTACGTCGGGGTTAGCCCCTGCTTCAGGAAGGAGGCAGGAACTGCAGGAAAGGACACCAAGGGAATCTTCCGCGTCCACCAGTTCCACAAGGTCGAACAGTTCGTCTATTCCCGCCCGGAGGAGAGCTGGGACTGGCACGAGAAGATTATAGCCAACGCGGAGGAGCTCTTCCAGGCCCTTGAGATACCTTACCGCGTCGTCAACATCTGCACCGGCGACCTCGGTTACGTCGCGGCCAAAAAGTACGACATCGAGGCTTGGATGGCCGGCCAGGGCAAGTTCAGGGAGGTCGTTTCAGCCAGCAACTGCACCGACTGGCAGGCAAGACGCTTGAACATCCGCTTCAGGGATAAGACCAACGAGAAGCCGCGCTTCGTCCACACGCTGAACTCAACTGCCATAGCCACCTCAAGGGCCATCGTCGCTATCCTGGAAAACCACCAGACGGAGGAAGGCGTTGTCAAGCTCCCGAGGGCCCTGTGGAAGTACACGGGCTTCAAGGAAATCCTGCCAGCCCACATGAAGGAGCGCTGCTGCCAGGATTGATTTTTCTTCCTTTTCCAAATCTCCCTTTGGAGCATTATTCTGTGCGCAATACAGGGGTTCATACGAGGTTGTTGTGTATACAGTTCACTATATCCTTGAGAGTTCCTCGGGGGACGAAATTAACAGAAGATTCTCGTTTTGGGCTATGTTCTCAAAGTCTTCATCGAGGGTTATTATCCCATCGAGTTTGTAGAAGATGGCCGTTGCAGCAATAATTGCATCGTTAGGAAGGAGACCATATTCATTTACCAGCCTTTTGGAAACGGCAAACACGAATTCGTTTGTGTCAAGGAACTTGAACAGTGAGAGAAGCTCGTAAACAGGTTCTTTTTGGACTTTCTTGACTAAATTCGGTTTTTTCTTGAGCGTTCTAAAGCTCCTGCCAGTTTTGAGCTTTAAATATACAAAAATGACTTCTGAGGCAACGGTTTCATTGATATATCCCTCTACATTTCCATCAATGAGTGCCTCAAGAAGTTCAGTGGCCTTTGGGTTCCCTTTCAAGTGCTCGACAAGAACGGTGGAATCAACCATAAAGCTCTTCATAAATCTCCACCTTCAGCTCTTTGGCGGACTTTTCGGTTTTCAGTATCCCTGCCGTCTTCTTCAGAATCTCACGCCTCTTTTCAAGCTCCTGAAGATACTCCTTAACTTTTTTCTCAAACTCTTTGGGAACCTCAACCTTAACGGTTTCCATTCTCTCCACCCAAGGTTGGTTCTGTTTTGAAAGATATAAGGGTTGCTAAACTCCTCCCCTCTCCCTAACCTTCTTCCTCACGTTCGGGTCGCGGTCGGCGATGATTTTCAGGGCCTCCTCAAAGCTCATCCAGTCGGGCACTTCTTCGTTGAGATAGATTCCCGTCCTCCCTATTCTGTCCCTCCTCATGAGGACATGGACGCGCTCCGTCACGATGTCAATGCTCACGCCAAGAATTTTCGCGACCTCGCTCTCCCTGCCAACGACTTCCCTTTCAATGTGCCCCCTCTCGGTCGGGATTATGAGTATGAGCTTCTTGTTCACCCCGGGAACGCGCTCCCTGGTTTTGACTCCCCACAGGTCAATCATCCCTCCCCAGCGGTAGAACTCAAGCTCCCTGTCGGTTGGCTCGATCAGCGGGAAGGTAACGGTCGTTTCTTCGTCTATCTCGATGACGCCCTTTATGAGGTGCCAGGGCGTTGCCATCACTATCTTTCTCCTCCGCACGAGGCCCTCAAGGGCGAGTTCGATGAGGTAACTGGGAACCTTTATCGGGATGAATATGTCTATGTCGCTGTCTTTTCTCACGTCTCCTCTGGCCACACTACCGTAGAGCTGCGGGTCGAACTGGGAAAGGCGTTCCATTATTTTCAGGGCTTTTTCACGCTTCTCCCACAGATAGCGCCATCTTTTTGGGGGATAAACCACCTCTCTCTCATCCCATACCCGGACGACCTTTTCCCTCGGCATCACTTTAGCTATCACTTTAACTTTTTAAAGCCTCTCCAAAAAAGGTCTGAGGTGAGGGAAATGCCGGTTATAGGCATAAACATCACAAGGATAGAGTTCGAAAAGAAAATTCCGCCCTTTCCCGGCGGCAGAATAGAGGTAAACTTAAGCCCCAAAGTTAAGGATATGCGCCTCGGCGAGATAAGAACCCCCACGGGGAAGACACAGGGTATTGAGATCCTGTTCAAGTACGAGATAACCTACAGGCCCGAGATAGCTGAGGGCTTCATCGAGGGGGCTGTGATGTACCTCCCCCCAAGAAGGGAAGAAATCGATGAGATCCTGGACACGTGGGAAAGCGAGAGAAAAGTCAAGCCCGAGGTCTTTACCGAGGTCGTCAACTTTATAACCCACTCTGTGGCGCCGATGCTCTTCGTAATAGCCAAGGAGATGGGCCTGCCCTACCACGTACCCCTGCCAAGGATTGACGTAAAAGGGCACAATCCCGGTGGTATGGTATGACGATAGTGATCCTGATGCGGGAAGGAGTACAAAGGGATAAATTGAGCGTGGCGGCCAGGATACTTAAGAAAGGTGGTCTTGTTGCTTTTCCAACCGAGACGGTTTATGGCCTTGGCGCTGATGCCCTCAACGAAAGTGCTGTCAGAAGGATCTTCGAGGCCAAGGGAAGGCCCGCTGATAACCCCCTGATAGTTCACATAGCGGAGGTAGAATGGCTCGAAAAACTGGCAAAGGAAGTTCCAGAAAAAGCATGGAAACTGGCTGAAAAGTTCTGGCCGGGGCCCCTGACAATTGTCCTGCCCGCGAGGGATACCGTGCCGAGAACCACTACCGGTGGCCTAGACACCGTTGCCTTGAGAATGCCCGCCCATCCAATAGCACTGGAGCTCATAAGGCTCAGCAACGTTCCAGTTGCCGCCCCCTCGGCAAACATAAGCGGCAGGCCAAGCCCAACATCCGCAGACCATGTCATCGAGGACTTCTACGGGAAGATAGATTGCATAGTTGACGGAGGGGAAACCCCAATTGGGGTTGAGTCAACCGTTATAGACCTGACGTCCGAAGTGCCTCTACTTCTTCGTCCGGGGGGACTTCCAGTTGAAGAGATCAAGAAGGTAATCGGAGAGATTATCATTCATCCGGCCGTGAAGGGAGAGAAAGTTGACATACCGAGGTCCCCAGGGATGAAGTACAAGCACTACTCACCCAACGCACAGGTGATAGTAGTAGAAGGCAACCGAGAAAAAGTCAGGGAGAAGATAGACGAGCTCGTTGAGGAGTACAGAAAAAAGGGATTCAAGGTTGGAGTAATGGCCACGGAAGAACATGATGCCGACGAATTTTTCTACCTTGGGGGGAGCGTTGAAGAAGTTGCCAGGAACCTGTTCAAAGCCCTGAGAGAACTGGACAGGAGGGGGGTAGATCTCATAATAGCGGAAGGTGTGGAGGAAAGTGGCCTTGGTATGGCCGTAATGAACCGACTCAGAAAAGCAGCCGGCTACCGGGTTGTCAAAGTATAAGCTGGATAAGCTTAAATAGAAAGGGCCATATCAAACTTTAGGGACTGAAGCTTTAAATCACGGGGTGAGCAAATTGACTATCCTTCCAGATCTTGCCTCACCTGAGGACCTCGAGAGGATGGGCTTCAAAAAGCTCCAAGAAGGGGAAATAAAGGAAGGATTGAAGCTAATTCTTCGAGCGGCGAAAAAGTACGAGGAAGAAAAAAAATTTGAAGACGCCGCTAGGCTATACCGGTACTTTGGATATTTCTTTCTAGGGAGATTGAGAAAGCCCGATATGGCCAAAAAACCGCTTCTCAAGAGCGCCTCGCTTTACATAGAACTCATCGAGGAGGAACTGGCAAAGTTTGAAGTTGATGTAAATAAGCTCAGCGAGTACATCTCAAAAACTCTCTCCATTTTCGCGACCATAGGGGACGAAAAGAACCTCAAGAAATATGCAAAATACTTCGCAGAGATTTACGAGGATCTAGCCAATGCATACAGGGAAAACGAAAACCTCTCGCTGGCGATCAAGACGTACGAAGATGCGTTCAGATACTATAAGATACTTGAGGATGAAGAATCTATCAAAAGGATTGCCGACATTCTAGTAACCATATACGGGGAGCTGGCCGAGAAGATGCTCGAAGATAGAAAATTCGAAAAGGCCGCCGAGGCCTTTTACAAGGTCGCCACCTACGTTCTGGAGCTCTTCGGCTACGGTTCTCACTATATAGAAATGATGGACACAGCAGCCAAAAACTATGAAAAGGCCAGCAAGATCGCCTACTCCCAGGGCGATTTGGACGGAACAACCAGTTATCTCCTCAAAGCCCAGTACGCTTATCTTCTGGCAGGAAACGCAAACAGGGCCAAGCTAATAGGCTTAAACAACGCCAGAATGCTCTATCAGGTCATATCCTCCCATCAAAAAGAGGGAAATGAGAGAAAGGCGGGAGAAAAGTTCCTTGAGCTGTCCCAGGCCCTCCTCTCGATGGGAAAAACGACAGAGGCTTTTAAAGTCTACAAGGAAGCACTAAACAGGATCGGGGACCTGAAGACTAAAGCACTTATGAGGGCCGCTATCCTAAAGGTCTACGGAGCCGAGAAAAAGAATGAAAACGCCCTACTTGCCGTTGAGGAAGCCAACTACTACCTTGAAAGGGGAGAAGCCGCAAGAGCAATAACACTGCTAAACTCCGTGTTGCTGAACATAGAGGAGCTAAAACCAACCGTTGAACTCCTCTATGAAGCAGAGGGACTCTCAAGGCCAACCTACTGAACCAAAGACTTTTCTGAAAAGGAACTCAGCAAATTCACTGGGCTTCATTTTTCTCTCCCTGGCCAGCTTCATCAGGATTTTCTGGGAACCGCTACCGTACTGGGCGGCTTTTTTCTCCCTCCAAACTACATCGGTGGGAAGTCCCATTCTCTCGGCGGCTTTTCTAAGAACCCACTTCCTGACACTGTTTTTGATCTTCATACCGTGTGGCATTTTAAGTGCCAGCCTAACGAGTGGAAGTGCAAGGTAAGGGTACCTGGTTTCAACACCGTTGTACATAGCTATCTTGTCGTCTCTGGCCAGGTTCTTCTCACCCAGCTCAAGAAGGTCTCTCTCCATCAGCCCTGGATCCTCAAGGTACTTGGCGTAGCCACCAAAGAGCTCATCCGCTCCCTGACCGCTGAGCAGGACTTTAAGGCCATCGGAAGCAGCGAGTGCTGTGGCAAAATAGAGGGGAACCCCTATAGCAAGGTTCATGAAGCTAGGTTCTTCTATGGCGAAGATGACCTTTTCAACGATGTTTTCAACATCTTCTTTGGTTAATAGCACCTCCTTTAGCGGAATACCAAGCTCGTCAGAGGCCTTTCTGGCCCACTCAACGTCGGGACTGTCCTCAACGCCGGCAGTGTAGAGAGTAACGTCTGAAAACTCTGAGGCCAGGTAAGCGACTATTGAACTGTCCAGACCACCGGAGAAGAGAACCCCAGTTCTGGAACCAGCTCTCATCCTGACGGAGCACTCGAGAGATTTCACCAAAGCCCCAATAGCCCTTTCCTCGGTGAATTCTTTTTCACACCAGGGGAGCTCTCTAATGTCAAGAACTTTTTTCCTATCAGCACCTCTGGGGGAAAGCCTCACCAGCTCACCGGGCCCAACGGGGACGGCTTTCTCACCTATTGCCCAGAGAACCTTCTTCTCACTGGCAAAAAAGCCGTTGGGAGAAAAGTAAAGGGGCCTTATTCCAACGGGATCCCTGAACAGGTAAATATTACCCCTCCAAAAGAAAGCAACGGCATAATCACCGTTCATCATTATCATGGCCCTCTTAACGGCCTCATGGACGCTCAAGCCCTTCGAGAGTAGGTGCTCGAGGAGACGGAGTACGACCTCGCTGTCAACATCGGTTTCAAATTCAACACCCCTGCCCTCCAGGTAATCCCTGAGCTGGCGGTAATTGTAGATCTCTCCGTTGTGAACGAGAACGATATCATTGAAAAAGGGCTGTGTAAAGCCCTTCGATCCAGTCATTGCCAGCCTGCACTGAAGAAGGCCCACGCTTCCCTCGGGAATTTCACTGATCTTTGAAAAGTCACCTGACTTGAAAACTCCCAAATCCGTCCACACGCCAAAGGAATCAGGACCCCTGTGTTTCCCGGTGAGGATCATGCGAATGAACTTATCCTTCAGATTTAATCCCATTCCTCCTGCGATCAGGCACATGGCACTCCCCCAGTGTAGTCATGAAGATGCCAGATAAGCGTTGCCAATTCCAACTTGAAGATGTTTTTTCAAAAAAGTTGCAGGATGTGAACGTCTGTCCAGGAATTCAGGTCAGATCTCCACAGGTGCAATAGTGCTCATAGGAGAGGGTTTCTAGCTCATCAAACCCCTCGCCGGTTTTAGCGGAGGCATAAACAACCCTAACCGGCGGGGAAACTTCGGGAAGGAAGGAACATATCCTATAGGCCAAAAAGCCCTGCATGGATGGATCGAGCTTAAGACGGGCGTTTAAATAATCTATGTCCTCAAGGAGCCGCCTTATCGAGGATAGTTCTTCTTCACGTATTAAGTCGACCTTGTTGAGAACGGGAACCGTTGTCGTGCCCAGACGGAGGTCTATCATTATAGCGAAGAACTTGACGAAACAGTAGTCGGAAGGCCTCCTAAGAATATCCGGACCGAAAAGGTAAGCGGCCAGGGGTTCCTTCAGGCCACTGGTTATTCTCATGCCGAACTCGTGAAAAAGAAAGCTTTCCATCTGTCCGGGAGTGTCTATAAGGAGGTAGTCGAGCTCTTCATCCAGTTCAAGTATTCCACTAAGTATTTCATCAGCGTGGGAAAGCAATCTGTCATAGCTCTCAACTATGGCCCCGTTTGGCCCATAACCTTCCTTCATTAGTTCTTCAACAGTTATTATATCACGGACGTCGATGTCCGGCTTGTAGGGGAGTTTCTTCACCCCGGTGTCGAGGTTGACATAACCAACTGAGTTACCGTTTTTCTCAAGATACCCACCAAAGGAAGCTGTTATAGTGGTCTTTCCGCTACCTGCGGTGCCCAGGAAAATCAGTATCATCGCACCACCTCAGTACATGACCCTTGCCTTAAGGCCTGCTATTCTAACAACCTCCTCGGCCAGCTTCATAAAAGCCTTGGCACCCTCAGACTCTGGGGCGTATTCCACAACGGGGATACCCTCAAGAGTTGCCTCCCTGACTTTGGGGTCCTCAGGAACTACAGCCAAGAGGGGAACTTCCATGACTTCCTCAGCGGCCTCGGGGGGAATGTCGTTTTCGCTTCTTCCGTAGCGGTTGAGAACAAAGCCCAGAACGGCTAAACCAGCTTTTTTGAGGACTATTCCAACTTTCATGGTATCTGTTATACATGATATTTCAGGGTTCGTTATCAGGATACCCTCCTCTCCACTCAGCATCGCGTTCATCGCGTCCATTTGGAGACCAGCGGGACAGTCTATGAGAACGAAATCGTACCTGTCCTTCAGAGGTTTTATAACCCCGGGGAGCTTTCTAGGGTCAGCTTTTTTAACGTGCTCCCAGTCTATAGCGGCGGGGATTAGATCAACGTTTTCGTAACTTGTCTGATATATTACCTCATCGATCTTTACCTCCCCGGCGAGAACGTCATGTATTGTTGGTTCGGCATCGTCAATACCCATGACTAAGCTGAGGTTTGCCATCGTCAAGTCGGCATCAATTGCCAAAATCTTTTTTCCCATCTTTCCGAGGGCTATCGAGAGGTTAGCAGTGGTCGTCGTTTTCCCCGTCCCCCCTTTACCACTTGCTATTGATATCAAATGCCCCATTGAACTCACCGTATGGAGTTTGTTTTTCATCTTTATGAACTTTGAGGTACGCTAACTTTATGAAGGCATCCAATCACTCAATTCAGGTGAGAAAAATGAAGGTGTTCGTTCCAGACACGAGCGTGATAGTTGACGGCAGGCTGACCCAGTTCCTCTCAACTTTGGGCGAGAAAGTGAAGGTGGTAGTTCCCGAGGCAGTTGTGGCGGAGATAGAGCACCAGGCCAACGAGGGAAAGGCCATAGGCCACGTCGGCCTTGAAGAGCTCAAAAAGCTCCGCGACATGGCTGACAGAGGCGAAATACTCCTTGAATTCTACGGCGAGAGGCCCGAGCTCTGGCAGATTAGAAGAGCTAAAGCAGGCGAGATAGACCATATGGTTCGCGAGGCCGCTAGGGAACTCAACGCCACCCTCATCACGGGCGATCAAGTTCAGAGGGACGTTGCGATAGCCAAAGGCATCGATGTAATCTACCTGACGGCCAGAAAAGAGGTGAAGCACCGTCTAGAAGACTTCTTTGATGAAACAACCATGAGCGTCCACCTTAAAGCAGGCATAAGACCGCTCGCCAAGAAGGGCAAACCTGGCGAGTGGAAGCTCGTCCCGGTCAGGGACGAACCTTTAACCGATGAAGAGCTTGAGGAGATAGCCGATGACATCGTCGAGCGCGCCAGACGCGATCCAGAGAGCTTTATAGAGATAGACGAGCCGGGGGCGACGGTCGTTCAGCTCAGGAACTACCGTATCGTTATAGCTAAACCGCCCTTTGCAGACAGGATTGAGATAACCGCCGTCAGACCAGTCACGAAACTCAGCATAGAGGACTATGAGCTGAGCGAGAGGCTCTTAGAGAGGCTTAAGGACAAGGCCCAGGGTATTCTCATAGCAGGCGCTCCGGGCGAGGGCAAAACGACCTTCGCTCAGGCCTTGGCCGAATGGTACGCGAGCATGGGCAAGATAGTAAAGACGATGGAGAAGCCGAGGGATTTGCAGGTTAGCGAGGAGATAACCCAGTACACAGCCTTAAGCGGAAAGATGGAACTTACCGGAGATATTCTCCTCCTAGTGAGGCCGGACTACACGATATTCGACGAGATGAGGAAGACGAGCGACTTCAAGATTTACTCCGACTTGAGACTGGCCGGTGTTGGAATGGTTGGAGTGGTCCATGCGACCAAGCCGATAGATGCAATCCAGCGCTTCATCGGCAGGGTCGAGCTGGGAATGATACCCCAGATAGTCGATACGGTTATCTTTATCAAAGCCGGCCGCGTTGCGAAGGTTCTAACGCTGGAGTACCTCGTCAAAGTACCGAGCGGCATGAAGGAGGAGGACTTAGCGAGGCCCGTTATCGAGGTTCGCGACTTCGAGACGGGTGAGCTTGAGTACGAGATATACACCTACGGTGAAGAGGTAAGCGTCGTCCCTGTGAAGAAAGAGGAAAAGGCCCCCGCTCTTAAGCTGGCAGAGAAGAGGCTCAAGCAGGAGATAAAGAAGTTCCTTCCCGATGTTTACACCGAGGTCGAGATAGTCAGCCCGCACAAAGCTGTGATATACGCCGACGAGTTCGACATTCCCGCGATAATAGGAAAGAAGGGCAAGAGGATAACCGAGCTGGAGAAGAAGGTGGGAATAAGCATAGACGTCAAGAGCTTCGCCGAGAGAGAAGCCGAGAAGCCCAGGGAGAAGATACCGGTCGAGGTAGAGGAGAAGAAGAAAACAATAGTCCTGAGAGTTTCGCCGGACTACGCGAAAAAACCGCTCAAGTTCTACGGTGGGGAACAGTACGTCTTCACTGCCACTCCGAGCAAGAAGGGCCTCGTCAAGGTTAGCAAGAGCACGCCGATAGGGAAAGAACTGAAGAGGCTCATCGATGCGGGCATACCGATATGGGCCAGCACATGAGACAGACTTTTAAACTTTCTCTCCCCTCTTTTCTCCGGTGGTGTTAATGAAATACGAGGTCGTTGTAATCCCCGAAAGCTTCCATCCCTTCGGCAAGCACAACATGGAGCACATCTGTGTGCCGATGGTCATAGAGGGCAGGAGCTACAACGTGGCAATGGAAGTGCTCAACGGCATTGATAAAGCCATAATGTCAAAATTCAATGTAACGTTCGAGGAAGTGAAGGGGGATGATTGCGATATTGTGTACCGAAAGTACGAACTCAACAAGGATGGCAAAACGGGGATCGTTCATGTAAAGCTCAGGAAAGTTACCGGGGAGTGTGGAAAGGCAAACGGAAACCGCATTGAGGTTTTTGAATTTGAGAGAGACATCCAGTCAATAATCGAAGAAATAGAGAACTGCCTCTCGTAGGCTCGGCTGCGAGGGTAGTCATCACCATTCAGCTAGCGAAATTGTCGTCATCGCCCTCTTACAGTATTCCTTTTCCTTTAATGACTTTTCGGAGGTTGGTTAGGTTATGCTAGTGCTTGCCTCTGCTTCACCGAGGAGGAGGGAGATACTGGCGAGGTTCATAAAAGACTTCGCTGTGATACCGAGCAACGCCGATGAGAAGTGCTCCCTCAGCGACCCGGGGGAGGTTGCACTCGAACTCGCCCGGAGGAAGGCGAGGGAAGTCCACTCCAGAGTTAACGGAACGGTTATTGGAGCCGACACCGTCGTGAGCGTAGGGGGAAAAATTCTGGGCAAACCCAGAAACGAAAACGAGGCCTACGAAATGCTAAAGCTCCTGAGCGGCAGAGTCCACAGGGTTACAACGGGATACTGCATAATCCACTCGAGGAAGGAGCACTGCGGAAAAGTCGTTACCGAGGTCAAGTTCCGCGAGCTGGACGACGAGCTGATATGGGGATACATAAGAACGGGCGAGCCGATGGACAAGGCAGGAGCTTATGGGATACAGGGGCTTGGGGGCCTCTTCATCGAGTGGATAAAAGGGGACTACTACAACGTCGTCGGCTTTCCAATGGAGATAATTTGGAAGCTCAGGGAGCTGGGCTTTGAAGTCATATCACGATGAAGTTCCTTTTATCGAGATTTTGTCCCTTCTGGTTGGTTCTACTGCGATTTGGACGACTCCAGGCTTTCTGGAAATCTTTAGTAATCTCTAGTTATTATATATCGGTGAGTTACATGGTTCGATGTAAACTGTAACGAAATTTTTTCGAAGTTTTAAACGGTGGTTGGAGAGAGGCGGAAATATACGTTCTTCCAGTGGAAACCCGTTTGTTTTCGTATCTACTGATTTAAAACGGATTTTAGTCGTTTTCAACCCTTTTAAGCACCAGGGAAATCTTGTGAACAAAGATGTTCATTTGAGAAAACAGGCTAGAAAACGTCTCCTTTGTCAAATTTCCAGTTCCCGATAAAAGATAACAGGGGCTTTTTGAGGTGTTTTCAAGACCCCTTCGTGGAAAAGCTTATAAAATCTGGAGGTTCTTATTCTCTTGTTGGACGAACGAAGGAAAAAGCCGCCCTGTTGCAATAAGACTTTAGGAGAATTGAAACCTTGACTGTGAACGCAAAGGTGCTTGTGGACGGTAACGGTTGCAATAAGACTTTAGGAGAATTGAAACCTAGTGAGCCTCGGGTAGCCCGTCGTGCTGTTGAAGTAGTTGCAATAAGACTTTAGGAGAATTGAAACCCTAACAGTCAATGCCAAAGTCTTCGTGGACGGCAAGTTGCAATAAGACTTTAGGAGAATTGAAACGACGGTGATGTTGTTCGTTTGGTTGTAGATGAGAAAGGTTGCAATAAGACTTTAGGAGAATTGAAACATGAGGATCGCCGCCGCGATCAAGGCCATCATCGCTTGTTGCAATAAGACTTTAGGAGAAGTCAAAGAAACTCCTCAAACAGAAGATCCTCCTTCTTTCCGCCGGCCTTTAAAAACACGCTCTCGCTCCATCCAACGTTCCCGACACTTCTCGGGGAATGGGCGTCGCTCGCAAAGGTCAACTTTATTCCGCGCTTTATACATTTCCTCACAAAATCGACGTCGGGAACGTTGTATCTAGAGCTTATCTCAAAAGCTTTCCCCCTCTCCTCGGCGAGTTCCAGGATTTCCTCAAGCTCTTCCGCCCCGGGAAAGCCGATATATGGAAAACTGGCTCCAAAGTGACCTATCACATCAACGTTATCATCGAGAAGTGCTGATTTGACCAGCTCTAAGTACTCTTCAGGCCTCTCGACCCACTCGTGGACGCTGGCTATAACAAAATCAAGCTTCTTCGCCATCCAATCCGGGACATCACTTCCTCCGGGCATTATGTTTGCCTCCACACCAGCCAGAACAAAAACTTCGCTCTCCCCAGCCCAGCGTTTTATCTCGGAGATGTAGCTGTTTAGGTTTTTTGGTTCAAGGTAGTGGACGTGATCCGTTATGGCAACTAGTTTCAGGCCCTTTTCTTCAGCAGCCGCTATGTTATCAACTACAGAACCACTTCCATCGGAGTAAACAGTGTGAGTATGGGTATCATGGGGGAACCTCATTGCAAACACCAGATGATGTTAGATAATGAGTTTAAGCGTCTTATTGTTGGACAAAATATCCAATGTAAAGGTTAAACTTGAACTTTGACAAACCTTTAAATACAGCGGAGACAACTAAGGGTGGTGGTGCTCATGGTGGAACGCTCAAAAGTCCGCGTTGTCGTAGCGAAGCCCGGTCTCGACGGCCACGACAGGGGAGCGAAGGTCGTTGCGAGGGCCCTCAAGGAGGCAGGCTATGAGGTTATCTACACCGGAATAAGGCAGACGCCGGAGCAGATAGTCGAGACGGTTATCCAGGAAGACGCCGCAGTTCTTGGAATAAGCATACTTTCTGGGGCACACATGGTTCTCATCCCGAAGATACTCAGGCTCTTGGAGGAGAGGGGTCTGAAGCCAGGAGAGGACGTTGCCGTCTTTGCCGGCGGAATAATCCCGCCCGACGACGCCGAGGAGCTCAAAAAGATGGGAGTCTTCGAGGTCTTCGGCCCCGGAACACCTCTGAAAACCATAATAGAGGCCGTTGATAAAGCCGTCGAGAACCTCAAAAGGTTCAGGGCTTAACTTTATATTCTCCTTGGATAATTTCTCCAGTGATGCCTATGACCGAAGGGCTCAACGGCTTAATCGAACTCGCACTCAAAGGCGACAAGAAGGCAATAGCGAGGCTAATAACGCTCGTCGAGAACGACGAGGAGAAGGCCAGAGAGATAGTGAAAAAGATATACTCCTACACCGGAAAGGCCTACGTCGTTGGAATAACTGGTCCCCCCGGCTCTGGAAAGTCAACCCTCCTCGACAAGCTCATAAAGCTCGCGAGGGATGATGGGCATAAGGTCGGCGTCATAGCCGTTGACCCCACCTCACCTTTCACCGGAGGGGCTTTACTGGGCGACAGGCTGAGGATGCAGAGGCACTCAACCGACCGGGGGGTATTCATAAGGAGCATGGCAACGCGCGGCGCCCTCGGGGGTCTGGCAAAGGCAACTAACGACGCCATAAAGGTTCTCGACGCCGCTGGCTACGACCTGATATTCGTTGAAACCGTTGGAGTCGGCCAGATAGAGGTGGACATTGTTAAAACGGCCGATACGGTTGTTCTCGTAACCGTTCCCGGACTTGGCGACGAGGTTCAGGCCATAAAGGCCGGCCTCATGGAAGTTGCCGACATATTCACCATCAACAAGGCCGACAGGGAAGGCGTTGAGATGGTCTACCTTGAGCTCAAGATGGCCCTTGAGTTCGAAAAGGACAAGTGGAAGGAACTGGGCTGGGAGCCGCCGATAGTCGAAACGACGGCATTTACCCTTAGGGGGGTCAGGCCCCTCTGGGAGGCCATAAAGAAGCACAGGGAATACATGGAGTCGAGCGGAAGGTTAAGGGAGCGCAGGGCCTTCCGCGCCAGGGAGGAAGTGAAGACGATAATAGCTTCCTCAATAGCGAGAAAGGTCGAGGAGAGGCTCGCGGAAGGAGAGGCCAAGGAGCTCATTGACGAGGTCGTGGAGAGGAAGCTCGACCCATATTCGGCCTCTCAAATCGTCATGGAGAAACTTAAAGAGGATCTCTGGAGGTGATGGTATGTTCAAGAAGATAGACCACGTCGGTATAGCCGTTAAGAACCTTGAAGAGGCCATAAAGGTATGGGAAGGCCTCGGCCTCAAGGTTGATGATATTGAAGAGGTTCCGGACCAGAAGGTTAGAACCGCAATAATCCACATCGGAGAGAGCAGGATAGAGCTTCTGGAGCCAACGGCAGAGGACTCACCGATAGCGAAGTTCATAGCGAAGCGCGGTGAGGGGATACACCACATAGCCCTCGGCGTTGACAACATCGAAGAGCACCTCAAAGAGCTGAAGGAGAAGGGTTACCGCCTGATAGACGAGAAGCCGAGGATAGGCGCTGGCGGGGCAAAGATAGCCTTTGTGCACCCGAAGGCGGTAACAGGTGTTCTCCTCGAACTCTGCCAGAGGGAGTGAATTTTTCAGCCCGTTTCACTCTTCTTGAAGCTTTTTTCATATTGTCCTCCAACCAGCTTTATTCTAAATGTATTCAAACGTCTGGGCAAAATGTACGGATTTAGCGGAACTTAGTGTTATAATAATCACTAGAAATCGATAACTTTTTTATACAGTAACTACAACTTTCTCTGGAACCAAGTATGATGTTCCCAAAGCTAGCAAAATCGTGGAGAGCAAAAAAGAACGTTGATGAAAAAGGTACCAGAATAATTTCACCAATGGAGCTTGGGGATGTGATTCTCTCCGTATCTAAACTGTTTCCAGTTCTTTTTGTCGGCAGGATTCCACCAAAGGCTCTCTTCTCTTACTTGAGAGTCCCAGCAGGAAAAGTAAAACCATTATGGCTTACGACGGTTGAAACGCAGAGCCCCTACGCAATTAACCCAAGACATCTGTATAAACTTGGGGCAATAATTGAGAGAGAAGTAAAAGCAAACGGGTCCCAAGTAATAGTTGATGGAATCGAGTATCTTATAATAGAAAACGGATTGGAACCAACCCTAAAGTTCCTGGGACAAGTAAAAGACGTAACGGCTCTTCATGGGTCAAGTCTCTATGTGGTGGCAAGCGACGCCCTGAGCGAGAAGGAGGTAGTCCCCATAAGAAGGGTTTTAGGTTTACCGTAGAAACTGTTCTGGCGCCCCGGCGGGGATTTGAACCCCGGACCTCGAGGTCCGCAGCCTCGCGCCCTATCCAGACTAGGCCACCGGGGCACGCCCGCTAACCATTCCTGAGGACGCTTTATAAATTTAACTTTTCTGCCGTCGCCGAACGTTGGCAATGTCAAAGGAACGTCAGCTTTATCTTAGGAAAATGTGTAACACCACCGGTGATACCATGGACCCGAAGAAGCTGGTCATCTACGAGGTCTTCCCCAGAAATCATACTGAGGAAGGAACTCTCAAAGCCCTGACGGAGGATCTTCCCAGGATAAAGTCCCTCGGCGTGGATTACGTCTGGCTCATGCCCATATACCCAATAGGGGAGGAGGGAAGGAAGGGAACTCTTGGCTCCCCCTACGCGATAAAGGACTACCGGTCTATAAATCCCGAGCTCGGAACCTTTGAGGACTTCAAGGCTTTAGTTGGCAAGGCTCACTCTCTGGGTCTGAAAGTCATGATAGACATCGTGTACAACCACGCCTCCCGGGATTCCATCCTGTTCCAGGATCATCCCGAGTGGTTTTATACTGAGAACGGATCCCCCTCCCGGAAGGTCCCGGACTGGAGCGATGTCTATAACCTCGACTACTCCAAGCCCGAACTCTGGGACTACCAGATAGAGACCCTCAAGTTCTGGGCCAGATACGTGGATGGCTTCAGGTGTGATGTGGCCCCTCTGGTTCCCCTTGAGTTCTGGAAGAGGGCGAAGGCAGAGGTTTCCAAGGTGAACCCCAACATTCTCTGGCTTGCCGAGACGGTACATCCCTCCTTCGTGCGCTGGCTGAGGGCCAGGGGGTTTGCGGTCCACTCGGATCCGGAAATGCATGCGGTTTTCCACCTCACCTACGACTACGACGGGAGAGAAATCCTTGAAGCCTACCTGAGAGGAGAGAAAAGCCTCGAGAGCTACGCTGACTATCTGAACGTTCAGGAAGCGTTGTATCCAGCGGAGTACGCGAAGCTCCGTTTCCTGGAAAACCATGATACCCCACGGGCGGCCTCTATATTCAGAGATGAATTCAGGCTCAGGAACTGGACCGCGCTTGCTTTCATGCTCAAGGGAGCGACACTCGTTTATGCCGGTCAGGAATACGCGATAAAAGAGGCCCCGAATCTCTTTGAGAAGGACCCCATCCTCTGGGAGACTGGCGATGAGGAGTTCTTGAGGTTCTTCAAGAGGCTTATTTCCATCAAGAAGGCCTTGAAATGTGAGAACCAAAGGGTGAGGGCACTCAAAGACGGCGTGCTTGTTGTAGAGTGTGATAACGCGACTGGGATCTTCAACGTAGAGGGGAAGATCGGGGAGATCGAACTGGAGATCAGCGGAAAGAACCTTCTCACGGGGGAAGCCGTGAGGAGCAGGAACGGGAAATTGGAGTTGGGCTTTGAGCCCCTGATAGTCCTCCGGCGTGGTTAGCGCGGAAGTCACCGAAAGATTTATAAAGCGACCGGAGGTGAGTATGTAACGGGTCGGATGCGGTGGTAGTCTAGCCTGGCTAGGACAGCGGCCTGCCACGCCGCTGGCCCGGGTTCAAATCCCGGCCACCGCACCACAATATTATAATTTCTGACGTCGCTTATTCCATGGAGGTTTTCTCACGACAAATTTTCAGAATCGGGGGCACTTGCCGTTTTTCTGCAAGGCTTCTATTCACGAGAGGAATACCAGAACACGCGTGAACGGAAAACCTTAAAAGCCCTCAGTTTTTAGTAAATATAGGTAACAAAAAAGGAGGTGAGGAAAAATGGCGTACGTGGCTGTTCTAGCAAACATAAACGGGAACTTCCCGGCGTTCGCAAAGGCCCTTGAAAGGATTGAAGAGTTAAAAGAAGAAGGTTATGAAATTGAGAAGTACTACATCCTAGGCAACATTATAGGACTCTTCCCATACCCAAAGGAGACCATTGACGCGCTAGAGGACTTAATGAAGGAGAACAAGGTAAAGGTGATCCGCGGTAAATTCGACCAGATCATCGCGGAAAGCGATCCACACGCGGAGGGCCCGGGTTACATAGACAGACTGGATCTCCCCCACTACATCAAAAAGGCCCTAAAGTACACATGGGAAAAGCTCGGGCATGAGGGAAGAGAGTTCATAAGGGATCTGCCAATTTACTTAGTGGACAAAATAGGGAAAAACGACATCTTCGGCGTTTATGGAAGCCCGCTTAATCCCTTTGAAGGAGAAGTACTACCAGATCAACCTACAAGCTACTATGAGGCTATAATGAGGCCAGTAAAGGACTACGAGATACTCTTCGTCTCGTCCCCGAGGTATCCCGTGAACGCAATGACCAGGTACGGAAGGGTTATCTGCCCCGGAAGCGTAGGCTACCCACCGGGAAGAGAACACAAGGCAACGTTTGCACTGGTGGACGTGGATACTCTGCATACGAAGTTCATAGAGGTCGAGTACAACAAGAAGTTAATCGAGGAAAAGATAAAGAACGAGGGTCTCCCTGAGGAGATCGTTAAGATACTCTATCATAGAAAAGTCTGAGATTTCCTTGATTTCCTTTTTCATCCCTTTTGGAACCCCAAGTAAAAACCCGCTATGAAAGCACCAGTTCCGGGAAGAAGACCAACGGCCTTCTGGGCCAGACCAACTGTCTGAGAGGTTGCACTCTCAGCCAAGTTGAACAGTTTCTGTGTGTTTATTGTTATGACTCCCTTCTGCTGGAGCCAGAACAGGCTGAGTATATAGGCACCAATTATCGTCATCACTATTTTCATGAACTTCTTCAGAGCGTAGCCAGTGATGAATCCCGCTACTCCCCCAACACCAACGTCCCCTATCATACTTCCAAGGTTAAACTCCATGATTCATCGCCAATAGTAACTGGAACTTGAGAATTAATAAGGTTTTCCAAAGCAAAAGGTTTAAATTACACAGTTTTGAAATATTTTATAAAGTTTAAACTTGAGGGTGAGAGCATGACGAGCCCAATGGAGAGATTGAAAATTAAAATAACAAAGGAAGTTCTGTGGCTCTATATACTCAGCCTCCTTAAAGAGAGGCCCATGTACGCATATGAGCTGAAGCAGAGAATAAAGGAAAACTTTGGGTTCGAACCCGCGACGGTGAGTTCCTACGTCGTCCTATACAAGCTGGAAAAAGATGGCTACGTAACTTCGGAGTGGCAGGAAAATGAGACCGGAAAACCACTTAGGAAGTATTACCGTCTAACCCCCAAAGGAGAGAAACTGCTGGAAGAGGGCGTAGCTTTTCTCGAAGAGATACTCTCAAAATTGAAGAAATGAATCCCCAAGTGAAACAAACGGAAAACATGAACAAAGACAAAATATTGAAAACTTCAGCGTCCCATTCCACCGCGCGGCTCTCTCGCCTTTGGTCTAAGCCCCCTGTAGCCACACTTCCTGCACTTCTTGGCTTTCCACGGGTTAGTAGCACCGCAGCGCATGCAGACGTACTTCCTAAATATCCTTGCCTCAGCCTCAGGGAATCTCGCCATCGTAATCACCTCATGATCTTGACGCGTTTTCTCAAAGCTGGTGCGGGGGACGGGATTCGAACCCGCGCAGCCCTACGGCAGCGGATCTTAAGTCCGCCCCCTTTGGCCAGGCTCGGGCACCCCCGCGCGAGGGAGATTAAGTGAGGGGCGTTAAAAATTTTCCCCTCAAGTCCTGATGATCCTCATCTCGAAGTCCTCAACCGGAACCTTGAAGTCTTCCCTGCTCTCAATTTCCTTCCTGTTGTAGAGGATCTCCCTTGCGAGGATCCAGTAGATGAGGGCCAAAGCTTTCCTGCCCTTGTTGTTGGTCGGTATGGCCAAGTCGACGTAGCTGAGGAAATTCTCGGTGTCAACGAGGGCAACTATCGGAATGCCAATCTCAATGGCTTCCTTCATAGCCTGGTGGTCGGCCCTCGGGTCGGTGACGATGAGAACGTCCGGCTCGAAGAAGTTCTTAACCTGTGGGTTGGTCATTGTTCCAGGGAGGAAACGGCCGGGTATTGTCTTGGCACCGGTAACCTCACCGAACTTCTTGACGGGCTTCTGGCCGTAGAGCCTGACGCTCACAGCCAGGATGCTCTCCGGGTCGAACTTGGCCAGGAACTTGCCGGCGATCCTTAAGCGCTCGTCGGTCTTCCTGACATCGAGGACGTAGAGACCGTCCTGTCTAACCCTGTAGATGAACTTCTTCATGTCCTGGGTCTTCTGCTGGGTTCCGATGTGGACACCGGCAGCCAGATACTGATCGAGCGGAACCAGATATCCCTCCATCTTTCCCAACCTCCTTTATCCTTCAAACGTTATCAACCTACCCCTTTCACCGAGATCTTCGGCAATTCTATTGAGTTCATTAAGCTTAGCCACCGAGTCCTTCCCCAATATAATAGCCGGGCAGCGAAGGCCCAGGGCTATGTGGGGAAGGGCCTCGTCGGCCGACTCATATCTAGCCTCGGCCAAGATCGGGGTTATCCTCTCGGATTTAACATCGCTAACTAGGTTGTAGAGATCAGTGAGAGTGCCGAGGTTTATGGGTTTTATAGAGAGGGCATTGTAGTAGCGTCTGTCGAGTATGCCCTTCCTCTGGAAGAGGTACTCCCCATCGACAAAAACTCCATGAGTTCCAGCTATTAACTCAAGGAAGAGGTCTTCATCGCCCATCGGCTTTATGTAGGACACGTTGTGATCCTCAACTGTGGAAAGCACTTCTTCGATCGGGAGAGGTTTCTTCTGGACTATGCCCAGAGTTACTTCGAGGCCCAGCTCACTACCAACCTTCTCGCTGGCCCTGGAAAGTTCCTCAAGCGAAGGCTTTTCCACAACCTCCAGGAGATTAACCGCGGCGTCAACAACATCGGTTATCTCCATGATGTCCCTTACCAGTACATAGTAATCGAAGTCTTCTCCCTGCATAACCTCAAGGAGTGGAACCGGAAGTTCTGTTGTGAACGTACCCCCAATGTAGCTGTAGAGGGGCATTTTCTTTACACTGGCCGCGGCCTTGGCAACGGCCACCGAGACGGCCAAGGCGGTGTTGGCACCGATGTGACTGAAGTCCTCCGTACCATCTATCTCCCAGAGGTAGCTGTCTATGAGCTCCTGCTCGCTCGCGTCAAAGCCTATGAGCTCAGGACCGATTATTTCGTCAACCTCGCTGACTGCCCTGTGGGCCTCAGCTATGTAGAGCTGCGGGTTATCATCGACAGGGGCGGCGAAGCGGCCGAAGCCTGAAGTAGTTATGACATCAACCTCAACCGAATACCTGCCACCCCTGAGCACTGCAACCCTGCCGACTATGTTCTCTATGATTGTCATTGTCATTCCCTCATACGGGTCTTACGACTGTTATTGGGATTACTCCCATTTCAAACTCGATTATCGCGGCCTGGAGCGGAGTAGCCCCCTCCGGAACGTCTACCAGCACAGGGGCACCCATTGCTATCTGGAGAGCCCTCGCTCCGATAATGCGGGCCTTTTCGAAGCGGGTATACTTGAACATGCCTATCACCCTGCCACTTCCAATGAGGTTAAATTTTGGTGGGGCCGCCGGGATTTGAACCCGGGTCTCCGGCACCCCAAGCCGGGAGGATAGACCAAGCTACCCCACGGCCCCCCAGAAAGGTGGTTTTTAATACACCTTATACTGCATGACCTGGTCTATGAGCTCGACATGGCTCAGGAGGGTCCTTCTGCAGCAGTACCTCTCTATCCCGAGATCATCAAGTACCTTACCCGGGTCTTCCCCGGCCTCAACCCTCTTCCTGAACTCGTAGTATTTGTCGCCTATCACGCGACCGCAAGTGAAGCACCTTACGGGGACTATCAACCCCATCACCTCAAATTTTTAAAGGAAAGCCATCAGCGGTAGGACTTCTGCCTCTTGGCCCTCGGACCCTTGGTCGAGCGGTTGGGCTTGTGAGGCTCGGTCCTCCTGCTGTCACCAACGAGCATAGTCCTGTCGTACTTCATAAACTTTTCCTTCAGGTTCATGTCGTTGGTCCACTCGACGAGGGCCCTGGCTATGGCGACGCGCGCTGCTTCGGCCTGTCCCATGAAGCCGCCGCCTTCAACCTTGACGTCAATGTCAACCTTGCTGACGATTTCCTCACCGGCAAGGATCAGGGGCTCCATTATAGTGAAGCGCGCTATCTCGGGCTCGATTATCTCAACGGGCTTGTGGTTGATCCTGACGCGACCCTTTCCTTCCCTTATGGTGGCCCTCGCGATGGCCGTCTTTCTCTTTCCAGCAGTCTGGATGACCCTCATCTTTCTCACCTCAGAACTTTCCACCGAGGAACTTGGCAACCTCACCAACGGTGACGTACTTGGGAGTTGCAAGCCTCGACATGTGAGCCTCGCTTATGGTCTCGAACTCCTTACCTTCAAACTCCTTGGGAACGCCAACGTAGACCTTGAGCCTCTTAAAGGCCTTCCTTCCGCGGTCGGTCTTCCACGGGAGCATTCCCCTGATGGTTCTCCTGACGATCTCGTCGCTCCTCTTCGGGTAGAATGGTCCCCTCCTGGGGTTGGTTCTGGTTCTAAGTTCTGTCCTCTGCTTGTACTTGGCAAAGATGTCCTCGCGGTTTCCTGTGATGATAGCCTTTTCTGCGTTGACTATGACGACTTCTTCTCCTTCGAGGAGCATCTTGGCAACCTTTGAGGCAAGCCTTCCGAGTATGAGTCCTTCAGCGTTAATAATCCTCATGGCTCATCACTCCATTATGATTACTCCACTACCCTTCGGGTTTCTCTCGATGAGCTCCTCAATCGTGAGAACCTCCCCACCGGCCTCGACTATCTTCCTCTTGGCAGTCTCGCTGAACTTCCAGGCGGCAACGGTGACCTTGTGTTCAAGCCTTCCAGCGCCCAAGACGCTTCCTGGAACGATGACGATGTCGCCTTCTTTGGTGTAGCGGTTTATTTTGCTAATGTTGACCTCTGCCCTCTGCCTTCTCGGCCTTTCGAGACGCCAGGCGATGTCCTTCCAGATCTTAACTCCCTCTTCGTTTGATTTTTTCCGAAGATAGCGGATGAGTCTCCTCAGGTTCACGTCAGTCGGTCCAGTTCTCTTGACCATGATCATACCTCCCGTTCTCTCTCACAGTGGGAAACCGACAGGTCCAGACGGGGTGAGCGTGAATAGTGCGGGGGCGGGGATTTGAACCCCGGAACCCCTGCGGGAGTGGATCTTGAGTCCACCGCCTTTGACCAGGCTCGGCAACCCCCGCGTCAGTCGGCTAATTTATGGAGTTCGTTTATAAATCTATCGCTCTTCCTCATGAGTATCTTGAGTGCTGTGCTGACGATTTCCTCAACGGGGAGTTCTCCGTTCGTTTCTACAGTAAAGACGAACGTATTGGGCACCACTTCTTCCCTGATCTTCTCGCCTTTGTATGCCTCAAATTTGCGGGGGAGGTAGAAAGCCTTGGTAGTCTCTATCACGAGCTCCTTTTCATTTTCCTCAAGGGGAAGACCTCTCTTTTCGGCCAATTCTTTAAGTTCTTCCCACTCAGGGACTTCCTTGCTCACATGGATCCTCGTGAGGTACTTGTAGTAAACAAAGCCCGGCTGCCATTTGGCGTGATCCTTACCTCTTCCCAGCCTGGCATACGCGTTGAGTACAAGTTTCTGGCCTTCGGCGAGCTTTACTATTGGGATATTGGGATTGGCGGGCTTAATTTCGGGGTCATCGCTCTTGAGATCGCCGGAGTAAACGACCCCCGGACCCTCAACCTGGAGGGAAAGGGTAACCGTGTAGTCGTCCAGTTCCAGGGAATCAAGAGAAAACCTCGTGTGTGGCGTTGTCAGAGGGATCATAGCCAGCCTATGGGCTATTATCTCGTCAAACAGAGCTGAATCGTTCTCGAAAAATTCAACCTCGTCAACTGCAAAAGTCGGAACCTCTGCCAAAATAGTCCTCCTAAGGGCATTGGCAAAAGCCACATCAACGCCACGAAGAATGAACTTCAGGGCATCTTCCTTTTTTTCAAGAATTTCAAACTTCGGCTCCATGTGCACCACCAAAAAAGAAGTTGTAGGGGGTCAGACGCGTCTACCCCTTCTTCCACCCTTTGGCCTGGTACCGTCGTGGGGTATTGGTGTAACGTCCTCAACACGGCCTATCTTTAGTCCCGCTCTAGCGAGGGCTCTAATGGCCGCCTGGGCACCAGGACCAGGGCTCTTGCTCTTGCTTCCCCCAGGAGCGCGGACTTTTATGTGGACACCAACGAAACCCTTTTCCATGGCCTCTTCGGCAGCTCTCCTTGCAGCTATCATAGCCGCGTACGGGGATGGCTCGTCCCTGTCGGCCTTGACGACCATACCACCGCTCCATCTGCTCACAGTTTCCGCTCCGGTGATGTCAGTTATGTGGATTATAGTGTTGTTGTAGCTTGAGTAGATGTGAGCAACTCCCCACTTCTCCTTCTTTTTGAGGTTAACCTGCTGGGTTTCCTCGCTCATGCCTCACCACCCTGTTTAGCCTGTTCAATAACCATCCTCTCAGGGTGGCTCTCCTTAGCGAAAGGTGAGCCCTTGGCGTAGGTTATCGAGTCCTCTTCCTCACGGAGAACGAGATAACCCGGGGAACGGATTATCTGACCGTTGACCTCGATGTGTCCGTGAACTATAAGCTGCCTGGCCTGCTTTATGGTCCTGGCAAGGCCCTTCTTGTAGACGATGGTCTGCAGCCTCCTGTCAAGAACGTCCTCGACGGTGAGGGAAAGGACATCATCGAGGACGGCATCGGCCGGAAGGAGGCCGAGCCTGTAGAGCCTCTGAAGGAGCTGCTGCCTCTCGATCTCGGCCTGCTTTCCACGGGCTGCGAGGAGTCTTCTCGCCCTACGCCTGAACTCCTTGAGCTGGGTCTCGTGGCGCCAGAGCTCCTTCTTGTTCTTGAGGGCGTACTTCCTCATGAGGACTCTCTCGCGGTCGAGTCTCTCCTTAATCCACGGGTGAGAGGGAGTCTCGTACTTCTTCCTCTGCCTCTTCGGGTCTCCCATTTACACCACCTCACTTCTTCTTCCTGCTAACACCAACAGTAGTTCCATGCCTGAAGTTTGACCTCGTTCTCTGGCCCCTAACCGGGAGACCAAGCTCGTGCCTGATACCGCGGTAAGCCCTTATCCTCCTCAGCCTGTTGATGTCCTCACGCCAGGCCATGACAAGCTTGGCGGTGATAAGGTGCATGTCTTTACCAGTCTCATAGTCCTTCGGCCTGTTGACTGCCCATGCAGGAATTCCATGGGCTACCGGATCCTCGAGGATTTTCTCTATCAGCTTGACCTGCTCGTCCGTGAGGTAGCCTGCCTTCATGAACGGGTCTATGCCAGCTACTCTCAGGACCATCGTGGCAAAGTTTATTCCTATTCCCTTTATACCAGTCAGTGCCCACCTAAGCTGTTTGTTTCCGTCTAGATCAACGCCCGCAACGCGGACTATGTGCCTGAAGTTCTCAGTCATTACCAACACACCTCCACATCCCTTTGATGACGAAAGGGATTTTGGCGCCGGGACGGGGATTTGAACCCCGGCGGGCAAACGCCCACGGGCTCTCAAGGCCCGCGCCATCCCAGGCTAGGCGATCCCGGCATACACGCGATAGCCAGACCCCTTAGCCAGCTCTCTCACTTCGGTAAAGCTCTCCTCCATCAGGGCCTTAATATAGTTTGCGCCCTGCTTGGTGCGGATGACCAGCTGAAGCAACCCCCCGTCGTTGAGATGCCGTGGGGCGTTTATAACTATTTCCCTCAGGACTTCTTTACCCGCGTGAACTGGGGGGTTCGTGATTATTGAATCGAACTTCTCTCCCCTCACGGGCTCGTAAAGGTTTCCCCACCTAACCTCGGCGTTTCTAACGCCGTTGATTTTTAAGTTTTTCTTCGCCATAGCAACTGCCCGCCGGTTAACGTCGGTCATCACCACGTAATCAACGAATCGGGAGGCAACTATTCCTATCGCACCGTAACCACAGCCCAAGTCGAGGACGCGCCAGTCATCGTCGAGTACCATGCTCTCTATTAGCAGTTCGGTTCCGCGGTCTAGCTTCCCGAAGGAGAAGACTCCACTTGCCGTTACGAACTTGAAGCAGTGTCCCCTGAGGCAGACCTCTATCGTTTTGGTCTTCAACGGCGTGCTGGGGTCTTCAGAGTAGTAGTGGCTCATGGTGAGAGGTAGGGAAAGGGGTTTATAAAGATGAAGGGGTAGAACGGTTATAGGGCTAACGCCGCTTAAAGCCGATAAGCACCGTGAGTATAATCACAACCAGCCATACCCATCCAACTGCTCCCAAGTACTCGGAAGGGCCTCCACTGCGAGCTTTCAAGTTCATGAGACCCAGGAGGATCATAAAGACAGCCATCTCCAGCTGGACCGCCCATGAGACCTTATTCCTGCCTGTAAAGTATTCCCTAAACGCAAAAAGCAAAAGGAGGTAAACTGCCCCTCCAAGTATTCCTGCGTAAGCTCCGTATTCTACCCAATACATACTACTTCCCCCCACCATAATCTCCCACATGTGATTTTAAATCAAATCAGAGCATGTAAACGCATACCTGTATCCACTATAGGGGAACAGACTCGGGTCATCCGGTTATATGGCCGATGTTATTTAAAACCATTAAAGCTTTTGATTTGCTCCACGGGATAAATTATTGTCGTCGTTGCGATTTCTCATGCCAAACACCCAACGCAATCATAGCTAGGGCTATCACCGGCAGCATTACCATGAGCCAAGTTATTTGGGAATTAACGGAGATGAGCCCAAAGTCCAATAGTGCAGCAAGTAGAAACGCAATACCCAGGGCAATATATCCCAATCCGTAAGCCACCTTGAGTGTTTTTGTTTCGGCATGTTTTATCCTCTCGTTATGGAAGAAATCAAATATCCAGACCGCCAAACCTATTAAAATAATCCACGCCCAGACACTCATAGAGCCTCACCTCCTACTGGGGTATACAAACTTTAAAAATAATATAAAGCTTTATGCGTATCAAACTTCGGAGAGTGGGTTAACTCTCAGCAACCTCTGCTTGCGCAAAGTCAGGTAAAAAGAGTTGACAAAAGCGTACTCACTTGGCCCAAAGTTTGGGGTACCACTCCCTCGGCATGAAGACCTTGTCAACATCGACGGCTATGCCCTTGTTCTTTTGGAGCATCTCGCCGCTCGTCATCGTGGCCTTGCCGAGTGCCACCAGCTCGTCCTTAAGGGTCATTATGGCAACCAAATCCCCTTTCTTGATACCCTTGTGTAACTTCACTATGCCAGGAACCGCTAGATCAGCACCGTGGGTGACCGCTGAAACCGCGGAGTCCCTTATCCACACCTTGGGGAGGTGTTCAACTGCCTTCTCCATCGGCTGTATCGCCTTCCTGAAGTATTCCTCGATGCCGTCCTCCTTCCAGAAGTGGTAGTAGTCAACGAGGTCGTGAAGAGTCACCAGCGTCTCGTCCTCCTTGAATGGACCGCTTCTGGTACGGCGCAACTCGGCCATGTGCGCTCCAACTCCCAGAGCAAGGCCTATGTGATGGATGAGAGAGCGAATGTATGTTCCAGCCTCGACACCAACGCGGAAGAGAACGTCCCTGCCGTCTATCTCAAGCACCTCGATGTAGTAGACCTTCCTCGTCCTAAGCCTTCTCTTGACCGCGCTCCTTAGAGGTGGCCTCTGGATTATCTCGCCCTCGAATTCCTTCATGACGGCGAGGATTCTATCCTCGGGAACGTCGCCGTGAAGGTGCATTAGAGCAACGTACTCCTTTCCTGCAGGAAGGAGGGCCTGAACCACGCGGGTGGCTCTTTCAAGCGCGACCGGGAGGATTCCGCTGACCTTCGGGTCTAAGGTCCCACCGTGGCCGGCCTTGCTGAGGTTGAAGAGCCTCTTGACCCATGCAACAACCTCGTGGCTCGTCGGCCCCGGCGGCTTGTCGAGGTTTATTATGCCGAACTGTATGTGCATCTCCATGGGTCTCTTCTCCGGCGGAAAGCCCCACTTCGGATTCGTCTCGGCCTTCTCGTCCTTGATCAGGACTTCTCGCTTTATGTCGGCAGGCAAAATCCTCCTGACTTCGTCCCTCGCCATGAGCATCACCCGGTGAGCGTTATCGCCCTAATTTGGTCTTCGAGTTTATAAACCTGAGCTAGTATTTAAAGTGGTATGTGAAAACCGGCCAGTTGGACAGGTACTTAACGAGCTTCAGATAGCCGGGCACGAAGACCTCCCTTTTGCCCTTATCGAGCCCTCTCAGTATAGCATCCACGACTTTTTGGGGTTCTATTGAGCCCTTCGGGACTCTACCATTCCAGAAACCTGTCTTAACCTGCTTGGGGTACACCCTCATGACATGAATTCCCCTGACCTCTAGCTCCCTCTCGAGGTTCATGGTTAGATAGTGGAGCGCGGCCTTGGCGGCGCAGTAGGATGGCAGTTCAGGGACGTTGATGAAGGCGACGCCGCTGATTACGAACACTACGGTCGAGCCCTTCGGGAGCATTGGGATGAGGGCCTTCGTAAGTTCAATGGGTGCAATGGTGTTAACCCGAAACAGGCTCTCCAACTCCTCTCTTGAGTGCTCAAGAAGGGGTTTCCTTACAGCTAAACCAGCGTTGTTTACAAGAAGGTTAACTCTCTCAATACCGAGCATCCCAAGCCCTTCCAAGACTGTATCTGAAAAATTCTCCTTACTCAGATCTGCGACTATGTATTCAAAGGACAACAGCTCATCCTGGAGGTTACGGAGCTTCTCCTCATTTCTGGCCACACCAACAACCCTATAGCCCCTCTCAATGAGCCTCTCAACGAGGAGCCTTCCAATACCACCAGTTGCACCCGTCACAAGTGCTGTCTTCATGAAACCACCATGGAAACTTGAAAACAAGGACTTAAAAGCGTTGAGAAGTGAAGAAGCGGCCAAAGGCCGCCGTATCACTCAAGGCTTATTCCAGCCTGCTCAAGGGCAGCCTTTATCTCCTCGTCGGAGGCGCCCCTGGCGATGTTTATCTTCTCCGGAAGGGGCTCAAGGTGCTTGATGTTCATCCTCCTGCGCTTGACCTTGTTGAGGCCAGCGCCGGTAACGAGGACGAAGTTCCTGTCGATTATGTCGGCAACGACGACCTTCTGACCTGCCCTCCTTCCGGCAATAACGACGGCAAGCCTTCCAACCTCAATAGCTGGCATTCATCCCACCTCCTTTTCTTTTTTCTTCTCCCCCGCGTCACCGACGGGGGAAAGGTGGTCGATGGCGGCCTTCACAATTGCGAAGACCCCATCGGGGCCCCAATGGGCCGTGTTGATTATTAAATCGTAGATGGATTTGTCCTCGATGTCGATACCGTACAGGTTTAAATATCTTTTCCTGTTCTGTTTCTCCCTTTCGGCTATCTTGACAAAGGCCTCCTCAACGGAGATGCCTTCCCGTTTGGCAACCCTTCTGGCACGCTCCATTATCGGAGCATCGAGCCATATTTTGAGGTCGGCGTTTTTAACCATCCACCCGGCGAGCCGACCCTCAATAACGACGTTACATTCGTTAGCTGCCTCGATCTGTCTCCTGTCAACCTCCCTGTCTATCTCGGGGTGAAGTTCAGCGTATTTCTGAAACTCCTCGAGAGTCATGCCCATTTCCTTGGCCATCTGACGGAATATTAGGCCTGCATAGACATGTTTAAAGCCGTAGTGCCTGGCAAGATTTCTGCATAGGGTTGTAGTTCCCGAACCGGCCAGACCACTAACGGTTATCACGAGGCAGCCCTTCGGCATGGAAACACCTTCAGAGGGCTATGCTAGCCCTTACCTGGGCCTTCATGACCTTCCTCATGCAGCTCGGGCAGAGGTTCGGGTAGGGTCTCTCTGGCCTCTTTGCCGTCTTCGGGAGCTTCCTAAGTTCGCTTGACCTTCCACGCGGGACGCCGTTGAGCGGCCTTCCGCACATGGCGCAGTGGGCCACCTTAGGCTTCCTCCTCTCAAAGTGAACAACGGTTCTTCCTCCAGGAGTTCTGACGTACTTTCTCCTCCATGACCTTGACCTGTACATCGGCTTCATTCCTCTCACCTCGCAACACCTTTCAGTGGGCCGTTTTTAAATTTATCCCATGTCGAGGAACTTCCTAAGGACCATACCGATGACATAGCTCGAAAGAACGTACCATCCAAAGTAGCCAAGCTCGTCTGGCCCGAGAGCAGAGTGATACAAGCTGTGGAACCAATCAAAGAGGAAGAAATTAAATGGTGCCTTAGCTATTGCGACTTCGACGTACCATCTCCTCAGCCAAGCGAAAAACACCCAAAATATAGGTAGGGTCAAAAGCATCGGAATCGTCTGCTGCCTCATTAAGTCACCCTGCATTCTCATGAGCTCCAGCTGCTTCTGCTGTACTTTTTTTAGCTTCTTTTCATCTCCACTTTTCTGGGCCTCCCTCATCTCTTTTTGAAGCTGCTTTGACACCTCCTGGATCTTCCGCATCTTCTCGACGTCCATGAAGAAGTAGTAGATCAGAGTGTACGAACCACCGATCACGAATCCAGCAAAGGTTATAGCAAGCAGAGGATGCTGGACTATGTAGCCCCCGAAAAGATCGTCAAGGAACTTGTATATTCCCTCAATCATACTCCCTCACCGCCAAGTTCAGCACTTCCACTAACTCATTCACGGCCTCTTCAAGACCCTTGTCCTCATGGTTTTCGATTATCTTTATAAGGGCATCGGAGTGCATGGCGTAGGTTATTGCAGCGGCTCTGTTAAGATCCTGATGCCTTTCTATCTGCTCCTCAGTTTCAACATCGCGGTCTCTCTTCAAATCCCTCAGCCTCCTACCAAGTATCTCACTGGGTGTTGCCTCAATGATGACGATAAAGTTCGGCCGTATCGTCTCGATGACTTCTTTTGGAAACCCTAAAAGATACCCCATTGGAGTTCTTATTGTGGCATGTGTGTCGAGGAGGACGGGTTCCTCTCTGGCAATTTCCACGATTCTTTGGGCTGCCTTAAGCTGAAGTTCCTTTTGAATCAAGGGATCGAGTTTCCTCATCTCGTCCCGATGCTTCACGAACCCCTGTTTCTTGGCCTCCTCAAACATCAGATCGCCGAAGTTCACCAGCCGGAACTTAACCTGGGACTTTTGGAGTGCCAGCCGGGTTATGGTGCTCTTCCCAACCCCTGGAATCCCGGTTATCATGACAACGAAGGGCATCCCGACCACCTTTTTCACCAATCCGGTAAAAATAGCCGCACAGGTTTAAAAGATTTAGCTGAAAAAAGGAAAAGTTCACTTGGAAAAGAACTTTCTCAGGGCCGGGAACATTTCTGTGGCCTGTTCTCTGGCTATCTCCTCATAAAACCTGTAGAGTATACCAACGGTAAGGAGTATTCCCGTTCCGGTACCAAGTGCACCGAGGAAACTTGCCAGCACTGCAACGAGAGCCAGGGTGAATGAACCCCAGAACGTGACGTAGGGGATGTACCTGTTGAGAACTCTCTCCAGTATCCTCGGATCCCTTCTGAAGCCAGGTATCTGCAGTCCAGCGTTCTGAAGCTGTTTGGCTATGCTCTTGGCGTCCAGACCCGTAAGCTCAACCCAGAGGAAACCAAAAATCACCGACCAGAATATCGTCTGAAGTCCATAGATCAGTGCCTGACCAGGCTGGTGAATCACTTGGTAGATGTCGTAGGGGGGCACCGTATACTTGGCAAGTCCGGAAACAGGAACTGTACCCTCAAAAGTTCCCAGCCATGTTATCCCCCTGGAAGAGAGAAGCCTGGCCCAGAGCTGTATGTTTGAGTAGAGCGCCATGGTAAGGATTATCGGAATGTTGCTGACGTACATGAACCTTATCGGATACCTTCCGCGGACGGTTACCCTTCCATAACTGAGCGGTATCTCAACGCGCATACTCTCGAGGTAAACGACTATCAGGAACACGACGATAGTTGCCAGCAGGTTGGTCATGTCCGGAAGGTTTGGCCTGTAGATTGCACCGCTGAGATCTCCCCTGGCCAAATGCTGTATGAACGCCGGAATAGCACCGCTGAGTTCATCCGGGTTCCCGGGTATGGGCAATGGGTTGAGAGACTTGACCATGACTGTCTGAGAGACTCCTGCGGCAATGAAGAGGCTGATACCGCTCCCTATGCCCCACTTGCTGACGAGCTCGTCGAGCAGTATCAGTATCGTCGAGCCGAACCCGAGCTGGATGATGACCAATATAGCCACCGCGAGAGTCATGTCTACCCCGATCTTGCCGAAAGCACCCGCGAGGACGTATATAGAGGCCTCGAAGAAGGCCATGAATACCGAGAACAACCTCTGAAGGGCCTGATAAAATCTCCTATCCTCAGGATTTGAGAGATCAAGCTTGAGGATCTCTGAACCAACGAGAAGCTGGAGTATGATTCCAGCGGTAACGATTGGACCTATACCAAGGGTCAAAAGCGATCCGTTCCTACCGGCTAACACGAATCTGAGGGAAGCAAAGTAATCCTGATAATTCGAAGGTATGCCATAAAGCGGTATCTCCGCCAGGATGTAGTACAGCAGAAGGGCAACCCCAGTCCACAGGAACTTCTCCCTGAGAGGAACCCTCCTTTTGGGTCTCTCAACCTCTGGAAACCAGCGTTCGATGGCGTAAATAACCTCCCGGACTCCCATTTTCAACACCTGTATAACTGTGATGAAAGTTAAAGAAGGTAGGATCAGGCGAGGATAACCTCGCCACCGGCTGCTTTAATCTTCTCCTCCGCCTTTGGAGTAACGTAGTAGGCTTTGACGACCAGTGCTCTGGTTAGCTTCCCTGTACCGAGAACCTTGTCAACGCCGAGAGCAGTTGCATCAAAGACGAGCTTTCCGTCCTCCTCGTAGATGACGCCCATGTCCCTGAAGAGTTCAAAGTTCTCGTCGATGTCGCTGAGGTTTATGGTCTGCGGAGTGTACTGAACCGCCTTTGGCCTGTGGAAGCCGCGCTTGCCGAGGTGGTCGGGAGCGTACTTGATGGTCCAGGTGAACTTCTGATCCTTCCTCTTACCGGTACCGGCCATACCGCGGCCGCCCTTGCTTCCTCCACCGCGGTGCTTCTTCTTGCATCCCCAACCGTGAGTGTGACTTCCACGGAGCTTCCTAACCTTCTTCCTTCTCCTTATCATCTCTCGCCACCTCAGAGCATTCTCTCAATGAGCTCGTTAATCTTCTCGCCACGATAACCTAGGACGCCACCTTCCTTAAAGCTGCGCTTCTTGCTTCCCTTAAGTCCTCCCCTCGGCGGGTGGAGCCTGAAGACGGGCTTTATGTTTGGCAGATCCCTGAGCTTCATCTCACCATTGATGACTTTCTCAGCGAACTCCTCAAGGGTCATGCCGAGCTTCTCTTGGACGTACTCATCGGTTATCGGCTTGTTCCCGACGAGCCTTCCGCGCTTCCTGAGGAGCTTGACGAGGGTCTCCTTGTCAATCTCACCCCAGGTTATGTAGTCCTTGACCTTCTGTATCATTCCACGGTAGCTTGGCGTGTCATCAACTATGACAAGGTGGTTAATCCTGTGAAGGCGGAGCATGGCCAGGGTGTCTCTCACTTCACCCCTAGCCCTAATCCCGCTCCTAAGCCTGATAAGTGCGAGCTTTGTCATGTTATCTCACCTCACTCAACCTGGAAGCTTGTGGGCATCTCTCTACCAACAATTATGCCGTAGCGCTCGATGTCCTCTGGTTTAACGGCAACGCGGTTGGTGTTGTAGAGTGCGTTGAAGACGGCTTTGGCGAAGTTAACTGTAGTCCTGGTCTCACCCAGTGTCTGGGACCACACGTCCTTAACGCCGGCCAGTGTGAGTATCTTCTTGCCGACGTCACCGATGACGAGGCCGAGACCACGTGGACCGGGCATGAGCTTAACGCGAACGCTACCCTCTTTGCCCTCAACGGCGAACGGTATTGAGTGCGGCCTCCTGCACCTGCACTCCCAGCTTCCACAGCCGCGCTTGATCTCGATGATGTTCATCTTTGCATAGTCTATTGCCTTCCTGATGGCTATTCCAACTTCCCTTCCGTGGCCGATTCCAAGACCGACGTAGCCGTCCCTGTTGCCAACGGCAGCGAGAACACGGAAGCGGATCCTCCTTCCGCTGTCGGTCATTCTAACGGTAAGGGCGATGTCAAGGATCTCCTGGTTCTCCCTGAGGTTGACCTCGGGAAGGAGAACGTCAACTATCTGCGGTTCCTTTATCTGATAACCCTTCCTGAATATCTCGTGAATGTCAGTTATCTGCCCCTCTTTGACGAGCCTACCCAGCTTTGTCCTCGGCTCCCACTCCTCAAGAACCCTCTGGGCGATCTCTCTCGGGTCGCTCATTCTCTCGCCCCCTCAAACTTCTCGATTATCTTGGCCTTGACCTCATCAAAGTGCTCCGGAAGCTTCTCGGGCTCGAGGCCCTTAATGAGATAACCACCGAACTGCTTTCTGTAGAGGGCCTCGTCTTCCTCCTTGAGGGCCTTAGCGTAGTTAGCTACGTGCTCACCCCTTATCCTGTAGTCCTCAGGGTAAATCTCCTCGCTGTGTGGGACATTAAGTCCAGCATCAACGGCGCCCTTGAGGACTGCAAAGACACTGGATCCCTTGGTCGGCGGGTGAAGGCCTATGTCGAGGATGGCCTCCTCAATGCCTGCCTGCTTCGCCTTGTAACCTATCAGAAGACCGAGCAGGTAAGCGCTCGGCGTGTTTCCACCGTGGCCCTTCCAGCCGAAGTCCCTCATGAGCTCCCTGGTGTGAGCGGAAACGAGTGTCCTGTCACCCTTGGGGTCGTAGACAACTATCTGGGCTATGTGGTGGTTGAGGCTCTTCCTAACAACGAGCCTCGGCTTCTTGCTCTTAAGGAGCTTGAGCCTCTTGTGATAGTTGGTCTTACCCTCTCTCCTCCTCCTGAACGGAACCCTATATCTAGGTCCTCTCGCCATTTATCTCACCTCACTCATTCAAGATACCGTGCTCCCTCATGAACATGTAGAGCTGCCTCTTGTTCTTGAACTGGCCACCTTTGGCACGGATGTAAAGCCTTCTGTAGGTGTGGGCATCTAGTTTGCCTTCCGCCTTGAGCTTCCTGAGTTCCTTCCTCAAGGCCCTTATGGTCATCATCCAGCGCTCCTTCTTGCCCATTCTAGCCGTCTTCTTGCCCTTCTTGCTTCCAGGGCCGCGGTGCCTGCCCTTCTTCCTGGCCTCCTGATAGGCCCTCGCCCTGGCCCTGCTCTGGCCCTTGACGGGCTTCTTCTTTATGACACCGTCGTGGATCAGCCTCTTGATGTCCTCACGGGTTATGGCGGCAGCGACATCATCAATCCTCTCGGGGTCTATCCACACCCTGTTCTCTCCGCACTTCAACAGCTCGGCGGCAATCCTCCTCTGAGTCTTGAGCATGATTATCACCTCGCGTTGAGAACCTTAATACCGAGCTCCCTGGCCTTTGCAATGATTATCTCCCTCTTCCTAGCTCCAACGGTTCCCGCAATCCTAGCGGCTTGCCTGGTTGGGTCTATGGCTTCGAGCTCCTTCACGTTGTGAACGAGGACTTCCTCGTAACCGCTCGGGTGGAGACCGCGAACGGCTTTCGGTGAGCTCCAGCCTATGCTCGGTGACCTCGGCTTGCCCTTCTTCTTGAGCCTCATCTTGCTGTCGATTCCCTTGGGCCTCCTCCACTTGGGGTCGTTCTTGAACTTTGGATACCTCCACCACTCCTGGCGGAGGAACTTCGGTTTTTTCCTCTTGAGCTTGGCCCTTATCCTCAAGAGTCTCGCCTTCTCGTTCATCTCTCACACCTCACCAATCAGAACTTTATCGGCTTGCCAGCCTTCTCCACGATGTAGATACCGTCCTGGAACACTCTTCTATCCCACTTGGTTATCCTTGTGGCCTGCTCGATGTTGGCAGCGGTTTGACCAGTTGCTTCCTTGTCAATGCCCTCAACGATGACTTCCTGACCGCGAACCTTGACGGTAACACCCGGAAGTATCTTGGCCCTCCTCGGGTTCTTCTCACCGAGGAAGTTCTCTATGATGACCTCGTCACCCTGAACTTTGACCGTTATAGGGAAGTGGCTGTAAACTACCTTGAGCTTGTAGGTGAAGCCCTCGGTTACACCCTTAATCATGTTGGCTATGTGAGCCTTGAAGGTTCTCGCTATGGCCACGTCCTTCTTCCTCGGGAACTCCTTGTAAACTACAACCTTCCCGTCCTCGGTGAATATCTGAACGCCGGGGTACTTGAGCTCCCTCTCAAGCTCGCCCTTGGGCCCCTTGACCTTGACAGTGTTACCCTCAACGGTAACCTCGACGCCCTCTGGTATCTCAATTTCCTCACGAATCCAAGCGTCTACCGGCATTTTTCTCACCTCAGTAGACGTAGGCTATCAGCCTTCCGCCGATTCCCTTCTCGATAGCCTCCTTGTGTGTCATAACGCCCTGAGACGTCGAGACTATAAGGATACCGAACTCGAACGCCGGAAGGAACCTCTTCTCCCACTTCTCGTATTCCATGGCTTTAACCGGGAAGCGAGGCTTTATTGCTCCAGCTTTGTTAATCCTTCCAAGGAGCTGAACCCTGTAAATGCCTGCCCTTCCATCGTCTATGAACTCGAACTCCCCTATGTAGCCGTTCTCCTGCATAACCCTCAGCACTTCGCCAATGAGCTTTGAGGCAGGCTTTATGTAGACCTCCTTCTTTCCAACCCTCTCACTGTTGGTTATGTGGGAAAGAGCGTTCGCAAGCGGATCAAGCAGAGTCATCGCATCTCACCTCACTCATACTTCTTGAAGCCGAGCTTTGGAGCAACCTCGCGGAAGCAGTGCCTGCAGAGCATGAGGCCGTGAATCCTGATTATCGGACCGTACTGGCCGCAGCGCATGCATCTTCTCGCTCCCTTACCAAACTTCCTCGGCTTCCTCCTGTTGTAGTCGGCCTTCGCCATCTCACAATCCCTCCACCTTGGCCTTCAACTCCTCCATAGCGAAGACAATACCCTCTTCTTTCGTCAGCTTGTGCCTGGTCGGTATCTTCCTCCTCTGCCTCTTCCTCTTCGCTACCCTAAAGCCTGGCCTCTCGAGGGTGACGCAGACGTCCATACCGAAGATACCTATCTCCGGATCGTACTCAACTCCGGGTATGTTGATGTGCTCCTGAATCCCAAAGCAGAAGTTGCCGTGCTCATCGAAGTTGCTGACGCTAAGTTTCCTGTCGACAGCCTCAAGAAGCCTGTCGAGCATCTGCCTGGCCTTTTCACCGCGGAGGGTGACTTTCACAGCTATTGGCTCTCCCCTCCTGATTCCGAAGTCCCTGTTGGTCTGCTTGGCCCTTCTCCTTATCGGCTTCTGGCCAACCAGCTGCTCAAGCATTGTCTCAGCCTTGGTAAGTCTCTCACCACTCTCGCCAACACCGATGTTTATAGTGACCTTAGCTATCCTGGGCTTCCTCATGGGGTGAGCTTCCCAGTCAGCAAGTATGGCCTCTCTGTTTATCTCCATCTCTTCTCACCTCACGGAAGGGAAATGACGGGCTTGTCCTTACCAAGGACAAAGGCGTATTCCTTCAGGGTGTCAAACTTCTCCCCACTCTCGTCTTCGATTGTAACCACATCAGGCCAGCCCATCGGGAACTGCCTGACTTCGACTATTCTGCCTCTCCTTGCCACGTTCTTACCCTGAGTAACGAAGACGTAGGCACCGACCTCGAAGGGTATAACTTCGACGATCTCCCTCTCCGGAACCTTCATGACGACGGTGTAAGATGTCCTGAAGGAGTCCTTCTCAGCAAAACCAACGAGGTGGTTGCTTCCGTCGTGGAGGTTGAGCTGAACCTTAGCGCCTTTGACCATGCGCTTGTTGTTTATCCTGAAGGGCTTGAGCTTTGCCTCCTCCTCGCTTATCGGGTGGAGTATGAGCTTTCCAATCCTGTTTGGAAGAACCCTGTAGTGTTCACCGGTTTCGAGGATGGAAACTACGTCCATTATCCCAACAGGGAACTTGTAGTCCTTCCTAACGCGTCCATCGACGAGGATCTTGCCCTCGTTGAGTATCTTCCTGGCCTCACGTGCGGTCTTGGCGTAGCCGAGGTAGTCCCTGACGATGTAGAGCAGCGGTATTGACGTCTGCATGCTGTGAGGACCCGGCCTCGGTCTAACGGCCCATTTGTACTCCTTCCTGTGGAGATACCATGAGGTTGGAGCGGCAAGCCTCTTAAGATGCCTCTTCGGACCCTTTCTCGCCATCAGGCAGCCCTCCTCTCAATTATCTTCTTCCTCTCCTCGTCCTCGAGGTTGAGTTCGATTATCATCACATTGGATGGGTGAAGCGGATAGAAGACCTCGGTACCGTCGACCTTGGTCTGAGTAACGCCCTCAACGTGGATTCTGTACCTCTTGAGGTCAACCTCGAGAACTTTGCCTTCCTTCCCCTTGAAGTCACCGCGCATTACCCTAACCTTGTCCCCCTCCCTGATTGGAAGATTTCTCACACCGTACTTCTCCCTGAGTTCCTTGCTAAGGGGAGCGCTCATTATCTTCTGCCTAAGGTGAAGGGGAGCGTTGTAAAGGAACTTCCTCTGCTTTCTCGGCTGCTTTACATCAAGCTTCATAATTCTCACCTCACAGCACTATGCTCGCTATACTACCGAGCCTAACCCACCTCTCGGCGGCTTCTCTAGCGATGGCACCCCTGATCTCGGTTCCCCTCGGAACGCCCTCAGGCGTGACTATAGCTGCCGCGTTGTCCTCAAACTTGACGCGCATGCCGTCAAGCCTTCTGTATTCCTTCCTCTGCCTCACGATGACAGCCCTAACCACCTGGTGCCTCATGTCAGGCCTTCCCTTCTTGACGGTAGCGACGACCATGTCACCAACGCCAGCTGAGGCGAGCCTTCTCCTGGTACCCTTGTAGCCGACGACACCGATGATCTGGATAACCTTGGCACCGCTGTTGTCGGCGACCTTGAGGTAGGCACCAATCGGAAGGGCCCTAGTGGGCCTGACGGGACTTATACCCCTCGTTGCACCGGCACCCTTCTTGGCCATCCGTCACACCTCCTCAGACCTTTCAGCCCTCTGAACGACTGCAACGACTACAAAGCTCTTGGTCTTGCTTATCGGCCTGGTCTCAGCGATGAGGACGCGGTCACCCACTTTAGCGTTTATGCACTCCGGGTTGTGGGCGTGAACCTTGCTCCTCCTGAGCTCGTATCTCTCGTACTTCTTGAGGTACCTGTAGTGCTGTCTCTCAACCACTACCGTCTTCTTACCCTTGTCGCTGACCACTATTCCTTCGAAGTATCTACCGTGTATTTTGAGGTGCCCGTGCCACGGGCAGTTTGGATCGTTACACTTTTCAGCGGGAGGCTGAACGTTCAATCCTATCTCTCTCATTTCCGCCACCTCTTCTTCAACCTCATCTCAGGTCTCCCAACCAGCTTACTCCCATTCACTCTAATCCTCTTGCCGGCGGCCGTTTCAAACTCGAACTCGGCAACGTCCTTCGGAACGGTCCAGACCCTATCACCAACTATGGTGAGAGTATTACGAGTCTCATCAAGGACGTAGCCCTCGATGCCAACCAGCTCTGGATGAGATGCCCTTATAACCTTTGCTTTCAGCCCTATGAGTTCGTGCCAGATTATGTTTTTTGCCGTCACTCGACCTCTATGAGCTCCTCTGAAAATCCAAGTTCTGCCAGCAATTTCTTGACCCTGTCTCTGTGGTCGCCCTGGAGTTCTATCCTTCCCTTCTTTACGGTTCCGCCGCATGCCAGCTTCGCCTTCAGCTTTTTTGCTATCTCCTCGAGGTCGAACTCCTTCTCGTCTATGCCCTCAATTATTGTCTTGAGTTTTCCGTAGCGGGCCCTTTCTATGTAAACCCTAATTCTCTGCTGCTCCTTCAGCACCTCTTTAAAGAGCATCTCATCCAGAGGGTTAACAATCCTTGGCACCGAACCTCACCTTTTCTCCCTAAGCTTCTCCTTTTTTATGGTAAGCAGGCGCGCTATATCGCGCCTGAGGTTGCGGATGACCATGGGGTTCTCGGTAGAGGTCCCCATGGTAAGCATACCCTTCTCCTTGGCGAGCTCGAGGCGGAGCTGTCTGATCTTCTCATCGATTTCCTCAATGCTCATCTCCCTAATCTCACTGGGCTTCATTGGTGCTCACCTCTTCCTCCACTATCTCCTTGATCTCGATCTCGTCCGGAAGCTTTGCATCGGGCGGCATGATAGAGACCTTGACTCCTATAACACCGAGCTTGAGCAGAGCCTGAGCGTAACCCTTGCTGACGAGTGTTTCAGCGGGGTTTCCAACCTTGGCAAGGTAGCCCTGGTAAAACCTAACGCTCTTAGCTCTTTCGCCGGTGAGCTTTCCACTTAAGCGAATCTCGACGCCCCTAGCTCCGTTCCTCATAATAGCCCTTATGGCTGAGTAAGCGGCCCTCCTGAAGTGTACTCCCCTCTCAAGGGCCTGCGCCAGGCGAACGGCCTGAACCTTGGCGTTGAGGTATGGGTTCTTTATCTCCTCGACCTCGATCTGAGGGTTCTCAAGGCCAAACTGCCTCTCAAGTATCCTGGTCAGATCCCTTATCCTCTTTCCACCCCTGCCGATAACGTAACCGGGGTTGGCGGCGAAGATTATGACCTTGGTTCCGAGGGGGGTCTTCTTTATATCCAGACCACCATAGCCGCCACGCCTGAGCTCTTTCTCAAGGTACTCGTCGATGAGCATTTCCTTAACTCCTTCCCTAATGAAGTACCTCTCGATTGCCAAAGGTCTCACCTCCTAATCTCCTCGACGACTATCTCTATGTGAGTGGTCTGCTCGTTAAATGGGGTGGCCCTTCCGAAGGCTCTCGGGATGTACCCGCGAAGCACTGGACCGCGGTGCGCTGCAGCATGAATTATCTTAAGCCTGTCGACATCGAGGCCCTTCTGCTCGGCGTTGTTCTTGGCGTTAAGGAGTATCTTCTTGACGGCCTTGGCGACCTTGACCGGGTACCTACCCGGACCGAAGCCCTTACCCGGCTTGTGTCCCTGGCTGTCGTTGTGGCGCTTCATCGGAACGGGTCTCTTCTTCGCTATGACATCGTCGAGGTAGCGGAGAGCGTCGTTCAGCATCATGCCCCTTATCTCTCTGAGGAGCTCAACGCTGTGCTTGGGTGAAATTCTAAGATCCCTTCCGCTGGCGCGAGCCATCCTCTCAGGGTCAAAATTTTGGAATGAGTAGGAAAACCTGCCCCTGCTCATCTAAACCACCTCACTTAACTGCCACGAACATCGATGACCTCGTTGCACCGACACCAGGTGAGCCGTGCTGGACGACCTTTCTCGTCATGGCGAACTCTCCGAGGTAGTGGCCTATCATCTCCTCCTTGATCTCGACGGGAACGAACTCCTTGCCGTTGTGGACGTGAATGGTCATGCCGACCATCTCGGGAAGTATAATCATGTCCCTGCTGTGGGTCCTTATCGGCTTCTTGTACTTGCCCTTCTTGGCAAGCCTTATTTTCCTGAGGAGCTTCTTCTGCTCAGGGCTAAGGCCCCTCTTGAGGCTCCTCCTCTGCCTGGCCGGGAGGAGCTTTGCAAACTCCTCAAGGGACATGTTGAGTAATTCATCGAGCGTGTAACCCCTATACCTAAACTCCTTCCTTCTCGCCATCTTCACTTCCTCCTACCAGTTCTTCTCGCGGCTATGTGGCCAACCTTCCTTCCGGGCGGAGCCCTACGGGAAACGGTGCTCGGCCTTCCGATGTGGTGCTCCTTACCACCGTGCGGGTGGTTGACGGCGTTCATCTTGACACCTCTCGGCTTCGGCCAGAACCTGTTCCTGGCCTTGGCGATGTAGTAGGCCTTACCAGCCTTGACGATGGGCTTCTCGAGCCTACCGCCGCCGGCGACAACACCTATCGTTGCCCTGCACTCGGGCTTGAACTGCTTGAGCTCACCGCTCGGAAGCTGGACTATGACTTTGTCCTTCTCCCTGCTCACGACGAGGGCGTAAGTTCCCCCGGCGCGGACGTACTTTCCACCATCACCCGGTATGCCCTCGATGTTGTATACGTAGGTTCCCTCCGGTATCTTTGCGAGCGGAAGGGTGTTGCCTATCGCTATCGGGGCCTCAGGTCCAATGTAAATCTCCTGACCAACGAGAACTCCCTCTGGAGCAAGGATAAGCTTTTTAGTCCCGTCCTCGAACCTAACGCGGGCAACTGGAGCCGTTCTTCCAGGGTCGTGGAGGATTTCCTCAACGACTCCCCTGATGGTCCTCTCCTTCGTGATGTTGAGCGGAACGTACTTAACAGCGCCCCTGTACCTGTGCGAAGGGGCCCTAAAGGTCGTGGTTCCCTTACCTCTCCTCTGCTGGATCAAACTCTTTCCCATCTCACTCACCCCGTCAGAACAATCCCATTCTTGCAGCAACCTCACTTGCGTTGTACTCGGGCTTGAGCTTCACGTAGGCCTTCTTCTCGCCTTTCATTGTTATGAGGGTGTTGACCTTCTCGACTTTCACATCGAACATCTCTTCCACGGCCCTCTTGATGTCCTGCTTGGTGGCCCTTCTATCGACTATGAAGGTGAGCTTGTTCTCCCTTTCGATGAGCGAAACGGCTTTTTCGGTAACGACGGGCCTTACGATAACCTTGTACGGATCCATCTCCCATCACCCATAAATCTCCCTAAGCTTCTCTATTGCTCCCTTCGTCCAGATTGTGAGCCTTCCCGGGTGGGTTCCGGGAGCGAGCAGCTCGACACCGAGGTTCTCGACTGTAACTACATCAACTCCGGGGTGGTTCCTCGCTCCCTGGACGATGCCCTCGTTCTTGGCAACGACGATAAGTGGTCCCTTGGCCTTCTTGTATCTCCTGCCGCGCATCTTGCCCTTTCCGGCCCTTATCTTGGTGTTCTTCTTTGCCCTCTCGATGTCGTCCCAAACGCCGAGCTTCTTGAATATCTCCCTGGTCTGTGCCGTTTTGAAGACCTTCTCGAGGTCGTCAACGACGACGAGCGGGAAGGCGGGAACGTTGTCTATGATGTGACCCCTAGCCTTGACGAGGTCAGGGTTTGCTGTTGCGGCGATAGCGCTCATTATAGCCAGCCTGCGCTCCTTCTTGTTGATGTCCTCCCAGATTATCTTCTCGACCTTCGGCGGGTGGGTTCTCCTTCCACCAACGGCGAACGGGACGAAGGCCGCGAACCTCGGCGGAGTCTTTATCCTCTCAACCCTCGCCATGCCGTGGCCCTTTCCAATGTTCTCGGTAACCCTTCTCTTACCCGCCTGCGGGTCCCTTCCCTGGGGCTGTATCCTGTGGGTCCATGAAGCGATGACTGCACGCCTTATGAGGTCGGGCCTGAAAGGCGTAGCAAAGACCTTTGGAAGCTCTATCTCCCCAACGGGCTCGCCTTCGAGGTTGAAAACCTTAACCTTCATCTATCTCACCTCACTGCTTGGACTCCCTACTGACGTAGGTTATCTGCGGCCTCTCAACGGGCGGCTTCTTCTTGGGCGGTCTTATGGCTGGCCTAACCCTTACTATCCTCTTGAAGGAACCCGGAATCGTGCCCTCTATCATGAGGAAGTCGCTCCTTATGATTCCGTAGTGGGGGAAGCCGCCCTTCGGGGTTATCTCGATCTCGTTACCGTCCAGATTGAGCTTTCCGTTCTCACCTATGGCGATGAGCCTCTTGTTGAGCTCGGTCCTGTGGTGGAAGCCCATCTGACCGGCCTGCGGGACAGTCCACATGACGCGGGCCGGGTGCCACGGACCGAGGTTACCGATGTGTCTGCCCTTTCCGGCCCTCTGGGCCTTGTGGAACTGAACCTTGACGCCCCAGCGCTTGACCGGGCCCTGGGTTCCCTTGCCCTTGGTTACGGCTATAACGTCGAGGAGCTCTCCCTCGTGGAGAACTTCGCTCGCCCTTATCTCCTTGCCGATCTTCTCCTTGGCGTAGGCGAACTTGGCCTTGACGTCGTCGCCGCCTATGGCGTACTCCATGACTTCCGGCTTCTTCTTGAGCTTGATGAGCCACGGCTGGGTGTGGACGAGAAGGCGAACGTCAACTATCTCGCCGTCGTTGACGAGGTCTTCAAGCTGGCCGAGCTTGGCCTGGAATGCGTCTTCGCCGTAGTCCTTGGGCAGGGTCTTTATCCTTCTCTTGACGTAGTCGTTCAGCTCATGGAACCAGACCTCTGTCGCTGTTTCAAGGCCGAGGTAGCCCTGCCTGTAGGCCCTTATCCCGTAGACGAAGAGCGGCGGAACCTCGACTATTGTGACCGGCGCGAATATCTCCTTTCCCTTGGTGAGTCCAGGGTTGTCATCTATCATGAGGATGTGGGTCATTCCGGCTTTATAGCCTGCAAAGCCCAGCATCCTGACCTCACTGTCCTTTGGCCAGCTTCTAATCCTGGGCACTATGCTCTTGGCCCTCTTTCTCGGGGAATATGCCAGTGAACCTCTCCTAGGCCTGTGTACTTTTCCCATCTCAATCCCTCCTTATGAGATTAAATATTGCGAGAGTCGCGAGGAGCGCCTCCTCGGTGCGGACGGTTTCAGTCCGCTGATTAGGGATCGTGTTAAGGATTAGATCGAAGTTGAACTTCTCCCCGCCGAGGAGCTCCATCACGCCCTTCCTCGGTGAGCCGAACACGAAACCGATCTCCCCCTCCAGCGGGGGAAGCTCCACCTCTCTAATATCGCGACCCTTCCTAGAGGTCGCGATGACCAGATCCAGCCCGGCCTTTTTAAGTGTTTTCGCCAGGGACTTATGAGTCAGGTGCACCCTGTACCCCCAGTATTCAGCTGGCTTCGCTGGCACCACTCTGAGCGGTCTTATCGATACGATCCTGAACGTTGCGCGCCCTTCAACATCCCCTTCAACCATCGCGAGTTCTTCAAGCCCGATGTCCGCGTAAACCCTTTTGCCCTTCCTGAAGGCAAAGCCCTCACGGATTTCGCCCACCTTGGGTTTTCCCTTGAGCTTGTGGTGCGGTGTCCTGAGCGGCGGTATAACGCCGGCGTACTTGAGTTCTGGCATCAGGGGGAACAGCCTTTTGCGGAGGTACTGCGGCGTTTCTGCGTATTCGAGGATCGTTTTGATGAACTTCCCGTCCCTTCCGCCGGCCCTGTAAATCCAGATGTGCTCGACGCCAAATATCGAGCAGGCTCTAGCAATTTGCCCAACTTTGTAGGTTCTGATCTTCGGGTCGTTGCTCTCTTCGAGGAGTGAATCTGGAATGAAGACGTGCCAGGCCATTTTCCGTCATCCTTAGCTCTGCTAACTTCAACGCTGAAGTGGGGTCTATGGAGACTATTTAAAAGGCTTTCGAACCTTTCCACCCTTTTTTGGTTTGGGAAGTGTGAAATTTTTTTGCAAAGCAAACTTCACCTCCGTGAAGTTTGATCAAGGTTGGTAGCTCATCGCTGAACTTCCGGAGCTAAGAGTGTGATCCCTCCCCAAACGCCCATTCCAAAAACGGAATTCAACTCAACGGGCAAGTGCTATTAGGAGTTCCTGCCCACTGACGCCCTTCGGGCGTCGATTTAAAGTGAACTCACTCTTAGCGACTTGCCTTTGTGAATTCCACAGAATTAAAGCGACCAGTAGAGGGGATCACCCGCCCAGATTAACTTTCAGAACGAGAGCTACGAACTTTGGTCAAGCTTTCCTAAAGCTTGCTCTGTACTCTCAAACCCCCGAAGTGGGGCTTCGCCCCACGGAGGGAAACTTTGCCTTCGCAAAGTTTCATCAAAGTTTGTACGTGCTTTTCGAGTGCTCTTGCTTTCAGTGGCTTTCAAACTTAAACTGGCTTTTTAGAGATAAGGGTTTACTTCTAACAGCGCCCGAAGGGCGCGAAGGAGATAACCCCAACAGGCATCAACTACCTGCCCAAGAAAGCCACTAAAAGTCCCTTACATAACGAAACACGTACGAACTACTCCAAGGCGATTAAATAGAGTCAGAGCCATTTGGTCAACCTTTGCGCGAGCAAAGGTTGTGGGGAAAGGCTTTTAACTTGTGGGGGTGCAAGTAACTTGTGGGGGTGCAAGTTAATGCTGTTCTCCCCCTATCCAAAGACGAAGAAGGAAGAGCTGTTCGACAGGGAGCGGGAGCTTAGAGAGTTTGAGGAGGCAATAGGTCGCGGGGAGAGGTTAATCCTTCTTCTCGGGCTCAGGAGGCTTGGAAAAAGCTCCCTCCTGAACGTCGCCCTCAACGAGCTTCCCAACCCGTCAATCAAGATAGACGTGCGGAAAACCTACTCCGAGTTCTCCTCCGTAAACAGGTACGTCATCGGAAAGATGTTGCTCTCTGCAATGAGCGGAAAGCGGAGGATCATCGAGGAGGCGAGAGTCTTCCTCGAAAGGGTTAGAGGAGTTAGCATCTCAGGGGTTGGGGTTGAGGTAACCTCAAAGGAGTTCTCGATAACTGAACTGCTTGAGGCCCTCAACGAGTACGGAGAAAAGGCAGGAAGAATCATCATAGCGTTCGACGAGGCCCAGTACCTCCGCTTTGGCGGGGCGACAAAGTACGATGGGGTTTTGGCTTACGCAATCGACAACCTTGAGAACCTGAGCTTTGTCCTGACTGGTTCCGAAGTGGGCCTGCTCTTCGACTTCCTCAAGTTCAACGACCCAGAGGCTCCGCTCTTCGGCAGGTACCACCACGACATAACCCTCAACAGGTTCAGTCCGGAGCTGAGCGCCGAATTCCTGCGGAAGGGCTTCGAGGAGGAGAAAGTTGGGGTAAGCGAGCGTGAGATTGAAAAAGCCGTTGAGGAGCTCGACGGAATAGTAGGCTGGCTGGCCCTCTATGGCTACGTCAGGGTTACGAGAGGGGTAGGCCACGAAGACGCCATCGAGGAAGTTCTTAGGGAGGCGAAATCAGTTGTGAACAGCGAGCTGTCAAAGCTCTTCGCCTACAGTCCGAGGTACAGGGTGATACTGAAGGCCATAAGCCTCGGCTATTCCCGCTGGAAGGACATCAAGGATTACCTGACGCTAAAGCTCGGCTACGTCAACGACTCCAACTTCTCAGCCCTGCTTGAGAACCTCGTTAAGTCGGGCTACGTCGAGAAGAAAAACGGGAGGTACAGGATTTCGGATCCGGTCCTTGAGAGAGTTTTTAGGGAGCTTTAAAGCCCTCAGAGCCTCTTTATCTCCTCCGCCCTTTCAAACTCGCCCCGCTTTATTATTTCGAGCGCGAAGGCCACGAGGCCGATTCTCTGAAGGTTTTCTGCCGTGAGCTTTTCCTTCGAGAGCTCTTCGAGCATCGAGGCCAGCTTTTGAAGGGCTTTTTCCTTGGCGCTTTCGGAGTAGTCGGCGAACTCCAAGGCCTGAAGGATGGAGAGGACTTCGAGCTTGGCATCTTCGGGTAAGCTCTTGGGCTCTTCCTTAACCTGCTTCTGAGCTTGCTTGAGCTTTGGCTTTTCCTCTATCTTCTTACTGCTGATCTCGGCGAAAACTTGTTTGATCATAGCTACATCTTTCTCGTCGAGTATGCCCTCTTCGACCAGAGCCCTATCAAAATCATTTCTCTCTGCTGCCCGGTACAGCGCTTCGGGCGCTTGGAGCCCGTTGGAATACACCTTTGCAGATATCTTCTTTATTGCACTTATTGCTTTCTCCAGTTGCTCCCATTCTTCGTTCGATAGTGGCCTATCTCTGACATCCTCTATGTGCTTACCAATAACTTTAGCTATTTTGTGGTCCTCCATGTTTAGTATTTTATCGAAGGTTGCGTTGGGATCACTCCCTACAAGCGACTCCACAGCTTTTACAACCTTCTTTCCTACGATCGGGTGTTGTTTTCCTGATAGTTCCGCTGCTAGTGGCATCAGCATTTCTGTGAAGAATATGAAGAACGTGTTGTGCGGATTATCTATATCATCGGAGAACGTGCTGCTAAGTGTGTGTGTGACCGGACCATCTCTTCGAACACGATCGATTTTTTCTGCATCTACTCCTGTGAGTCTAGAAATCTTCTTGTGCGTTTCATACCCTCTGAATTCAATCATCAGGGCTAGTATTTTTCCAGTTCTTTTTTACTAAGCCCCATTTTTTTCATCCACTCTTCCTTTTTCTTATTCCTCTTCTTACCTCCGAATATGAACATCCCGGCCAATGGCAAGAGCGACAACGCCACCACCCGCTAAACTTCACCTTTGGAGGAGATAAGCCTTTCGAAGTCGGCCAAATCCCAGACCAAAAAGCCCTCTTTCCTCAGCTCTTCTTTCCCCTCGACCTTTTTAGCCACCAGTCCGTAGGCCTTCTCCCAGTCCTCAACTCCAACAAGCCCAGCTTTCCTCTCCAAGTCCCTTAAAACTCCCCGCGCTTCCCTCTCGCTCAGGTCTTTCCACTTCACCTCGACGAAGAGGGCCTTCCTCTCCCTTTCGTTCAAAGCAACCAAATCAATCTCTTCGCCCTTGTGCCACCAGCGGCCAATTTTTGTGAACCTGAAAGGCATCTTGTTGGCTCTGTTCATCTCAACCAGAAACTGCCTCGCCACATCCTCAAAGACAAAGCCGAGGTAGTCGTTGAACTCGCCCTTTATCTCATCCACCACGTCGAAGCCCATCTCTATCTCGTCCCTCCTCGGAAGGACGAAGCGGAACCAGAAGGCAAAGACGTTGTCGTTTATCCTGTAAACGGCCCTTCCCTTCCCCAAAACGGGCCTCTCCTCCCTGATGTAGCCCATCTCCTCCAGAACGTTGAGGTACTTGCCGAGGCTTTTGGTTTCTATCCTTGCTTTATCCGCTATCTGGCCGAAACGCGTGTAGCCGAGAGCTATGGCCCTGAGAACCGAGAAGTACCTCGAAACGTCCCTGAGCTCCTCCTTGAGGAGGTATTTGGGCTCGTCGTAGTATTTGGCCCCCTTGGAGAGGATTAGTGCCCTAATGTTGTCCCAGAAGTCTTTCTCCGGGTTGTAGTCCGCCCAGTACTGGGGGACTCCGCCGAAGACACTGTATACCTTAACCGCGGTCTCAAAGTCAATGGGGTGGAATTCGAGCAGGTCAAAGAAGCCTATCTCCTCCACCTTCCACGCTCCCGTTCTTCTGCCATATATCGGCGACTTCGCCGAGAGCATGCCCTCCATGAAGGAAACGAGCGAACCGCAGAGGATGAGCATTATCTTCGTGTCGGCTAAATACAAATCCCAGTACTTCTGGATCGTGCTCAGAAAACCCTTGTCTGCCTTGGCAAGGTACTGAACTTCATCGATAACAACCACGAGCCTCTCGGAGCTCTTTCCAGCGAGGTATGTGAAGAACGCCCCCCAGCTCCGGATCGGGTTCTCCCTCAAGAAGGGATCGTTGAAGTAGTCGGCCAGCCTTGAGGAGAAGTCCTCCAGATTCGTCTCGTTCTCCTCCGCGAGGAGATAAAGCCCGCCGACTTCCTCAAGGAACTTCCGCAGGAGGTAGGTCTTCCCGATCCTCCTCCGGCCGTAGAGGATTATCAGCTCCGCCTTTCCCGAGCGATATCGCTCCCTGAGGAAGTTCAGCTCGGCCTCCCTATCAACAAACTTACTTGTGGGTATCATACTCGTGAGTAGGTTTTGGTGCTTATAAGCCTTTCGAACTCTTCAAACGGCCAGCGAGATAATAACCGCGGTTATCATAACGGCGATTATCATTCTCAGCGAATTTAAAAAAGAAATCACCGGCTTCAAAAACAGAAACCTCAGTCCACAAACGCCAACCCGTTCCACAGCTCCCTTATCTCCCTCGTCGCGTCGGGATAGACCCGCTTGAAGGTTATCCTCCAGTAACCGTTCTTCAAATCCTCGATGTCCTCGATGTGAATATTCACGCCCAGCCTCTCGAAGTGGGTGACCATCCTGTGGGCGGTGCTTATGTTCTTGACCCGCACAGTGAAGGTCTCCTCGACCTCTCCGCCGTTGGCAACTTCGTGGATGCTCTCAACGAATGGCCTCAGCAGGGCTTTTCCGAGGGCTTTGGCGTACTCGTCGAACTCCTCTCCCTTGACGTGCTTTTCGGCGAGGTAGAAGGCGAGTCTCTCTACCCTTCCCATGAAGTAGCCGTGGGGGAGGTCGAAGAATATGTGCGAGCCTATCTTTATGTCGTTGATGTTGGCGTATGGCGTCACATACTTCGCTATCTTCCTCATGTCCGGGCTCTTCATGACGATGCCTTCCCTCTTCTCCCTGCTGAGTCGCTCTATCAGGTCGTAGAGCTCATCCAGGCGGGAGCGGTCGAACATGCCGAAGCGCTCGACCTGCGGAATCCCGTACTCCTCCGCGAGTTTATAGCGTTCTTCAACTGGCAGGCTCTTTCCGGTTCCCTTCTCCTGTATGTCGAAGAGGAAGAACTCTATGTCCTCCTTCACGTAGGGCGGTCCCTCGACTATGTAAGGGCTTTCGGGCCCGGCCATTTCTCCAACGAGGATTAGATTTGGATAGTCCTTAAAGAACTCGAAGTTCACAAAGTCCTCTATTCTCTCCGTCGTGAACGGGCAGACGAAGCCGCCGCGGGTAAGGGCAAGAACCCTGTCCTCAACTTTAACGACGCGGACGTTGTAGCCGTCCACCTTCTCCTCGACGTAGAACGGCCTGCTCTTGAAGATCCGCTTTACCCCGTTCTCAAGCTGGACGATTCTCTTTATGTGGGGAAAGCCGAGGACTGTCTCGCCGTTCTCGAAGACCACCGTTCCCCTGCGAAACCCCCTGGCGGAATCGCGGAAGCGGACGTACCTGATGCCATCGAACTCGTCCTCAACGATGCCTCCCTTACCCTCTAGAACGAGAAGCCTGTCCTCGGGAACGCCAAGTTTGAGGAGCAGATCCCTGAACTGTGAGCTTACCATCTTCCCACCGGGGAGAATAGGGCGGCATCGTTAATAATCATTATGATCCCGAACCCGGCACAAAAATTCGCCATGGGAAGCGCACAAAAGTTGTGAAAGGAAGAGCCCTAGGGGCTCAGCATGCACATCAGAGCTTCATCGTGGAAAGAACCTTGGTGGTGATGTCGTTGCCTTCCTTGTCGTAGATCCTGTAGTAAGCTGAGTAGGGCAGCTTCATCTTGGCCCTGTGCATCGCTCCAAGGGCGAACTTGAGGTGGGCCTCGTTCACCCAGACGGTGAGGATCTTCTGGTCCTTCTTGACCCTTGCAGCGAGTCCAATGGGCTTTCCGAAGGGCCTGCGCATACCGTTTCCGTAACGGTCTGCCTTCCTACCGGTTGCCATCGGGTTCTCTCTAAGCACCTGGAACGGGTAAACCCTTATCTTGAAGTGGTAGTTGCTCCTTCCGACGTTCTTCTGGAGGTACCTGTTGACCTGTATACGAATGGCCTCAAGGGCGTTCTGCCTTATCTGCATGGCCTGCTCGGCGTGGAGGCTGACCTCGTACTCGAATTCAGCGGAGAGGTTGCCCATGTCGAATATCGTTATCTTCGGCCCCGGAGCACCGCGTATATACTCCCTTCTCGTGTAAGCGGGCTTGTCAACGTCCCTATCAATCTTTGCTGGTCTCAGTCCCATACTCTCACCTCCAAATGAGCGTAAGCTAAGCCTAAACTTAGCTTGACCCCCCTTTTATAAAAGTTTTGGACGGTCTCTTAGTGGGTTGTTATTTTTCACCGCCTTTAAGCTTAACTGCCTCCCAGAGAAGCAGGAGGGAGACTAGTGTAAAGGTAAGCAAGGCAAGATTGAGGGTTATGACTCCGTGAAGCTCCCCGAGGGAGTAGGCGAAGCCGAAGAGCATTCCCCCAAGGAAAGTGGACAGGTTCTGCACCCCGTTCATTCCACCGATGGCTAGGGAAGAGCGATGGTAGCTCACTAAAACCTTCCTCGAAATCGGACGAAAGCTCTGGAAGGCAAAGAGGGCCAGGAAGATGCCAAGAAACACCGTCGGGGCCGTTTTCACCGCCGCGAGAAGCGGGGAAACGGCGACCATGATAGAGGTCAGAACCACCATTCTTCTCTCGCTCCTCACGTCGGCGAGCCACGAGATGCCGTAGCTCAGCATGGCGGCAAGAAAACCGGCCCAGCCTACGAGCGTTGCGGTCGTTGCTTTGTCCATCCCCAGAGCCTCAGAGACGTAGACGTAGGTTATCTCCCCCGAGGTAAAGGCGACTATGACCGCCATCAGGGAGGCAATTACGAGAACCCTCTTCGGGTCCAGACTCGGTCTTTCACCTTCGACTGTGTTTTTCCGCCTCGGCGTTATCTCGGCGTAGAGGAGGTAGTAGCTTAGGAGCATTATCAGACCCGTCAGGACAAAGAAAGCTGAGGAAATCCACATCTGCTCCGACAGGCCCCAGCTAGCGGTATAGGCATAGACGTAGTTCCCGAGGAGTGAGGCTATGCTCCCAAAGAAGAAGTACACCGAGGTCACCCTCGCCCTTATCTCGTTGGGCGTCGCCACGGCTATGACGAACTGGGCCATCGGCCAGCTCAGACCGTTGAGGAAGCCGTTGAGGAGCTTTATCCCAGCCACCTGAACCCATGTAGAGGTGAGTGGGTAGAGTTGAACGGCCAGCGCGTTGCTCATCATTGCGAGGGCACCAACGTAAACAAGCTTTTTACCTCTCTCAAGCATCAGACCTCCCAGAACCGAGGAAAAAGCCCTAGCGAGGACAAAGGACATTGATACAATTGAAACGGACAGCATGCTTGCTTTGAGAATATCACGGGTGTAAAACGCTATGGCCGGAGTTGCCAGGCGAAAGGCTATCGTGCCGGTGAAAGCGGAGATAATCAGCAGGATGATTCCAGCAAGGCGTCGCAGTTCCATCAGACCACCTTCTGAACGTTAGTGTGGAATTTTAAAAAGTATTGGTCGGGTTGAAAACTTTTCATTTATCGGACATCCATAAGAAAAAAGCTTCAAAAACCAAACCTCCAGCTGAAGAGAACCCTTTTATAGCTCTCGCGCCAACTCCCGCCGAGGTGATGTTAATGGAGCTGAGGTTTGACATGCAGTACGAGGACGCTTACAGGGAAGTTTACGAGATGGTGAAGCCCAAATACAAGCTCTTCACCGCCGGTCCCGTCGCCTGCTTCCCCGAGGTTCTTGCGATAATGAGCGTCCAGATGTTCAGCCACCGCTCTGCCGAGGCCAAGGAAGTTCACGTTGATACCCTCAACAGGCTCAAGGCCTTCCTTGAGGCCGATAAGGGCGAGATAATCCTCTTCCCGAGTTCTGGAACAGGCTTCATGGAGGCAGCTGTTAGAAACACCGTCCCGCGTGGCGGAAAGGTTCTGGTTACTGTCATAGGCGCCTTCGGAAAGCGCTTTGCCGACGTTGTCGAGGCCAACGGCAGAAAGGCCGTTGTCTTCGAGAAGGAACCTGGGCAGGCTGTTAAGCCGGAGGAGCTTGACGATGCCATCAGGAAAAACCCTGATGTCCACGCGGTAACGATAACCTACAACGAGACTTCAACGGGTGTCCTCAACCCGCTCCCAGAGCTGGCAAAGGTCGTCCATGAGCACGACAAGCTCCTCTTCGTCGATGCCGTTTCAGCGATGGGTGGTGCCGATATAAAGTTCGACGAGTGGGGAATCGACCTCGTCTTCGCGAGCAGCCAGAAGGCCTTCGGCGTTCCCCCGGGATTAGCGGTTGCGGCAGTAAGCGAGAGGGTCTTTGAGATAGCCGAGAAGATGCCTGAGAGAGGATGGTACTTTGATCTCCCGCTCTACAAGAAGTTCAACGAGAAGAAGAAGGGAACGCCCTCAACCCCGCCGCTCCCGCAGATATTCGGCCTCAACGTCGTGTTGAGGATAGTCGAGAAGATGGGCGGCAAGAAAGAATGGCTCGGAATGTACAGAAAGAGGAGCGAGATGATAAGGAACGGAGTTAAGGAGATGGGCCTTGGAATTCTGGCAGAGCCCGGCTATGAGAGCCCAACTATTACCGCCGTCGTCGTCCCCGAGGGCATGAAGGGCGTTGACGTTTACAACGCGATGCGCGAGCGCGGCTTCGAGCTGGCTAAGGGTTACGGAAGCGTCGCCGAGAAGACCTTCAGGATTGGAAACATGGGCTACATGACCTTTGATGACATAGAAGAGATGCTCGCCAACCTCCGCGAGGTCATTGAGGACCTCAAGAAGAGGGCCTGAGGAGTTAAGCTTAGGTTCCCTTTCCACTATTTTCAACCTCGTTCTTCTTTTGATGCTGAAATGTAGGAGAAAAAGGAACAGGTTTAGAGAAGGGGCTTAAGCTCCCCGTTTTTTATTTCGTAAATCCCGTTTATCTTCTTCATGCCGGTTCTCCAGTCTCTGCTAAGCTCGACTAGGACGTCAAAGCGGTCAAAAGTTTTCTCGTCTATCCTGAGCCAGTGCATTACTTCGCCCTTTATGTCGTCCGTCAGGGCGAGGGAGGTTACTATGAAAGCATAATCATCGATCAGTTCATCCAAAACCCTTGGAACGCTGATGGTGTGGATGGTGTCTATCACAATGTAGTCTGGTTTCAGGCCTTTCAGTTTCTCAATGACTTCCTCGGTTCTTTCGTCTGTGCTTCTCTGGTCGAAGGCGGTGTCAATCACTTCAATGTTTTTCCGGAACGGCTTGAACTCGCTGTAGGCCGTCACAACGGCGACTTTCCAGTCATCTGGGACGTAGTGGAGGAGGGCCTCAACGAGTTTTGTTTTTCCGCTCCTGCTCGTGCCGACAATCAGTATGTCCTTCTTTGCAAGTATCGCTTCCTTCAGGAGCTCCATCTGCTCCGGTCTGGCAGAGCCGTAGCGTATCAAATCCTCTGGCTTGAATATGTAGACGCCCATAGCTTCCACCGCAGGTATTCCGTTCCAAGAGTTATAACTCTGCCGTTTGGCCACTTCAAATTTGGTTGGAGTTATGCCAATCTAAATTAAAAAGTTTAGAATTTTAGGCAAAAATCTGACTTTAATCTTGTCATTATTTGGCAAGAATTCAAAGATTTTTGCACAAAGATAATAAACCCTGAGCATCTTGACGAAAAGTTGGTGATTAATATGAACGCTCTCCAAATTGTAAGCAGAAAAATTGAACCAATAACAGAGGTTCAGACGAGGGCAATAGCTTACCTTACGGGTGAGCTCTCAAAGAGAGGTTTTCGCTGGTTGCTCCCTGTGGTTTTGAGCTCGATAACCGACCCGCTCTGGCCAGACCCAGCGGCGGGGGAGGCGTTGAAGCCACTGGAGGTTGAGGTCTACGGCTCAAGGCTCAGGCTGATGCACAGCATGATACTCCACAAGCAGATTGCAGTGGCTATGGGTATAGACAGGCTCTTCATCCTCTCGCCGAACGTGAGGCTCGAAGGCAGGGAAGCGGACGACGGGAGGCACGCATACGAGTTTACCCAGCTCGACTTTGAAATCGCCTACGCGAGCATGGACGACGTTATGAGCCTGATTGAGGGGCTAATAACGGATCTCTTCCGCGAGCTCAGGCCGCTCGTATGGGAAACCTTCGAAAGGGAACTCCCAAGGGTCAGGAAACCTTTCAGGCGCTTTACCCTCGAAGAAATCCGGGAAGAATTTGGAAGCGAAGAGGAAGCGAGCAGAGTCTTGGATGAGCCTTTCTGGGTAACGGACATTAAAAGGGAGTTCTACGACAGGGAAGACCCTGAGAGGCCCGGGCACTTCAGGAACTACGACCTTTATTTGCCAGAAGGCTACGGCGAGGTTTCGAGCGGCGGCGAGAGAGAGTGGGAGTACGAGAAGATACTTGCGAAGATACGCTCCTCCGGGTTGAGCGAAGAGTCGTTCAGACCTTACCTCGAAGTTGCAAAGGCCGGCCTGCTGAGGCCCAGCGCAGGAGCAGGAATAGGAATTGAGAGGCTCGTCCGTTACATTGTCGGTGCGGAGCACATAGCCGAGGTGCAGCCCTTCCCGAGGATTCCAGGGATTCCGGCGGTTATTTAAGAAGCTTATCGAAACATTTACACCAATTTTTAAGAACAGAATTTTCCCAAGATCTCTCGAAACCCTTATATCCATCTTTTTCAGAATTTAACTAAGGTGAGAGTTGTGAACACAAGCGTCCTCGGAATAATCGAGAGCGTTAAGCCCGGCGAGACTGCCATTCTTGAGTACTTGCCTTCGTACATCCCGGAGTTCACGCTTCTAAAGCTTATGGAATACTCGGAGGAGATGAAAATACCCCTCATAATAGATGACAACTTCGACACTCTACCTGTCATAGCGGCCCACATAGAAAACCTCGGGATCAAAGTGGACTTCAGCGGGGTCTACGTCATAAAGACCGGCGGCAGAATAGATGTGGGCAACGTTGTGGCGAGGGTTCCCTTCCATCCCGACCCCAGGGTTTACATAAAAAACTACGAGAAAGAGGCCAGCAAGGTCTTCGAAGAGGTTGAGGATTCAATAAACCTGGTTCTCGGCCTCGAAAACTTCCTCAAAACCCTCTCAAGTCCATCAGATATTTACCTGACCATTTGGATCCTTCAAAGATTCCTTGGGAATACCAGGAGGAGGACGTTTTACCTGTTCAACAAGAAAATACTCGAATCCCTAAGTCCGATTGTTTCCAGCGAGATGAAAAGGGTGGCCAGCACGGTTGTCGAGATGGTTCCATATCCTACAGGTGCAATACTCCGCTTTGTCAAGAGCACCGACGTGGATCTACTCGGGGAGGAGTTAAAAGTCGACATAGGTGGTGAACTATGAGCCTTTCCGATCTCTTTAACCTCCTCGACGGGATGAAGTTCGGCAGCACTGTCATTGTGGAAAACCGCGCTCCCCTGGGTGCGGAGGCATTCTTGGCAGTCCTCCTCAGGTACATCCGCGAGAGGGAAATTCCAGTCCTTGTTGACGACATCCTTGATGCTTTCCCCCTCTACGTCAAGCACCTGAACCTCATGGGGATAAACCCGAATCTCTCAAGCGTCAGGGTTCTCAAAATGGGTGGGAATGAAACCGCTGGAAACGTGGTCAACAGGGGACGCTTTGATATGGACCCCAATGTGTATATGAACCATTATGAGAAGCTCTTCTCCTCGGTAGCTCCAGAAGAAGAATTCATCAACATTGTACTTGGCATTGACAGGCTTTTCGTTTTCCAGGACAACCCCTTGGGAATTGGGACCACCCTGCGCGCCATGAAGCCTATCGTCACCAACAGGAAGAGAACCGCGTTCTACATACTGGAGTCCGCGATAATGGAAAACCTCAGAACGAGACCCCTTCCAGCTCTCGAAGATCTAGCTACTTCGGTGTTTGAACTGAAGCAGAAAGGGCGCATGCTAATCGTAAGCATTATAAAGGATCCCTCGGCATTAAGAACGAACGTGAATGCCATAAAGGTTGATCTAAGGGAAGTTTTCTCAGAGTAAGACAAAGATAACCAGGTGAGAGTCATGGGATTCCTGGACAGGTTATTTAGGAGAGGGAGTAAAGATGAAAATCCCCTGGAGATAGTCTCCAGAAAGCCAGTGGGAAAGTTCAGAGTAGAGAAAAGCCTAACCGTTTGGGGGAGGCAAGTTCTCATCGGTGAGGTTCTTGAGGGGGTTGTTTACCCCGCTTACAAGGTCAAAGCAGACAGGAAAGTTGCCATCATCTACCGCATCGAGAAGGAGCACAGGGATGTCGAGTTTGCCGCTCCCGGTGACAGGGTGGCACTCATCCTCGAGGGCAGGATAAAAGTGAAGAAAAACGATGAAATCGAAGTCTATCAGTCATGAGGTGATGGCATGAGAATCTGGGACGACCACTTCCACGTCGATCCGTACCACGGGCTCTTCCTTGAGGCGGTGAAGCAGTTTCACAGGGCAGGTGGAACTCACCTAGTCGTTGTTTACAAGACGGCCCACGACTACGGCTTTCCGGGCCTCAAGGCTGAGGACTTCATCAAAGCGATGGACTTTCACATTGAGCTTGTTGAAAAGATCAACAGGGAGACGCCGGTGAAGGCCTACGCAGTCGTTGGAGTCCATCCGGCCGAGTTTGATTACCTGGCTAGAGAGAAGGGCCTCGAATACGCGAAGAGTGAAGTCATGAAAGCTCTGGAGTATGCCCAAAAGCTGTGCCTTGAGGGGAAGGCGATAGGAATAGGTGAGATAGGCAGACCCCACTACGAGGTTCCTCCGGAAATCTGGGAGGCCAGCATAGAGCTGATGAAGTATGGAATGGCCTTGGCGAAGGAGGCCGACTGTGCTGTTCAGCTTCACACTGAAAGCTTCGACGAAGCAAAATTCAGGGAGCTGGGAGAGTACGTTAAGGAAGTCGGAATAAAGCCCTACAAGGTTGTCAAGCACTTCTCGCCGCCGCTGGTGAAGGTTGCCGAAAAAGTAGGCGTCTTTCCGAGCATAATAGCCAGCAGGAAGAACATCGAGGAAGCAATCAAACAGGGTAACCGCTTTATGATGGAGACCGACTACATAGACGACAAACGCCGTCCGGGCGCGGTTTTAGGACCGAAAACCGTGCCGAAGAGGACGAAGGCTTTCCTCCAGAATGGCATCTTCACGGAGGAGGACGTTTACAGGATTCACGTGGAGAACCCGAGGAAGGTCTATGAGGTCGATGTTGACTGACTAATTATCAATATTTGATGGTTCTCTTCAAGCTCTACTGCCATTATAGATTTCCAATCGATAGCAATAATATTAGAGATATTACCAAGTTTATCATCTGTTTTTAGCTTTAACCAAGCAGAATCAAACTCCCAAACTTTTCCCTGGAACTTTGTGCCACTTAGTGTATAAACTGTGACGAAAGGAATTTGGGGCTCAATATCTTTCCGCATTTTCTTCCATTTCTGATAAAATATGCTTTCCTGCTTTTTCGACATTATCCATATCACAAGATATACTAATCCCACAACAAATAGACTTATCAGAATCATAATTCCTCGCCCGCTGTAAGATACAGGATTAACACTGGTCACAATACCGAGGGAGAAAATTAAACTCATTGCAGTTCCGGTATAAATCCCATATACTGGTCCTGCAGCTTTAGGCTTGATTAGATAAATAAGGCTCCACACCAACATCACAAGATAAAACAGGATCAACGCCAATAGAAAGTACAACACTAGAAAATCAGTCAAACGTGGAAGAGTACCTTTGGAGTGAAAAGACCAAAGAGATAGTGCTCCTGAAATAAAAATCGGGAGTACAAACCCAATCAGAATATGCCACATCTTAGGCCTGCCAAACAATTCCCCTAGATCAGGCTGCAACTGTGAAAAAATCTTTGGTTCAAATGAAATTTTAAACAAATCCGTTAAAAGTACTAAAACATTTTTTCGATACTTTTCCCAAGGAGCATGCTGGCTTAAGTAATAAGTCAATCCCAAAGAGAATATGCTCACAACAACCATAGCAATACTAATAGTTGTCTGAAGATCAAAACTCATCATCCAGCACCTACTAGTATGAATACAAATTGGGATATATTAATCCTTCGTCAAACTTCCACCCTCCTCATAACCCTCACAACTCCCGGCCCTCCAACCTCCCCCTCGACCTCGAAGACCTTCCCGAGGAACTTCTCGACAACCCAGACGTTGGTGACGAGGTGGTTGGTTATCTCCACAACTCCTATTTCTCCACCGGCGAAGGCCAAAAACGGTATCAGCTGGTCGCCGAGGAATTTATCCGCTGCCATTCCCGTCCTTAGCTGACTCAACAACTCATCGGCCGCTTCCTTCCCCACAACCTCTGCAGGCTTCCCCCTCTTTCCAAGGGCATCTCCCCCGAGCCTCAGCTTGTCCGTCTCCGCCCAGACTACTATTCCACTTCCAGGGCCAAGGGAACGGCTTACCTCAGTCTCTATCTCCACAGGAACGTTGTAGAGCTCCTTAAGTCTCTCCTTTGCGGCCTTGGCCTGCCTCTCCGCAACGTGAGATGGCAGGTTTGTTGCGTGGCTTATTCCGGCGAAGCGCTCTACTCTATTCCATTTGAGTGCCTTTAATGACCTCCTCTCCCCCCACGGCTCTACACTTCCGACAACGAGGCCACCTCCCTTAGGATAGTGCCCCCTTCTTTTGATTTCAAGCTCAACCTTCAGTCCCATCTTCTCAAGGGCGAAGAGCGTTACGTGCTTCAAGTAGTCCACCGGCGGGCTCCAGGGGACGTCGGTTCCACCGGTTATCTCAAAGTTCCCGCCGACGAAGGCCATTGCAGGCAACAAGGCCTGAAGAACGAGCGTTATACTACCGGCGGTCTTTATCGGGACGCGGATGTGCCTCGGCTTAGCCTCCCCGGGGATAAACTCGAGCTCGGTCGAACCGACCTGGGCGCCTTTAACCCTTGCGTTACTGAGCTCTTTCAATGCCAGAATCCCGTGGAGGTGTTGAGGTCTTAAGCCCGGATTTGGCCTGTTGGCACGAATCCGCGTTATTCTAACTGCCTTCCCGGTTATAACCGAGAGAGCAACGGCCGTCCTGAGTATCTGTCCCCCACCTTCACCGTATGAACCATCTATCTCAACCCACTCCATGGTTTCACCCCAATCCCCTTGACGACCTCATCTAAAAACCTGACGAAAGGATTTTAGCCCAAGAAGGCATAACTCAGAACGGTGAAAGAATGGACGAGCTGGAATTCTGCCTGAAATCAATAAGCTATCCCCTAGGGATGCTCCTCGAGGGGAAAGAAAGAAGAAAAGGAGAAAGTGTAAAGGTCTCAACTGAAACGATAACACTGCCGGACATCCCGTTTGGGGCTCTCTGCTATTTGGTCGGAGTGGCCATCTTCGATGCCCTCGATGAAGTCGATAAAAGAAGACTGGAAGCGGACTACAAAGGGCTGAACGAGTTCAAGAAAAAACTGCTCTCATCGAAGCTCGGGGGATCCCTCAGGCAGTACATGACCAGTCCGGGCCGTTTTATATCCCCCTCATCAGGACTCTCGATTGATTGGCTCGAGTTTCAGAGAAGGAAAGAGAAGGTTGTACCCTATCTCAAGAAGCTTAGAGACTCCCTGGAAGCCAGTGGTAACAGAAGGGAATACCTGGAAAGATCCTCTTTTGTGGACGAGCTAACCTTAGACCAGGGACTATTGCTAGGCTATCTGGCAAAGGACGAAAAGGAAAAAGAGCTCGTTAATTCAGCGCTTGGGAAGCATAATCATGAGTACAGGGAAATGGCCAAAAGATACTTTAAAGCCCTTCAAGGTTGAGTTTAATGGCCAATTTAAGCGCCTCCTCCCTTCCGAGATTCCATTTTTCAACAATGGCCTCAACGAGCTTTACCAAGGCTTTAGCGTTCCTCAGGTTGAGCTTTTCAGGGAGGTACCCAGAGAAAAGTCCCGGATCAACATCGATGCCCAGCCGGGAAGACAGTTCAGCGGCGAATTCCTCCGCCGTTAGAGGGGGAAGCCTAACAACAACGGGAAAGTCAAGGACAGCGTACTTTCCGGCGTTTTTTGTCTCAACGACCAGAGGATAATCCCTCTCCTCATTCAAAAGGGAGGCAACCTTTTCGAGCGGTGGTTCGCGAAGAAGAACTGCGTTTTCCGGCAAAAGATCTGAAATGTCCCTTCCAGAAAGATTCTCTACGAGAACGTCAACACCGAGAGAAATGACATCCTCCGGGTTCAGATTTTCATCACTACCCTGAACCTCCTTCTCCCGGCCTGAGAGAATGGTCGAATAGAGATCCTCGCTGACGAGGGTTATCTGATAAATCGTGTTAACACCCTCCAGATAAAGGATCCCGTTGGAGAGCAACTTGAGGCCCAGTCTGGCAAGTGCAGAACTTAGGGAGACCTCGCTCCTCGTAGTTATCGCCTTCCTGCCCCCAACGGGTTCATTACCCCGGCTCACCAGCCGGTAATCTGTGGGGAACAGGCCCTTAGCATTAAAGAACTCCTCAAGGGCCTGCATCGCGAGTTCCTCTGTTAGAGCATATACCCTGACGAACTCAACCCTATCTCTGTCATCAACCCCAATCAGAACGACCGCATCACGCCGCTCCTTGGGGATGAGAATGTCATCCATCTCCATCGCCGCGGGAGTTATGATAAAAAGGTCAGAGGCTCATCGCCCCTAAAAGCTCACCCGTGTCGAGGTTTATTATCCTGACCTCCCTCATGCGGGTGTCGAGGAGAGCAACACTTTTTACGCCGGTAACGTAGCCGCAAACTTCACCTGGATTGACAAGAACCGTACTGCCAACTTCCCTTATCTCGTAGCGGTGGGTGTGCCCAACCACAACCACGTCGTAAAGCCTGCTGTGGGCCAGGGCCCTAACCAGAACCTCATTAGTCCCATGGGTTACGGCTATCTTCATCCCATCAGCTTCCAACTCTATAAGCTCGTCGTAAATCCCTAAAGCTTCGTACAGACCCTTCCTCTCACCGTCGTTGTTGCCGAAAACTCCTCTGAGCGGGGCCTTTAGCTTTTTAAGCTCCCCTGCGACGAAGGGAGCGACGAAATCTCCGGCGTGTATAACGAGGTCAACGTTCCTTTCGTTGAAAAACTCGACGGCCTTCCTTATAGCCGGAAGGTTGTCATGGGTATCGCTCATTATTCCTATCAGCATGCTCTCACCTATGTTCTGGTGAGCCCAACGGTTTATAGGCTTATCGTGCACGACTCTGGAGACTGTCAAAGGTGAATACATGAACACATTGGAAAGGGAAAAGAACTCCAAGAAAGGTACAACGAGACACCAAAGCGTACTCCCAAAGTTTATTAGACCATTGCCCAACCATGATGAGGTGGTGAGATGTTCACGGGCCGGGCACTCATACCGGTGAAGATACTCAAACCCTTCGAAGATTGGAATCCAGGGGACATAACCCTCGTTGAGGACTGGAAGGCCAAGATCTTATGGGAAGCTGGAGTAGGAGAAGTAGTTGACGAGACAGATAAAATCATAGGCGAGATTGACAGGATCATAGCCCAGGAAAGGGAGAATGAGCCCCTAACGGCTATTCCCGAAGGTCTCTACGAGAGGGCGGAATTCTACATGTACTACCTTGAGAACTACGTGAGAAAGAACTCCGGAGAGAGCATAGACGTCCTCGGGGTTAAGATGACCAAGCTTGCCAACCTTAAGAGGAAGTACCTCTATCTAAAGGAGCTACGCTTCAAAAAGATACTCGAGGCTGTAAGGCTCAGGCCAAACAGTCTGGAAGTCCTCGGGAGGCTCGCTCCGGAGGAGAGGAGGATCTACCTGGAGCTCTCCAGGATAAGAAATGAGTGGCTCGGGGAGTGAGGAATATGGAGAGAGAGGATATGATATCACGGTTCTCGTCCTTCCTGAGGGAATACAAAGACGATGACGGTAACCCGTTGTACATAAACAAGCTCCGTGATCTGCTCACAGTAGTCCCCAAAAGATCGCTAACTATAGACTGGACTCACCTAAACTCCTTTGATCCCGAGCTTGGAGAAGAGCTAATAAACAACCCAGAAGAAGTGATAGCCAGCGCCGAGGACGCGATCCAGATAGTTCTGCGCGAAGACCTTATGTACGATGGAGAGCTTAAGATTCACGCGAGGTTCTACAACCTGCCCCATACACTACTCGTCAAGGAACTCGGGAGCGAGCACATAAACAGGTTTATCCAGGTTGAGGGAATCATCACGCGCGTGAGCGAGGTAAAGCCCTTCGTCGAGAGGGCAGTCTTCGTCTGCAAGGACTGCGGCAACGAGATGATAAGGCTCCAGAGGCCCTACGAGAACCTCGTCAAGCCGGCAAAGTGCGACGCCTGTGGCTCAAGGAACATCGAACTCGACGTTGAGAAGAGCCGCTTCATCAACTTCCAGAGCTTCCGCCTCCAGGACAGGCCCGAGAGCCTTAAAGGCGGCCAGATGCCTCGATTCGTCGATGCAATACTCCTTGATGACCTCGTTGACACAGCCTTGCCCGGTGATAGGGTCCTGGCAACTGGGATTCTAAGGGTTATTCTCGAACAGAGGGAAAAGAGACCGATCTTCAAGAAAGTTCTTGAGGTTAACCACATTGAACAGCTGAGCAAAGAGATAGAGGAACTTGAAATCTCGCCAGAGGACGAGCAGAAGATTCGCGAGCTGGCCAAGAGGAAGGACATCGTCGATGCAATAGTGGATTCCATCGCCCCCGCCATTTGGGGCCACAAGATCGTGAAGAAGGGCATAGCCTTAGCTCTGTTCGGCGGAGTCCAGCGGACACTCCCAGATGGGACAAAACTGAGGGGAGAGAGCCACGTCCTGCTTGTGGGAGATCCGGGAGTAGCCAAATCTCAAATTCTCCGTTACGTGGCCAATTTGGCCCCAAGGGCGATTTACACGAGTGGAAAGAGCAGTTCTGCGGCCGGTCTTACGGCAGCTGCCGTGAGAGACGAGTTCACTGGCTCCTGGGTTCTCGAAGCTGGTGTTTTGGTTCTTGCTGATGGCGGGTTTGCCCTAATCGACGAGTTCGACAAGATGAGCGATCGCGACAGGAGTGCGATCCACGAGGCACTGGAACAGCAGAGCTACCACCACGATTTCGAGCTTCTGCTCGCAGATGGCAGGAAGATGAAGATTGGCGAGCTGGTAGATGGGCTCATCGAGAGAAACCGCGATAAGGTTATAATCGGCAAAGACACCGAGATACTGCCCGTTGATGATATCGAACTCCTCGCCTACGACCTTGAGGAAAAGAAAATCGTGAAGGTAAAAGCCGACCGCGTGAGCAGGCACAAAGCGCCGGATAGGTTTATTCGCATAAGGTTCTCCAACGGCAGGGAGATAACGGTAACTCCAGAGCACCCAATAATGGTGTGGGAGAAAGGGGAGATAAGGGAAAAGCCCGCCGATGAAATCTTCCCGGGGGACATAGCGCTCGGGGTTAGGGAGTATCCAGTGGAGATACGAGCGGAATTCAAGAGCGTCTACAGGGACAGGAAGGAGGCGGAGGACTACCATGACTACCTGTACTCCAGGGGCATTGTTGGGAAGATAATGAAAACGGGAGCAAACTTTGTGGTAAAAGAGACGGAGAGAGCACTTCCAAAGGAGCTCGTAAAACCCCTCCTAAAGGCGTGCAGGGCCCTAAACATAAGACTGACTTCAAAGGAACGTATGAGACTCAACCAGCCGCTGGTGAAGGAGAGCTACATAAGGGCCATACTGGAAAAAATCAAAAGAAAAATAGCCGAACTCGAGAAGATTGCTGAGGAAGAACCTGCCAAGGCGCTGAGGAATATTCCAAAAAGCTGGATCTATCCGAGATCGGGAATAACGTACAACAGGTTCAGGAAGATGCTGAGTGAAGGAAACGAAGCAGCCGTCAGAGTGATAAGGGACATTGTAAGTGGGATGACAAAATCGGCCAGAGAGCACCTGGAAGAATTTTACAGCTGGTGGAACGCGAACGTAAACTTCCTCAGAGTCAAGAAGGTGGAGAGAATCCCAAACGACCGCTGGGAGTGGGTCTACGACGTTACCGTCGAGCCTTACCACCTCTTCGTATCCCACGGACTGGTTCTCCACAACACGATAAGCATATCCAAAGCAGGTATAACGGCCACTCTCAACGCCAGAACAACCGTTATAGCAGCCGCAAACCCGAAGTTCGGAAGGTTCAACAGGATGAAGTCCCTTCCGGAACAGCTTGACCTCCCGCCAACGCTCCTTAGCCGTTTCGACCTTATATTCCTCCTGCTGGACGAGCCCGACGAGAAAGTTGATGCCAGCATAGCGGAGCACATCCTCAGGGTCAGAAGGGGCGAGGCAGAAGTAGTTACGCCGAAGATACCCTACGACCTCCTCAAGAAGTACATAGCCTACGCGAGGAAGAACGTTCACCCCGTTCTCAGCAGGGAGGCGATGGAGGAAATCAAAAACTACTACGTCAGAATGAGGAAGGGTTTCAAGAGAAAAGGTGAGGACGAGGGATTGCAGCCGATACCGATAACGGCGAGGCAGCTTGAGGCACTGATCCGTCTGAGTGAGGCCCACGCGAGGATGCGCCTGAGCGAGACGGTAACAAGAGAAGACGCGAGGGCAGCAATAGAGATCATGGAGGAAATGCTGAGGACTATCGCGGTGGACGAAGAGGGAATGGTTGACGCCGCAATCTTAGAAGTCGGAAAGAGCACGAAGAAGCTGAACAAGATAGAGAAGCTCCTCGACATCATAAAATCCCTGGAGGGAGAGGGAGAATTCGGGGCTCCTGAGGATAAAGTTATCGAGGCCGCTAGACAAGCCGGACTTGGAACCGAGAACGACGTTAAAAAGCTTCTCAACGACCTAAAGAGAGAAGCAAGGATATATGAACCGAGGGCGGGATTCTACAGGGTGCTCTAACAAAGGTTATAAAGGCAGCTGGAGATGTAGGATGGGGTGAGATCATGAGCGAGAAGAAGATTGACTTTTACGATTTCGAAGGCCTGCTTGACAAAGCTTACGATGAACTCCCTGAGAACGTCAAGCATCACACTTCCCGTTTCGAGGTTCCTCCTGCGCAGGTTACCATAGCAGGAAACAGGACGATAATCGAGAACTTCGTGGACATAGCCGAGGCAATGAACCGCGATCCGAACCATCTCCTCAAGTTCATATTGAGGGAAGTGGCAACTGCCGGAACACTCGAGGGGAGAAGGGCAATCCTTCAGGGACGCTTCACGCCCTACCTCATAGCCAACAAGATGAAGAAGTACCTCAAGGAGTTCGTTATCTGCCCGGTCTGTGGCTCACCGGACACGAAGATAATCAAGAAGGGACGCTTCCACTTCCTCAAGTGCGAGGCCTGCGGTGCGGAAACGCCAATACAACACCTGTGAACTTTTCTTCATTTTTGGCTTTTAGGTTTCTCTAACCCCTAAAAACCCTTTTAAACTTTACAAACTACAAGGTTCAGCAAATTCAGGGGGAATTCTCATGAGCATGGAGGAAAAGCTCAATGAGCTGTACGAAAGGAAAAAGAAAATTCTTGAAATGGGCGGCGAACAGGCCGTTGAGAAGCAGCATGCCAAGGGCAAACTTACCGCCCGCGAAAGGATTGAAAAGCTCCTTGACCCAGGGAGCTTCGTGGAAATCGGAATGTTTGTTAAACACCGTGGGACCGAGTTCGGTCTCGACAAGAAGGAGCTTCCAGCCGATGGCGTCATAACAGGCTACGGAACCATTGACGGAAGGCTCGTCTTCGTCTACGCCCAGGACTTTACAGTCATGGGCGGTTCTCTCGGCGAGATGCACGCGGCGAAGATAAAGCGCATTATGGAGCTGGCCCTCGAAGCTGGAGCACCGGTCATAGGCCTCAACGACTCAGGTGGGGCAAGGATTCAGGAGGGTGTTGATTCGCTCAAGGGTTACGGCGAGATATTCAAGATGAACACCCTTCTGAGCGGTGTGGTTCCGCAGATCACGGCTATTATGGGTCCCTGTGCCGGCGGAGCTGTTTACAGCCCGGCCATAGGTGACTTCATTCTGATGGTTGACAACCCGGCCAGCTTCATGTTCATCACCGGCCCGCAGGTCGTTAAGGCAGTTACCGGCGTCGAGGTTACGCCGATACAGCTCGGTGGGGCAATGGTCCACGCCCAGCGCTCCGGTCAGGCCCATCTGATAGGAAAAAGCGACGAGGAGGTTCTGGCCCTTATAAGGAGGCTCCTGAGCTACCTGCCGTCAAACAACATGGAGAAGCCGCCGAGGGTTAAGACCAACGACCTGCCCTTCAGAAAGACCGAGGGTCTCTACAGCATCGTCCCGGACGACCCGAACAAGGGCTACGACGTGAGGCAGGTAATCTACGAGATAGTCGACCGCGACGAGAACGGCAACCCGGACTTCCTTGAGATTCTCCCGTACTTCGCCCCGAACGCGGTAGTGGGCTTTGGAAGGATGAACGGACAGACAGTTGGTATAGTCGCCAACAACCCAATACACCTGGCTGGAGTTCTTGACATAGACAGCTCGGACAAGATAGCGAGGTTTGTAAGAACCTGCGACGCCTTCAACATCCCAATAGTTACGCTTGTCGACGTCCCCGGCTACCTCCCAGGAACCGACCAAGAATATAGGGGAATCATAAGGCACGGTGCAAAAGTTCTCTACGCCTACGCTGAAGCGACCGTCCCGATGGTTACCGTCATCCTCAGGAAGGCCTACGGAGGAGCATACCTCGCGATGGGAAGCAAGCACCTCGGTGCCGACTTCGTGTTTGCATGGCCAACAGCTGAGATAGCGGTTATGGGGCCGGAGGGAGCGGCCAACATCATATTCAGGAAGGAGATCGCAGCTGCAGAGAACCCGGAGGAGGTTCGCCAGCAGAAGATCAAGGAGTACCGCGACAAGTTCGCCAACCCGTACGTTGCTGCAGCAAGGGGCTACATCGACGACGTCATCGATCCAGCTGAGACAAGAGCGAAGATAATCATGTCGCTCGAGGCCCTGGAGAGCAAGCGCGTCAAGCTCCCGCCGAAGAAGCACGGCAACATACCGCTGTGAGGTGGGAAAATGGACGTAACACAGGTCATCGAAGGCGGCTGGATAACAGTAATAGGCGTTACGGTCGTTTTTACTATCCTTGGAATACTGGCCCTAGTTCTTTACTTCGTGGGATGGCTTGAGAGGAGGCTCGTCGAGAGGGAAAAACCGGCTGCACAGCCTACAGCTACTCCTTCACCGGCCGCAGAGGTGAAAGAGGAGAAGCCATCTATACCGCCGAGGGATCTTGCCGTTATTACGGCCGCGATTTTGGCCTATACCGCAGAAAAGGCCAGCCAGCTCAGACCCCTGCCCTTCAGGAGGAAGGTTTCCGATTCCTGGCGCCTCTACGGCCTTCAGACTCAGATGGAAGATGTTGAGGACTTCAACTACGAGATTGGGAAGTGGTGAAAATGGCGAAGGTCAAGGTCATCGTTGATGGTGTTGAGTACGAAGTCGAGGTTGAGGAGCTCCCAGGAGGGAAATTCAAGGTAAGCTTTGAGGACAAGAGCTACGAGGTCGAGGCCAAGGGGCTCGGAATAGACGTTGGAGCCCTAAGCGCTCCGGCTCAGGTTTCGACGCCAGCACCAGCGCCCGCTCCGGCTCCGGCACCAGTTGCTCCTGCCGCACCAGCGGCACCGACTCCAGCTCCGGCTGGCGAGGGCGTCGTCACGGCTCCAATGCCGGGCAAGATTCTCAGAATACTCGTCAAAGAGGGGGAGCAAGTAAAGATGGGCCAAGGACTGCTCATTCTCGAGGCTATGAAGATGGAGAATGAGATTCCAGCGCCGAAAGACGGGGTAGTCAAGAAGATCCTCGTCAAGGAAGGCGACACCGTGAACACGGGCGACCCACTAATGGAAATAGGGTGAAGCGCCATGGCAACGTTCATAGACTTCCTCAACACCCTTGGACTCCTCCACCTCACAGTGGGGAACGTCATAATGATCCTCGTCGGCTTAACGCTGGTCTACCTAGCTATAAGGTACGAGATGGAGCCCCTGCTCCTCCTGCCGATAGGCATAACAGCGGTGCTGGTAAACCTCCCTCTAAGCGGTATAGCAAACTGGCCTGTGGCAGTGAATCTGCCGGAGAACGTGAGCGACAGCATTTTCAAGACAATCGCATACATGAGCGATCACTATGGGGAGCCTGGACTCTTCGACCTTATCTACTACCTCCTCGTCAAGACCGAGGTCGTCCCGCTCCTGATATTCTTCGGTCTCGGAGCAATGACGGACTTCGGACCGATGATAGCTGATCCAAAGACGGCTTTACTCGGAGCGGCGGCCCAGATCGGTGTTTTCGTTGCCATGCTCACGGCTCTGGCTTTGGGCTTTAACCTCCACCAAGCGGCGAGCATAGGTATCATCGGCGGTGCTGACGGGCCAACAACCATCTACCTGACGACGAAGCTCGCACCCGAGATACTCGCTGCGACAGCGGTTGCTGCTTATTCCTACATGAGCCTGGTTCCGCTGATACAGCCCCCTATCATAAAGGCACTGACGACACCCGAGGAGAGGAAGATAAGGATGGAGCAGCTCAGGCCGGTCTCAAAGCGCGAGAAGATACTCTTCCCCGTGATCACCATGATCGTCATAGGCCTTCTTGTTCCGAGCGCGGCACCGCTTATAGGAATGCTCATGATAGGCAACCTGTTCAGGGAGAGCGGTGTCGTCGAGCGCTTAAGTAAAGCTGCTCAGGAAGAGCTCATGAACATCGTCACAATCTTCCTCGGCCTCGGCGTTGGTTCAACGATGAGGGCTGAAAGCTTCCTCACGGCACAGACCCTCATGATACTTGGACTGGGTGTCGTGGCCTTTGCCAGCGCTACCGCGGGTGGAGTGCTCTTCGGAAAGCTCATGATGAAGATCAGCGGTGGCAGAATAAACCCGATGATAGGCGCGGCCGGAGTTTCAGCAGTTCCAATGAGCGCAAGGGTTGTTCAGAGGATAGCAAGCGAAGAAGACCCCGGCAACTTCATCCTCATGCATGCTATGGGCCCAAACGTCGCCGGCGTTATAGGAACCGCGGTTGTTGCGGGTGTCTTCCTCGCCCTCTTGGGCTGACCTTTTTTCCAAAAACTTAAAATAGAAGGAACCCGCTTTAGGTTGAGCGGTGGTGAAGATGAAAGTCAAGACACTGATGACAAAGGACCCGGTCGTCATCCAGCTCCCGGCGACGAGGGAATACGCCATTGGGCTCTTCAGAAAGCACAACGTCCGTTCCTTCCCCGTTGTCGGAAAGGACGGCAAGCTAGTGGGAATAGTGAGCATAAAGAGAGTCCTTCTTCACCCTGACGAGGACCAGCTGGCAATGCTGATAAGGAGAGAAGTGCCAACAGTTAAGGCCACAGACGACCTCAAAAAAGCCGTCAGGAAGATGCTTGAGATGGACTACCGCAGGGTAGTCGTTGTGGATGACGAGGACAGGCCAGTAGGAATACTAACGGTCGGCGACATAGTGAGGCGCTATCTGGCGAAAAACGAAAAACTCAAGGAGGTTACCATAGAGCCGTACTACCAGAGAAACGTGGGCGTTGTGTGGAGGGGGACACCGCTAAAAGCCGCTCTCAAGGCACTTCTACTCTCCAACTCCATGGCAATACCAGTTATAGACGACGACGGGAATTTGATAGGGATGGTTGATGAGACGGACATCCTCAAGGACAGTGAAGTTATCAGGATAATGAAGAGCACTGAGCTAGCCGCCTCCAGTGAAGAAGACTGGATTCTTGAAAGCCATCCAACGCTCCTCTTTGAGAAAGCTGAACTTCAGCTTCCCAAGAAGCCGGTTGAGGAGATAATGAACCCGAACGTTGTCGTTGCCACACCCCACATGAGCGTCTACGACGTCGCTCAGAAGATGGTGAAGTACGAGATAGAACAGCTTCCCGTCATTAGAGGCCAAGACGAGCTCGTCGGCATCGTCAGGGACATGGACCTCATAAAGGTCATCCTCAACAAGTGATTTAAGCTCCTCCTCTCTTTTTTCTTCAGGTGGTTCGATGGATGTGAAAGTTCAGCTCTTTGGTTTTGGGAACGTCGGAAAAGCTGTTGCAAGGGTTCTCGTTGAGAAGAAAAAGTTCTTCCGGGAAAAGTATGGACTGGACTTTAAAGTAGTCAGCATATCGGACACGAGCGGAACGCTCTGGCTTCCTGAGGGAGTTGATCTCAGGGAGGCCCTCCTGGTAAAGGAGACCTTTGGAAAGCTTTCTTCCTGGACGAACGACTACGAGGTCTACAATTTCACTCTCGAGGAAGCGGTGAAGGAAATTGACGCTGATATCGTTATCGACGTGACCAACGACAAGAATGCCCACGGGTGGCACCTCACCGCGCTCAGAGAAGGGAAGGCCGTCGTAACCAGCAACAAGCCGCCGTTGGCATTTCACTATGCGGAACTTATTGGTGAGGCGGAGAGGAGAAACGTTCCCTACCTCTTCGAGGCGACGGTGATGGCCGGGACGCCGATCATCGGCCTTCTCCGCGAGAACCTCCTCGGGGACACCGTCGAGAGGATAGAAGCGGTTCTGAACGCGACGACAACATTCATCCTAAGCAGGATGGAGATGGGGCTCCACTTCGAGGAGGCACTGAGGCAGGCCCAATCCCTTGGAATAGCCGAGAGGGATCCAAGCGGGGACATACTCGGCATAGACGCTGGATATAAAGCTACAATTCTGCACTGCGTCGCGTTTGGACCGAAAACCTTCGACGAAGCGAGGGTAAAGGGCATAGCCGAGATAACGCTTGGAGAAGTCCAGAGAGCCAGGAAGAAAGGAAAAACAATAAGACTGGTAGCAACTATCGAGAGGGGAAGCATAACCGTTGAGCCGAAGGAGGTGCCGCTGGATAGTCCGCTGGCAGTGGAAAGCCACGAGAACGCGGCGGTGATATGGACTGACCTCCTCGGGGAGCTGGTGATAAAGGGAGCGGGTGCGGGGTTGAAAGAAACCGCCAGCGGGGTCGTGAGCGATATCGTGAAGGCTGCTCTCACCATCACGGGAGGGTGATCTTTTTGTTTTCCTTCCATATGATCAGCTCAATCTTTCCGAAGCGATGATTAATAGCCTGAATTTTTACCATTCCACACGGAGTTTCTATCTCTTCCGTTTCAAAAATAGGAAAAGGCCTCTTGAGGAGAACCTGTTCACCAGAGTCCTTCAGGATGACGGATGAGGTAGCATAATCAGGGATAATGAAAAACGTTTTCCCATCGCACTCAAGTTTAACTGCACGAAATCTGTTGGCCATAACAATAAAGACGACCCCAACAAAGACATTGAGCAGCGAAAACAAAGTGCCCCTTCTCATCACTTCAACCACAAGCAGTATCACAGACAGAACCAAATAGGCCACACCAGCCTTCCAGAACAATTCGTTCCTGAGGGTGATTTTCTCGAGCTTCACAGCAACGGATTGCCATAACCTTTTTAACCCTTTTTCGAGCCCTTGGTGGTGAAAGCATGGAGCACGTCATAGCGCTCCACCAGGTCTATGCTGAACTGATATTCCGGGGCCTCAAGACCGTTGAGATAAGGAAGAGCCGTGCTTTTCAGGAAGGAGACCTGGTTTTCCTCTACGTCGCGAGGGGCAACCCCTACGAGCTTCGCGATACCCTCAGAAGGCTCGGCCTCCACGAGGAGCAGACCCTGACCCAGAGGGGAACGATAGCTGGCGGCTTCGAGGTAGGAGAGGTTATCAAAGCCGACTTAGATACACTGTGGGAGATAACGAAGGAGACAAGCGGTCTGACACTGGTCCACGGCGAGAACGGGAAGAAGTGGCTTGGGGAATACATACGAGAATACGGCTACGCCTTTACCATAGAGAGACCCTTCCTCTTTAAGGAACCCATGAGCAGAGAAGAAATGAAGGAGCGGTACGGTATCCACGTGGAGGGAATAATACACCTATCGAGAAAAACCAGAAAGCCCTGGGTAAAGGCCCTGATAGAGGACCTCCTGACCCGGGAGACAATCCACCTCTAATCCTCATTCTCCGAAGTCTTCTCTTCTTGCTCAGGAAGGAGGACGTAAGGCCCAAGGCTGAGCTTGCGTATCTCATCCTCCGTGAGGAGCCGGCTCTTGACCTTTTCGCCGATCAAAGCGCTGTTTCCGAGGGGGTCCATTACTTTGACTGTTAGCGGTTTTTTCCCGTCTTTGACGTCCTGAATGTACTCCAGTATCTCGTCGGCCTTCTTAACCGCTTCTTCGTCTCCCTCCTGCAGTCTGAATTCCCTGGCCATGAGGAGGGTCTCTCTAACCCGCTCAAGGACGCCTTCAACGTTGGTTATGAATCCTTCCGCAGCCGGACCCGGTTCTATCTTAACCCCGATCTCATCGAGCTCAATGGTTCCGCTTTTACTCCTGACAACACGCGTGAAGAGATCCCTATCGTTTTCGACCCTGACGGTGTAGAGCTTCGGCGGTCTGTCCTCGAGGATCATGACGTCGGCGTTTCTGTAGCCGCATTTTTCACAGATTATAGTGCTCTCCATGACCTTTCCAAAGTAGGGAATCTCGTGGATGTGCTGAATAGCCTTGAGCGTGCCTTTTCCACCGCAGACTGGGCAATCGCCAAGTCTTATAACCTGAACCTCGCCCACTTCCTCGTGAAATTCAACCTTCTCCTTCTTCTCACTCTTCTCACTCATATCGCCCACCGAGAAAAGAAGCAAAAGCCAGTTTATAAATAATTGGTATCCATAAAGGAAAATCGGAAATTGGGATCACTTAACGAATCTTATATCCTCCGGGACTAGTAAGAGTCTTATTTCATTCTTGCAGATCTTTGCCAGCTGGCCACCGAGAGCCGTTGTCATTCCCTTGACCTGCTCGGCCACCTTTTCCAGGATATCCGGCTTCACCTCAAGGGGGCTTAGATCCACAAGGACGAGGTTACCGTTCTGAAGTTCCTCAGATATCTTTTCAAGGTCAGAGTAACTGGTTACGACAACCTTCTTGACGTACCTAACCTGAGGCTTTACGATCTCCCTGGCGAGGACGTCCTCCTCAAGGGGGATAACGTCTACTTCCCGGTGCACCTGAGAGGATCCTTCCTTTTTCTTGGCCGAGGAGGAAACCTCCTTAACTGGAACTGTTCTCTTGGGTTTATCCTTCTCCTTCTTTAAAATGCCGTCAAACAGGCCCATGGCTTTCACCCCAGCTTGATCATAATGAAAGCTAAAGCATTTTAAGTGTTAACGTTTATATTTCTTTCCCATTTGAAACGGCAAAAAGAAAAGAGCTCACGCCTGGGGGAGCTCGAACCCCGTGACATTGAGCAGGATTTCACGAATTTCTGAGGCCTTCTTGAGGGCGGTATCAACAGCGTACATGACCTCTTCAAGCTTAAAGGCACCGCCTTCTCCCTTCTGAACGGCGGAGATGTGACCGGTCTCGTCAGTCGTTATAGTCAGCCTGCTGTCCATGACGGTCTCCTCGTCCAGGTTGGGATCAACAACTATTGAAGAGCCGATCTTGGCGAAGGTCACGGGAATTGGGACGTGATTAATCGGCAGAGGCTCAAACTCGTCCAGCTTTATCAGCTCTCCTGTTTCCTCGTTATACTGAACCTTGGGAATTCTGGTGGTCATTAGGGCAGCCATCGCCGCCAATCCTGTTGCGTCGATTAAGTTTCCGTCGTGGTCGAGGACGTGAACATCGATGAAGAGGACGTAAACGAGCTTTCCAGGCACTATAACCAGCTTGTCGAGGTCAACGGCGTTGCTCTCCCTTATTCCCCTGTCCACAACGCGGGCCAGCTCGATTGCCCTCTCATCTGGAGGGCCCGGCTCAAAGGTCGGTGAAGCGAGTGGAACAAGCTCTACGTTAGTCGTCATTACTCCCCTCTCGGGCAGATCCGGGAAGGGCTCCCCAAAGTCGACCTTAACGCCAACGAGCACCATTGTGTCTCCAAGCTTAACTAATGCAGAGCCCTCTGCCTTTTCAATGACACCGGTCTGGATCTCTATGTTCCGGTAGTCTTCAAAACCCCTGCCATCGAGTCTTTTTCCGTCTTTGAGCAGACTGAGTATCCTGTCGCGCATGATGCCGGCCATTATTTCAACGTCACTCATTGTCACCCACCTCCTCGGAGATCTTGAGGTACTTCTCCTTCAAAGCCTCCCTTTGTTTCTGATAAACGGCCTTCGCACCCTTTATTGCGAGCCTAACTGCCTCGATGAACTCGTCTCTGGTTAAGTACCCATCCATCTGAAGCAGGGTTATGTCGTTCTTCATGGGCATTATGGCCACAGGAACGTCGGCCTCTCCGTAGTTGTCCTCCTCCTTGTTCAGATCAAGGACTATCTCGCCGTCTATTTTTCCTGCGGCACAAGCTGCTACGAGGTCGCGCATGGGTATTCCAGCGTCGGCCAAGGCAAGGGAAGCCGCGGTTATTCCGGCCACTCTAGTTCCGGCATCGGCTTGAAGAACTTCAATGAAAACGTCTATAACAGTCCGGGGGAACATCTCGAGTATTAGGGCTGGTTCGAGTGCACCGCGGATGACCTTGCTTATCTCGACGCTTCTCCTGTCAGGACCGGGCTTCTTTCTCTCCTCAACGCTGAAGGGAGCCATATTGTAACGAACCCTCAGAACAGCTGTTTCAGGTCTCTGGAGGTGCTTTGGATGAATTTCCCTTGGACCGTAAACGGCAGCTAGGATTTTGTTCTTCCCCCATTCAATGTAAGCCGAACCATCGGCGTTTTTTAGAACACCTACTTCCATATGAATTTTCCTGAGTTCGTACTTCTTCCTACCGTCTATTCTCCTTCCGTTCTCATCGATGAGCTTTAATCCCTCTGGCCTACCCATCATTGCCCTTCACCACCCTCCGTTTCATCAAGATCGGGGATCTCGTCTATTACCCCCCTCTCCTTGAGATCCTGAAGCCGGGAGAGGAGAAACTCCTTGACCCTGTCGGTTAATCCCCTGGTGTGACTTTCCCTGTTCACTTTGAGTATCGCCTCTACAGCCAGCTTTTCCAGTTCCCTGTTCTTTCCGCTTACCCATACCCAGCCATTCTGGCCAACTATTATCCTCGTTCCGGTGAGTTTTTTGATCATGTTTATCATCGAGCCACCCTTTCCGATTACCCTGGGCACTTTAGAGGAGGTTATCGTTACCAGCTGACCTCCCCTAAGCGGACCGCCGTTGAATGGCATTCCCTTAGTGGTCAGGTCGATCTGGTTCACCTCATTGAACGCCTTAACCTTGGCGTAGATTATGTCCCCGATGTCGAATATCTTCCTAAGGTCCGTCTTCAGCAGATCTATCCTCTCTTCCACCGCGTCCTGGACGCGGAGAGTTGCCTGGTACGGAGCGCCTATGTCCACTGTCCAGCTGGAGAACTTCACGTCAACGATCTTTCCAAGAACGTTGTCTCCGACCTCAGGTATGTAGGGGCCCTCCAGAGGGATAACCCTTATTGTATCGCCCCTGATCTCAACGAGCCCCACAACTGTTGAGTATATCCTGTTGCCTTCCCTGAACGTTCCTCTACCTGCCTGGAAGGGTCCCTGCGCAAGCAGAGTTCCAGGAACAACCAATTCCCTTGGTTTTACAAAAACTCTCCTCATAGTCCCTTCCTCTCTAACAGTTTAGTTAAAGCTTCGCCCTTGGTGAGGGCGTTGAGTTTTTCATAAAACTCCTCCTCAACTCCTCCAGGAATCTCTATCACGAACATCCAAGAGCCATCACTGCTCCATTCTTCGCGCTTTATCGTCCCAAACTTCCTAACTTCGCCGTAGGCCTTTCCAACGTAGTCACTCGGTATCTTGACCGCTATAACCTTCACCTCAAGCTTTATCGGAAGGAGTGGTCTTATTGCCTTGATCACTGCCGGAACCTGTGCCTCGGCATCCTTGAATATGTCAATGTGAACCCCTGCTTCCTCCATGGCCCTGAGGATTCTGTCTACCGGATGAGGATAGCCAGTTCTAGGATCGACGGCGTGCCTGTGAATTATGGTTGCTATGTACCTCTTCTTGTCTTCCAGCATCTGCCTCCTCTGCTCGGCCGTCAGCTGAACCTCACCCTTACGGAGTATTATCTTAGCGACCTCGTAGGGATCGCTCGTTCCGAAGATCTTCTCCATCTCATGCTCGCTCGCTTTGTCACCCTTGTGAGCGTCCTTGAAAACGTAGGGAGTGGCGAGGATCTCTTCAATGGGAACGTCCTTGCCCTCCTTGAAGTCCCTGGCCAGATATGGATCAACGAGTATCTCGAAGGTCTCGCCGTGAGTTTTAAGACGGGCGATGACGGCTTTATCAACACTTATGGGCATCGCCCGTCACCTCAGTAGTTCTGGTCGAGTTCGGAGTAGTCCTCTTCCTTTTCCTCGACCTCTTCTTCCTTGATCTCTTCCAGGATCTCGGAGAGATACTTCTCGACTTCTTCCTTTGATAGTTTCTTCCACAGCTTGTCCGCGGTGGTGATGTAGGCAACCTCTATTCCTTCTGCACTGGGCTCCTCGAGGGTCTTTGCCAAAGCCAGTATGGCCAGCTTTATTGCCCCCTCCATGTCGATATCATCGCTGTAGTGCTCCTCGAAGATTGCCATGGCAACGTTTCTTCCGCTGCCTATGGCAACTGCCTTCCACTCGAAGTAGGCTCCACTCGGGTCGGTTTCGTAGAGTTCAGGCTTCTCATTGACGCCTGCCATGAGCAGAGCCGCACCGAATGGTCTAACTCCCCCGTACTGGGTGTGGGCCTGCTTTAGATCGCAGATCTTCTTCACCAGAACGGTGAGCGGAACCGGTTCGCCGTATGTGAGGCGGTAGATTTGAGCCTCCAGCCTGGCCCTGTCCACGAGAACTCTAGCGTCAGCTATTATACCGCTTGGCGCCGCCGCTATGTGGTCGTCTATCTGGAAGATCTTCTCGTAACTGCTGGGCTCGATGAGCCTGCTGGTTATCCTCTTCTCGACGGCCAGGACAACGCCCTCCTTCCACTTGACGCCGACAGCGGTTGCTCCCCTCTTCACTGCCTCCCTTGCATAGTTCACCTGGAAGAGCCTTCCATCGGGACTAAAAACCGTGATCGCCCTGTCGTAGCCAGCCTGTGGTGGTACAAACGCCATGCCTCATCACCTCATCATCTATCTTTTCTTTTTTAACCCAAACGATTTCACCGCAAAGTGTAATTAAGCTTTTCCATCACCTTCACTGAGGGCCAGCAGGGCCATTCTATGAGCAGTTCTTCTCGCCAGCTCAAGGGGAACCAACGCTACAGGAAAGAGCACCAGTCCGATCAGCAGTGAGAGCCTGCCAAATGGCGCAAATATCAAAAGGGCAAAGGCCACCAGGAGTATCAACAGACCCGAAAGCATGAGCTTTCGGTATTCCCTCTGCATGGTCTCAAGCTCAACCATTTTTCCCACCCAAAAATGAATTAACGGTAAGGAGTTTTAAGGGTTTGGAGGTGGTGAAATGAAGTGTCCGTTCTGCAACCCGGATAGAGGAAGTGTCCTGTACGAAGGGAAGCTGGTAAGGATCCTACTCGACGGCTATCCTGCCAGCAGGGGACACCTGTTAGTAGTTCCAAAGCGGCACGTGGAGAGCTGGGACGAGATCAGATGGGAAGAAAAAGAAGCGCTTCTCAGGGGAATAGAACTGGCAATGAAAGCCCTTAAAGATAGTCTTAAACCAGATGGTTTCAACGTCGGGATAAACCTAGGAGAGGCCGCCGGCCAGACGGTTCCGCACCTCCATGTCCACGTTATTCCCAGATGGAAAGGGGACTGCAAAAGTCCGAGAGGAGGCGTCAGAAAGGCCGTTCTCGATCTTGAGGACGAGAACCTTAGCATGAAGGAAAGGTGGGAAAGGAACAGATTAAACGGCAATGAGATCCAGAAGCTAAAACACCATTTCGATAAGCTTATAAACGCTATGAGAGACGTTTAACCATGCTCTCCGAGTACGGCAGGGATGCAAGGATACTCATAGGGGCAAATGCATTAGGCCAGACCTTCATGTGGTTCTCCTTCTTCATCATGCCGTTCTATTTGAATGCCCTCGGCTACGACATGAAGGCCATGGGGGCATTTTTCTCGGCCCAGACTATTGTCGGCGGGCTCTTCTTCCTCCTGGCAGGGCCGATATCTTTGCGCCTCGGCTACAGAAAAAGCCTCCTCCTGAGCGCGTTTTTGGGTCTCGCCGGAAGGCTTCTCCAGGTGCTGGCGATAAACGCTGTCGTTCTTTTCCTTGGATTCGTGCTCGTCGGGGTAAACATGGGACTAAGGCAACCGAACTACAACGCCTACCTGAGCGAGCTCGTCCCGGACGAGAGGAGACACGAGGCCTTTTCGAAAAGCTTCGGCCTGGGAACCTTATTCAACTCCCTGGGTGTCCTTCTGGCCGGCTTCCTCCCGGGATACCTGACGGGACTGTCGCTTGCTGAAGAAACGGCCTACAGGATAACGTTTTCCCTCTCGCTCCTCCAGTTCCTCTTCGTCATTCCGGCCCTGCTAATCGTGAGGGACGTGGAAGTCAGGGAGAAGAAAATAAGGTGGAACAGAGGTCTCGTCCTCAAAATCCTCAAGTTCTCCCTCCCGAGTGCCCTCATAGGCCTTGGCGCGGGGATAACGATACCCTTCATGAGCCTTTACTTCAAGCTACGCTTTGGGGAGACCTTACAGGCAATAAGCGGGATTTTCTTCTTCCAGCAATTGGCCATGGGACTCGGCTCCTTTGGCCTTCCAGAACTCGTCAGGAAATACGGGCCGGTGAAGGTTATAACCCTCTTTCAGGGGGCGGCAACCTTCCTCTTTGCAATTTTCCCCTCAATAGAGACCTTCGTCCTGGCGGGGGCAGTTTACGTCCTCAGGGCCATACTCATGAACATAATCTGGCCCATAAACAGCTCCTTCATGATGGGGTTCTTCAGGACGGAGGAGAAGGCGACAGCCAACGGAATCCAGCAGGCATTCTCGACCTTCATGCGAGGGGTTGGCAACTCCCTCGGCGGGATGCTCTTCGCGGTTTCCTTGGCCTACCCGTTCTACGCCACCGCGCTCCTCTACGCAGTGGCGACGGCCATCTTCTACGCCTTCTTCATCAAGCACAATGAGTAGAAAAGAAAAGCTCACTCCTTAGCCAGTTCCTCGCCGCGCTCAAAGGCCTTGAAGTTCATCTCCCAGAGCTTCTCGCGGAGGGTGAGCTTTATGCCCTCGGTCAGGGATTCGCGCTTGAGGGGGATTAGCCCCTTGCCGTAGGCGTAGCCGAGCATCAGAACGCCAAGCGTTCTCGGGTTTATCTTGTCCGCCTCGCGCTGGAAGTTGGCCATATGAACCGGGCAGATTCTTTCAATGGCCTCCCTTATCTCATCGAGCTCTGGGTACTTTTCTTTGCCGACCAAAGTAGTTGCCGTGTGAATCGGGTAGGCATTGATTATGGCAACGCTCTTCTTTGAGAGGAAGCGCGCGTTTCTCAAGGCCTCAGCAGGCTCGAGTGCAAGCATTAAATCGGCTTCACCCTCCTCGATTAGGGGAGAATAAACTTCTTCGCCGAAGCGAAGGTAGCTGAGAACACTACCGTAGCGCTGGCTCATTCCAAGGGTCTCGCCGATTCTGACGTTGTAACTTTCAACCATAGCAGCGTTCCCGATTATCCTCGAGAGTGTCAATCCACCCTGACCACCGACGCCGGTTATTATGAGATTGAACTCCATGAGCACCACCGGAGAAGATTGGAGGTGAGAAATAAAAACCTAAGCTCAAAAAAATTCGCCCAGAGTATTAGCTCTTCGAAGATCATTCCCATTCAGTTTTACCCAGTCAAAGATAGAACCAAAGCGTTCTTTCGAGCTAAAACGTTCAGACACCAGCCATGTCTTTCGAGAGTGTTAAGCTCCCCTCAACGGAGCCCCAATACCGGGAATAGAGATGGACAAATATTTAAGGTGTGAGGAGAATCAAAGAATATGTCCTTCGAGAAGTACTACGAGGTCTTCAAGGCCTATAGTGACATCTATTCCGAAGAGTACAAGAAGAGGCTGGAGACTCTGGAGCCACTCCTCCTCAAGCACATGCCCGAGAGGGGGAAGGTTCTTGACCTGGCCTGTGGGGTTGGCGGATTCTCCTTCCTGCTGGAGGATCTTGGCTTCGAAGTTGTTGGGCTGGACTACAGTCCTTCGATGATCAGAAAGGCTAGAGAGTTCGCGAGGGACAAGCGCTCAAAGGTAGAATTCGTGGAGGGAGATGCTAAAAACCTCCCCTTCAGAGAAAACAGCTTTGACTACGTCCTTTTCATCGACAGCCTCGTTCATTTTGAGCCGAAGGAGCTAAACCAGATATTCAGGGAGATAGCCAGAGTACTGAAACCAGGGGGAAGGTTTATTCTGCAGTTCACGGATTTAAGGGAGCTCCTTCCGGTTCTCATGAACGGCCAGGTTGTTGGTGCGGAATACTGGATAAGCAGGGTCTTGATAGATAAGGACGAAAAAACCGTTGTGATAGAGTTCCAGAGCGAGGAAGACACGTTCAGGGTCCGCTTTAACATATGGGGCAAAACTGCAGTCGAGTTGCTGGCGAAGCTATATTTCAAAGAAATACACAGTGAAAAAATAAACGAGCACAGCTACTTCCAGATCTACATTCCAAAAAGTAAATCAGGCCTCGAGGCGAAGCCTTCTCACAACGAACTCCCTGTCGAGTGAAGCCAAGAATGGGGCAAGCCTCGGCCCGCGGTCCTTGCCGATGAAGACGTTGTAGAGTGCCTTAAACCACTTCTTGCTCGGGATTCCGCGCTTCTTGGCGGCATCGAAGATAACGTTGTTGAGCTCATCAACGGTGAACTTCTCGTGCCTTTCCAGCCACTCAGCCACTTCGAGCATTGCCTCCCTGATTTCCGGCTCGAGCTCAATCTCGGGTGGTCTTTCAAGCAGGCTGAACTTGACATCATCGGGAGCGTACTTTTCGACCCAGTTCTTGGCCAACCTAATGCGGAGCTTGATTCTCTCAATGTCTTCATCGGTGAGCTCTTCGGGAACGTGACCCTGCTCCTGAAGAACGCGGATTATGCCATCCTCGTCGAGGTGGGGCATCTGGACGAGCGTAACAAGGAAGCGGAACGGGGCTTGAGCCGTAAGCCTTTCGGGAACCTTTGGCATGGAAAGCTCATAGGTTCTCTTGAGTTCCTCTTCCTCTTCTTTGTTCTTGGCGTGCTCAAGGCCGAAGTATATCCTTTCGACCTTGTCGAACTCGTCGTAGAGGTTGAGAAGGCCCAAACCGAGATCAATCTTCAGTTCTTTGTTGGGCCTCGCCTTCGCGTAGATGAAGCGGATTATCCCGGGTTCAAGAACCTCGTAGAGGTCGCTGAGGAGGATAACGTTGCCCTTTGAACCGCTCATCTTGCCCTTCTGCCCCTTGATTCCAACGAACTCGTACATGAGGGTCATAGGGGCCTTCCAGCCGAAGACCTTCTCAGATATTTCCTTGCCGGTATCGTAGGAGCTTCCAGCGGCTAAGTGGTCCTTTCCAGCTGGCTCGAAGTCAACCTTGAAGTGCGCCCATCGCATCGGCCAGTCAACGCGCCAGCGGAGCTTAACGTTACCCTCCCTTATGTCGGTCTCGCCTTCCCTGCCGCAGTGCTCGCAACGGTATTTAACCTTCCATTCGCCGTCCCACGAAATAAACTGGGCCTCCTTCCTGCAGTGCGGACAGTAGATCATAACCGGCTGCCAGTCCTTCTCAAGGGGAGGCTGTTTGGCCCTCTCGCGGTACTTGTCGAGGATTGCCTTTATCTCATCGCGCTTTTGAAGGGCAAGCTTCACCTTCTCCGCGTACTCACCGCTCTTGTAAAGCTCCCTTGCGTGGAGGAAATCAACCTCTATGCCGAGCTTTCTCACTTCCTCCTCGAACTTCTCCATGAAGTGATCTGCATAGCTCTTGTGACATCCCCAAGGGTCGGGAACCTCGCTGACGGGCTTCGTCAAGTGTTCCTTCCACTCCGGTGGAACGTTCTTCGGGACCTTCCTGAAGCGGTCGTAGTCGTCCCACATGTGGATGTGACGAACCTTCTTCCCCCTGTCCCTGAGGGCGTGGCCGACTATGTAAGCCGTGAAGAACTCCCTAAAATTGCCTATGTGAACGTAACCGCTCGGAGTAATGCCACTCTCGACGACGTACTCCTCCTTGTCGCCCCTTTCCCGGATTATCTTCTCGGCCATGTAATCCGCCCAGTGAACCATTCTCACCACCTGGCCTAGCTCCTCTCAGCCCCTTTTAAGCTTAAGCTTGTCCAGTTGCAACGAATCATAAAGAAAAGTTTATAAGTAAACATAGTAAAAACTACTGCAAAATGTAAGGAGGTATCCCCATGGAAGTTGAACTAAAGAGGATGCAGGCCTTCTTTCCAGCATCGCTCGAAATTCAGGAAGAGCTACTGAAGGCTGGCTTTAAGGTTCCGTACGACAAAGAAACGGGGAGGAAAACGCCGATTCCCGTCGTGGTAAGTTCAAAGGAAGAGAGAAAGCTAAGAAGGGACAGACTGCTAAAGGCGAAGGACTTTGAAAGCGATGGAAAGTTTGCTCTGGTGCCTGGAGAGAGGGCAATCATGGAGATGGAGCTTACAGAGAAAGGCTTCCTGATACTGAGGCTAAAGCCCCTCGAATACCATCTTGAAGAGATGGGCTTCGTCTCGGCCCCGCCGAGGGTATGGGGAACGTGGGCAAGCTTCTCGATACCGTTCTCGTTCTACGAAACGCTGGCAGACTTTTTGAGCGAGTTCAGGAGGGATGAGACGAACGGCCTCTACCTCGCTTCCCGCGGGGCGGGGAGGAAGATAGAGGTCTACGCCTACAAGGGGAGAACCAGAAAAGACCTCGGAATTCCCGTCTTCGGCTACGCTCTCGGCCTGCACGGCCTCACACTTGCGAACGAATACCTCCGTGATAAGGCAGAGGAGAGTGGTGTTCCTAAGGAGAGGCTCCGCTACCTTAAGCTGGGCCTCAGGAAGAGAAAGGAGACCAAAGCGGGCCTGAAGGTTGGAGTGGTTTGGGAGAACGGGAAGCCAAACGAGATAACGCTGAAGCTCTCAACTACAGAGCCGAGGGTTAAGATCCAGGGGCTCTACGGCGAGTTAATTGGGAAGTCGCGCGGGGAACTGACGAGAACCGACGACTGGTATGTTGTAGTCCATGCGGAGGACTTCGCGGGCGCGCTCCACAAGGTGATGACGGCTTTCGGGTAAAGATATATAACTCTCAACTCCTCTTTCATTTTTGGTGAAATCGGTATGATCAACATCCCCGAAGCGGTTACAATAGGCGTGCTCTTTATCATCGGCACCATCGCCTTCACGAAAAAGCTCGGGCAGGAGTGGGCGTGGATCAACAGGAAGTTGATACATCTCAGTGTCGTGCCCGCGATACTGATGTTCTACTGGGGGCTTATCCCCCGGTGGATTTTCAGCGGGGCGGCATTTCTCATTGGTTTAATCCAGCTGTGGCCTCACCTGAGAAGAAGGGAGCTGAGCTGGTACCAGTTAGAGCACAACTACGGCGAGGTCTTCTTTGCTCTCTCGGCATCCGTTATTTCAGCCACACTCCCGATTGAATACGCTACCGCTCTGCTGCTTGCAATGGCGATAAGCGACGGGGTTACGGGAATAATAAGACACTACTACTTCAAAAGGCACGGCTTTAATGTAAAGCTCAAGAAGCACTGGACCGGGAGCCTGGGCTACTTCGTCACGGCAGTAATAATAGCGTTCATTTTTCTCAATGCAGGAACAGTTGAAAAAATAGGATGGGCGGCTATGCTGACCCTCGCAGAGTATCAGCGCTTGCTCGACGACAACTTGGCCGTTCCTCTCGTTGGAGGTTTGCTCTACCCCCTCTACTGAGCCCATCTGACCTTCAGGCTGTCCTTCTTCACTTTCTCAAACTCAGCAACGAGGGCTTTTCCAGTCTTCTCCATAAAGTCCTCGATGTCGGTGATGCCGAGCTCTTTGAGGCCGATGGCATCGACGCCCTTGGGAATTCCTTTAGCCTCGACGTTTATTCCGATGTGAATCTTGACGCTTACAGGTGAAACAGTAGCTATAGAGATGCTGAGCTTCTTGCCGTTCACGTAGATGTCGTCGCCCTTTCTGTTTGTTTTCACGCCGTATTCCCCAAGAACCTCGCAGAGTTTCGCTATGAAGAGCTTCTGAAGGGTTGAGGCAAAGAGAGTGTTTACGAGGTCGAAGACCTCGATTATGTAGTGCACCATGTCGTCGCTTTTAATTTCCTTGCTCTGGCGAAGATCCTCTATGTCTATCATCTCCTCGACCTTGACGTCGCACTTTCCGCGGAAGACGACGACCGAATTCCCGAGGATTCCAAAGTTCCTGTAGGCCCAATGGCTCTGGATGGCCGAGCCGTCGTAGTCAATGCGCTTATCCTTAACGACCAGTAGTTCCATCGCGATCACCTCATCTTTTCGAGAAGTTGCCTAAGCTCTTCAAAAGAATTTACATCAACCCACATGTGGATGAAGTCGACTTCTGGAAGAGTCATCTTAGTCTCGTCCACGTGAAGCTCCCTGTCGTCCACGTAGATAACGTCCTCAACAGTGTAGCCGATTGAGGCTAGTTCCTCAAGTGTTCTCCTTATCATGTCGGCCTTGTTTGGGTGGCCCTCTATCTTAGGGAACAGGAAGTAGTCCCAGAGGCCGAAGCCCTCAAGAATAGGTCTAACTCTCTCCTCGACGTTCCAGCTGGCTATCGTCAGGATAAAGCGCCAGCTGGCCCATTCAAGGAACTCCCGCACGCCAGGAAAAAGGTGAAGCTCATCCCCGTAGGCGTCGACCAGGTAATCACTGTGGAATTCAAAAGGAGGAACTAGGCGGGATGCATCCTCATGATCCCATAGCGTTCCGTCCAGATCAAGAACGAGCAGTTTCATAAGAATCACCGGAGATAAAGCGATTGAAGGACTTTAATTCTTGCGGTTTAGGTTCAATAGAAGAGACATGAGTTAAGTCACATGAGGGCCGTGCATAGGCGAGCTGGCCTATCAGACGCCCCGCCCGGGGCACTCGGGCTGTTGGGAGCGGCAGACTAAACGGGTCGGTTTCCCTTCCCGCTTACATCCCCGCCCCATCAAACGGGTCTTCTTCCCGAGCCCTCGTCCTGGGCAACGGACCGGTCGCCCAGGCCCAAACGCCCAGGAATGGCCGCCTATTTTCGGGGGCCGCTTCGGCCTTAGATGCTTTCAGGCCTTATCGGCTGCGGCGTAGCTGCCCGGCGTTGCCCTGTAGGACAACCGGTAGACCAGAGGCCGCGGCTCCCTGTTCCTCTCGTACTGGGGGAGCCTTCCCCTCAGGCGGCCAGCACCTCCGGTAGATAGCATCCGACCTGTCTCACGACGGTCTAAACCCAGCTCACGTTCCCCTTTAATGGGTGAACACCCCCACCCTTGGCCCCTGCTGCAGGGCCAGGATGGGAAGAGCCGACAGCGAGGTAGCAAGCCTCGGGGTCGATATGGGCTCTCGCCCGAGACGACTCTGTTATCCCCAGGGTAGCTTTTCTGTCATCCCTGGCCCCCACCGGGGAGGCACAGGGGTTCGCTAGGCCACGCTTTCGCGGCTGGACCCGCCTCTGTTACGGGTCCAGTCAGGCCGGCTTTTGCCCTTGCACTCCACGGCGGATTCCTGACCCGCCTGAGCCGACCTTAGGGCACCCTCGATACCTTTTCGAGGGTGTGCCGCCCCAGCCAAACTGCCCACCTACCGCTGTCCCCGCTTCCGCGGGTTAGCCGTACGGCAGAGGGTGGGCGGTGTCTCATGGGCGGCTCCACCCGCCCCGGAGGGCGGGCTTCGACGCCTCCCGCCTACGCTGCGCACCCCCCGCCGTACGGCAACGGCAGGCTGCAGTAAAGCTCCATGGGGTCTTCGCTTCCCACCGGAGGTCCCAGGCATATGCGCCTGGCAGAGGTTTCGCCGGGCCCCAGCCGGGGACAGTGGGGACCTCGTTACGCCATTCATGCAGGTCGGCATTTAACCGACAAGGAATTTCGCTACCTTAAGAGGGTTATAGTTACCCCCGCCGTTTACCGGTGCTTCACCCGGTTGGACCCGGGCTTCACATACCGGCACTGGGCAGGCGTCGGCCCCAGTACAAACCCTTTCGGGCTAGCTGGGACCTGTGTTTTTACTAAACAGTCGGGCCCCCCTAGTCACTGCGACCTGCGGGTTACGCACCCGCAGGCACCCCTTCTCCCGAAGTTACGGGGCCAATTTGCCGAGTTCCCTCGGCTGGGTTTCCCCCGACACGCCTTAGGCTTCTCACCCAGGGGCACCAGTGTCGGTTCTCGGTACGGTCGCGGTGGATCGTTCCCGAGGGGCTTTTCACGGGCCCCAGGGATCGGCGGAACCCCCCTTACGGGAGGCCATTCGCGCTTTCACCCGGTTCTCGCCATTACGGCACTCCCCGGGCTTATACGCTTAGCCGGCCTTGTGGGCCGGTCCGCCTACCCCGAGGCGTCACCCCTCGGGCTTGCGTTGCCGCACCTACCACCGCGGTACGGGAATATAAACCCGTTTCCCTTTCGCCGGCGCCGAGTTACGGGCCGGCTTAGGACCGACTAACCCACGGCTGACGAACATTGCCGTGGAACCCTGGCCCCTACGGCGGCCGGGATTCTCACCCGGCTATGCTGCTACTCCCGGCAGGATCCGCAATACCGACGGGTCCACCGGACCTTACGGCCCGGCTTCCGCCCCATCGGCACGCCCGCCTACCCGATCACGGACCAATCGGTCCGTGCGCCGGGGTCTCGGCGGCCGGCTTAAGCCCCGTCCATTTTCGGGGCCCCTGACCTCGACGGGTGAGCTGTTACGCACTCTTTAAAGGATGGCTGCTTCTAAGCCTACCTCCCCGCTGTCTAAGGCCAGGGACACCCTTTGGAGTAACACTTAGCCGGCACTTTGGGGCCTTAACCCCGGTCTGGGTTGTTCCCCTCTCGGGTGACGGCTTACACCGCCCCCCTACTCCGGCCATCTACGGCGGCGGTGGGTTCGGAGTTTGACAGGGAGCCGGGGGATTTCTCCCCCTAAACCCCCAATCAGTGCTCTACCCCACCGCCTACCTCCGGCCGGGCTATCCTGGGGGATAATTCGGCGGGAACCAGCTATCGCCGGCCTCGATTGGCCTTTCACCCCTAGCCCGGGGTCACGGGAGCGAATTGCACGTCAGCACCCCTAGCGGGCCTCCATCCCTCTGTTGAGGGACTTCACCCTGCCCCGGGCTAGATCGACCGGCTTCGGGTCTCACCCGAGCGACTCCGGGCGCTTTCACACCCCGTCCCTCGCCCTTACGGGCTGCGGACCTGTCGGTTTCCCTGCGGCTTCGGGGCTGACCCCCTTAACCTCGCCGCTCGGGTGAACTCCCTGCCCCGTGATCCAAGACGGACGGTGCAACCCCGGTCACCTCCCCTCGTACTCCACGGTCGCCCGTGTTTCCTTCGGGGAGGGTCAACCCTTTCGGGCCGCACCCTCCTATCGCCGCCTGGTTTCAGGCTCTTTTCACCCCCCTCCCGGGGTGCTTTTCAGCTTTCCCTCACGGTACTAGTTCGCTATCGGTCTCGGGACGTATTTAGGGTTGGGAGCCGATGCCTCCCAGCTTCCCGCCGGATATCCGACCGACGGTACTCAGGGACACCCCAAGACCCTGCGGGCTTACGCCTACGGGGCTTTCACCCTCTACGGCGCCGCGTTCCAGCGGACTTCGGCTTCGCCCGCGAGGGTCTTTCGGGGGCCCTGCAACACCACATCCCCCGAACCTTTCGGCCCGGGGTTCAGTTTGCCCTGTGCCGCTTTCGGTCGCCCCTACTCACGGCATCGCTTTTGCTTTCTTTTCCTGCGGGTACTAAGATGTTTCAATTCCCCGCGTTCCCCCTCCCGACTGGGAGTGCGGCAAAAGCCGCGGGAAGTCCCATTCGGGAATCCCCGGTTCGACGGCTGCCTGCGCCTCGCCGGGGCTTATCGCAGCTTGCCACGCCCTTCGTCGGCGCCCCGAGCCGAGCCATCCACCAGGCGGCTTAGTTGCCACCGGGCGGGGCGTTTTCTGGACCAGCTCGCCTATGCACGGCCCTCATCGTGACCCCTGTTCGGGGTCTCAGGCCCTTCCACCCCGAGCTGGGCTCGGGATGTGCACCTCTTCGTGGTGGACCGGCCGGGATTTGAACCCGGGGCCTCCGCCTTGCAAGGGCGGCGCTCATACCAGGCTGAGCTACCGGCCCACCTATGGCAGGCCCGACATCCCTTAAACCCCCCGGACGGGATTTCCGGCGATAGGAGGTGATCGAGCCGTAGGTTCCCCTACGGCTACCTTGTTACGACTTCTCCCCCCTCACGGAGCCCAGGCTCGACCCGGCCTCCCCGAAGGGAGACCAGGCCTCACCCGGACCCCGCTCGGGTGGAGTGACGGGCGGTGTGTGCAAGGAGCAGGGACGTATTCGCCGCGCGATGATGACACGCGGGTACTAGGGATTCCAGCTTCACGCGGGCGAGTTGCAGCCCGCGATCCGAACTGAGGGCGGGTTTAGGGGATTCCCTTCCCCTTTCGGGGTCGGATCCCATTGTCCCGCCCATTGTAGCGCGCGTGTAGCCCGGGGGTTTCGGGGCATACTGACCTACCGTCGCCCGCTCCTTCCTCCGGCTTATCGCCGGCGGTCCCCCCAGAGTGCCTCCTCCCCAGCGGGGAGGACTGGCAACTGGGGGCGCGGGTCTCGCTCGTTACCACACTTAAGTGGACGCCTCACGGTACGAGCTGACGGCGGCCATGCACCTCCTCTCGGCGTGTCCGGCAAGACCTTCAGCCTGGCCTTCATCCTGCCGTCGCCCCCGGTGAGGTTCCCGGCGTTGAATCCAATTAAACCGCACGCTCCACCCCTTGTAGTGCTCCCCCGCCAATTCCTTTAAGTTTCAGCCTTGCGGCCGTACTCCCCAGGCGGCGGGCTTAACGGCTTCCCTCCGGCACCGGGCGAGCTCGAAGCTCGCCCGACACCTAGCCCGCATCCTTTACAGCCAGGACTACCCGGGTATCTAATCCGGTTTGCTCCCCTGGCCTTCGTCCCTCACCGTCGGACCCGTTCCAGCCGGGCGCCTTCGCCACTGGCGGTCCCCCTGGGATTATAGGATTTCACCCCTACCCCAGGGGTACCCCCGGCCTCTCCCGGTCCCAAGGCCCGCAGTATCCCCAGCAAGCCCCACGGTTGAGCCGTGAGATTTCGCCAGGGACTTACGGGCCCGGCTACGGACGCTTTAGGCCCAATAATAGCGGCCACCACTCGGGCCGCCGGTATTACCGCGGCGGCTGCCACCGGCCTTGCCCAGCCCTTATTCCCGGAGCTTTTTACACTCCGGAAAAGCCGTGGCGATGCCACGGCACTGGGGGTCCCCCCGTCGCGGTTTCCCGCATTGCGGAGGTTTCGCGCCTGCTGCGCCCCGTAGGGCCTGGACCCGTGTCTCAGTGTCCATCTCCGGGCTCCCACTCTCATGGCCCGTACCGATCTTCGGCTTGGTGGGCCGTTACCCCACCAACTACCTAATCGGCCGCCGGCCCATCCTCGGGCGGGCAAAAGCCCCTTTCGGCCTGAGGACCTTCCAGTACCTCAGGCCTATGGGGGATTAGCCCCAGTTTCCCGGGGTTATCCCCCTCCCGAGGGTAGGTTACCGACGTGTTACTGAGCCGTCCGCCGGTGCGCGCAGAGCGCGCCCCATGACTCGCATGGCTTAGTCGGACCCCCATAGCAGTGGCCTCCGGCAGGATCAACCGGAATTGAGCAAGGAGTACGGCCGGTGGGACTTCCCTTAGCGGGAAGTACCAAAATTCCCGTCCGGGGTTTGGTCGGGATGTCGGGCCTGCCTTACCCCCGAGGGGTCCGCCTTTCGGCGTTTCCTCGGGAGCGCACCTTTTTGTGACCCGGGCTGGAGGGCGGGGTTCATATTGGGTGCTTTGCACCCGTTCCCCCCGACGCCGCCGTCTTGGCGCCCGGGTTTCTCGCGCCCTGTTCGGGCGCTCCACCCAATAGTGGCAGACCCTTGTGATACAAAATTTTTGCAAAATGACTGAAAGGGCCCGTTTTTTGAAAATAAACCACTCAAAAACTAAAAAAAGCTACAAAAAAAATTTAACATTAAAATGTTAAAGCGAAAAGCTAGAGAACCCTGATTATCTCTGGGACAACGCTGATTTTCGAGACAGGAGTGGGTATGGTGTTGGTCACAGCCAGCTCGTCCACAGCGTTACTCACCTTCTCCACAGCACCTTCGGCAAAAACCCCGTGGGTAACGCCAACGAAGATTTTCCTTGCCCCCAACTTTCTAAGGATTTCAGCAGCCCTTATCATCGTCCCACCTGTGCTTATTATGTCGTCCACTATCAGAACGTTCTTCCCACTGACGTCTATTTCAACCGGTCTCATCTCCACTTGTGTTGGCGAAATTCTGCGCTTTTCAAAGTGGCTGTATTCAACCCCAAGTTCCTCTGCAACTTTCCTGGCCCTGGATAGAGCACCCTTGTCAGGGGAAAGAACTATGCCCTCTCCCAGCTTGTCTCCAAAGTAGTCCGCTATTGACCTGGCCGGGGAGACGTTGAAGGCTTTACCTGGGAAGAAGTCAAGTGTTTTGGGATTGTGAATGTCCACGACGTAGAGCTCATCGTAGTAAAGACCAAGCGTTCTCATTACGGCCCTCACGCTTATGGGTTCGCCTTCCTTCGTTACCCTGTCCTGGCGGGAATAGGCCAAGTATGGAACAACCAACTTCAGCTTCTCAAAGCCCCTCTCCCGGAGGGCATCTCCTATCAGAAGGGCCTCAATCAGGTTTTCATCCTGAGGCTTGTAGGTAGACTGAACAACCGTCGCCTCTGTTCCACAGAGAGGTACCCTGACGTACTTCTCCCCATCGGGGAAACGGCTTATCTCTATCTCCCCTACCTCTGCTCCAAAGTTGAGTAGCTCATCCTTAAGATGAACGGCACCCGATCCCACTATTATCATGTTCACCACCTTTGCCGCAAACCTGTAAAACTTCGACCTTTTTAAAGATGACCCATTCAAATACATGTCAAACCAAGAGCACCGCCAATATTCCTGCAAGAAATATACCGTCAAAGGTTCCCGCGCCGCCTATGCTCACCATTGGCGCCCCCAGATTCTTTATCTTTTTCCAGTTCATCAGGTCAGCGCCGATGAGAACTCCCATTGTTCCACTTGCGTAGGCTATCAGAGGCCTGTACTGTCCCCCGATAAGAACAGCAAGAGAAACCGCTATGAGTGGGGGTATGATAGTCGGCAGGGCTATCCCCACCCCGGGGACGGGCCTGGCCACCATGTTGCTGGCCAAGGCCGCTATGATTACTGCAACGGCCATTCTAAATAAGGCAGAGTAGGCGCCCAGTTGGTATAATCTCACAACCTCATAGGTAACGAGACTCAACGGGACCAAAGCACCTCCAACGTTGATTGCTATAACGACCTTCTGCTCAGCCCAATCAAAGTAGGGGACGGGATAGGTAATCCCAAAGAACCTAACTTCCCTCACTCTCATAACCGGTACGTACGATCTCTCCTCTGCTATCGGGATGTTTATGAAGCTCCCGACCAGGGAAAAGAGGAAGAGTGAGTAAGCAACAGGTAAGGGGAGCCCGAGTTTTTGAAAGGCCGCCGTCACAATCCCCGAAAGGATCGTAAAGAAAAGCAGGAGAAGAAGGAGAAATAAGAACACAAAGGGAATTGCTATGGGTGGAAAAAGATAGCGGTATCTCATAGCCCGCCCACCAGCTCAACGTTTGCCCAGACCTGGGCACCTTTTTTGATGTTGACCTTTATGGGCTCCTCAAACTTCTCAGGGTTGTCAAACACCCAGGCGTAGAGCGGCTTTCCATTGGAGTACTCCCGGAGGAAGTTGTAATCAACGAGGTGTTTTTCCCTATGCCTGGCCAGTTCTTTCGGGGTGAAGGGGCCAACAACGTCAACCAGTTCAGCTTTACCCAGGGCGTAGCCTTCACTGAGGATCAGGATTTCTCCACGAACCCTTGTTCTGGACTTCCGTATTTCCCACCTTTTTCTGCCCTCAACGAGCCAGTCTGCAAAGGGGCGCCTAACTATGAGCCCCTTCATCACCATCACTCCTTGAACTCGACGAACTCCTCTTTCATTCCGTCCTTGGTTATGACGACGACCTGAACCTTCCTGTCTCCAGTGTAGACATCCCTCTTTCCGGCGGTTCTCACGGCCCTTACTGCAAGCTCCTTCGCCTCTTCAACGCTCATATCCTCTCTGTAGCCGTCCTCTAGTATGGCTATCGCAAACGGACTTCCAGAACCGGTTGCGATGTACTTCTCGAAGACTAAGCCGCCGAGGGCGTCCAAGCTGGCGAGCTCAGGCTCATCGACGTAGCCTCCGATGAGGATCTGAACCATGTATGGAAACCACTTGTTCTCGTTGAGTATGTTGCTGAGCAGGTTGGCCATTGCCCTCGTCGTCATCGGTCTTCCCCATGTGAACTGGTAATAGCGCGCCTCTGCCTCGAGCATTCTGGCCAGGGCCTGAACGTCGCCAACGCTCCCTGCCGTTGTTATGGCTATCCTATCGGTTATCGGGAGGATCTTCCTTATGTTGAGCGTTTCTACCATGTGGTCAAGGGAAGCCTGAGTGTCAGCGGCGAGGACAACACCGTCTTTAACCTTTATCCCTACTGTAGTGGTGCCGGTTTTTTTCTCTCCCACCATAACCACTCACCTCCGTAAGCGATAGAGATTGGAGAATTTAAAGGTTTGGTGTGTTTAGAGGGAAGGCACAACAGCGGTTCCGGAATTACCCCTAACGAACTCAAACTTGATCCCGTAAACTCTCTGAAGAACATCCGGGGTTAACTCCTCAGTTGGCCCAAACCAGATTACCTTCCCGTTCTTAAGTACGAGTACATCGTCAGCGTACCTAAGGGTTAAGTTCAGGTCGTGGAGAACCGCAACAACGATTCTTTCCCTGCTGAGGGACTTGATGAGACCCATAACTTCAAGGGCGTGGTTCACATCGAGGTGGCTGGTCGGCTCGTCGAGGAGAAGAACCCTTCCACCCTGTGCAAGGGCTCTGGCTATGAGAACCAGCTGATACTCCCCGCCAGAAAGCTTGAGGACTGATTCCGATTTCTTTTCCCACATGCCAACTTCCTTCAGGGCCCTCTCTACACTGCCACCGGTGAAGTAAGTTCCCATCTCCACGAACTCTTCAACGGTGAAGTCGAACTCTGGAAAGGACGATTGTGGAACGTACGAAACGAGCTTCGCCCTCTCCCGGGGGGAAAGTGCAGTTATGTCCTCGCCGTCCAGTTCAATCCTTCCCTCTGGCTTCAGGATCCCGGCTATACACTTGAGTAAGGTGCTCTTGCCAGAACCGTTGGGGCCTATAACCGCTAGAAGCCTTCCTTTATCGGCACTGAAATCGACACCATCAAGGGCTTTTCTCTCGCCGTAAGAAAAAGATACTTCCACCCTCATCATGCCCTCAGCTCACCCCTCTTGTGCTTTATGAGCAGGTACAGGAAGAACCCTCCCCCGATGATTGAGGTCACTATTCCCACGGGAATTTCATCGGGTTTAACAACGGTCCGTGCGATTATATCAGAGGAGACCATGAGAAAACCACCAAAAACGGCGGCATTGAGGGTTAATCGTTTGTGATTGGGTCCCACGAGGAGTCTGGCTATATGGGGGCCTATCAAACCAACGAACCCAATTATACCTGCCGTTGCAACTGCCACGGCCGTCATGAGGGAGATAACGATTATCAAAAGCTTCCTGAATTTATCAACCTCAAGGCCAAGGGCAATCCCCTCTTCGCCTAAAAGAAGAAGATTGAGTTCTCTCCACTTCCACAAGAGAAAACCGAGGCCGAAAGCGGTAACCACAGCCATTTCCTGTACTTTACTCCAATCGGAACCGTTGAAGCTCCCCATCAGCCACATGTAAGTCAGGTGAGCGGTTGAGCCAAGGGTGAGCACTAAATAAGAGGTTATTGCTCCCGCCATGAAGCCAAAGGCTATCCCTGCCAGGAGGAGCGTATCAACTGGAACCCTTCCGTCCACCCTAGAAACGCGGTAGACCAGATACACGGATCCCAGAGCGAAGAGAAATGCTAACTCCGAGATATGGGAAGGGGCGTATATAAAGCCCAGGACTGCCCCAATCGAAGCACCACCGCTAATACCGATTATATACGGGTCAGCCATGGGGTTTTTAAAAAGGGCCTGGGAAGCCACGCCGGCAGATGCCAGTGACATGCCAACGAGATATGCCAGAAGAGTTCGCGGAAGCCTCAGCTCCCATACTATGAAGAAATACTTGGGTTTCAATTCTCCTCCCAGACCCAGGGAAGACTTCAGGCCATAGAGCAGGCATTTGGAGACCTCCAGGGGACTTATTCTAACGGGCCCTATGTAGAGACTCAGGAATAGAGAAAGGAGCGACAAAACCGCAAGGCCAGTAAAAACAACTTTCGAGTCCCTCATGCGAGTGGATTAAATGTCCATTCTTTAAACCTTTCGCTACTCCAGAGGACTTCTACCATACTTCAGGAAGACCCTCAGTTCTGGCCTCTCAGCCTTTATGATGTTGAGCAAAGCCTTAAGTTCGGCCTCGAAGGCCTTCTTCTCTATCTTAACCCCCTCGTGGGCCCTCTGGAGCGGCCTGAAGTAGCCGTTGCTTTCATGCCAGAGGATTTCACTCAAAAGCTCGTCGTTGATTTCTCTGTTGCTCTGGAGGAGGTAAATTACTCCGCCTTTCATCGTCCTTATGTAAGCCATCGGGACACCGTGCTCGATGTAATGTTCAACCAGAGGGAAGGTGTCCCTCAGAGGCTTGGGCATCCGGTGGCTTATTGCGTTTCCTCCCTGTGTTATGACGTAATAACCGGGAATCTCCTCACCAAAGCGCTTTCTCAGGTAGGCATCCAGGTAGGGAACGTCAACGATGTCAATACCAAGCTTTCCGGTCAGCTTTCTGTTGTAAAAGCTCTTGGCCACGTAAACTAAGCTAACCCTGAGGAGCTTCTCAAGGGAGTAGAGGTATTCGAGATAACTAAGAACCACGTGAACGGCGTTGCGGGCATCGTCGAGGGAAAGCTCCCTCTCCTCACCGTACTCGTTTAAGAGCTCCTGGAATATCTCCTCGGCGGTCTTCTCCCCTTTCAGGTACTGATCCAGCGTTTTTCCGGAGATTCTAACGCTCCTCGGCGTAGTTCCCGCGAAGTCCCTGACCTTGTAGCCCTCCATGGCGGAGTAGAACTCCTCGAAATCGGTCAGTTTTTCATCGGCAAGGATCACACCGCCGTTAACCTTTCCCTTATCCTGAAGCTGGTCTCCAAGTTCTTTGTAATGCTCATCAAGAAGGCGAACGAACTTTTTAATGAGCTCCTTGAGCTTCTCTTTACCGAGGGCGTTCTCTATGGTCGTCAGGCCCTTCACACTCTCGGGATAAACGGGTGGCCTCGTTAAGGAGCCCGTTAAAGTCCCGTCCATCATCACGTAGTCGACTTCACCAAGTTTGGCGGCAAGGTAGCCGAGCTTGTTCTCCAGCGTTTCCATCTGGAGCCTTATAATCTGGTCTGAAATCCCCTGGTTGTAGAGCATGGCGTTGGTATAGACCAGCCTGTAAGCGGGCCCGTTGCCGAAGGCGTAGCTTGAAACCGCGTAGAATATCGTCCCGCTGAGTCTCTGCTTCCCCTGACTACCGTCTATGGCGTAGACCCTCGTCTTTCTCCTTTCCTTGGGCAAGGGCATCCACTGAATTTCAGCCAACTTCCCCTCCGCCTCGCGGTAGCCCCTCTCAAGGAGGGCCTTTATTCTGTTCACGCTCCCCCTGTCAATAAGCCTGTACATCAGCTCACCTCCACTTCCCTCACAACTGAAACACCGTTCTCAAGGCTCACCCTGATGACCCTATCGGCCGCGTCTTTGAGCTCTTCATCGTGGGAAACGACTATAACCTGCGGTATCTTCCTGAGGTAGCGCTGCATTATGTCAACGAGTCTTCTCCGCCTTTCGTCGTCCAGATAAGGTGTCGGCTCATCGAGGATAAGGAGGCTTATCTCACCTGCCAGATAAAGCGATAAAGCAAGCCGGAAGGCTAGGCCAAGGGCTATCCTTTCCCCGCCGCTCAGGAAGCCGAGACCGTATTCCTTCCCGTTGTAGACCACGCCCAGCCTGACCTTGTTCTCCTCTGCTTTAACCGTGACGCCTGAGTACTTCTCCTCCGTCAGCTCCTCAAAGATCTCGCTGGCGATTTCACCGACCTTGGCCAAAGCCCCTTCCTTTAGAAGGTTCTTGTACGCCTTGACCTTTTCCCTGAGCCTCTGAACTCTCTCCCTGGCCTTCTTGAGGTTTTCAAGTTCGCTGGCTTTCTTCTTTCTGAGTTCCTTTTCTTCCTTCAGCTTTTCCAGGTTACCCTTTACTTCGTCCCTTCTCTCCTCCAGGGCCCTTAGACGGGCTTCAAGACCCGCGAGCTCCTTTGAGAGATCCTTTGTTCTCTTCTTCAGCTCCTCGTGTCGTTCCCTATCGTAGGATCTCTCAACCTCCTCAAGTTTTTCTTGAAGGGCCCGGAGGTTCTTCTCGGTCTTGGAGATCTCCCCTTTAACGGAGCCGAGCTTCAGGTTCAGGGCTTTGAGGGTCTCTTCTTCCTGTTTGAGCTCTTTTCTGGCCGGTTTCAGCTCGAGGTAACGGTTGTAATACGGCTCGAGCTCCCTCAGCCTGGAGTTGACATCCTCAACGCTTTCAAACCCAAATTCTTTCAACTCATTGAGGAGGACCTTTTTCTCTTCCTCAAGCTCGCTGATCTTCCTCTTAATAACCTCAAGCTTCCTCCTCAGGGCATCTCCCCTCTTCAGCTCGTCTTCAAGCTCCCGTATTTTACCCTCGATTTCGGAGAGCTTCTTCTTCAGCTCCTCGGCCCTCTTGCTGGCCCCTTCAAGGCGCTCCATGTCGTACTCCTTCAGCTTCTCCTCGATCTCCTTTATCTGTCCAAGGATTTCCTTGAGGGCGAAGAGATCTCTCTCACGTTTTAATGTCTTCTCTACCTCAACCAGCTCGGCCCTTAACTCCCTCTCCCTTTCGTCGAGGCTTTTCATCTCGCTCGATATATCCTTGAGTTCTGCCGTGTATTTTTCGAGAAGTTCCCTTCTGTGCTCCTCGGTTAGCTCCCTGCCGCATACAGGACATCTGCCTTTGGCTTTCTTGAGCTCTATTATGGCTTTGTTTCTCTCTCCAGCCCTGCTCTTCAGCTCTCCCCTCCTGGAGCCTATCTCCTCGAGTTCCCTGTTTATCTCCTCCTTTCTCTCCCTAGCTCTCTTGATGTCTTCTTCCAGCTTTTCTATTTCCTCCTCGCTCAGTGTGAGCCTCTTCCTGAGCCTCTCCAGGTTTGCAATCAATTCCCTTGCCTTCTGGTAGGCAGTAACGTCATCTTCAAGCGCATCAAGCTCCTTTTGCAGTTTTTCTTTCTCATCGGCGAGCTTTTTCATTCTCTCCTCCTTGTCTCCAAGCTCACGGAGGCGCTCTTCGAGGTTCTCAGCCTGCTGGGAGTAAGTGGCCAGAAGTTTCTCTATCCTGTTCATGCTATCGCTGAATCTCTTCAAAAAGTCAGACAACTTCCTGTATTCCTCCGCCTTTGGCTCCACTTCGCTGAATTCCTTTACTTTTTCCCTGAGCTTCTCGATTCTCTTTTTAACGTCCTCGATCCTGCTTACGAGGCCCGATTCCTCCGCCCTGAGTCCTCTCAGCAGGCCTTCTACCTCCTTCAGCCCGATCCTGATTTTTGATAGTTCTTCGGCTTTTCTGTCGAGTTCTTTCAGCTCTTCTTCGAGCTTCTCAAGTTCCTTTCTGAGCACTGGGATCCTTGGCGAGAGCTCGTTTATCTCCCCGAGGATGGAAACCAGCTCTTTTTCCAGATTTCCGATTAGCTCATCGATGTTTTCGGTGCTCCTAAGGTAGTCCTCCGTCGCCTTTATTCTCGCGTCTATTTCTTTCCTTACATCCAGAAGGTTCTTGTAGGCGTTCTCGTACCTGTCGAGCCCGAGAACCTGCCTGACTACCTTCTCCCTGCTCTCGTCGCTCTCAAGGATCGCGTCAATCTCACCCTGGCGGATGTAGACCGCGTTCAGAAAGACATCGTAGGGGACGAGCTTCTCCATCCATTCGCGCACTCCTTTCTGCCCCGTCTCCAGGGTCTTCCAGGAGCTTCCATCGTGGTAGCGAACGAACGCTATTCCCCTAGTTATGTTCCTGTGAATCTGATACTTTACGTTCCCCTTCTCGAAGAAGACTGTGATTTCGGTTCCGCCTCCGCCTATGCGTGAGAAGTCGTCCTTTTTGAGGTCTTTTGGTTTTGTCGGCCAGTAGAGGCCAACCAGAATCGCATCGAGGATAGAACTCTTGCCGGAGCCGTTCTGGCCGATTATCAGGTTTATCCCGCTCGAGAAGGTTACCTTGGTTAGGGCGTGCGACCTGAAGTCCTTTATTATGAGTTTCTCAATCTTCATCTCCCACCACCGAGCCACGCCAAAAGGTTAGAACCCTTTGAAAGCCTTTTGGGAGTTTTCTTCTCCTCTGTTGCCGGCTTCTCACTTTTTTCCGCCCTGGCCTCTTTTTCACCGTCAATTTTGAGGTCGTTCTCTCCGCTCTCAGCGGGCTTTTTCTCAGGTTCTTTTTGCTTAATCCTTTTCTCGTCCCACTCACTGCCGAGGAAAAGGCTCACAACGTCCTCGATGTTTTCAACGCTCCTCTCCCCGGTCAGCGTTATGGCCTTTAGTTCCACGGGAAGGAAGTACTCTTCCGGTTTGGGAACCTCGCCGGAAGGCGTTCTCCCGCCGAGCTTTCTCTCGAACCGGGTTCTCACGTAAACGTAGCGCGCCTTGATTAGCCCGGTGAGCTTTGACACGTCGTAGGGCCTCTCCCAGCGAATGTCAAGCCTTACGAAGGCCTCTTCCGGTATCTTAACCGAGAGGCGCTTGAGTTCCCTCGCGGCGGTCTCCTCGTCCGCGCTGATGCTGACATCGACAAACGGCCTTACCTCGAGCTCGACGAACTTAGGCTCCCAGTCCTCGACTATGTAGAAGCCCTTTTGACTGCCGGTTATCGGCCTGAATGTCCTTCCATCCCAGCGGTATCTTATTTCATAGTCACCGAAGTCCCAGCGCTGGAGCGAGCCGGGGTAGGCGAGTTTTCCTATGTCGTAGCTCGTCAGAAAAGCCCTGTGAATGTGCCCGAGGGCGTAGTAAAGGTAGCCCTTTGGGAGGTCTCCAAGCTTTACCTCGTAGTAGTCCCTCTGGCTTTCAGGGAGTTTCCCCGTCATCTCTTCCACGAGCTCCCGAACCCCCTGGTGGAGCATGAGTATCGAGTCTCCTTCGGGGTGAAATATGTCCTTCAGCGGGTTCTTTTCGAGCCAGGCGGCACTCATGTACTTCATGCCGTGTATCTCAACGGTTTTACCGCCTTTCTCAAATATCCCCTTAACCAGCCATCCCCTCTCCGTCCTCTCGCTGGTCAAATAATCGGTTTCAATCCTCTCACTCCTAATCCCGATGAGGCTGAGAAGGCCGAGCTCTTCCAGGAGGTGATACGCGGAAACCCGCCTCTGGGTCCTGTCGTGGTTCCCCTCAATTGCAAAGACGGGAATTTTCTTCTCCTTTGTGAGCGAAAGGATGTCCATAGCCTGCTTCAGGGTCTCGGGACTTGGCCTGCTGGAGTGGAATAAGTCACCAGCGATGAGTATGAAGTCAACCTTTTCAGCGACGGACTTCTCAATCGCCTCCCGAAAGGCCTTTGCGAACTCCTCGGCCCGGTAAGGCAGTCGGTACTGCTCAAAGCCGAGGTGAACATCTGCAATGTGGGCGAACTTCATACCAACACCTCAAAAGTCTATCTCAACGCCCTCTTCCTCGTAGAGCTCTTCTTTCTTCTTCTCTTCTTCCTCGCGCTTTTTCCTGGCAAGCCACCTCTCCACCGCGCCGATGTCCTCTCCTCCGTAGTTCCCGCCGAGGGCCTTGAAGTTGTATATCTTGACCAGTGCAGGCAGGCTTATCGCCTGGCCGACTATGACGGCTTCCCCCTTCCCGAGGCCAGCTATATCGCTCATCAGCTCCCCGCTAACTTGCTCGCTGGCCCTGATGACGTACTGCTGGTCGTTGGGGTTGACTATGCGCATTATTATCTTCGTGTTGGTCTGACTCAGAACGTCCTCGCTCAATCTGCTCGGCCTCTGGGAGACGAGCCCAAGGCCTACCCCGAACTTCCTTCCTTCTCTCGCTATCCTTCCGAGGATTCTGACCGCTCCCCCCTTCTCGCCGTGGGGCGCGAAGATGTGGGCCTCTTCAACAATAACCATTACCGGTTCCGCTAGAGCCGGGTAATCCCTCTCAACGCCCCTCAAGAACTTCTCAAGCTCGTCTATCTCATCCGCGACTGAAGAGATATTGCTGGAGTAAGCCGTTCTTAGGTAGTCAAGCCTCTTCCTTGCCTTCTCGTAGTCCATCCTCGTCTCGAAGACCTTTTCAAGGAGCTTGGCAACGACCAGCTTCATCTGGCCCTCGTCGAGGGGGCCGAGGTCGATAACATTAACCTTCCCGGGCTCTATTGACGCAACTATGTCCTCGCTCGAGAGCAGATGGCCGTAGTTCCTGAGGAAGCGTGAAACTTTCATCGTCAGCCTCATTATCGTCTCCTTCTCTGCCGACTTTATATCGCCAAGGTCCCTGTACTGACCGGCGTGGGGGTCCCAGTAAGTTCCGCCGCCTTCGCTCGCCCACCTCTGGAGCAAATCGTGGACAAGCTTTACTGCCTCCCTTCCACCAACGCCCTGATTCTCGTGGAGCACGGTGTCCCAAGCTCTCATCAAATAGGAACGTTGTATTGCTGCATTAGTTTGTATCTCCATAAGCTCAGCAAGTTCCTCGCTATCCATGGCCTCGGGCCTAATCTTTGCCTCGATAAGGTTCACGTACTCCCTTCCCGTCCCGGGGAGGCTGAGCTTCGTGTAATCTCCATGAGGGTCGAGGACTATCACGGTTCCACCAAGCTCTTCAACCAGCTTCCAGAGCATGACCGAGACGGTGTTGCTCTTTCCCGCTCCGGTGACGGCCAAAATGGCGAAGTGCCTTGAGACGAGCTCGTTAACGTTAAGGTAAACCGGGACGTCCTCCCTTATTATCAACCTGCCCAGCTCGATGTAGCCGTTCCCGCCGTAGTAGATGGCCCTCAAGAGGTCGGAGCTTGCAAGGTAAACCCTGTTGCCGTTTGGGACGGGAACCCTTGTGGGAACAACTTCCGCCCTTTCACCGTTGAACTGCACTTTCCCGAGGACGTGAACCGTAACGATTAACGCCTCGTTCTCACCTATGCTCTCCCCGTACTCTCTTATATCAAGCTCCAGAGAGGTGTAAGTGCTCTTTCCCTCGCTGAGGAGCCAGTTTATGTTCTTCAGGCCCCTGATTGTTCCAATAACCCATTCAACGTTATCACTCCACCGACAGTCTCTCTCCTTGGCCTCTTTGCACAGCCTTGCAACGACGAAGTCTCCGAATTTGAGGTCAACGTCCGGATGAGCGTAGAACTGGAAGGAACTAACCGTCGCCTCGCCCGTGACTATTCCAACGGGCTTGTCAGGGTCTTGGGCTATCCTCATAGTTTCCACCTATCGGATGGATTCCAGTCTGGTGGCTTTAAACTTTACTCCTGCGAGTGGAGTAAAGAAGGAGAAATCAGCCAGGAATCCGGTCATCATCCCACGGTCAGGTTCGAGAGTGCTCATCACGAAAGTCATCCATATCAGCCCCCTTAATCTTTTAAGGTTTCGGGAGAAAATGAGATCATGAGTACTTCGGCCAGAGAAGTAACCAGGAGAATACCGCTGGCGATGGTCGTGATAAGGCCAGCGAAGCTCTTTGACATCCCCGAGATAATGAGAATTGAGCGTGAATCCTTTAGCGAAGCCTATCCCAGGGGGCTTTTTCTCGTCTTCCTTGAGAACAATCCGGATACATTTCTGGTTGCGGAATACAACGGGAAGGTCATCGGCTATGTGATGGCCTACCTGAGGCCGGACCTTGAGGGCCACATAATGAGCATAGCCGTGGACAGGGAGTACAGGGGCAACGGCATAGGCTCAGCACTTCTCACGGAGGTCATTGATAGGTTGATAAAGAAAGGGGCACGATACATCGGTCTCGAAGTCAGGGTCAGCAACGAAAAGGCGATAAGACTTTACGAGCGCTTCGGCTTCAGGAAAGTGAAGAGGATAATAGGCTACTACTCCGACGGCGAGGACGCCTATTACATGATTTTGCCTGCAGAGGAATGGAGGGGGAGCTGATGATAGTCTTTTACCTCAGCGGGAACAGGGTTTTCTCGACCGATAAGAACGCAATAGACGGCCTCCACAACAACCGCCACTACGGTAAGCTCGTCAACGGGAAGGTCTTTCTCTCACTCCTCGAGGCGGCCTATCTGGTGGAGAGGGGCAAGATAGAGGTAAGGGACGGGAAAAGGAGGCTAACCTTAGAGGAAGTCATGAAGCTCGGGAGGGAAGAAGACGAGCTGTTCGATGCCAAGTACCTCGTCTACAAGGATTTGAGGGACAGGGGCTACACGGTTAAATCCGGCCTAAAGTTCGGCTCCCATTTCAGGGTTTACAGGCGCGGAATGGACGAGCATTCACAGTGGCTCGTCTGGGTCGTTCCAGAGAACAAGACAATAGCCCCCAACGACATAACGGCCAGAGTTAGGGTGGCTCACGGCGTCAGGAAGGAGATGATAATGGCCGTCGTTGACGACGACGGGGACATTGTATACTACAAAATAGAATGGACAAAGTTCTAACACGGAAAATCTTTATATGGTAGTTTGCAAGAATGTCTCGTGGGTGCGTTAAGTGTCAGAGAATAAACCAATAATTGAGGCCAAAGAAGTCAATGTTGTTGAACTCTTGAGCAATAAGTTTTATAGAATCCCCATTTATCAAAGACCATTTAGCTGGAAGGAGGAAAACTTTCAAGAATTTGTGGAGGATATTTTAGATGCTATAGAAGACGATCAACCAAGTTATTTTCTTGGGTCGATCCTCCTGAGAAGCGAAAATGATGGAATGACTTATGAAATTGTTGATGGTCAGCAACGACTAACATCTTTGATAGTTTTACTATCCGTGTTTAGAGATTACCTTAATGATGAAGGTCTTCACTGGGACTGGATTGTGAGTAAGGGCAATGAGTACGCAGGCATTCCTCCTCGGGAGAAAATTAAAGTGTGGAGTGACCTTCAGGAGCTCTTTTCAGAGTACATTTACAAAATTGGGGGAACTAGCAAATTTATTGATGACGTGAAGAACAGGAGAATAATACTTGTTGATAAAGATTCCCCAGCTTATCACCCCTACGAGGCAATAACAACTTTCAGGAACTTTGTTGAGAGCCTCGATAGGGAAACCATGAGAAGATTCTTAAAATATTTGTTTCAAAATGTTTACTTTGTTCGCATCATCACAACCGATCGCAGTTCGGCATTTAGATTATTTAATGTTCTAAATACTAGAGGTTTGCCTCTTTCATCTGCAGATGTACTTAAGAGTATGAACCTAGAACCTCTCCCAGAGGAAGCAAGGGAAGAATATTTCCGAAAGTGGCGAAATCTAGAGGAGGATATTGGACGTGAAGGCCTTGAAAACCTGCTGGGGTGGATAAGAGCTATTTACACTGAGGAAAAAGCTAAGCGAGAACTTGTTGAAGAATTTGAGAAACTCTTCAAGGAAAATAAAATTGAAAAAGGCGAGGGATTCTTTAAACTAGTGCTTGAGTATGGAGAAATTTATAGAGACAAAATCCTCGATCCTCAAATCGTGGGTCTAATCCCGTGGAAGAAAGTTAGGTACATAACACTAATTGACATAATGAACAGATTTTTGCCGTTTTCTGAGTGGGTATCACCACTTCTACTTTTCTACAAGAAGTTCAGAGATGAAGAATCACTCTATAACTTTGCATTCATGCTAGAGAGAAAGCTCTTTATTGAGTGGTGTGCGGACTTTACTGCCACAGAAAGAACCACTAGTGCTATAAGCCTCATACGGCTTATTAAAAATTCTAACTCCCCTCAAGATGTTTTGGAGAAAATGTTTGAACATACAGAAGAATTCAGAAGGGGCCGTGAGCGGAGAAAAATCGACTTTAATGACAAAGAATTAGTTCGCAAAATACTATTATCAAAAGTTGATGATTCTCAATTTTACACTCTAAAAGGAGGAAAAATGGCGAGATATCTTCTCCTGAGGTTGGACATGGAGATGCAAGAAGAGAACTTTCCAGGGTATGCTAATATTGGAACTATCACGGTGGAGCATATTCTTCCCAGATCCCCTAACGATAAATGGTTAGAGATCTTTAGTGAGGATGAGGTTAAAGATATTGTGCACAAACTAGGCAACTTAACCCTCCTTAATAAAAGGAAAAATTCTAGAGCTTCTAACTATGAGTTTTCAAAGAAAAAGAAGAAATATTTTGAGGTTGAACGTAGTCCTTTCGCTATCACTTCAATGCTTAGGGAGTATAAGGTATGGGACAAAAAGGCTTTTCAAAAAAGACACAAAGAGCTATTAGACCTAACCTTTAGGATTTATCTCTCCCAAGAGGATTAGAATTTTGGGATTTATGAGAAGAAAAGAAGAATAAAGTCACTTCAGGAACCCGGTCTTCTTTCCGAGGTCTTCGAAGGCATCTATCACGTACTGGAGGTCCTCCTTGCTGTGGGCCGCCGAAGGCTCGAGCCTTATTCTAGCCGTTCCGAGCGGGACGGTCGGATAGACTATCGCCTGGGCGAAGATGTTGTACTCGTCGTATAATCTCCTTGAGAACTCCTGGGCAAGCTTCTCGTCGTAGAGCATAACGGGGGTAATCGGGTGCTTGGTGTTGCCGAGGTCGTAGCCTAACTCGCGTAATCCGTTCTGAAGGAAGTGGGTGTTGTCCCAGAGCTTTCTAACAAGCTCGTCGCTCCTCTGGAGTATCTCAACTGCCGCTATGGCCGCGGCGACGTCAGGCGGGTTCGGAGCGCTTGAGAAGAGGAACGGCCTCGCCCTCTGGCGGAGGTACTCGATTGCCTCCTCAGGACCAGCTACGTAGCCACCTATGACACCGAAGGCCTTGCTCAGAGTTCCCATCTCGAAGTCAACCTTGTCGTGGAGCTTGAAGTGGTCAACTATACCTCTTCCGCTGTCACCGAGGACGCCCTCCCCGTGTGCATCGTCTATGTAGAGTATGGCATCGTACTGCTCGGCCAGCTCCGCCATCTCTGGGAGAGGAGCGAGGTCACCATCCATCGAGAAGACACCGTCGCTTACGATGATTTTCTTTTTCTTGTCCTTGTTTTCCTTCAGCTTCCTCTCAAGGTCTTCCACGTCTATGTGCTTGTAGATAACCTTCGGCGCGCCGCTGAGGCGCATTCCGTCTATTATGCTCGCGTGGTTCAGCTCTTCGCTTATGAAGACACCGTCTTCGCCCTTTTTGAGGAGGGCGCTTATCGCTCCGAGGTTGGCGTTGTAGCCGCTCTGGAAGAGTATAGCCGCTTCCCTCTTCTTGAACTTGGCGAGCTTCTCCTCGAGCTCAACGTGGAGGTCCATCGTTCCGGCTATGGTCCTAACAGCTCCTGCACCGACACCGTAGTCGAGAATTGCCCTTATGGCCGCGTACCTGATTTCTGGATGAGCTGCCAAACCTAGGTAGTTGTTGGAGCACATGTTGAGAACCTTCTTGCCATCAACCACGACCCACGGGCCCTGGGCGCTTTCAAGCTTTCTTATGGTCACGTAGAGCCCCTTCTCCTTAAGCTCCTGGAGCTCTTCCCTAATCCAGTCGAGCTTCCCCATGAGAACCACCGGTTGTAGTTGGACATCGAGGTATAAAAGTTTTGCAGTGGGCATGTTAGTGCAGTCTAATTATCGCCGTCAGGAGCGTTAAAAGGGCGAGCGCGAAACTTCCACCGATTTCCAGCCTGTAATCGTGCCTCTTCTCGGGGTATCTTTCGATTAGCTTCACCTCAATCCCAAAATTCCTCGGCCCGGTGATTGTAATTGACAACCCCCAGCCCCTCCTCGAAAGGGGATAAGCCGGGGGAATCACTCCAGTGAAGAAGTCGAGAAAGAGGTGGCTGAGCCAACCGAGGGTGAAGGCCAGGGGACAACCCCCAAGTAGAACTGCCACAACAAAAGCAGGGAGGAACGGGAGGAGTGAGTGAAGGTATGAGCGGTGCTCTTTAGTTAGAACGTCGAGGTCCGGAAAGACCGCTCCAACGACTAGGGCCATCATAAAGCCTAAGGATTGTTCGGGTGAGAGGGCAAGATAAACCAGACTTGGAATTGAGGCATGTTCAAGCGGGTCCATGGCAAAAGCCTTAAACATTTCGAGAAAATAAGCCTTTAGGTGAAAGCCATGCCCGAGGAACCAAGGGAGGTTAAGGTACTTGAGAAGCCGTGGGTCGAGAAGTACAGACCCCAAAGACTTGATGACATAGTGGGTCAGGATCACATCGTCAAGAGGCTCAAGCACTACGCTAAAACCGGTTCGATGCCGCATCTGCTCTTTGCCGGGCCGCCTGGCGTGGGGAAAACAACTGCCGCTCTGGCCCTCGCGAGGGAGTTATTTGGCGAAAACTGGCGTCACAACTTCCTGGAACTTAACGCGAGCGATGAGCGCGGCATAAACGTCATCCGCGAGAAGGTGAAAGAATTTGCAAGGACGAAACCGATAGGCGGGGCGAGCTTCAAGATAATCTTCCTTGATGAAGCGGACGCCCTAACGCAAGACGCCCAGCAGGCCCTCAGGAGAACCATGGAGATGTTCTCGAACAACGTGCGCTTCATCCTCAGCTGCAACTACTCCTCAAAGATCATCGAGCCAATTCAGTCAAGGTGTGCCATCTTCCGCTTCAGACCGCTCAGCGACGAGGCCATAGCGGAGCGTATAAAGTACATCGCCGAGAACGAAGGCCTTGAGCTGACGGAGGAAGGGCTTCAGGCCATACTCTACGTCGCTGAGGGAGACCTGAGAAGGGCCATAAACGTCCTTCAAGCCGCTGCCGCCCTCGACAAAAAGATAACGGACGAGAACGTCTTCCTCGTCGCCAGCAGGGCCAGGCCCGAAGATGTCCGTGAGATGATGGAGCTGGCCCTGGAAGGCAACTTCCTCAAGGCGAGGGACAAGCTGAGGGAAATACTCCTCAAACAGGGCCTCAGCGGGGAGGATGTTCTCATCCAGATGCACAGGGAGGTCTTCAACCTGCCGATTCCGGAGGATAAAAAGGTCGCTTTGGCCGACAAGATAGGCGAGTACAACTTCCGCCTCGTTGAAGGGGCCAACGAGATGATACAGCTTGAGGCCCTGCTCGCTCAGTTCACCATAATGGGCAAGTGATAGCTATGCCGAGGGAAGCCCCCTGGGTCGAGAAGTATCGCCCGAGAAAGCTCAGCGAAATAGTCAATCAGGAGAAGGCAATAGAACAGGTCAGAGCATGGGTCGAGGCCTGGCTTCATGGCAATCCTCCAAAGAAGAAAGCCCTGATCCTTGCCGGCCCGCCCGGGAGCGGGAAGACAACCACAGTATATGCCCTAGCCAACGAGTACGGCTTCGAGGTGATAGAGCTCAACGCGAGCGACGAGAGAACTTACACGATGATCGAACGCTATGTTCAGGCAGCTTACACGATGGACATCCTCGGAAAGCACAGGAAGCTAATCTTTCTCGACGAAGCGGACAACATAGAGCCAAGCGGTGCAAAAGAGATAGCCAAGCTCATTGACAAAGCCAAGAACCCGATAATAATGGCCGCCAACCACTACTGGGAGGTTCCAAGGGAGATACGCGACAAAGCGCAGATAGTCGAGTACAAGAGACTAACCCAGAGGGACATCATTAAGGCCCTAATCAGGATCCTCAAGATGGAAGGCAAAACGGTTCCGAAGGAAATACTTTACGAAATAGCCAAACGCTCCAACGGCGATCTAAGGGCTGCTATCAACGACCTCCAGACTGTAGTTACCGGTGGAGTTGAGGACGCGAAGGAAGTTCTGGCCTACCGAGACGTAGAAAAGAGCGTCTTTCAGGCTCTTGCACAGGTTTTCGCCACCGATAACGCTAAAAAAGCTAAGATAGCTGTTCTTGGCGTTGATATGTTTCCAGATGAACTTCTCCAGTGGATAGACGAGAACATCCCCTACGTCTATTACCGGCCGGAGGACATAGCAAGGGCATATGAAGCACTAAGCAGGGCGGACATCTACCTTGGAAGAGCCCAGAGAACCGGAGCGTATTCCCTCTGGAAGTATGCAACGGACATGATGACGGCAGGAGTTGCCGTTGCAGGCGTCAAGAAGAAAGGTTTCGTCAAAATCTACCCGCCGAAGACGATAAAGATACTCACCGAAAGCAAGGAGGAGAGAACGCTCAGGGATTCCGTGGTCAAGAAAATTATGAAAGAAATGCACATGGCCAAGCTCGAAGCATTGGAGACCCTCAACTACCTCAAAGCCATCTTTGAGAACAACTCGGAGATGGCAGCCCACTTCGTTGTCTACCTTGACCTTGATTTGAAGGAGGTCGAGTTCATAGTAGGTGACAAAGAGAAGGCCAAGACGATATGGGCCAAGAGCATGAACATCGAGAAGAAGCTCAAGAAGGAGGGTGAGCTTGAGGCAAGAGCCAGAGAGATCAGAAAAGAGTTCGAAGAGGTTGAAACAACCGAAGAGGGAGAGGAGATAGAGGAAGCCGAAGAGACGACAGAAGAAGTCCAGGAAGAGACTGAAGAGGAAATAAGCGAGGAGGAACTTGAAAAGGCAACGAAGGAAATTGAAGCAGTCGGCAGGAAAAAAGAAGAAAAGAAAAAGGGCAAGCAGGCAACGCTCTTCGACTTTTTGAAGAAGTGATTTCCTACCCTTTTATCCTCACATCAGCGCAGACCTTAAATACGTGTGGTTTGAAGTCGCTGACCTTTTTTACCCTAACTTCACATTCCTTTCCCTGCCTCGAGCACTCCTCCAGTATCCTCTTCTTGAAGTCCTCTATCTCAGTCTCACCAACGAAGTCGTAGTAGTGGAGCCATTTCTCGGCTTTGCTCAGCGTTAGGGCCAGAGCGTCAACGCCCCTCGGCGTCGGACTTATCACACGGTCGTAGGTTGGAAGCTCCGGAAGAACCTCAAAGGCGTCGCCGTGTATGAACTCAATCTCTCCCTTCAAACGCTTCCTGTTCAACTCGATGTTCTCAAGGCCGAGCTCATAGGCTTCCCTGTTCAGCTCTACGGCGGTGATTTTGACCTTCCGATAGCGAGCTATGACGAGCGCATACGGCAGAACGCCAGCAAAGGGAATCAGAACCCTCTCTCCATCGCGAACAAGCTGGGCCAGACGGTATCTCTCGCCCTTCATCCTCGGGTTGAAGAAGGCCTTCGAGAGGTCCACCTTTATCTCGACGCCGTTCTCCTTGTGGACAGTTTCGAGCCTCTTTTCGCCCCAGATTATGGAGTAATCCCTTATCCTGAAGGCCCCCTCATGGAAACCTTTTTTTGCAACGACCTTGAGAAACGGGTGAACTTTCCGGAGGCCCCACACAATATCATCAACGCGGTGTTCAAGCTCGGGCGGGATTTGAACGACCGCTATGTCCCCTATAACGTCGTATCTCCGGAGATGCTTCAGCTCCTCCGGGGTTAGCCTCTCTGCCAAAACGCTCTCAAGGTTCTTGTATATCTGCCTCTCCGGCCTGAGTGGGAGTTCAATGTCAAGAACCTCGTAGCCGAGGGAGTAAACCTTTTCATCCTCAAAAACAGGTAAAAGAACAAAATCATCCTCTTTTCTCGGCCGTCTCCTCCCGTCGTAGAGGTTAAGCTTCTTCAGCTTCCTCTTCACCGGCTCTGCTTCCCTCTTCGGGACCTTCAGCGCTGGCACCCTTGCTTCCCTCCGATTCCTGCTCCTTGGCTGGTGGAAGTGCACCGAAGAGCGCTATTTCGGCCCTTTCCTTCTCTGGTAGTGCATTTAAAATTCTTCTCGTTAACTCTTTCTCGTCAATCGGTTCAAACTCCCTGGCCATTACGGATTCCTGTTTCGAGTCAAGAATCCCCTTGGGCAGGAAAAGGAGCATTAAAGAGTTGTTGATCAACACCGCGTCCTTAACTGAAAACAGGAACTTGGCAACGCCGGGGAAGTCGTTGTAGAGTACCAGATACTCAATGCCCTCAAAGTAAATGCTCGCTGGACTGTGCGTTTCCAAAAAGGTCAGTATCTCCCTCTGAAGTACATGAAGCTTTCCGGGATCTATTGCCCCATCCAGCTCGGCCCTGCTCAGCCAGATGAACTTATCGGGCTCAACACCGGATCTTTTAACCCACTGGTGGTAGGTGTTTCTGCTCACCACAAGGAGACCGCGAGATACCCTCTTAAGAAGCATTAATATCAAGCGAGAAGGGGGGTTAATCAGCAGATAACCACCCACCACAGGGACATTGCCCTCCTCCCGGCCCCCTGACTGAGATTTCTCAGGTGTGGGTTTTGAAGATGAAACACGCCCGAGACTTCTAAAAAGCACAAATAATATTACCAAGTAAGACAGGGTGTAGAAGAACGCCATAACAATCACCGTGATGTCTGCCAACAAAAAAGAATGAGCGATAGTTCCCAAGGCCCCTAATGCGAAAAAAATCAATGAAACAATTACTTTTTCGCTCAGGTCTTTCCAGATTCCCGAGAGCCGGGAATAGTAGTACCAGGCGCGATAGATACCTAACAGAGAGCCCATAAGCAGGACAATACCCGTAACCAATATTGGGTAGCTTCCCATACCTCCTCCCCGGGAAGAAGTTAGAAGCCATCCCTCAAAAACTTTACCTCCAGTAGGGCTCGCGCATGAGAACGGCTTTCTTGAAAATCTCAGCTATCTCCGCATCGCTTGCCCCATTCCTCATTGCGGTCAGGAAATCTATCAGGTCGTCGTTTCTCAGCAGGCAGGTCTTGAACATGCCGTTGGAAGTCACCCTCAAGCGCGTGCAGTTGGCGCAGAAGACTGTATTGTGCATCGCTCTAACAACCTCGACCTCGGCAATGCCGTAGTCGGTCGGGATGAAGTACTTCTTCCGCCTGTGCATCCTCCTCTCGCGCGTCTCCAAGGCCCTCTTCTCAAGCTCCCTCTCAACGGGCTTGAGGGGGTAGAAGTACTTCCGGAAGAAGGCTGTCCCGGTCATTTCCTTTGGAGCTTCAAGCTCGATGAGCTGGAGTATCGTTCCAGTTTTAGCCGCGAAGTTCACCATGTCCCATATCTCGCCCTCGTTCAGGCCCTTCATGACAGTCATGTTGAGCTTAACCGGGCTGAGGTATTTTACCGCCTCCTCGATACCCTCAAGAACAGTTTCCAGCATGTCAACGCCCGTTATTTGTTTATACACGTCTCTCCGGAGGCTGTGGAGGGAAACGTTAACGCGATCGAGGCCGGCCTTTGCAAGGGGCTTTGCAAGCTCTTTTAGCCTGCTCCCGTTGGTTGTCATGCTTAAATCGGCCACGTAGGGCTTTATACGCTTAACTATCTCCAGAATGTCACTCCGAACGGTAGGCTCGCCGCCGGTCAGCTTGACCTTCTTAATGCCAAGGCGCGACGCTATTCTAACGAGCCTCTCTATCTCCTCTGGTGTCATCTCATTCCTAACGTTAAATCTCTGACCTTCCCTATGGCAGAAGAAGCAGCGGAAGTTGCAGTCCTGCGTGAGCGAGATCCTGAGGTTCGTCACTGGCCTTCCGAAGCGGTCGTAGAGCACCATGGTAACACCGGGGTGATTAATCCCTCAGCTTAAAAAAATGTTTTGGGAAAACATGATTGTTTATCAAAGAACCCGAATGCTTGGGGAAAAGTAAATGAAGGGAAACGCCATACCCAATCAGGGGCAAAGGAAATGAAAGCCGAAAGGGTCAAAGAGCTCATAGAGGAACTGAAGTTGCTCCACAGACAGTTCGAATCCACTTTCCCGAGGCTCTACGAAGAGGGGAACACCGACACGATGTACGAGCTGGTTAAAAGGCTCTATTCGACAGTGGGGGAAAAAATGGGAATTCTCAGCGAGGTGTACAGGGAGATGGCACCACTGGGAGAGGAAGTCGAAGGGGTTATAATGGAGGTACAGAGGGTGGAACATCAGATGAAGTTCCGGCTGGAAGAGCTCATGGGTGTCCTCTCAAAGCCCCTCAGCTATTCTGAGAGACCGAAACTAAAGATTCTCCTCGACAGACTGACTCACTTCCACAGGATATACGACTACACAGTAACCAGGGCCATACAAACCCTAACCAAAGAGGCGGAAGGACTGGAGTTCATTGAAATGATGGACATCAAGGGCGAAAACCAGAAAAAGCCACCGACCAGTATAATCAGGAAACTTGAGCAAATAGATGATTTGGAGAAAAAACTCGAGAGTCTCATAAGGTTTACATACAGGCTCTACGCCCATCCCGCGGATGTCCACAAAGTTGAGGATGCCCTAAAAGCCTGGCACAGAATGGGGCTCCTGTGGGTTGAGGAAAGAAACGTGGAAAAGCTCAGCGGCGTCAAAAACGCCGGTGAAATCCTGGAGGGACTCACTCTCATTGGAGTAGTGGAAAGGAAGAAACGGGGGGGTGAAAGTGTCTACAGACACAGGAGTTTCAGTTAGAGTTAGGGGAATATACAGCACTGCCCTGACGAAGCTTTTCCTGGACAGGGGTTTCAAGATAGCCCAGCCGAGCCAGAAAATAGCCGAAAGGCTTGGAATCGAGAAAACCTACGACGAGTTCAACGTTGACATCTACGACAAAAAGGACCACCACGGAGTCATCCTAACGGGGGAAGCGGTTGAGGAGATAAAAAGAGTATTTGAGGAGGAGTTTATAGACGTCGTCTTTAGACGTCTCCCTTACCAGCTCTACGGAATTTACAAGGGACTCGTTGTGAAAAGGGACGAGAAGTACATCTACGTTGACATAGGAAGTGCAATAGGAACGATACCCATCGACGAAGGCAGGCGGCTCCAGGAAGGGGATGAGGTTCTCGTTCAGGTCAAGAAGCACAACCTCCTTCCACACCTCAGTCTAACCCTCACAGTTCCCGGGGACTACGCCGTTTTGATACCCAAGCCACCGGGAAGCCAGAGGCACGTTAAGATATCAAGGAAAATAAGGGACAACTCCGAGAGGGAAAGGCTCAGGATACTGGGACTAAGCATCGATATGGGCGAATGGGGAATCCTCTGGAGAACGGCAGCGGCCTACAAAGACTGGAACACACTCAGAGACGAGATCATAAGGCTTTCTAAACTCGCAGACAGGCTCAAAGACGCCCACAGGTATTCGGCCCCTGATCAGATAATAGAGGGGAGGAACATATACGAGGTCGAGTTCGGGGGAGGGGCCAAGAAGAAGCTCGATGAGATAAGGAACAGGGTCGTTCCAACCATAGACGGCCACCACCAGCTGAAGGCCTATGACCTGGAGTTCAGCTTTGCCGTCGAAATAGCAGAGGGAATTCTCGCCAAGATCCCCAGTCAAAGGATGAAGGTCAACCAGGGCTTTTGGGACGCCTTGCTGGATCAGAAGGGGCCAAAAAAGGGCTGGCTCTTCTTCCTGGAGCACAACAAGCCTGATGGCCAGAGGTTCAAGCTTGGGCCGGGGGAGATACTCGAAGTCTCAACGAACCCCCTGAGAATAACCCTGAAAAGACACCTAAAGCCCGGCAAATTCTACGATGGACTCGATCTCCCCATAGAGTTCGGAGACTACGCCATAACAGAAATCGAAGCAGGAAAATGGTGGTTTGTCCACCGCTACTACGATAAGAACGGCAACCTGAAAGGAGAGTACTACAACATCAACACGCCCGTCGAGATCTACCCCGATAGGGCACGTTACATAGACCTCGAAATAGACATCGTGAAGTGGCCCGATGGAAAGAAGGAAATCATAGACAAGGACAAACTCAGGGAGCACTACGAGGACGGGCTGATAAGCGAGAAGCTCTACCGCGCCGTGCTCAAGATAACGCAGGAGGTTTATGAGAGGGTTTAGGGAAGAACTTTGATGCCCAGCTTTTCAGCATCTTTTTTTAACCTTTTATCGTAGGTCGCCAGCCTTTTGAAGTCCTCTGCCGTTGCCAGGATCACCATGTCGTTGAAGTGCCTTGGGTTCTTTGTCAGCTCGAGCGCGCGTTTTGTGTACTTCCCGTTATCACAGATTACCTTAGTCCTCGGACTGTTCAATATTGAGGAGACCACCTTCATGATGTCTTCCCCGCTGTAGCCCTCCTCCCTGAAAAACCAGTAGAGCTCGTAGAGAACGATACTCGGTACGATCCACTTTTCCAGAGATGCGAGAAGATTTCTTGCCTCCGCGTTGAACTCTGAATCCCTCAGGATAGAGTATATGAAGACGTTGGTGTCTATTACCGTCACTCCTCCTCACCTTGGCCCCTTCTTATTGCCTCCTCGATGTCCTCGACCTTCAGCCCCTTTCCTCCGGGCAGGAGGGGGAGTTCAAGGTCACTCTTTTTGATCACGGCCTTCCCGTCTTCGATTTCGATGACGAGAACGTCTCCCACCTTAATCCCAAGCTTCTTCCTAATGTCGCTTGGTATAGTAATTTGATAGTTCCTAGTTACTTTTGTGATTCCCATAGTCTCACCAGATATAGTAGAATACTGGAGCGTAAAAACGTTGCGGTGGAAACCCTTTAATATTTCCCCGCGTCTCTATTCTTTGGTGATAAAATGAAGCCAGGAGTTTTAAGGGGTTATTCTAAGGGTCTCAAAAAAGTCCATGAAGCGGGTGCGACTACGGAGTATTCTTACCGTATTGTTTTTCAAGAGTTCCTAAGAAGCCTGTTCTCGAAGGAGTACAACGTCAGAATAATCCACGAGCCAAGTAGGGAAACCTTTGGTGCCCCTGACTTTAAGATATCTACGGAGACTGGCATAATAGGATATATTGAGACCAAAGTTCCCAACGTTGACCTTCACAGGCTTCCAAAGAGGGATAAGAGTCAGATCAAGCGCTATTCTGAGAGGCTGGACAACTTCATTCTGACCAATTATCGCGACTTCATTCTCTACCAGAGGGGCGAGAAGGTTGAGGAGGTTTCCCTCCTCGATGAGGACTTCAACCTTATTGAGTCGAACGTTGATAAGTTCAACCGGCTCATTCAGAGATTTCTGAGCTTTACAGTTCCAAAAATCAAAGATCCCGAGGAGCTTGCTTATATCCTCGCGAAGAGGGCCATGATCCTGAAGGATGTGGTTCTCGAAAATATGAACGAGGATGAGCAGCTCCAGTACCTCTATCAGGCTTTTAAGGAGCATCTGATGAGCGGCATGAAGAAGAGCGAGTTCGCGGATGCATACGCCCAGACGGTTGTTTACGGCCTCTTCATGGCAAGGTTCATGATAGAGGGCCAGCTTACGAGGGAGAACGTTGCATTCAGAGGTGTTCCAAAGTCCCTCCGCGTCGTCCACGAGATATTCAAGTACATCGCCTCCGACCTCCCGGACTACCTTGAATGGATCCTTGAGGAGCTCATAGCGATACTCAACAACGTGGACGTTGAAGAGCTTAAAAGGCGCTTCCACTTTGGGAACGGCGAGTTTGATCCCTTCCTTCACTTCTACGAGACGTTTCTGGCTGAATACAGCCCCAATTTAAGGAAGTCGAAGGGAGTCTACTACACTCCGATTCCAGTTGTGGAATTCATAGTCAACTCGGTCGATGAGATACTGAAGGAGAAGTTTGGCAAGAGGCTCCAGGATGATGGCGTTACAATACTCGACCCCGCAACCGGAACGGGAACCTTCCTCGCTGGAGTCCTCGACAGAATCCATAGAAACATCAAGGGAACCTTATTCCAGCTCTACCTCAAGGAGAGGCTTCTTAACAACATCTACGGCTTTGAAATCCTAATTTCTCCTTACCTAGTCGCCCACCTAAAACTCTCGATGGTGCTCAACCAGTGGGGAATAAAGCTGAAGGACGATGAAAGGTTCAAAATCTACCTCACCAACGCCCTCGACCTGATGAGGGAGAGGGGCCAGGCGGGCCTCTTTGAGAGGGCACTGGACAAAGAGAGCGAGGAAGCCGACAGGGTGAAGAAGGAGACAAAGATATTCGTGGTCATTGGAAACCCACCCTACGAGAGCAAGAAAATTGAAGAGTCTTGGGGTTCAGAACTCCTGAAAGAGTACCTTCACGGATTGAGCGTGGAACAGGAGAAGAACAAGGGGGTCATTCAAGATTACTACATTGGATTTATCCGTTTCGCCCAGTGGAAGATAGACCAGAACGGTAAAGGAATAGTTGGCTTCATCACTAATAATTCTTACTTGGACGGTATTATCCACAGGAGAATGAGGCAGAGCCTGATGGAGAGCTTCGATGAGATCTACATTCTTAACCTCCATGGGAACGCAAATAGAGGTGAGCAGGATGATAATGTCTTTAAGATTAAACAGGGTGTTGCCATAGCGCTCTTCGTGAAGCTCAGGGAGGGGAAGCACAAAGCAGAGGAGTGCAAGATCTACTATTACTCGATCGTCCACGATGCAGGAAAGACGACAAGGGAGGAGAAGTACGAGTTTTTGAGAAACAAGAGCTGGAAAACAGTTGAGTGGAAGGAGCTTGAGCCGAAGGAACCCTACTACTTCTTCGTGCCCAAAGACCTCAGCCTTGAAGGGGAATACTCCAAGTTCCCAAAGCTGGACGAGATTTTTGAAGTTTATAGTTCCGGAGTTGAAACAGGCAAGGATAGTGCCCTTGTAGCTTTTTCGAAGGAAGATTTGGAGCCAGTTATCAGGGATATTTTAAACCCTAAAGTTTCCACGGCCCAACTAAGGGAGAAATATGACATTGAGTCAACTTCTGGATGGCGGTTTGAGGAAAGAAGGGCAAAGATTGTAGGAACCCCCATGAAGCCCAGCAACTTCAAAAAACTTGCCTACAGACCCTTTGATTGGAGATGGGTGTATTACGAGCCAAAAATTCTAAGAAGAGCTCATTTTAAGGTCATGAAGCACTTTTTAGCTGACATGAATATTGGTATTGTTACTGAGAGAATTGTTCCAAAGATGAGACTTTTGTGGGATGCAGTTTTTGTTGTTGATACAATATCCGAGTTGCACCTGACAGGCTCTAAGTCCTATATCTTCCCCCTCTACCTCTACTCCGACGACGGCAAAACCAGAAGGCCCAACCTAAAACCTGAGTTCCTAGAAGAGCTCAGGAAGCGCTACGGTGAAATAACGCCAGAGGACTTCCTATACTACGCCTATGCCGTCCTGCACGACCCCAAGTACCGGAAGAGGTACGCGGAGTTCCTCAAGTTCGACTTCCCGAGGATACCGCTCTACGAGGGGGAGACCTTTAAGAGGTACAGGGACATCGGGGAGGAGCTCGTGAAGCTCCACCTCATGAAGGTTGACTTCCCGGTCGAGCCCAAACTGGTCGGCGACGACCTCACCGTTGAGAAGGTCAAGTACGACGGCAAGGACTGCGTGGCGATAAACAAGACGACAAAGCTCTGCGGAATCCCGCCTGAGGTCTGGGAGTACACGATAGGCGGCTACCGCGTCATAGAGAAGTACCTCAAGGGCAGAAAGGGAAGGAAGCTGAGCCTCGATGAGCTCGAGCACATCTACAAAGTTGTTGAAATCCTGAGGAGGACTATTGGGCTCGTTAAGGAGCTTGAGGCGATAGAGCCGAAGTTTTAACTTCCCTTTCCACAATCCTTAAATATTACCGAATCAGTAATATACCTGGTGGGTAATATGTTCTACGATAGAGAGCGAGAGCTGGAAAAGCTTGAGGAGGTTCACTCTAGAGCTGGTTCGAGTTTTACCGTCATCTATGGGCGCAGAAGGGTTGGAAAGACTGCCCTCGCCAGGCAGTTCCTCAAAGGTAAGCCGGGCGTTTACTTCTTTGTCGGTGAGAAAGACGAGGCTCTGCTCCTTGAGGAGTTTGAGGAAGAGGTGAAACGTGCCCTCTCCGGTTACCTTCCGGCTTATTTAAAGCCGAAATTCTCGTCTGTGGAGGAGTTGATGGAGTTCCTGCTTGACTTCTCCAAGGAGCAAAAGCTGGTGATAGTCTTCGACGAGTTCCAGAACTTCAGGTCGGTCAAACCGTCCTTTTTCTCCCCCCTTCAGAGGCTCTGGGATACCAAGAAAGACTCTTCAAACGTCACCCTTCTGGCGATAGGTTCCTATGTTGGCATGATAAAGCGCATCTTCATGGATCGTAAGGAGCCGCTCTTCGGCAGGGTGGACGAGTGGATGAAGTTGAAGCCGTTCGACTTCTGGGAGGCTTACGGTTTCGTCAAGGGCTTTATCAATGTGCCCCCCAAGGATTTTGTGGAACTGTACTCCGTTCTCGGCGGAATGCCACGCTACTTGCTTTACCTAAGGCATTATTACGGAGGTGACGTTATTGAGACCATTGAAAAGCTGTTCCTGGACGAGTTCGCGCCACTGAGGGAGGAAGGTCTCAATGTCCTGAAGCTGGAGTTTGGGAGGTATTACCGCTCATACTTCTCGATACTCGAGGCTGTTAGCTTAGGCCACGTGACCCCGAAGGAGATAAGCGACAGAACCGGGCTGAAGATACTCACCGTGGGGAAGTACCTAAGCGAGCTGACGAACCACTACGAGTACCTGAAGAGGGAAGTGCCTGCAACCGAGGATCCCAGAAAGACGAGAAAGGTCGCCTACTCAATAAGGGACGAGTTCTTCAACTTCTGGTTCCGCTTTGTTTACCACAACTACCAGCACCTTGAGGAAGGGGACATCGAGAACGTTAGGAGTGACCTCGAGAGGAACTTTCCCGCCTTCGTTGGGAGGGAGTACGAGAGAATAGCCAGAGAGTTTGTACGGAGAATCGACCTCGGATTCAGGCCCATCAGGGTCGGCCGCTGGTGGCACAGGGGGGAAGAAATCGACGTGGTCGCCTACAACAGGGACAACGTGGCGCTCTTTGAGGTCAAGTGGAAGGATTTGAGTCTTAAAGATGCAAGAAAAATACTCAGGGATCTTGAGAGAAAGGGAAGCCTCCTCCCTCTGAGGGGTAAGAGACTTTTAGGACTCATAGCAAGGGGGATTGAGGGGAAAGAGGAGCTCAAAGAGGAGGGTTTTCTAGTTTTTGACCTGAAAGACGTTCTATTCCTCAGATAACATCCTCTATTCCCTTCTCTGTTATTCTAAAGTATGCCATCAGCCCTTCAGGCCTGAACCGGTGCCTCTCAAGGACGGCAACCCTTCTCCCGGGAGTCGGCAGCCTGTCGAGGCGAAGGATGTCCTTACACCTGTAGCCAAGGGTTTGCTCCGCAACCGGCCTCGTTCGCTCGGTTCTACTGTCGAAGTGAACCTGATTGATTACCAAGACGGGAATCGAGTTTTTCCTGGCTATCCAGAGGAGAACCTGAAGCTGCTTGCTCAACTCAACGTTCAGGGAGCGCCAGTCCTCTTCTGCCCTGTAGTGGGCGGTTATGGAGTCCACTACGACTAAAGAAAAGCCTCCATTGACGATCTTTTTCAGGGATCCTATAATCCTCCGCTGCTCCTTGAAATCACCGGGATAAAAAAGCACGAAGCGCGAAAGCGCCTCCTCCGGGTCAAAGCCCCTGAGCTCGGCTATCTGGGAAAGCCTCTCCGGAGAAAAACCACCCTCGGTATCGACGTAAGCAACCTTCCCCCCGCTCAAAAGGCCAACTTGGATAGCCAGAGTAGTTTTTCCGGAAGCATAGGGGCCGTAAATCTGGGTCAGGATTCCCGGAGCAAAGCCTCCCCCAAGGAGTTCATCGAGGGCCCTGGTTCCGGTGGACAGCATGGATCACACCTAGACCACGAACTCCTCGCCAGGTTTGAGGACTTTGACAAGGGCAAAGACCCTGCGCTTCCTCAGTTCTTCAACCAGCTTTTCGGGAGAGGCGCTGCTATAAACCCCATAGTGCATTGGAATGACGATCCTCGGCCTTATGTCCTCAACTATCTGGGCAGCTTCCCTCTCATTGGCAGTTGAGCGGCCGCTTATCGGAACCATGAGGATATCCACGCTCCCCCGGAGGTTCTGGAGTGCCGGGAAGGGGTACGTGTCTCCGGTGTGGAAAAGCCTTTTGTCCCCCTCTATGAGGTAGCCAAGGGGATACTGGCTTGAGGGGTGCTCCATGAATATCGCCGTTACTCTAACGCCGTTTCCAAGCTCTATTGTCTCGCCGGCCTGGATTTCCCTCACCTTTGTTACTCCATCGGCCACGGCCATCATATAGACAGTCTTTGGACCTATAACCGTGGCATCCCTAAGCCTGGAGAGAAGCTCAACCTTACCGTAGTGGTCGGTGTGCTCGTGGGTTATCAGTATGTAGTCGACGTCCCCTATCTCGTCGTCTTCAACTTCAGGGTAAGGGTCTATCAGAATTTTCACGCCGTTGGTCTCCACCCAAAAGCACGAATGACCGTACCATATTATCCTCATGTCATCTCACCGCATCTTTTTCGGTGAGGTGAACTTAAATATTTCCCCACCAAATTGAACTCGATGATATCAAAAAAGATCCTTGCAGTTGGACTGGTGGTACTCATTGCCATAGGCCTCTGGGCCGCAACGGAGATAAACAGCCAAGACAGTGAAACGGTCCTTTCAGAGGTCTCAAAGATACTGAAGGAAGTAGAGAACATCAGGAACCTGCAGTTTAAGGAGCAGCCGACAATAATAGTTCTCACAAAGATGGAGGCAAGGGAGCTCTTCAAGCCCGGAAAGCCCGATATAGATAGGATGAGGTTAGAGGAAGATGTGTACAAGATGAGCCTTCTACTCCCGCCGGACTACCCCTACGTTCATGAGAAAGTTGAGCAGGATCTTGGATGGATAGCCGCAACGGTGGGGGATAAGATCTACATCATAAGGGAGAACTTTTTCGGGGACGTTAATACGGCCAGGAGGGTAATCGCCCACGAGTCGGTTCACGTTCTTCAGAAGCAGTGGTTCGACGCCCCCTACGGAGGGCCAACACTTGACACCACGAAGGCAATACAGGCCGCGATAGAGGGAGATGCAGACCTGGTGGCTGACCTCTACTGCAACAAAACCGGCATACCCATTCACAAGATAACGGACCTCTACACGAGGGACCCAGTCACCGGCCTGGGGATATTTCCCTACGTTTTCGGCGATCGCTTTGTGGAGTACCTCTACAGGAAGGGAGGATGGGAGCTAGTAAACGGGATGTACTCCCACCTGCCAAACACCACCAAGGAGGTCATGTTCCCAAACCTCTACCTGGAAAACTGGACGCCGGTAAATATCAAGCACGAGGTCGAAAAACAGCTTCCAGAAAACCTCAGCGTAAAGTACTCGAGCAGGATGGGAGCCTATTACGTCTTCCTGCTTTACTGGAGCCACAACTATTCCAGGGACACAGCCATGGAGATAGCAAAGGCATGGACGGGGGACTGGCTCATCCTGGTGGACTTAACCGAAAACGGAACCACCACCAGGATACTGATCTGGGAAGTCGTTTTTGAGGACGAAAGCCATGCCAGATCATTTGCCGATCTTCTCAAGACGTTATCATCAAACAGCAACTACGCCAGCTTTTCAATAAGGCAAAACGGTGAAACCGTAGTTTTGAAGAGTGTGAAAAACCTGCCGGAGGTTAAAACCCATGAAAACGAAACCGAAGTTAATCTGCCCGATCTGTGGGGCTGAATACAATGAGCCCGTTCAGCGCTGTTCCTGCGGTGAGCCCGTTGAGTTCGAACTCTTTGAGGGAGAACCTTACATAGGCAAAACCGTCTGGGAACGCTTCTGGGACTTCTGGCCAGTTGAACCTGCCTTGGAGCTTTCGCTCGGAGAGGGTGATACCCCATTAGTTAAGTCCAGAATCGGAAAGGAACTTGGAGTAAAGCTCTACCTCAAGAACGAGACTGTAAATCCAACTTGGAGCTTCAAAGACAGGGGGACGTTTCTGACGATGAGCTACGCTCTCAAAGCGGGCTATAAGGCCGTCGGAACGGTCTCGACCGGCAACATGGCGGCGAGCGTTTCTGCCTATGCCTCGCGCTTTGGTCTTGATGCAAAAATCCTCGTCTCGGAAAACGCGAGCGACGAAAAGCTGAGAGCCGTTTCAGTTTACGGTGGGGACGTGATAAGGGTTAGAGGTGACTACGGGAGGCTTTACTTCGAGAGCCTGAAGCTGGGAGAACGGCTTGGTGTTTATTTCATAAACTCAGACAACCCCTTCAGAGTCGAGGGCTACAAGGGGATAGCCTTCGAGATAGCCGAAGAGTTAATCCCGGACTACGTTCTAATCCCGACAAGCTCAGGCGGCCTCTTCAGGGGAATAGCGAAGGGCTTCATCGAACTGAAGGAAATCGGGCTGATTGAGGAACTGCCAACCCTCATTGCGGTGCAGGCCGAGGGCTGTTCGCCGATATGCAGGGCGTTCAAGGAGGGGAGGGAGAAGATAGAGCGCTTTGAAAACCCGAAGACAATAGCCAAGGCCATAGCTAACCCTTACCCGCCGAGCGGGAACGCGGTCCTAAAGCTTCTCCGCGAGTTTGGCTGGCTCTGCGTTTCCGTGAGCGACGAGGAGATAATCGAGGCCCAGAGAAAGCTGGCCAGTGAGGGCCTCTTCGTCCAGCCAGCAAGTGCAACCGGAGTGGCCGCGCTGGAGAAGCTCACCGAGAGCGGCGTTATTTCCGAGGGTTCAAATGTCGTCTCCATTCTCACCGGCTCCGGGCTGAAGACGCTTTCTCATGTAGAGGGTGGCAAAATAGTGGAATGCCCCCTCGAAGGGCTTGAAAACTGCCTGAGGTGATGGAAATGCTCGTCGGAATAGGTTTGATGCCCCACGGCAACCCGGTTTTGGAACCGCCCGATGATGAGACGAGAAAGCTGGCGGAAGTCCTTAGGGACATCGGAAAAGCTTTCGCCAGCGTTGACTCCTACGTGCTCGTCAGCCCGCACAACGTGAGGATGAGTGACCACCTCGGCGTTGTTATGGCGGAAAACCTGATTTCGTGGCTCGGCTTCGAGGGAAAAGAACTTCCGGGAGAGTGGAAGACTGACAGGGAACTGGCCGAGAAAATCTGCAGGGCTGAAAAAGATGCAGGAATTCCGATAGTTGATTTGAACTTCGCCAGCAGGAGTGGCCAATACTCGAGATGGCCCCTCAGCTGGGGGGAGCTTATCCCGCTCCAGTTCCTTGAGAAAAAACTCTTAGTCTTGATGACGCCGTCGAGGGGAATTGACAGGGAACCCCTCGTGAGGTCCGGAGAAATCCTGGGAAGAGTCCTTGAGGGGAGCGAGAAGAGGGTTGCCCTGGTAATCAGCGCCGACCACGGGCACGCGCACGACGAGAACGGGCCCTATGGATACAGGAAGGAGAGCGAGGAGTATGACAGGCTTATTATGAAGCTCATCAACGAGAACCGCCTCGAGGAGCTCCCAGAAATCCCCGAGGAGCTGGTGAACAAGGCTTTAGTTGACAGCTACTGGCAGATGCTCATGATGCTTGGAGCTATGAAGGTTGGAGAATTTGAGCTTAGGGAGAGCGCCTACGCCTGTCCAACGTACTTCGGCATGGCCGGAGCGCTATGGGTGAGAAGATGATAAGCATTAGTCCAGAACCTCAAAGCTTACCTCCAGCAGTCCCTTGCTCCGCCTGAAGCGAACTTTCCGGATTTTTATCTCCCCGATTTCTCCCGTCGTTCTTGTGTGCTCCTTATTACAGGCGTTGACGTTCCAGCCATCAATGACGACGATTTTGAGGATCTTTACCTCCGGAGGAACTGGAAAGAGGTCGTACATATCCTCGCCGAAGCGCTTCTCGGCTTCCTCGCGTGGAAGCTCGTGAACCTGAATCGGGACGTTTTCCTTGATTTTCTCGTTGGCAAGCCTCTCTATCTCGGCTATCTCCTCCAAAGTGGGCTTCCGGTCGAACTTGACCGTCAGGACTCCCCTGTTGCCTTTGACGTAGGTAGAAGCCGTCCACTTAGCTCCCTCGCCGAGAACCTTAACGAGGGCACCCTTGAGCACGTGAAGGGCCGTGTGAGTTCTGACTTCGATCGAAAACATTGTCATCCCCTTTCCAGTATTTGCGGAAAACCTATTAACGGTTGTGCCCTAAAGAGACAGGAGGAATGACGATGGAAAAGCTTGAGGAGATAGCCAAAGAACTCGGCGCCGAGATTCTCGAGGTAGGACGGCCTGTGAAGACAGTTGAACAGGCCACGAGAGAGACAGGAGCCTCTCCGAAGCAGGTAATAAAGTCGCTCGTGATAATAAGCGAGAAAGAAGCGTTGCTCGTCATAGTGGACGGCGAGTCCAGGGTGGACATGGGAAAGCTGGAGAGACTCTTCGGGAAGTGCCGCTTCGCGAAGCCGGAAGAGGTAAAGGAGCTCACCGGGTACGAGGTCGGCGGAGTCCCGCCGGTTGGTATTCCGCTCAGGACAATAGTTGATCCCAAGGTTCTCGAAAACGAGTACGTTATAGGCGGAGGTGGAGCCATCGATAGGCTGCTCCGGATAGAGCCTAGAAAAATCGTCGAGTACCAGAATGCTGAGGTTATAGATGTTAGGAAATAAAGGCATCCAGAGTTATCAACGCGCCGGGGTAAATCGGGAGAACAGTTATCCGAGCCCATCCTGAATGTTTTTCAGTTCACCCCTTTTTGGGCCGAATAAATCCCAGCAAGACCTTGCATTGTTAAACGAAAACCGTTATAAGTGTAAAGACCAATACACCAACGGACAAGGTTTTTGAGGTGAACGAAAATGGCCGAGAAGAAAAAGAAGAGGGTTCTAATCTTGGGTGCCGCTGGAAGGGACTTCCACAACTTCAACGTGTTCTTCAGGGACAATCCAGAATACGAGGTCGTTGCCTTCACTGCTACCCAGATTCCGGACATCGAGGGAAGGCTCTACCCACCCGAGCTCGCCGGCGAGCTCTACCCGAACGGGATTCCGATATTGAGCGAAGACGACATGGAGAAGATAATCAAGGAGCACGACATTGACATCGTTGTCTTCGCCTACTCAGACGTCTCACACGAGCACGTCATGCACCTCGCAAGCAGAGCCCACTCCGCTGGAGCCGACTTCTGGCTCCTCGGCCCGAAGAGCACCATGCTCAAGTCCAGCAAGCCGGTAGTAGCGGTCACCGCCGTCAGAACCGGCTGTGGAAAGAGCCAGACCTCAAGAAAGGTCGCCCAGCTCCTCCAGGAGATGGGCTACAAGGTCGTTGCCATAAGGCACCCGATGCCCTACGGCGACCTCAGGAAGCAGGTCGTCCAGAGGTTTGCCACCTTCGAGGACCTCGACAAGTACGAGTGCACCATCGAGGAGCGCGAGGAGTACGAGCCCTACATCGAGAGGGGAATGGTTGTCTACGCCGGCGTTGACTACGAGAAGATTCTCCGCGAGGCCGAGAAAGAAGCCGACATAATCCTCTGGGACGGCGGAAACAACGACTTCCCGTTCTACGAGCCCGACCTCTGGATAGTCGTCACCGACCCGCACAGGCCGGGCCACGAGCTCAAGTACCACCCAGGTGAGACCAACTTCAGGAGCGCTGACGTCATCATAATCAACAAGATTGACACCGCCAACAGGGACGACATCCAGAAGGTCCGTGAGAACATTGAGAAGATCAACCCGAACGCCACCGTTATCGAAGCGGCTTCGCCAATATTCGTTGACAAGCCCGAGCTGATAAAGGGCAAGCGCGTCCTGGTCGTTGAGGACGGACCAACGCTCACACACGGCGGCATGAAGTACGGCGCCGGATACGTCGCCGCCAAGAAGTTCGGTGCAAAGGAGATAATCGACCCGAGGCCCTACGCGGTCGGCTCAATCGTCGAGACCTACAAGAAGTACCCGCACCTCGACGTCATTCTGCCGGCCATGGGCTACGGCAAGAAGCAGATCAAGGAGCTTGAGGAGACCATCAACAGAGCCGATGCCGACGTCGTCGTCATGGGCACCCCCGTTGACCTCCGCAGGTTCATGAACCTCAACAAGCCGGCCGTTCGCGTCAAGTACGAACTCGAAGAAATCGGCCAGCCCAAGCTCAAGGACGTCCTTGAGGAGTGGGTTAAGAACTGCGAGAAGCTCAAGAAGTGAGCTTCTGCCATCTGTTTCTTTTCCCTCCTTTCAAAATCCTATTATATACCAATGAATTAAACTCAAAGCAAGGGTGATGGCATGATTGTGGTGTTCTCTCTGTTCCCCCTCATCTGGCTTCTCAACTTGATATCAGTGATCTGGGTCACCTACGATGTCATAACAAACCAAAAGAAGATGCCCGATGCTGAAAAGATTATCTGGATTCTGGTGGCACTGTTCCTCAACCTTATAGGTGCCATCATATACTACCTTATCGTTAAGGCCAGCCACAAGTATGAAGAAACTCCCGAGGAAAGGTTCGAAGGACTTGACCAACCTATTGAGATCTGACCGGAAGCCTTTTAGGAAGAAATTATCAACCTCCTCCGCCCGGGGAGTGCCGCCGAAGGCGGAGCCGATGAACTTGGGCGGGTTATTACCCCCTTTAGGTGACTGAAATGAGGGAATATATAATCTACGCAGTTCTGGCCGCTTTCTTCGCATCGCTCGTCCCGATATTCGGAAAGCTCGGCCTCAAGGACGTCAATCCAACCCTAGCGACCGCGGTGAGGGCAGTTATAATGGCGGTCTTTCTGGTGGGAGTTGCCCTCCTCAGCGGCTCCACTAAGGTCGGTGAGATCAACGGCAGGGCTCTCCTCCTGATAACCCTCTCCGGGCTTGCCGGGGCGCTCTCGTGGCTGTTCTACTTCATGGCCATAAAGAACGGAAGGGTCCCCTCGGTTATCGCAATAGACAAAACTAGCGTTGCCCTCGCGATATTCCTATCGTGGCTCGTCCTCGGGAGTAAGATGGATCTAAAAACAGCGCTTGGGGCGCTCCTGATAGTCATCGGGGCGATTTTGGTGTCGCTGTGAAGGAGTTTATAAAAAGGTGAAAGGTGAGAACTCACACTTCTCAAGGTTTATAAAGGGTTGAGAAGTTAAACTTCTAACTCCCCCACAACCTGCACTATAACCCTTCTGTGTCTCGGCCTGACGTCAAGCTCAACGAAGAATATCTGCTGCCACGTGCCCCTCACCAAACGGCCATCAACGACCGGGAAGCACTCGCTCGCGCCGAGGAGAGTGGCCCTAAGGTGGCTGTGGGCGTTGTCGTCTATCCTGTCGTGGAGGTATCCCCTTCCCTTAGGAACAAGCTCCCTCAGGGTTCTCTTAAAGTCCTCCAGGAGTCCAGATTCGTGTTCTATCGTGACTATCGCACCCGTTGCTCCGGGCACAAAGACAAGAACCTGCCCGTTTTCTATTCCGCTCTCCTCAACGGCCTTCTCGACTTCCTCCGTTATGTCCACTAAGTCAATCTCGCCCCTGGTTGAGAAGCGAAGCTCCTTCGTGAAGACCTTCATTCCCCTTCACCCCCAAGAACCCGCAAGAGGCGTTCAATCTTATCAACGACTTCAAAAGGATCCCTGCCGAAGATATAAACCACGGGTTCAACCCCATGGCCACCTTCATCGATAACCACATCGTACAGGTCAATCGAGAAGGGGCTGGCTATCTTTTTCACGGCTTCCCTTTCCTCAAGCCCCTCAGTGCTCACTCTGGCGACCTTGAACCTAAGAAGCTTTAGAGCCCTCTCAACGTCCTCCCCATAGCGAATGTTCAGGACACACCTGACTTCGGGCCTTAATTTTCCGACCTCGACAAGGATACCAGCCGTAAACCGGCTTGCTCCGAACTCCGGAGGCAGCGCGTAGGGTTTCCCCTTCGCAAGGGTTATCCTTCCAGGAACAGCCGCCACATCTTCGGGGCCGAGAGGCGATTGCACCGAGTAAGCAAAGTTGCTTCTAACCTCGGGGATTAGCTCGCCAAAATTCTGAAGGGCGGTTAAACGTCTTAAAGCGAGCGAAAGCTTCTCCAACACCTCTCCCTTCCCGGAGGTCAAGTATATCGTGTGACAGGCTTCCTCACTGATCCCCGCGTACTCGGCGTAAAACCTGCAGAGAAAGCCGCTCTGGAAGAGCTCGACCAATCGTCTGGAAACGAGAACTATGGCTTCTTCCTTGGTACCCCCATAGAGAATGAACCTCCCAACTTCCTCCGCTATCTCCTCTATCTTACGGGCGAGCTCATCTGGCGGCTTCTTGTATTTACCAGATAGGTACTTGCTCACCATCGCCTGAGTAACCCCGAGATAGTCCGCGATTTCAGCCTGCTTGAAGTTCCCCTTGTAAAGAACTTCGGCAATCTTCGCCCGCAGATAGGGCATTATTACCTCTGCCAGATAAACTGCTGGAGTCCTCATAACCACCACCGGCCAGGGGTATAACCGGCACACAGCCTAAAGAGGTTGCGGTTGCCCTTCATCATAAAAATGTTAAAAAACGTTTAAAAACCCATCGTTTTTTACACCGGAAGGGCTCTTATGGACTGGAAAGGGCGCGACGTGATAAGCATACGGGACTTCTCCAAGGAGGATATCGAGTTTGTTTTAAACGTTGCCGAAAGGCTTGAAGAGGAACTCAAGGAAAAAGGTTCACTCGACTACGCGCGCGGCAAAATCCTTGCGACACTCTTCTTCGAGCCGTCAACGAGGACGAGACTTAGCTTTGAGTCGGCGATGCACAGGCTCGGAGGCTCGGTTATAGGCTTCTCCTCCGCATCAAGCACGAGCGTCAAAAAGGGGGAGAGTCTGGCGGATACGATAAAGACAGTGGAGCAGTACAGCGACGTGATAGTGATAAGGCACCCAATGGAGGGCGCCGCGAGGTTAGCCGCTGAAGTAGCGGAAATTCCTGTCATCAACGCCGGCGACGGTAGCAACCAGCATCCAACTCAGACTTTGCTAGACCTATACACCATAAAACACACCTTTGGGAAGATAGACGGCTTAACAATCGGTCTGCTCGGCGATTTAAAGTATGGCAGAACCGTCCACAGCTTAGCAGAGGCTCTGGCCTTCTACGACGTCGAGCTCTACCTCATTTCACCCGAGCTCTTGAGAATGCCAAAACACATAGTTGACGAGCTCCGCGAGAAGGGGGTAAAAGTCCACGAAACGACCGACCTTGAGGGCACAATTCCTGAGCTGGACGTCCTCTACGTGACGAGGATCCAGAGGGAGCGCTTCCCGGACGAGGAGGAGTACCTGAAGGTCAAGGGAAGCTACCAGGTGAACTTATCGATCCTCAAGAACGCCAAGGAAAGCCTGAAGATAATGCACCCGCTTCCGAGGGTTGATGAAATTCACCCGGAAGTTGACAAAAGCGAGCGCGCCCTCTACTTCAGGCAGGTCTTCTCAGGCGTTCCGGTGAGAATGGCCCTTCTCGGACTGACGCTGGGGGTGCTCTGAATGCCGGAGCTGAAGATTGAGGTAATTCCCGAGGGGACCGTCATAGACCACATCCCAGTTGGAAAGTGGCTCAAGGTCGTGGAGATTCTGGGCTTAACCAAGCCAAACGGTGGGACTCTCCTCATTGCCTCGAACGTCCCAAGCAAGAAGCTCGGAAGGAAGGACATCGTGAAGGTCGAAGGGAGGTATCTGAGCGAGGAGGAGGTTAATAAGATAGCACTCATAGCTCCTATGGCTACTGTGAACATCGTAAAAGACTACAAGATCATCGAGAAGTTCAACGTGGAGATTCCGGATGAAATAGTTGGCATCCTGAGGTGCCCGAACCCGAACTGCGTCAGCAACCACGAGTACGTGGTTCCAAAGTTCAAGGTCGAGAGCAGGGAACCGCTCAAGCTCCGCTGCCACTACTGTGAAAGAACCATAGAAGGGGATGAGATACTCGGCAACCTCTGAGGAAGACTTTTAACTGACTCTTCCACCTTTTTTCTGTTATGTTCACGGTCGAGGAAATCCAAGAACTCGTCAGACAGATCAGGAGGGAGCACGGCCTCCCGGAAAGTCCGTTCAGGATAGACGAAGTTCGCTACGATGAAGAGGGCGACAAGCTCTTCATAATAGCCCACGACAGAACTGACAAGAGCGTCCTCATCGGCAACAGCCTGGTCATTGGAAAGCTCAGGGAGAGGCTTGGGATCAAGCAGGTGACTGTCTATTCAAACCTCGACCTTGAGGTAAAGAGGAGGAAGCTGGAAGAGGCAGAGAAGCTCGTGAAAGGCACGGAGCTGGAGTTTCTCTTTCCAATAATCGAGGCGGAAAAGCGCTTTCCCCCTAGGAAGTGGCCAGAGGTGAAAGGGGACGTTAAAACGCTGATTTTCCTGAGCTTTAATGCGAGAGCTTTGCTCGGCTTCGCCGAGAAACTAGGCTTGCCCTACGAGGCTGTTGGGATACGTTACGCCTTTCCAAAGCTCCAATACGAGCCCGTGAAAGGAGAGCCGAGAGAGCTCCTCTTCCCGGACGAAGGGAAGCTCGTAGAGCTCGCAAAGGAAAGGGGGGCAAAACTAGTTCTCGCGGACTTTCCCCTCGGGCTGAGGTGGAGCGAGGGGATAGCGCTCCTCAACCCGTTCCGCTTCCTTCACATCGGATTCTTTGAACTGAAATACCTCTTCGGCTTTGAGTTTCCCACGATGATTGATTACGACGCCCTCGTCCGCTTTGTAGCCGAGCTAACGTACGAGGGCCTTATGGAATCAACGGACGGGGCAAACGTAATATGGCGCTACTGGAGGCGTAAGAGATGATAATTGGAGTAGTTGGGAAGATTGCCGCCGGAAAAACAACCGTCGCAAAGTTCTTCGAGGAGAAAGGCTTCTGCAGGGTCTCCTGCAGCGACCCGCTGATAGACCTGCTGACCCACAACGTCTCGGACTACTCGTGGATTCCAGAACTGCCTGAGAAGGCCGAGCCGACGCGCGACAGGCTTATCGAGTTCGGAAAGTACCTCAAGGACAAATACGGCGGAGATATCCTGATAAAACTAGCCGTTGACAAGAAAAGGCACTGCAAGAACATCGTCATCGACGGAGTCCGCTCGAGGGAGGAAATAGAGACCATAAAGAGACTGGGCGGAAAGGTAATCTATGTCGAGGCGAGGCCAGAAATAAGGTTCGAGAGGCTAATGAGAAGGAGAGCTGAAAAGGACAAGACCATCAAGAGCTTTGAGGACTTCAAGGCGATGGACGACGCCGAGGAAAGGCTCTACCACACGAGCGAGCTGAAGGACCTCGCGGATTACATCATTGTAAACGAGGGCACTCTGGAGGAGCTGAGGAAGAAGGTGGAAAAAATAATAGGAGAGCTCTCAGCGTCTGGCCCATAGTACCAAGGTCAGAGTCGAAAGCAGAAACAGAAGGGCAAAGATCCATGGGGGCGATTGTTCGAGCTTTTCTTCCCCTATCACAGAGACTTCAAGGCTAATCGGCGTCCTGTTTACGGGAACGGCCATGTAGGTCACGTTGACGGTTTTGGAGTCAAGGCTGATTTCTCTGGATTTAACGCTCAGACTGCACTTTTTAACCACTACTTCAAGCTCGCTGAAGCCTAATTCAACCGGATCGAACTTTCCATCGAAAACCGTGACGTTGCTCACGTTGTTCAGGATGCCTATAGAGATGCCCTCAAAGGAGAAATAGGCACTCGTGACGTTTCCAAGGGGCTTGATGAAGACTTTAACCCCCCCGTTCCCTTGCAACAGGAAGAGGAGAGAGGCGTTGATCAGCAGGGTTCTAATCCTGTGATCGGGGCCGGGTAGTTCGGAGTAGCTGATGTTCGAGGCAAAGACCCCGAAGAACCCCTCCCCTGGGGAATAATGAACGGAGCTTAGAACACCTTCCAGCGGCAGGGTGACGTTTAGGCACTCCCCGCTTTCCAGGTGATCAATCAGCAGCCACGGAACCGATCCGTTCCCCAACCCACCGATGAGAACGGGGCCGTCTCCACCAAAAGATGGAACGTAAAAAAAGTTTCTCATGGGGTTGAGGGGATCCGTCTCTCCCACGAGGGAGCTGGGAAGGGAGTACTTGACGGCCTTAAGGACAGAACCGGAGGAATCGAGCTCCGCCGTTACGAAGTCCGTGGCGTTGAGAATCCAAGAGAGGAAGAGACCGCCGTTGGAGCGGGTGATTTGGTAGGGACCAAGGACATCCCCAAGGGGAATCCTCACGGCCGAGGTCACGTCCCCCGAATAGCTCAGGTTCATGAGAATTACTCCAATATCCCCTCCGGGGCCCAGGGTCAGCCCCGCTGCCAGAACACCTTCTCCGCTGGGAACCGCATCTAGGAACATGCCCTGAGCCTCCTCGCCCAAATTGTAGGCCCTGGACCACACCACGTTCCCCGAGTCATCGAGCATAACGGCCAGGGGAACGGCGTAGCCGGAAGGTCCGGCCTCCCCCAGGAGCAAGAAGCCGTTTTCAGTCTTGATTCCCGTGTAGAAAGCCATGCCTCCCATAGTCGAGTAGTTGTAGGCCCACTTCAGCTCCCTGTCCGGCCCAACGTTCAGGAAGATGGCCCATGAAGGCCTGCGCAGGCCCATCCAGAACGGGGCTGTGTAGCCAAAGTAGTGATGCCCGTCCAAGTCCCGAAGGAAGAGCATATAGCCACTGGACTTTACCACGAGGTGAGCCGAGGCGTAGGGGAGCAGGAGGAATAGTATCCCTAAACCTGCCAGTGTCCTCTTCATTACAACCACCAAAAACACTCGAGTTCCTATGCTAAAAAGTATTTCGGTGAACGACAGGGATATAAAGGGGCGTTCCGATAGCATAGGGGTGATCTCATGAACCTCCTGGTCATCGCCCCCTGCCTGCTCAGTCCTTTCTACGTCTACCGTGGGCCGAAGGAGAAAGAATATGAAACCGCGAGAAGGCTGAGGGAGCTGATAGGAGAGCTCGACGGTGAGTGGCAGGTTTTGGCGTATCCCTGTCCGGAGTTCGAGCTGATCGGCTGGCCGAGGGCACCTGCGAGCAGGGAAGTCTACGAGAAGTTGGGCATGCGCGAGAGGGCAAAGATAATAGCGGATTTCATCGGAAGGGTTCTAACCGATGAGAAGCCCGAAAAAGTCGTCTTTGTAGGCGTCAAGGGCTCTCCAACCTGCGGCGTCTTCCACACCAGCTCAAGCGACCCCGAGAGCTATCCCTACAGGGCTATGCAGGAGTTCTTCTACCTGAGCAAGGAGGAGAGGCTCAAGCGCTCGAAGGAGCTTGTGAGGGACCAGGGTTTCAAGCTTAAGCCTTTGCCCGGGATACTCTTCGAGATACTTATGGCAAGATTCCCGGAGGCCACTTATTTGGAGTTCGACAAGGGCGGTATAGATGGAAGCATTGAGAGGCTGGAAGAGGCACTTGGACTGGAAAGCGGTTCCGGATGATGTTGTACTCACTTTGTTTTTGGGTTTTCTCCACCTCATGACGGTTCCTCTAAATGTCCCCCACAGATGTTCCTATGGGAATGTGGCCATTAGTTATCTCGCGCCCCTTTAGGAGGAAAGCAAAAACATGAGCAAAGGATGAGTAGTAGTCCCGACGCGACGGTGATGCTCTACACCCATATCGTCACGCCAGAAGAGAGGAGCAAGAAACCCGCTTGACTATGCTGATAACCAGTATAGCGATCCTCGTGATAATAGGGAAGAAGCTGAAGTGATTACATCACTTTCTTTTCTCCAAAAATTTCAAGATAGGATATCCGTGACCAAGGGATTAATATCTCTTTCGGCCCATTTCTTAAGATAAGGTAATTACTGTTGAAGATATCCCAAATCTTGCCTTCAAATTGTCCATCTGGCGTTATCACTTTGATTAAAGGGGATCTCTGCAACAAATAAACTTTCTTCTTTGGCAAGAATTCAACACTATTCCAGAGCTGAATAATTACCTGCTTTTGTAAGCGAGGATACAAGATTAAAAGCAATGAAAGCATTCCAACTATGTCTACTCCCAGCAAAATGGCACTTTCACTCATGTTACCCTCAAATCCAACAATAATGGATAGATACAGTGGGACAATAGAACCAACAGTGAAGTTAATAAAATTAGCCAAATTTTTCAGCTTTGTTGGGCTAAATGTCATAAAGAAAATCATAGGACTAGAAACGATGACTAGAGTCCAGAGACCAAATAGGAATACCCCAATCTGCTCAGTGCTAAGATTGCTACGATAATACACAAAACCACCAAGGAGAAGTGAAAACACAGAAGGCATCCAAAAATACATTTTCATTAAGTTCTCATTGTTAAAACCTGCTCTCAGATCGAACTCGCGGTATAAATCTCGCAGAAAATCCTTAATGCCCGGATACTCTCTAAAAACACACCATAGCTCATTACGTCTACGCCAGTCCACAATCATATCAAGATCCTTAAGATGGCTCAAGATAGAAACCACGCTAGTTGCAATAAAAATAGCAATTACAATAAGATGGATCCATTTGGCATTGCTCTCATTGAATAGCGAAAGCAAGTCCAAAACGTCCATAACTTGTCACCATTATTTTATTGATCCAATAGCCTCCCTCACCAGCCTTTCCGCCCTCTCCATCAGCTCTCTGGCTTTCTCCTCTGTATGGGCCTCAAGGGTTATGCGCATTATCGGCTCCGTTCCGCTCGGCCTGAAGAGAATCCACCACTCGTCGTTCTCGATTCTGACACCGTCGATGTCTATCAACCGCTTGTAGTCGAAGGTCTTGAGCGCCTCCCTCGCTATGATTTCCATCGCCTTAGCCTTCTTTTCGTTGGGGCAGGGGATTTTTGCCCTCAAAGTTACGTAGCGCGGAACTTCTCTGGCAAGCTCGCTGAGCGGGCCGAGTTTATCAATCATCTCCATAACAAGGGCGCCGGCGAAGATTCCATCCGGAGTGAGGTTCCACTGGGGGATTATCCACGTTCCGCTCGGCTCGCCGCCGAAGACACCGCCGTGCCTGGCCAGCTCATCAGCAACCGCAACGTCGCCGACGCGCGTCCTAATGACTTCACCGCCGAGTGGCTTAACGTAGTCGTCGAGGGCGAAGCCAGCATCTACTGTAGTAACGATTTTGCCCTTCCCGAACTTCCTCAGCATGTAGCCCGCTATAAGAGAGAGCATCACCTCGTACTCGACGAAGTTGCCCTGATCATCGACTACTCCAATCCTGTCGGCATCGCCGTCGTGGGCTATTCCAACGTCAGCGTTCATCGCCTTCACAGTCTTCGCCAAAGCTGATAGGCTCTTTGCGTTCGGCTCGAGCTCACGAACGAAAAAGCCGCTCGGGTGGGAGTTGAGCGAGATGACTTTATTCCCGAGCTCGCGCTGGAGGTAGGGGCTTAGAATTGAACCGGCCCCGTTGCCGGCGTCAAGGACAACGGTGTAGGAACCATCGAGGTGAACCATTTCAAGGGCCCTTTTGATGTACTCCTTTCTCGGGTCTGCCTTTCTAACGGTTCCGATTTTGTTCCAAGAAGCTTTTTTGAAGTTTCCGGAGTCGATTATCGCCTCAAGCTGAGCCTCCATCTCCGGCGTGTAGGCCATCCCGTTCGGCTGCCAGACCTTTATGCCGTTGTATTCCGGGGGATTGTGAGAAGCCGTTATCGTTACACCCGCATCGGCCCCGTAAAGCCTTATCGCGAAGCCGGTTAAGGGAGTCGGAGCCAAACCAATGTCTATAACCTCTACTCCTGTCGAGAGAAGTCCGCTTATCAGAGCGTTCTTCAGCATCTCACCGCTCGTCCTCGTGTCCCTTCCGACGACGACCGTTCCCCCGTCCAGATAAGTGCCCAGAGCCTTTCCAACCCTCAAAGCCAGCTCAGGTGTGAGCTTTTCGTTTACGACCTCCCTGATGCCGCTGGTTCCGAAGTACTTTCCCATGATGACCACCCGTGAAAGTTATGTTCGGTTGTCCGGAGAGGGAGATATAACCTTTTCCCCGAAAACGGACTCCCTCCTGCCTATGAAACAAAAATCCCACTAGTTGACCAGGGTATGGGGAAGTTGAGATGACACCTAAACAGTCCTCTAACAAAAATTCTTCTCCCGCAAACGGGACAAACTTTCGAAAAAGTCCTCTCAGAGAACCATGCTTTAGGAAGAAAGATAAAGGAAGAAGATCACTTCTTCTCAAGCCTGTATATGCCGACGCTGACCCTGTAGGAATCGACGTTCAGCGGGGCCTTGTACTCAACCCTGACCTGGAAAGGCTTGCTTGAGCCGTAAATCATGCTGTTAGTTTCGGATTCGGTCAGAACGTTGTCCTTCTCGTCGAGTATTACTATCTTTCCCACAGTTCCCTCGCTGCTCGCGTTGATGTAGTACTTGCCCGCTGGAAGGACGTGCGAGAGGTAGAAGACGTCCCCGCTCACCGTTTCTGTTTTGACCTCAACGGGAACCTTGGTGTAGAAGGTGTTGTAGTAGTACTGCATGCCAAAGACAGCGACTATTCCTATGAGGAGGAGCAGAAAGAAGCCAACGAACAGCTTTTTGATGAATCCCATTTTTTCACCTCCACAGAGTCAACAACCTAAGGAACGCAAGGCCATCTCGCGGAAAAGAAAAGCGGGATGAGCTCTGCTTTTTACAGGTTACTCACTTATGGGTAATAAGCCTTTCGGAGAAGGAAATTCGAAAAGAGGAAACAAATTTCCTTCAAGAGCGAAGGTTTTTCGCCAGCTCAACCAGTTTCCTTGCCCTTTCCAGAGAAACTTCATTTTCAACCTTTCCATCCCGCTTGATCCACGTCCCGACGATGAAGCCGTCCGCGTACTTCCACAGCTCCTGAAGATTGTCGTAGGTTGTTCCAGAGCCGACCAGAACGGGGACGGGGGAGATCCTCTTCGCCAAGGCGAGATTCTCAATGTCGACCGGCTTCCCGGTCGCTTTTCCGCTGACGACAACGGCATCGGCAAGGCCCCTCTCAACAGTATCTCTAAGCGAGTCCTCGAACTCCCCGAAGTGTACGGCGTGTTTGACGTGCACGTCGGCAAAGACCTTGATTTTGCTCGGGAGGAGCTTTCTCAGCTTTGCAAGCTCGTGGGCTATGCCCTCTATGATTCCCTGGTCTGTGTAAGCTACGCCACTGAGCACGTTCACCCTTATGAAGTCTGCCTTTACTGCGTAGGCTATCGAGTAGGCGGCGATGCCGTCATTGCGAAGGACGTTTATCCCAAGTGGAAGGGAAACTTCATCGCGGATTGCCTTAGCTACTGCCGTGAAAGCCGCAACCGTCGTTTTGTCAACGTACTTTGGGAAGGGAACGTCGCCGAAGTTCTCGACCATAACCGCGTCGAAGCCGGCTTTTTCAATCGTTTTTGCGTCCCTCAGTGCGGCTTTAATTATACCATCGAGATCCCCGTCGTAGAAGTAGGAACCGGGGAGCGGCTTAAGATGAACCATTCCGATGAGGGGCTTTTTCTCGAAGTCCATACCAACACCGTGATGACATTGACAGTGAGATTAATGAGGTTTGCGGGGGAAAGGCTGATATACTGGGTCAACCCAAACCACATAAGGTGGTGAAAATGGGAAAAGAGGAAAGCCCAAAGCTGCCCAAGTCAGTTCTCAGGCATCTCGAGCCAGGTGAAAGAGTTCTTTTTTCAATCAAGAAAAAGATAAGTCTGGAAAAACCAAAGTGGCTCCTTGTAACTGACAGAAGGATAATCTACCTCGACGAGAAGGTTCTCGGGAGGTACGACCTGAAGGCACTCCCATATCAGAAACTGGAGCAGGTAACGGTGAAGCTGGGGGTAATGTCATCCGAGTTCATAATAGAGGGCGAGGAGAACATAACGCTCAGGCTCGGCTGGATGAACAAGGAGGAGGCAAGGAAGGCAATAAACGCGATTAAAGACGCCCTCAATGCCATAGCAGTCGAGCCAGTTTCCATAGAGGTGAAAAAGGGATTGACAAGCGAGACATGGATTCTGAAGAAGCCGAAGGAGTTTGTAACGAGAACTATGCCAGCCTATCAGCCCGCCCAGCCGGTCGCGAAGGAAGAGAAGGAAGACCCGCTTGAGAAGCTTAAGAAGCTGAAGGAGCTCTACGACATGGGTGTCATAAGCCCGGAAGAATACGAGGAGAAAAGGAAGAAACTACTGGAAGAAATCTAGAGCAGAGCTATCTGCGTCTTTTAATTACCAATGGGAGCAGAGAGAAAGCAACAACTGCAACTGGACCGCAGATACCCCTCGAACTCTCTGAGGTCGCGGAGCCAGTTGTGGGTACTGGGCTGGACTGGGAACTGGAAGCTGTAGTGGTTGAAACCGTCGATGGTTCGAGGGGGTTAGTCGGGATTTCATTTTTTTCGTTGAGGTTCATCAGGAAAACTCCCGCGCTTTCCCTGGCGTACTGGTAGAATATCATCGCGTTTGTTATATCCTCGGTGGTGTTGCCCTTCTCGTAACTCTCGGCAAACTCATAGTAGGCTATAGCTATAAGGGGATGAATGCCCTTCATCTGGGCAAGACCTATGGCCGTTCTGGCGGCCTCTTTCATCCTCTGCAGTTTCTCCAGGAGAACCGTCATGTTGTCAGTGGCCAGGGTGTCCAGGAACACCTCCCCGCGGACTCTGGCTTCCATCGCGGTGAATATGGCCGCCGAGTACTTACCGTCATCGTAGTACCCCTCTGCCTCCTCTATCGTGGACGTGAGGTCGTTACCGAGGACATCGCCGTACATTGACTCTATGTAAGTGGCTATTAGGTTGGACTCATCGATGTAGTTCCTGGCTGTGTCCCTCAGGGATTCCCTGTCAATGACCTCGCCGCCGGCAAAGCGCTCCCCCAGTTCAGCCCAGAACCTGGCGGTTTGGATTCTTTCGTAAGAGTAAGCAGCCTCGCCGATCGAATCCCAGTAGTCGGAGTTGTAGTAATACCTCCAGGCGTTCTGAAGGCTGGTCTTGGCCTCCTCAACCCTTTCCTCGGCGGCCGCAACTGCCTGAAGCATTGTATAACCTCGTATAGTCAGGCCGGAAACGAACGCTTCCGTGGAATTCAGCTCTCTCTGAACGCGGTTGAGGAGGGAAGCTACATCCTCGGGCCTGGAAACTTCCACGTACCACTGGACGTGTCTTATGATTATTCTCGCCTGAAAGTCCTTACTGAGGGCGCTGTAATACATGCCGGAATCTATGTCCCTCTTGGCCTCGTCTATTATTTCCTTCGCCTGGTCGAGGGCCTGCTTGAGGGCAGTGTAGGTGGAGTAATCAACGTTGCTGTTCTTGAGCTCTTCCAGGACTTTATTGTAGTAATCGGTCGTGTTCTGATGGTCCCTCTGGGCATCGTCCTTAAGGAAGGACGTGTCTATGACAACGGTCGGGGGAACCTCAGGCTTAGGAAGTTTGTGGCCGGTGAAGTAGTAGACGGCATCGTAGATGTCGGCTACCTCCTTAACCTCAAGGCCCCAGCGCTCCCTGGCGTACTCCACAACGTCGACCTTCCTGCTCGTTGTTGTTATCTGAATAACCCCCCCGATGCTCCTCCTCTGAGTCTCCTGAACCACCTGAATCCTCTGCCCCTGGGGGATGAGGAAGAGCTTTGAACCCACGGATGCAGCGGCCGATGCCTTCTCGAGTATGCCTCCCACCGGGCCGATTGTACCGTCCGGGTTTATCATACCCGTCATCATGACGTCGTTTCTCACGTTCCAGCCCTCTAGGGCCGCTATTATGCCCACTGTCATAGTACCGCCGGCAGATGGGCCACCGATGATCGGTGTGTCAGCTTTCACCTGGACGAAGACGTCGTATCTGCTCATGTTCTTTCCAGTAACTTTGCCCGCTATCTGAGCAGCCAGTCTTGCACTCGCCTGCATATCCACCTGGGTCAGAGGCCAGGTTTCGAGGTAAACGTGCCCGCTTCCCGGGGCAACGGTTATGACAAAGGTTGTCGCAACGCCGACTAAATTACCCTCGGGTGTTTTTGCAACAGCCGGGGCCTTCAGGATCACTGTATGGCCTTCACAGGGACACTGAGCGGCCACTGGAGACGCCACCAGGAAGAGACTTCCAAGAATGATAAATGTTAACAGGACGGAATTAAGCAGAGCCCTTCTTGAGTTCATTAAACCACCTCCGGAGGCAATATCCGGGGAGGAGCTTAAAGTTTTTCCTTATCACAACTGTCATTTTTCAGTATTTCCCGATGACCTCCACAAATCCTCCAATTAAAGTGCCTTCAAATGAACGATAACCTTAAAACCCGATGTCCCAGAGCGTGCATCGAGGCGATGGAATATGGGCCTGTTCAGCGAGCTGATAGACAGGAAGTTCAGAAACATAGCGGAGAGACGCTATCGGGACATCCTGGAGAAATACCAGGAGTTCTTCCTGACCGAAGAGGAGATGATAATACCCGAGATAAACTCCATCCTCTTGGTTCTGGATCGGTATTCAGAGAAACCGGGGAAAGAAGTTTACGAGACCATATCAGCCTATCCCCATGCGGAGGTCTGCATGATCTATACCGTCGATGAAACCGTTGCTAGGCTTATCTCAGTGACCCTAGGCGAAGAAGAAGCCATGAAGTTCAGGGAGGTTGAGAGGGAACACGGTGAAAAGCTGCTGAAAGAAATAGAGGCCTCATTGAAAGAATTTGGCTTCGCAGTTAAGTCCAGACTCCTGTTTGGAGACAAAGGCGAGGTAGTAATAAATAGGGAAGACAAGTACGATCTCTTCGTTATCTCCAAGAAATACGGCGCAGAAACCTCAAAAACTTCTCCAATAAGTCCGCTCGTCATAAAGATAGTGCAGCACGTGGAGAAGCCGATAATGGTGTACTGAGGTGAGATCATGACAGTGAGCGGGCAGGAGCTTTTTGCACTCATAGTCTTCATAGGAGCGTACGCAGCGATAATGTCAGAAAAGATCCACAGAACGGTAGCCGCTATGGTGGGAGCCTCTCTAGTCCTGATTGCCAAAACGGTCCCGTGGGAAAAACTCCCCGAGTACCTCGACCTCGACACGATACTTCTCCTGGCGGGGATGATGGTAATCGTGAACATAGCCCGGGAAAGCGGTCTCTTTGAGTACATAGCAATAAAGACGGCAAAGCTCTCGAAGGGTAGCCCCATGAAAGTTCTCCTGCTTTTCGCGGTCGTTACAGCAGTTGTAAGTGCTTTTCTCGACAACGTTACCACCGTTCTCCTCCTGACCCCCATGCTTCTCTACATAACCAGGCAGATGGAGATAAACCCGGTGCCGTTTTTACTAGCTGAAATCTTCGCATCAAACATCGGCGGAACGGCCACACTCATTGGAGACCCCCCGAACATTATGATAGCCTCTGCCGCGGGGTTGAGCTTTAACGACTTCCTAGTCAACATGGCCCCGATAGCTATCCTCGACCTCTTCATCACCATAGGGATTATTTACATAGCCTACAGAAGTGCCATGAACGTCCACAAGGATCGTGCGGAGAAGATAAAACTGAGCATAATGAGCCTCAACGAAGACGACGCAATAAGGGACAGAGGCCTGTTCAAAAAGTCCCTGACAATAATAGGACTGGTAGTTCTCGGGTTCTTTTTCCACGACAAACTTGGGGTCGAGCCGGCTGTGATAGCCCTCACAGGCGCTTCAGTACTGCTCCTCTGGAGCAGGGCATCACCGGAGGAAGCACTGGAGAAGGTCGAATGGACAACGCTCTTTTTCTTCGGGGGGCTGTTCATCATAGTTGGCGCACTGGTGGAGACAGGGACAATAGCCCAGGTGGCCAACTGGATGATGGGACACATACACAGCGAAGGTGAAGCCATAGCAATAATAACCTGGTTCTCGGCAGTATCAAGCGCCGTTGTGGATAACATACCCTTTACCGCCACAATGATACCGATAATAAAAGCTATGAGCGGAACTCTCAACGTCTATCCCCTTTGGTGGGCCCTCTCTCTGGGAGCGTGCCTGGGAGGAAACGGCACAGCGATAGGGGCAAGTGCCAACGTCGTCGTCATAGGAATGGCCCACAGGGAGGGAATAAGAATAACCTTCGGGGATTTCCTCAAGATGGGAATGACAATCATGACAATTACCGTCGCCGTGGGAATGGGAATAATATGGCTGAGGTACGTTGGACTGTGAGGTGGTAGTATGAGAATACTGGTCTTGATAGACGGCTCGAAGTGGAGCCAGAAAGCCGCCCTTCAGGCTTTCTCAATAGCGAAGAGGAAGAAGGCAAAGGTAATCCTCTACTCCGTCCTCGACAGAAGGGAAGCTAGAGCAATAGCGGTTCAGCTCAGCATGAGGAGGGGCAATATAGAGGAGCTTCAAAAGTTTGAGGAGACTGCGTGGAAGGAAATGAAGAAGAGCATCCACGAGATAACCACTGGATTGCTCAGCGTGGCAAGGGACGAGGGCGTAAACTGCTCCATAAAGATACGGGAAGGAAACGCAAAGGAAGAGATACTGAGAGAGGCCAACAGTGGAGACTACAGTCTAGTCGTGATGGGAGCCTTCGGAAAGAGTGGAAAGACGAGAATAGGCTCCCTGCTGGAAGAGGTCATAGGAAAGATAAAGCCACCGGTTATAGTAGTTCGCTAAACTACCTTACCGGAGGTAACAAGCCCGGGAACGTAGGCCGGGCCGATCCTCTCCCGTCTTTTTCCAACTGCTTCCGCTTTTTTCAGGACTTCAAAGACGTTCCCAACGAACATGTTGCCCTTTATGGGTATCTTTTCCCCGTCTTCAACCCGGTAGCCCAGTTCAACCGTGAGGGAGAAGTCCCCGCTTGCTGGATTGGCGGTGTGTTCACCAAAGACCCTTGAAATTATAACCCCCTCAAACTCCCCTTCGCTGTAGTCGCCAGGTTCGACAACCACGTTGCTGAACCCTATTTGAGGTGCCGTTCTAAAGTCCCGAACAGCGTTTCCCGTGCTGTGGTATCCCATCAGGGAAGCGAAGGTGTAATCGAGAACGAAGCCCCTCAAAATGCCTTTCTCAACCAGAGGTGTTCTCTGACCGGGGCTGCCTTCCCCATCAAAGGAGTAACTCCCAACGCCCCCCGGAACCGTCGAGTCATCGAAAATCGAAAGGATATCCGAGACAACTTCCTCTCCGGGTTTAGAGAACCTGGAGCGGCCGTGGTAGACGTTATCCCCCCTAAGGTTTTCAAGGAAGATGGAGAGAACCGAGAGGAAAGCACTCGGTTCTAAGAAAACTTCTCCCCCATAGGATTTTCCCAGTTCGGCGTTGTAGCTATCTTCCGCAAGGGACAACGCCTTCTCCAAGATGCTGTACCTCTCTTCCCAGCCCTTCAGACTGCGATAGCTCTGCCCGTAGTAGCCGCTTCCGCTCTTCAACTCCTTCTTGACGACGTAGGAGGACATGCTGAAGCCCGTGCTCTTCTCCATCAGTTCAACCCCATTGGAGTTCAGGACGCCGTAGTGCACAAAGCCCATGCTCAGGGAACCCGAAAAGGTGTAGGAGCTGCCAAGTTCGGCTTTCTTCTCAGCCATAATAGAAGAAAAGTGTTCAGCAAGCTCGTAAGCTTCTTCAAAGGGAATTTCCTCAATTTTAGGGTCGTAGATGTCGCTAACTTTTTCAACTTTTTCTGGAGATGGAAATCCACTGAACGGAACGTTTCCAACCTTTGCAAGCTTTATGGCCCTTTTAACAAGGTTTTCGAGGGTGTCGTTGGTGTGGTTAAGGCCGGACACGTATGAGAAACCAACCTTACCTTCCAGCCCGATCCTGAGTCCTATCCCGGAAAAGAACTTTCTTTGGGCCCTCTCCAGGGTTTCACGCTCTATGCTAAACGAACCACTTCTTCCCCTCTCCCAGTAGATTTCCCACTCAACGTCTTCCCGTTCCAGGATCCTGACCAGCTTTTCAATGTAATCGGGAAGCACTACTTCAACCCCCCAACGGTTGCCTTCGTGAGAACGTGAGGCCCGCCATCATCCACAGGAACCCACTGACCCTTGCCACAGTAACCGGGGAACTCCACCTTAACGTCGCGTCCAATGGCCATAACACTTTTGAGAACGTCCAGGATTCCTCCGGAGAGGGAAACATCGCGGAGATGCTTCGTTATCTTTCCGTTCTCGACCAGATAGCCCTCCTTGGCTCCAAAGGTGAAGGTACCGTTGGCTATGTCCACTTCCCCGCCCTTGTCACCTATCATGTAGAGCCCGTTCCTGAGTTCTTCCACCATCTCATCAAAGGACCAGTCCCCTGGCTCAACGTAGGTGTTGCTCATCCTGACGAGAGGCTGATGGGCATAGCTTTGGGCCCTCCCGTGACCGTTGGGTTCAAGCCCCAAAACGGCGGAAGTTTCCCTGTCGGTGAGGTACTCCCTGAGAACGCCGTCCTTTATGATCTCAACCCTCCTGGCTTTGATCCCCTCATCATCGTAGGGATAAGAGCCGAACTTTCCGGGCAAAGTTGGATTATCAACGACCGTTAATCCATCAACGGCTATCTTTTCCCCAAGCTTTCCGGCCAAGATGCTCTCACCGTTTTTAACTGAATCGGCCTCCACTGCATGCCCTAAGGCCTCATGGATGAAAACTCCCGTAAGTTCAGGATCCATGAGAACCCTAAATTCCCCTGAAGGCGGCGAAGCCGCTTTTAGAAGTTCCGCCGCCTTTCTGGCAACGAAAGGCCCCCAGTGGCTTAAATCGACCTCTTCAACTATCTCAAAACCCCCAACCCCTCCGAAGACCTTCCAGTACTGCTGCATCTCCCCGGCCGAGTGAGCGGTTGCAGAAATTGACAGCCTCACACGGGAGACAACAGTCCGAATCTCGCTTCCAAGGGAGTTGATGAAAACCTGCTCATTAACAAAATCGCCATAGCGCACGCTTCGGTTTTTTATGGCCGCCCCCTCAAGGAAAGAGCCCGCTTCCCTCACGAGAGAGAGCTTATCCGCCAGATCAACTTCCGAAACCTTTTTCCTCCCGAGCATCTCGACGTCATCCCTTACTGGATCGCCAAGGTATATTTTGGAGCTTCCACTTGAAAGACTGGCTATCTTCATTGCCATCTTTATAACGTCCTCAGCCCTCGAAAGATCGTTGGCCGATGAAAACCCCCACGAACCTTTAAACGCCCTGACCCCTATGCCCATCTCAACGTTGGACGAGAGCTCTTCAAGTCGGTCGTTCTGAAGAGATATGGAAGTTAGACCAGCACGGCTTATTCTTATGTCAAAGTACTCAACGCGGTACCTCTCGGCCAGCCTCTCGGCTGTTCGAAAGAGCCTCTCCTCCATCTCACCACCCCGGAAGAAAACCACGAAGGAGACTCAAAAGAAAACCTTAATAAATGTTGTGTACACAGACATCCTACGGTGGGTAAAATGAACGGAACACTCCTCGAATTCTTTCAGAAGTTGAAGTTCGGGGAGACTGTTCTCATAGAGTACGATCCCCGCTCCTATCCGGAACTCTTCTTCGGCCTCATTGTAAAATACGCAGAAGAGAGTGGCCTCGATACCCTTGTAGACGATGTCTTAGACACTTACCCCCAGTTTGCCACGAAGTTAAGGCTTATGGGCGTGGACCTTCCAGAGGCAAGGGTTATCAAGATAGGCGGTGGCAGGTTCACCGAGGGGACCGTCGTTGGAAAACTGGAGGTGGACAAATATTCAGCTCCCCTCGGTCACTACTCCCGTGTAAGGGACATGGCGATAGGGGGAACTGGCAACCACATAAATCCTGTAGTCGGAATTCACAAGCTCGCCTATGTCCTTAATCAGAGGGAAACCCTGTCCCTACTAACATCGCTCTCCTCATTCGTGGGAGATCAGTCAAGGATAGCCCTTTATCTGGTTAACAAAACCGTCCTAGACCACCTCAACCCGGGCTTCTTGAGGGAGTTCGAGGAGATCGCCACCACACTGGCCATGCTGGATCTTGAAGGAGAGAACCTGTCACTCCAAGTCATAAAGGCAGCCAATCCAGAGCTGATGAGGAAGAAGTACTCGATGGGTGTTATGGACATCATTGATTGGCTCAGGGACTAAGGTTTTTAGTCATTCGGTTTTATCACTCCCGGTGATCGTAGTTGAGAAGGCTGTGGGTTCTATTCGTCCTAGCGCTCCTGCTCCCCCAGGCGGGAGCGACGAGCTTTCACGTTCCGGAGAAGAGCGTCATCTACCAGGTGATGGTCGACAGGTTCTACGATGGGAACACGAGCAACAACGGGCCGTTTTACGATCCAGACCATTCCAATTACAGGATGTACTGGGGCGGCGACCTGGAAGGGCTCATCGAAAAGCTCGACTACATAAAGAGCCTCGGTATAACTGAAGTATGGGTATCCCCAATCAACGACAACATCAACACCCTAGCTTACGGCTCGGCCCCCTATCACGGCTACTGGCCCAGGGACTTCAAGAGAATAGAGGAGCACTTCGGAACATGGGAGACGTTCAGAAAGCTCGTTGAAGAGGCAGAGAAGAGGGGGATGTGCATAATAGTTGACTACGTCCCGAACCATTCAAATCCGGCCAGTGCGGGCGAGTTTGGAAAGCTTTACGACAATGGAACTCTAATTACCGACTACCTCCACGACGCAGAGAAGGCCGTTATAAACCCCTACACCGGGAGCAGAGAGTACATCTACCATCACAACGGAGGTATAAGCGAGTGGTTTGGGTTTCAGCTTAAATATGCCAACCTCTACGACCTGGCGGATTTCAACCAGCACAACCCATTCGTGGACAGCTACCTGAAGGAAGGGGCGGAACTCTTCGTCAAGGCAGGCGCCTGTGGCTTCAGGATTGACGCCGTAAAGCACATGGATCTGGGCTGGCTAGAAACCTTCTACCTCGACCTCTACTCTCACTCCAGCGTTCCGCTCTTCATCTACGGGGAATACTACAACAGGGATCCAAGCAGAACCGACGACCTCTACTTCTTCTACCAGTACTCGAACGTTACTTCACTCCTCAGCATTCCGATAAGGGATGAAATAGCAAACACGTTCGCCTACGGTGGAAGCTTCGAAAGCCTGGCCAGGGACCTGGAAGAGTACTACTCAACCTTCGTCTATCCAAACAAGGCCGTAAACTTCCTCGACAGCCACGACCTTGTCAGGTTTCTCAACATGAATTCAAACAAAAACCGCTTCCACATGGCCCTGGCACTAACTATGACCCTTCCGGGGATCCCTGTCATTTACTACGGCGACGAGAGCTATCTCGTCAGCAAGGACGGCAAAGGCGACCCCTACAACAGACCCATGATGGTCTTCAACAACACAACAGAGGCCGCCAGGATAATAAGAACCCTGGCAGAGCTCAGGAAGCAGAACGATGCCCTCGCCTATGGGGACTTCAAGACCGTTCACGCGGAGTACTCCCTGTGGGTCTTCAGGAGGGACTTCGGGAACCATAGCATCATAGTTGTGGTCAACAAAGGAGATGACAAAAACCTAAGCCTATCGCTTGACTGGGAAGATGGAACCTACACGGACGTGATAAACGGAATAAACATGACTGTAAAAGATGGAAACGCCATCTTTTACGCTCCCAAAGACAGCGTTCTCGTGTTCCACAGGGAAGGCGTTCAGAAAAAGCCACTAATAGGCTCAATAACACCCTACTCAGCCCAGCCCGGAAACCTGGTGGCGCTGGCAGGGGTATCCTTTGGAAAGACTGGCAAGGTAATAGTGGGTGGAAAGGAGGCACAGGTCGTCAACTGGAGCGATGACCTGGTAATCTTCAGGGTTCCCGAAGTGGAAACAAGCTCCCCCTGGATTGACGTTTACATAAAGAGCAACTACGGAGAGAGCAACCACGTGAAACTCCGCCATTATAGAAAAGACGTTATACCCGTCCTGGTGGCCATAAAAGGAGACAATCTCCAGGGATACCTGTGGATAAGGGGCAACACCCCAGAGCTTGCCGAACCCAGGCCTCTAATAAAGTCCTCAACTGGCTACTACTTCACGGTTGTTCCATTACCCAAAGGTGTTCCATTCGAGGTCGAGATCTTAGACGGCCTCCCGTGGGAAAGGCTGACATCTACCGGAAAAGTTTACCACGGGGTGGCCAACTGGACAGCTGTGCTTGAGCCAGGACCGCTTCCAAGGCCAACAACCACTACCACATCGGCAACAACTGCCCCCGATACGACCAGCAGTTCCAGCAGCCCAAGCTCAAGTTCGGGTTCAAGCACCACTACCACCGGCCAGAAGGGCGGAATCTGCGGCCCGAGCTCGGTTCTTCTTATAGCCCTTCTGCCCCTCCTCAAGAGGAGGGGTTAGGCTTTTAATTTCCTCTCCCACACAACTTTGGGTGAGAGAATGCCGTACCTCGTGATAGAGCACCTCGAAGAGATAAGCGACTGGCTCTGGCTTGAGTACAGCCACGTGGCAGAGTGGTGGAAGGAGAAGCTTATTTTCACCAACGTCCGCGAGGACGAGAGGGAGAAACTGGCCAAGCTCGGGAGCGTTTTAACTGAGAGCGTAACGAGGTTCCCCTTCGACCGCTCGAAGATAATCGTCCTCGACCTTCAGGCGGAGGAGGAGCTCAAGCCCGAGGACATCGACGATGACACAATTATAGTCGTCGGCGGAATCCTCGGCGATACCGTTCCAAGGGGCAGAACGAAGGAGTTCATAACCTCCAAAATGGAGGGCGTTAGAGTCAGGCACATAGGAAAACCGCAGTACTCGATAGATGGCGCCTCAATAGTGGCGAAGCTCATAGCGGATGGAAAAAGGCTGGAGGAAATCGAGTACGAGGAGAACCTAACGATAAAGCTCGACGAATTCAGCGAGATAACGCTCCACTACGCCGTGCCGAAGCTGAACGGAAAGCTTCTGCTCACGCCGGGACTGATAGAGCTCCAGAAGAGGGAGCTGGGCTACACAGATGCAGATGAGGAGATAAGCGACGAGGAATTAATCGAGTTCTTTGAGGGGAAGAGGGAACTGGAGTGAGTCTAACGGGGTCTCGATGAAGCTGAAAGGAGACAGACACTGGATCGTTCTGGAGCTCGAAAAATAGAGACTGCTAAAGATCGAATTCTCAATCCTCGCCGGTTTTCTTCATAAACTTTTCCAGAAGGTCGACATTCCATTTCTTGGGCCATGTTATCCCCAGTGAACGTATCCGGACAACGGCAAAGCCAGCGTGGACACGCACAAGTCCCCGGATGAGTTTCTGCATGGACATTACGGCACCACCATAGAATTTTAGATCATACGACTTAAAAGGATTTCTATTTAGCAGAAGAATTTTTGGATTCCAACAGCACATACAAGGATGCTCTTACCCTCACAATCCACCCGCTTCTTCCCCTCAAACTCATCGGGTGCATAGCAAAAATCCTAAGTCCCAGCAAAAGCCCAGGCTTTCTTGCAAAATTCAATCACCCGATCCAAAAAGCTTCTCAATTTCCTCCCAAACCCTTCCCCTGTCGGCCTTATCAACGACCAGAAAGACCTCCTGAACGCTCCCATCGCTCTTGGCGACGAGCTTTAGGCCGGTCTGGGTTTCCCTCGTCACCTTTATCTCGAAGCCCCTGGAATCGCTCGCGTATATCCTGCCCGGGATGACCTTCTTGACCCCTGGAATCCGGGCTATCTCTTCGAGCGGTTTCTCAAGCCTCTTGAGAAAGTGGTGCTCCCTCTTGACGCCTTTGCGGAAGTGCTTGGGCATGTAGAAGAATGGAAGAGAGTCTTTAAAATTTTAAGCCCTCTTCCTCACCTTAACCGCGACGCCCTTCTTGGCCTTGACCATCTCCTCTCCAGCGAGGACGGCCTTTCCTACGCCGACAACCTTCTCGTCCCTCACAACGCCGACTATGTCGTCGGGCCTTATCCTTTCATCGGCCTCGTTCACACCGACGGCAAAAACGTCACCGCGGAGGTCGAAGTCTATCTTCACCCAGTAGGCCCTAAGCTTATCGTAAATCCTCTGCATTCCGAAGGGCGTGACGCTTATAACTCCTTCCCTGAAGGTTCCTGTCTGCTGGTTGTCAACGAAGAGGCGGAGCATCTTCGAGCCCTTGACCTGACCGTTTTCTGGAAGAACTGCCTCTCCTGCACCAGCTCCAAAGTAGAAGTCAAAGACCTTCCTTATGTTCTCGAAGTAGCGGTAGGTTCTGTCCTCCTTTGTTCCCTCAAGCTGGAACTCCTTCAGAGTCTCGGTGAGGGAGTCCAGGCTCTCCCTGCTCGTCGTGCCGTTCTTCACTTCCGTGAAGATTATTTCCCTTCCCGTCATCTCCGAGGCGAGCCTGGCTATCTCCACGTAGGCCTCATCGAGGTGAGCTATGATGGGCACGTCCTTCGGGTACTTTTCGAGGGTCTTGGCGAGCAGTTCAGCGGCCGGCTTTATCTCCTCCTCGCCCCAGTGGCCGGTGACTACTATGTCGTATTTAGCTAACCACTCCCACTCCCTTGGAACGACGCCGAAGGGAGAAGTTAGTATAAGCTCGTGGACTTTGCTTATTCCAGAGCCGAGGGCCTCTTTCATAGCTTTCCTGTAGAGGGTGTGGGAGCGGGAGAATGAGTAGGGCTTTTTAGCTGAGCAGGGGAAGAGGAGCACCAGCTCGGTGTTTTTGGGTGGAACAAAGCGCTCGATAACGCGGGAGTGCCAGCGCTTTACTTCCGGCCTCCTTATCGAGGCGTCGCTTATGAAGTAGACGGTCTCCTTCTGAATCGGCGTGTACTTTTCAAGGTAATCTGCGTGCTCCAAATCCGCTATGCGGAGGATTCCCGCGTGATACTGGGTGTGGAAGAAGTTCTCAACAAGGTAGCGGAGCTTTCCCTCTTCGAGGGCTTTTCTAACGAGTAGAATGGTTTCCCTCGCGAAGTCGAGGGAGTTCGGCTCTTTGCCCCAGAGGAAGGGGCTGAACTGGGTGAAGCCTTTGCCCTCAAAGTCGTAGAGCTTTAGCGAGCGCGTATCGAATGCATCAACTCCAAGGTAAACGGCCAGAGGATAGAAGAAGGGTTCCAAATCGGCTATTATCATGACGTTGGGGAACCTCTCGCGGAGCTCGCGCAGGATTTTAACGAAGTAGCGGTACTCCTTGATTAAAATCTTCGAGTTGCCGAGGTAAACCGCCTCAAAGCCGTACCTCTCGATTATCTTGAAGAACTCTCCCAAATACTCGGTTCTCCTCAAAGCTGGCAGGTAGAAGGCGTTGAAGCCCTCGTAGTTTACGCTCCAGAGCCTGCCGATGGCCTTTTCAATGACCTCCCCGGGCGTGTAGAAGCCGAGGGGTATTGACGGAGCCAGGTTGAAGTCATAGTCACCGAGCCCGTCAGGGTGGAAGAAGGAGTTGAAGGGGGAGAGAGTGAAGTCTATCCCTGCCAAGGCAGGCGTTCTGAATGAATAATCCCCTATGCGAACTAACCCAATCCTTCCCGGGCCTTCGTGTTTAAGGATCTCCATGGCGAGACCTCAGACGAGGTTGTACCTCTGGAGGAGCAGGAGCTCGTCCAGCGTAAGCTTCTCACCGCGCTTGAACTTCTCAAGTGCTTCAACTGCCTTCTCGAAGCTGCTGTCCTTCTTGGCCCTCATCTTGGCGACGAGGCGGTAGGCAATTAGCTCCTTGTGCTTCTCGTCGTACTCCCGTATCTTCCTCTCGATCTCCCTGAGCTGGTTTCTGACTTCGCGAACCTTATCGCGCAGTTCGACTACCTTCTGGTGGTACTCATCGGCCTCCTTCTTAACCTCATCTGCTTGATTAAAGCTCTTTATCATCAGCTCGTGGAACTGCTGGCTCTGGTTCGCCAACTTCTGTATCTCAAGGCTTATCGCCTTCCTCGCCTTCTTAAGCTGATCCACTTTCTTCCTCGTCTCAACGAGTTTCTTGTGAAAGCGGTCGGCCTGCTGGATTATCTCAAGCTCAGTTGCGAGAACCTGTATCTGGTCAACGATCTGCTTCTCCCTCTCAGGGGTTATGTTCGGGTTGGTCTGGAGCTCCCACTCAAGCTTCTCTATTCTCTCCTGTATCTTCTCTGCGGGCATCTTCAGTCTTCTGAGCTGGTTGTACTCATCCCTCTTTGTTCTGTACTCGAGTATCTCCTGGTAGAGAAGGTCGAGCTTTGCGTTGATCTCCTCACGATTCTTCTTGAGCTGCTTTATCTGCTCATTGATTTCATCCCTCTTGGCCTTATATTCTCTGGCCTTCTGCCTGAGCTGCTGCACTTCCTTGTTCTTCTCGTCCCTCTTCTGAATCCAGCTCTGAAGTTCTTTTTCAAGCTCGTCGAGTTTGGCCCGGATTTCATTTCTTTCCTTCTCCAGGGCCTCCAATTCTCTCTTGATCCTCTTTATCTCTTCTGGATCCACTTTGACCGTTGGCATTGCTCTTACCCCTCTCCTCTTTTTAGAACAGCTCTCTCAAATCAGCTTTCTGGTGAGGGATTGCAAAAGCAAATAAAAACTTTTTGGATTCAAGGCGGGATTCGATTGGTTTAAATACGCAGAACCCAAATACTCCACTGGTGATACCATGCTCGTTGGAAACTACAGGGAGGTTCCCGAGGAAGATACCGGCTTTGAAGGGGTAACCATCAGGTGGCTGGTTTACCCGAAGCTGGGAGCCAAGAACTTTGCCATGAGGTACTTCGTCATGAAGAAGGGCTCGGAGATACCGATACACCAGCACGACTGGGAGCACGAGATATTCATCGTCCGCGGTGAGGGGATAATCACCAACGGGAAGGAAGAGCACCACGTTAAGGCCGGGGACTTTCTCTACGTACCTCCCAACGAACCCCACGGTTACAAAGCCACGGGAGAAACTCTGGAGTTCCTCTGCATAATCCCTGCAAAGAAAGAGGCAATCCCGGAGGAAAAGTGGTGATCAGAAGCTACCCCGCCCAAAAAGCTTTCTCACTCTTTTTCTTCCAAAATAAAGTCCCCGGGCTTAGCATTTTAGCGATATTCCAGAGACGCAAGGTCACCAACAGAAAAGCTTCGTCAGATCTCTCCAAGAAGGTAAGTGGCCGTTGTCCCGGTAACTTTAGCCTCAACTAGCTCACCTGCCCTTCCAGAGTCAAGGATTATCTCCTTGTAGTTGAAGGTCCTACCCTCGATTCCACCCTTTTCGCCGGAACCGTGAACGAGCACCTCAACCTTCTTACCGAGGTAAGACTGGTTTATCTCATAGGCTATCCCGAGCCTGAGCCTGTGAAGAATTCTGGAACGCTCCTTAACCTTCCAGCCTGGCAACTGCTTCCATCTCGCCGCTATCGTTCCCGGCCTCGGAGAGTAGCGGGAGACGTTTATCTTGTCCAGTCTCACACGCTTCACGAGCTCAACCGTATTCTCGAAGGCCTCATCCGTCTCACCGGGAAAGCCGACTATTATATCCGTGTTGAGGTTCAAACCTGGAACCTTTCTTCTGAACTCACGAACTATTTCTTCAAACTCCTCAACAGTATAGTTCCGGCCCATTCTCCTCAGGATTTCGTTGTCACCGCTCTGAACCGGGAGATGAAGGAACTTGTAGACCTTCTCACTCTGGTAGGCCTCAATAAGCTCGTCGAGTATCTTTATCACATGGTTCGGATTCATCATGCCGACCCTAACGCGGAAGTCACCTTCGATGGCCGTTATCTCATCGAGGAGCCTGGCCAGATTCGTTCCGATGTCAAAGCCGTAGCAGCCTGTGTCCTCGCTGGAGAGCTGTATTTCCTTGTACCCTCTAGCCAGGGCATCCTTAACCCACTTGACCACAAGCTCGGGCTTATAGCTCTTCAAAACACCCCTCGCGAAGCGCGTCGCGCAGTAGGTGCAGGCGTTCAGGCAGCCCTCGCTTATTGGAACCACAAAAACAACACCGGACTTCCAGAGGCGGGGGAGTTCAAGCTTATCGGGATTCCTCTCACGCCAGCCCTCAACGCTTATCAGTTTTCCACCGCGCTCCGCAACCTCTATGGCTTCAGCTATTCTATCTATGCTCTTAACCCCAAGCATACCCGAAACGCGCCTGTCTATAACGTCGGGATTAACGTGAACCAGACAGCCAGTGACTATAACTCTCTTCCCTGAGTCTAGGAGCTCCTTTATTCTGCGTGCCATTTTGTGTTCAGTTGGATCTTTAACGGCGCAGGTGTTCACTACAACGTAATCGGCACTCTCGGGAGTTTCAGCAAGATCATAGCCCGCCCTAACCAGTATAGCCTCCATGATCTCGCCGTCTGCCTTGTTCCTGGTACAGCCGTAGCTCTCAACGTAAACCCCGACCATCGATGCCAGCTGAGGGGAGGGGTTTAAAAAGTTGAGTGGGCGAAAGTGTCACCAAGGAACACTCTTCCAGCCCATCTTGTAGGCGAAGTAGTTGGCCGACCAGTGGATCAGGGGCGTGAGGATCAGAAGAGCGAGCATCTGGCCGGAGGAGACCGTTTTGACCGGATAAGCGAAGGCCAGGGCGCTTATTAGGAACCCCAGCTGATCGAGGCCAACGGCGGGATAACCCCTAGGAAGGTTCAAGCGCCGCTTTATGAAGCTCCCCACGAGGTCACCAACGAGGGCACCGAAGGACAGGAGAAATGCCAGCAGGAGGGCGGTTTTGAGAGAGCCGTAAAAGCCGGGAGTTATGAAGTACTGAATTACACCGACAAGCGTTCCAGCCGCAACGCCGCCGAAGAAGCCCCTCCACGTCTTCCCGTCGCCGAGGATCCTCCTTCCGTCCCTCCAGTTCCTGCCCCCGTCTATTGGCCTCCCCCCGCCGAGCACTACGGGGGATGCGTTGGCAAAGTAAGCCGGGAGTATGTACCAAAATGCCCAGAGTATCGATGAGAGCGCGCCCATTGATTCCACCGGAGGCTGTTGGAGGGTATTTTAAAAAGGCTTCCGGTGGAAGTCTTTTTAACCGGTGGGAAGGACTCCTACCCGGTGAGAAAAATGCCGATAAAGTGCAAGTTCTGCGACAAGCCAGCTTTCATCAAGCTCCATTATCCAAAAATGTACCTCTGTGAGGAGCACTTTACTGAATACTTCGAGAGGAAGGTTAAGAGGACGATAGAGCGCTACAAGATGCTCAAACCTGACGATAGGATTTTGGTCGTCGTCTCGGGCGGAAAGGACTCAGCCGTCACCGCCTACGTCCTCAAGAAGTTTGGCTACAACATTGAATGCCTCCACATAAACCTTGGAATAGGCGAATACAGCGAGAAGGGCGAGCGCTACGCCAAAAAGCAGTGCGAGATGATAGGTGCTCCCCTCCACATCGTCCGCGTGAGGGAGCTTCTGGGAGCGGGAATAGGCGAGGTAAGGACGAGGAGGCCAACCTGCTCATACTGCGGCCTGACCAAGCGCTACATCTTCAACAAGTTCGCCTACGACAACGGCTTTGACGTCGTTGCCACCGGCCACAACCTTGACGACGAGGCGAGCTTCATCTTCAACAACATAATGAACTGGAACACGCAGTACCTGGCGAAGCAGGGGCCGGTGACACCCTCGGCCTTCAATGGCAAGCTGGTGAAGAAGGTCAAGCCCCTCTACGAGGTCACCGAGAGGGAGGTCGTTGCCTACGCTTTAGCCAACGGCATAGAGTACGAGATAGACGAGTGCCCCCACGCTAGGGGAGCGACGACGCTCGAATGGAAGGCGATTCTAAACGAAATGGAGGAGAAGAGGCCGGGGACGAAGATCAACTTCGTCAAGGGCTACCTGAGAAAGAAGCACCTGTTCGAAGCCGAGCTGGAGGAGGCAGAGCTGAGGGAGTGCAAAGTCTGCGGAATGCCGTCAAGCGGCGAGGTCTGCTCCTTCTGCAGGTTCTGGGGGCTGGAAAAGCCGGTTGATTTCAGGATTAAGCCTTAGTTTTACTATCGTCCTTCTAAACTCATTTTTAAGGACAATCAAAACGCAAGAGATTTAAACATCACGAACAAAGATAGTATAGTGTAGTTCTCAGAAGGAACACACCTGCATGGTGATGCAGAATGGGTTTGAGGGACTCAGTTATGATAGAGCTTTGGGAATCCATAAAGATGGGAGAGACCGTCCTTTTTGAGAGGGTGGGAGAGGGAGACATGACATTTGGCTTCTACCAGCTTCTCGATTGGGCGGAGAAGAAGGGGTTCCGAACGGTCATCGTGGACGTGCTCGACTCTTACCCGGCAATGGTCTCCAAGATGAAGCTTATGGGCTTTGAAACGGAAAAACTGTCCGAACTGGAGGCCATAAAGATAGGCGGTTTAAGAAAGTTTGGAAAAATCATAGCCCACATAGAGAACATATCAGAGCCAACAGTTCTTGTGAGAAAATTCAAGGAGGCTTATCAGCCCCTAATAGAAAACCCAAGCGGAAAAGTTCTGGCTGTAGTCGTTGGTCTTGAGAAGCTGTTTGCAGTTTCTGACCTCACCATCAGGGGAGCCCAGACAATAATCAGTTACCTGGCCGGTTACGTAGGACTCCCCAACCGGCTCGGGATATACTTCCTGAAAAGGGACGTGCTCTCGGGCGATAAAGAGCTCTCACTAAAACTCCTCGAGGACATAGCCACGACGGTTATTAGAACGGAAAAGAAGGGGCACATGATAGAGTTCTACATCGCAAAATCCCTGAACAAGGAGTTAGAGGGGGTTCTCTTTAGAATTTGAAAACAAACAGAAAAAGAAGTTCACAACAGCTCCCTGAACCTCAGCCTGAAGCGCAGTTCTCCATCCACCGGGAACAGCACAGTGTAGCTGACGCCCTGCTGGATGAAGTCCCATCCACTCTCGCTCTGGCTCAGAGTCTTTATCGGATACTTCCAGATTCTCGCTTTCTTGTCTAGCTCTATCCTCACCTTTCCGATGCCGTAGGGGTCGTCGACCTCGAAGCTCTCAGCCTCGAATTCAGCCGGATCTTCCATGACGCTGTGGACGGCCAGGTTAAGCTCGACGCCGAAGATGGCTTTAGCATCGCTCCTAACGGTGTAGTCAACTACGAAACCGTCATCCGTGAGGTGGAAGGTCTTCTCCACTCTGGCGGGCTTTCCTGAGACGGTTCCGTCCTTCTCAAGGGTTAGCCCGTTCTCAAAGAGGCTGAAGTCGTAGGCTCCACTAATGAAGTTGCCCAGCTCCAGATAGCGGTTGAGCCTGTACTCGTCGAGGGTCGTTTCTGGTTCTATAAAGTGGTCCTGAAGGATGGCCCTCAGGTGGCTGTCGTAGGCTAATTCACGCCTTATCTCGTCGGGGATCTGCTTTCCGAGCTCGTGTATGCTGGCAACGCCCTCGCCGTCATCTTCCTCCGGAGTCGCTGCCTCTGGAACCTCGTGGTAGTGTTCCCAGCGCCTTGCTATAACATCGTTGTAGTTGACGGCCTTCCTCTTGGAGGAAAACTCAAAGAGCGCCCCACCGTAGGCAGGCTTGAAGACGGCGTAGAAGTTTTCGTTCTCCAGAAAGACCTCGTCACGGCCGTCGAAGTCTATGTCCCTGACGAAGCTTCCAGTGGAAACAAAGCTGTTTGCCCTTATAATGTTCTCCCATATTGCCCTGCGAAGGTGCGGGAGGTAAACGCCGCCGAAGACACCGTGCCAGTAGGCGTCGTTGCACTGGGCCTTGAGTACAAACTGCCTCGCCTCAGGGTTGTCCCTGACGGCTTTGCTCACCATCAGCATGCGCTTGTGCATGTAGTTGCTCTCCGGGTACTTGAAGAAGAAGTTCTTCCAGATGCCGCCGCGGACAAAGACGCGGTACTTTTCGAACTTGTTCTCTCTCTTGAGTTCCTCAACAAACTCGACGAAGAGCTTCGCCTGCTTTGCTGGAAGGGACCACTCGCTCATCTCGAAGTAGGAAGCTATCGGGAGGTAGACAAGTCCCCTCGGCTTGAACCTCGCGAGGTACTCAGAGTAGAGCATGAGGTTTATCCTTTCGTCGCTGGAAATCCTGTCAAAGAACTCCCTGAGCCAGCCTTTCTCGTAGACCCACTCGTAGGTTCCCGGCCAGACGCCGAACTTCTCGCCGTCGTCGTGGAATACGGCCACCTTGCTCTCGTCCCCGTCGTCAAGGCTGTGGAGGTACTCCAGCGTTTTCTCGACGGGCCTGAATGGGATCAGGTAGCGGAGCTTCTCGTCTATCGGGAAGACAGTTATAACTTCACCACCGTCCTCGGTGTAGTAGGGCCAGAAGAGTTCTTCCTTGGCAAGGCCAGCGCTCATAAAGTGGTAGTCGTCAACTATGACGTACTCTATGCCCGCCGCTCGGAGGCTCTTAACGAGTTCGGGCTGCCAGACGCGCTCCGTTAGCCAGACGCCCTTAGCCTCGTAGCCGAGCCTCTTCGCGAAATCCTTCAGCAGGTTTATCTGTTCTACCCTGTCCTCTTTGGGGATTGCCGCCAAAACAGGCTCGTAGAAGCCGGCCACGACTATCTCGAGCTGGCCCTTCTTAACGAGCGAGCGGAGAAGGTCGATGTGCTCTGGTCTGTTCTCCGCTATCCACTCCAAGAGCGGGCCCGAGTAGTGGGCTGCGACCTTCATGTTGGGATAGTTCTCCAGCGTCTCCATGAAGGGCCTGTACGACCTTTCGTAAGCGCTTTCCATCACCCACCCGAAATTCCCCAGCGGCTGGTGGTTGTGTATCCCGAAGATGAAGTTCACCATTACGATCACCCACAGATGTTATCACTGAAAGTGATACTGAAGTTTCTGGTATAAATACTTTACCTTTTTGCCCATGCCGAGCACGTATCAGAGGAAAGTGAGGAGGTAGAGTGTCACCGCAATCGCCAGCTGGTTAGAGAAGTTGTCGTCAGGAGGTAGCTCATAAAACTCAACTATGGTACCAGCTAAAGAGCCTACCACCGCAGCAACCAGCCCCATGAGGGGGGCTATTACAATCACCCCGGAGATGAAATAAGCCAGGCTTCCTTCCAGGCTCTTTCCGTTGGAGAAGCGATGCCTTCCAAAGCTTTTCCCGACTATAGCTGCTAGAGCGTCACCTATCGTTGCAACGGTTATCGCGGCTATGGCTATCTTTCCAGAAAAGAAGTATACTATAACAAGGGAAGCCAGTGAAAAGTATACGTGGGCCCCTATGCCGTTCCTCTCGTGAGACCTCTCTATATCCTTAATGTGCTTCTCAATGACCTCCACGCCGTTGACCATCTCCGGGCTTATTATCTTAAGCCTAACCTTTATCCTGTCCCTCAGCTCTTCAATGATTCTAAAGGGCTCAAGAACCACAAACAGGACAAAGGCAAAGGCCACAAAGGTGAGGGTTAACTCCCTACCAAAGAGCACGTAAAAAGCGGGAACGGTGAGTCCCGTCAAATGAAGGGCCTTCCGCTTGATTTCAGTTTTTATCCCCTCTGGCATTTCTTATCACCTCCAGGGCCTCAAAAAGGTCATGAACCACGTAGTCGGCGTTTTTAGACGGTCTTCCCCTGAAGTAGCCCCTTCTAACAAGTATGCCAACGGCACCTATGGCCTTCGCACCCGCCATGTCCGTTTCGTCTCTATCACCTACGACGTACACCTTATCGTCCCCAAACTTAGAAACGGCCAGCTTAAAGTTGTGGGGGGTTAGCTTTGAGTAGCCGGTCTCCCCGCTGATTATAACGTCGTCAAAAAAGCCTTCAATGCCCAGCATCTTGAGCTTCTTCCTCTGCCACTCCGAAGAGGAGTCCGTTACCAAGACTACTCTGGCACCCATCTTTCGAAGAGCCCGCAGGAAGGGAAGGGCATCGGGGTAGAGCCTCAGCCGGGAGAAGAACTCTTTCTCAACCAGGGATGTTATTTCCTCCACCTCTTCACTTTGGATACCTGGATAAATCCGTGTAAGAACCTCTCGAATTATGTCGTTAACGTCCATTGTATGGTACCGATCGAAGTTCTCTAACTTTCGGTACTCCCTGAAAAGGAAGTACTTGATAAGCCTGAACTTCCGCCGCCTGAGAGCGTACATAATAACCTTGAGGAGGGTTTTCTTGCCCGCCTCCCAGGTGTTGCACAGGGTGTCGTCGAGGTCAACGATCACAAGCAAGCTATCACCACTGGATGTTGGATATAACTCTTAAAAACCTGCGTGAAGTTTTAAAAAGGAAGTCCCCAAAGGAGGAACGATGAAGGGAGAACTACTCATAATGACCGGGATTGCGCTCATCTTCATGGGCTTTCTCCTGGTGTTCATAGGAACACTGGTGTCATCCCTCGGTGGAGATGCAGAGGTTGAAGGCGGCGGGGTTATAATGATAGGGCCAATTCCCATAGTGTTCGGAACTAGCAGGGGGGCAACGATCGCCATGATACTAGCAGTCCTGCTCATGGCCCTGTGGATAATAGGAATCCTGCTGGCCAGGAGGGGATGACGTGGACTTCCTGATGGCGTTGGCCCTTCTTCTCGTCGTTGCGAAAAGCCTGGAATGGGGCCTTGAGAAATTCGAAGTCCACCCTATAATAGCCCACGTCCTCACTGGAATAGTCCTCGGCCCTTTCCTCTTGGGCATCGTAGAGCCGAGTGAGGAACTCCACGTTCTGGCAGAGTTTGGGCTGATAATGATGATGCTCTACACGGGGCTGACCAGCAACTTCTCGGCCATAGCTCAGAACACAAAGAAGGCCACTGTTGTAGCCGCTCTTGGCGTTGCCTTTTCCTTCGTTTTGGGATTCCTTACGGTTACAGCCTTTGGGAGAGGAACCCTAGCGGCAATATTCGTGGGAATAACCCTCGGTAACACTGCCATAGAGGTCACGAGTGGAGTAATCGTCAAGGAAAGGATCAAACGTGAGGTTTCTTCCATCCTCATGGGGGCTGCCTTCGCAGACGACATAATGGCGGTCTACCTGATTGGTATAATAACGGCACTTTCGCGGGGAAGCCTCGAGGTTACTTCTTTTGCCATCTTAACTCTGAAAATAGTCGTGTTCATAGGAGGCGTTCTTCTATTCTCGGAATACGTCTTCAAAAGGGCAGAATGGATCAAGAGCGCCATCAAAAATCTAAACGTCTTCTTCACCTTCACTCTCATACTCACCTTCCTTCTGGCGATAATAGCGGAGAAAGCCGGTCTGAACCAGATAATAGGAGCCTACCTCGCGGGCCTGACGATAAGCAGGCTCCGCGAGAGGAAGGATCCGATGGTTGTGACAAGGATAAAGCTGAACGAGCTCATAGGCGATCTGGAAGTCGTCCTGACGGAGTTCTTCATACCTCTGTTCTTCATCTACGTCGGACTTATGTTCAACCCTCCGCTCAAGGATATGGATCCCTTATTCATCGGAGCCCTCTATCTGGCAGCGGTACTGGGGAAGTTCCTCGGCTGTGGCCTCGGGGCAAGGATCTTCGGCCTCAGCTGGGAAGATTCGGCCCTGATAGGGATTGGAATGGGAGGTAGAGGAAGCCTCGAGCTGGCAGTTCTTACCTTCGGCCTCAACGCTGGATTGATAGATCAGGGAATTTTCGCAAGCGTCGTAGTAGTGTCCATGCTAACGGCCCTTACAACTCCGATGTTTTTCAGGGTATACGTCAAGAGGCTAAAGGCAAAGTCTTAAAACAACAACAGTGCAGTCGCAAGAAGGTGGGATCATGTTCCCGTTAAGAGGAGCGAGCGAGGAGGAAGTACTGCGTGAGCTGGAGGAAAAGACATCAGTCGATCTGACCTTTGATTCGGGCAAGATTCTAGGTTCAATGTGCACCTATCCTCATCCTTTTGCAGTCAAAGTTGTTATGAAGTACATCGACAGGAATCTGGGAGACCCCGGGCTCCACGTGGGGAGCCAGAAAATAGAAAAAGAAGCAGTTAACATGCTGGCCAACCTCCTCGGCCTTGAGAAAGGCTACGGCCACATAGTCTCCGGCGGAACCGAGGCCAACATTTTGGCGGTAAGGGCCTTCAGGAATCTGGCCAGCGTTGAGGAACCGGAGCTGGTTCTCCCGGAGAGCGCTCACTTCTCCTTCATCAAGGCAGGTGAGATGCTCGGCGTTAAGCTCGTCTGGGCAAAGCTGAAGGAAGACTATTCCGTCGATGTGAGGGACGTGGAGAGCAAAATCACTGACAATACAATAGGAATAGTCGGCATCGCCGGAACCACCGGTTTGGGCGTTGTCGATGATATTCCAGCCTTGAGCGACCTGGCTTTAGACTACGGTCTCCCTCTCCACGTGGATGCGGCTTTTGGCGGCTTCGTGATACCCTTCGCCAAAGCCCTCGGCTACGATATCCCCGACTTCGACTTCAGGCTCAAAGGCGTAAAGAGCATAACGATAGACCCCCACAAGATGGGGATGGTTCCAATTCCAGCCGGCGGAATAATCTTCCGCGAGAAGAAGTATATTGACGCTATAAGCGTTCTGGCCCCTTATCTCGCCGGTGGGAGGATATGGCAGGCGACCATAACGGGAACAAGGCCCGGAGCAAACGCTTTAGCCGTCTGGGCGATGATAAAGCACCTCGGCTTTGAGGGATATAAAGAAGTCGTTAAACGGGCGGTGGAGCTGAGCAGATGGTTCGCCGAGGAGCTGAAGAAGATACCTGGAGTTTACCTCATCCGTGAGCCGGTGCTCAACATAGTCTCCTTCGGAACCAAAAACCTGGAAAAGGTTGAAGAAGAGCTGAAGAAGCGCGGCTGGGGAATAAGTGCTCACCGGGGCTACATTAGGATCGTGATGATGCCTCACGTGAGGAGGGAACACCTAGAGGAGTTTTTGAAGGATTTGAGGGAGATCGTGGCAGGCCTCACTCCGTAACCCCTTTTATGTCCACGTGGACAAAGACCCTGTCCACCTCTGGAATCTCCTCCACGCGTTTCTTCACCTCCTCGCTGATATCGTGGGCCTCTTTCAGAGTCAGCTCCGGCGGCACTTCGATGTGTAGCTCCACGTGGAGCTTGTTTCCGACGTAGTGCGCCCGCAGGTCGTGAACGCCAAGGACGTTTGGGACGCTGAGAGCACGCTTCTTTATCTCCTCGCAGACCTCGAAGGATGGAGCCTGGCCGGTCAGGTAGCCAATGTTCTGGAGGATTATATCAAAGGAGACCTTCAGGAGGAAGACCGCCACCACGAGGCCGGCTAGAGCGTCACCGTATCTGAATCCAAGCCTCTGTGCTCCCAACCCGACCAGAACCGCCAGACTGCTCAGTGAATCGCTCCTGTGGTGGTAGGCATCCGCTATTAAAATCTGGCTGTTAAGTTTTCTGCCAACGTGGAGAGAATAGCGGAACATGGCTTCCTTGGCAAGGATCGAGAGAATGGTAACTCCAAGCATGATAGAGTTGACGTCTACCACCTCTCCCCTCATGAGCCTGTAGATGGAATCGCGCCCTATCTCGTATGCGACTATGAGGAGCGCTTCCCCGATGAGAAAAGCAACCAGCGGCTCAAAGCGCGAATGGCCAAAAGGGTGACTCTGATCAGGGGGTTTGGAGGATATCCTTATCCCAACATAGCCGATGACGCTCGTTATCACGTCGCTCAGTGAGTGGACGCCGTCCGATATGAGGGCTATGCTTGAGTAGAGGAACCCGATGACTAGCTTGAGCAGGGCGAGCAGAACGTTTCCGACTATAGAAAGCCAGATAGGCTTGTAAACCGCTTCCAACTTACCACCTCCGTGCCGCGGCGTGATGAGATAACGCCAAACTAAAAATAAGTGGAGGGGTCAGTCCGTCACTCCATCATCACGAGCCTCAGGCAAGGCTGAAGTCATCATCCCAAGAGGATTCAAAAAGAGAGGGTTAAAAAGGTATGCTCAGCGATCACCTTTCCTTCCTCACCAGTCGGTTCGCCCATCACTCATCATCGCGTTAATTGCTTCCCGTGGGAGTTTAAGAGGCTTCCCATTACTGCTCCGCGGTGATCAGAATGCCGATCTTTGAAGTGTCGGTGAGACAGTCGTTGCCAGCTGAGGGGGAAAGTTGAACAGTTAGAGTTACCTTTAGAATTCCATTTTCCGGAAGTGAGCCCGAGAAGATCTGGAGTTCGCTCATATTGAGCTCCTTCAGGCTCTTCCCAATGTAGTCGCTGAGGACTTCCTCATAGCCATCCTGAGAGACGCGGAAGTCCTTGATTATCAGGTATTTACTGAGCTCGCCAGCATCGAGGGTTTTATCAACCAGGGCCTCTGCTTTGCTTAGACTGCCGTCCTCAAGGTCGGTGACGTTGAAGACCATGCCCACAGAGGAGACCGGGTAGTCTCCGCGGTTTTTGATGTAGAAATCAACAGTCCTCTCCTCTCCAGGCTGAAGATCGTCGAAAGAGAAGAGCTTGTAGTCATCGTAGAACCTTTCCCCGTCTCTGCTTATGCCGATGTCAAAGTCCCCGGTGGAGATCTGGTTTCCCTCGGACTTGGCCACGTCGCTGAAGTACGAAACTCCGAACTTGACGCCGGCCAGAAACACCAGGATACCGAGCACTCCAACAACTATAACCCGTTTCATTTTGACCACCCCAAATAGTCGTCAATGAAAATCCGCGACTGAAGCTTATAAAGGTTTCTATCAAAGATAGTTAAAAGCCAACTTAAATAAAGAGTTACAAAATCGGGCAAAGCAGCATGTTAAAAGAGGATTAAACAGCACAGAGAGCATAGAGTGGTTCTCTAATACAGAATTCGACGATATGCCGCCTCACTATCAACGAGAAGTGCGAGATAATGAACTCGAACCCAGGAAAAGCCTCATGGGCGGGTACGCGAAAATACAGAGGAGGATTAAGTTTTTAATTCTTTCACTCTTACTGAGGCTGTCATGGCCGAGAATCTTAAACTAAAGCTGATAAGGAATGCAGGCTGGCTGTTTGGGGCAGAGATAATTTCGAAACTCCTAGCGTATGGTGTAATCGTTATTCTTAGCAGAACGCTCGGGCCAGAGGGACTTGGACAGTATTCTTTCATCTTTTATTACGTGGGCCTTCTCGGAATATTCTCAGACCTTGGTGTTGGTTATTATTTCATGCGCGAAGTCGCGAGGAACAGAAGTAGGGCGAAGGAACTTTTGCCTGACGTTCTCGGATTCAAAGTTGTCCTTGCACTCCTAAATTTCCTCATAATCGTCGCGTTAACGTTGCCCCTTCCAAAGCCGAGGTGGATGAAGATTCTCATAATACTGGCGGGAGCAGAAGCTATGCTTACTTGGATCTCTTATGTGTTTGTGAATATTATGTACGCCCACGAGGTTACCAAGTACGAGGCCCTAGCCAGGACAATTGAAAGAATCTGGGCGTTCTTCGTTGGTGGTGCAACTCTATATTTCTATCGCTCCCTCTCGCCATTCATTGTAACCCTTCTCCTTGGTTACGTTATAAGGGAGGGTCTGAGAATACATTGGGGTTCGAAGTTCGTGGACAAAATCAAGATTAGGTTTAAACCTGATGTTTGGATCTCACTCCTTAAGAAATCATACCCATTCTGGCTTATTGGACTTTTCACTCTTATCTACTACCGCACTGATATGGTAATGCTGAGCCTAATGAAAGGAGATTATGAAACGGGAATTTATAGGGCGGCTTATACCCTTATTGAAGTTTCTCTTTTTGTCCCAGGCATAGTTATCTCTACAACAATGCCCTCCATGGCCCGTTTTTGGGAAAAAGACAGAAAGACACTTAATGCCCTCTTTAGGAAAAGCTTCCAGGCACTCTTGGGACTTGGCATTCTCGGAACTGCAGGCTACTACATCTTTGCCCGCCTCGGAATAATTATTGTTTTCGGGGAAGAGTTTCTCCCGAGCGTTTCCATCCTGAGGATTCTTGCCTTTGCAATGCCTTTTATGTTCTTGAACTCCCTCTTCGGGAGCTTTATGAACGCGACCGGGAGGGAGCTCACCTTTACGAAGATTACGGGGTTTACCGCACTGCTGAACGTGATATTAAATTACATTCTCATACTCCACTACGGGGCCAGCGGGGCAGCAGTGGCTACAGTGGTGAGCCAACTGTTCGCTACTCTTAGGAGTTATATTTATATCCCCCGCGAGAGCAGATAGAGTAAAAACTTAGACACTCGGATAAACAAACTAAGGTGGATTATATGGTAACTGTATCAGTGATAATCCCAACGGTCCAAGGGCGAGAGAACCTATTAAAACGTGCAATCCAGTCCGTGTTAAACCAAACGTTCCAGGATTTGGAGATAATAATAGTAGGGAATCCTGAGAAAGAGTCTATACAGAAGTCCTTGAAAGATGATCGGATAATTATTCTCAACGAGCCAAACGCTAACGTATCAGAAGCCAGAAACATCGGGATGAAACACGCAAGAGGGGAATATATAGCATTTTTGGACGATGACGACGAGTGGATAGAAAGCAAACTCGAAAAGCAAGTTAAACTATTTAAAGAGAGCAAGATCGGGCTGGTGTATACTCACTACTTAAAAATTCTACCTAATGGAACAATCTTAAGGGAAAAACAGGAGTGTATTTCCGGAAAGGTGTATAAAAAGCTGATCACGGGCAATTTTATTGGAACTTCGACTGTTATGATAAGACGAGACGTGATTAAACGGGTGGGCTTTTTCGACGAGTCATTAAAATTCGCAGAAGACTGGGACTACTGGTTGAGAATCAGCCAAAAATATCCAGTCGGATGCATCCCAGAACCATTGGCAAAATATTACCTATCATCAAATCTGCGGGAGAAACATAGAGTATATTTCAGTAGCTTTGGAAACTTTGTCAAAAAATGGTGGAATGCTACACCAGTTGAAGCAAAAAAGTTGCTGGTTCTCAGATGGCTGTGGTATGAAAAAACTATCGGCAGAGTATCTCTCTCAGACTACTGGTTAATGAAGTTTTCTGTGTTGTTCCTAAATAGGTATAACGATGTTTATAAGTTCCTAAGCAATAAGATTATGTCTCAATAAGAAGACATTTTCACCTCTGCTATAACTCTTCTTAAACTTGACTCTAATGTTTTTTCCCAGTTGAATTTCTTAATTATGATTCTTCTATTTTTTAAGGCTTTTTTTTGATAATAGGGATAGTTATCATAAACATGCAAAAATGTGGATAAAAGACTGTCTCTATCACAGCATTTAAACTTTATTACAAAAGTATCTACGGGAGTTTTTACTGAGTCACTCACAATCACAGGAATTCCTAGGACCAAAAATTCTAATAGAACTAATGGAAACCCCTCATGTAAAGAGGGAAGTATACCTATTCTTGCTTTTTTAATTTCTCTTAGTGCGTCTTTTCTTTTCATAAACTTCTTTATGTAAATATTTCCAACCTTATAATTATCATTTGCACCAATCATTATCCCAGAAAATCTCGTATTCTTAAACGCCTCCATTACTAAATAAGGATTCTTTTCAGGAGAGAACCTTCCGAGGAACCCAAAGTCGTAAACCTTCGGAACGGGGGGGATAGACGATACAAGTCCAACATCAACACCGTTAGGGACAAAGAAAACTTTTTGAGGGTGGAGTCTGAAATAGTAATCCCTGTTTTCTGGGTTTATTAAAAAGATCACGGAGTTTTTGTATTGAACTTCACGAATTCTCCAAGGGATGTACTCAACAAGTTTCCCAACTAAATTTCGTGTTTTTATGAAGTCCGACCAATCTCGTCCATCAAACGTTATAGTGTATTGACTATTATTCACGAGATTGGGAGGAAGAAGTGAGTGAGTTATTACAATATCAAAATGTTTACTCGATAATTTCCTCTGGAGAAGCAAATTCGAAACCACATCACCAAAACTTGAGGGTAATAGTTGATTGTAGTTGAAAACTTCATCACATAATTTACATTCATCAATTCCGTCAAGAGAACATACTATATACAGATCAAACTCATCACGTAATTTGTCGAGTACCTCCACGACCTTTTTCATAACAAGTTGTGCACCACCTTTCACACCGACCCTGTGAACAAAGATATTCACCTCATAACCCTCCGTATGAACCATTTTACAGGAATAATACTATCAATAACTATACTCCACAACCACAGGACATCCCCGTTTGCCCTCCCTAATATCAGGAAAGGAAAAATTACCTTGGAATACTTTAACAGATACAGGAACTTGTGTTTCCTGTCAACAAAATCCAAATAGATTAATATACTGATAGGATATTGATATTTTTTAATTAACGAAATCTCAGCTGTTTTACCAATTTTCTCTAATTGTGAAAACAACAATTTGTAATTATTCTCAGTTTGAGTAAACTTCTCTTTTAATACTTTCTTATTTGTAACCACATTACTGCCCATTCTGTTGTTAATGAATCCAATATAATCATCAACAAAAACCTTGTCTATAACAGATTCATAAAAAAAGTAGAAGTAACTATCCTCAGAGTATATATACGGTGGGTACCTAATATTATACCTATCAAGAATTTTCTTCTTTAAGACAGAATTACCTATTCCCCCCCTAAACTTACCTTTCAATACATCAAAATGTGAATAGACACCACGATTATAAACAAAATCTTTAGTGGAACCATTACTCCTGATTACCCTATAACTTGAAATATACATATCCACATCATCATTCTCAAGATGATTAACAGCATTCTCTAACATCTTTTCATTAATCCAATCATCACTATCAAGGAATAGTACATACTCACCCGACGCACGCTCGAGACCAATGTTACGGGTTAATGGAAATGGCTTATCTGGATTGAAGATACCAATTATTCTATCATCCTGTTCCATAAAACGTCGAATTATTTCCTTACTGTTGTCAGTAGAATAATCATCGATAATTATCAACTCCCAGTCATCATACGTCTGATTCAGAACACTATTAATGGATTTTTCCAGCCACTTCCCTTTATTTTTGTTG